>CAYTMW010000131.1:0-1526 GCA_964439025.1 uncultured Gemmatimonas sp. | reverse complement strand
CGACCGCTCGATGATGTAGGGCGGATACAGCATGCTGGTCACGACGCTGCCTCGGTGACGGTAGACTGCGAGAGGAGATAGTCGAAGACCTTCTCCTCGGTGATCGACCGCGTGAGCTCGGGGAGCCGCTTGGCCTGCTCGAGCGAGGTGTAGATCTGGGCCGGCGTGGCCTTCCGCTGCTCGGCGATCCGCGCGATGCGCGCATCGACCTCGGCTTCGGTGGCCTTGAGCGACTGCTGCTCGGCGACGGCGGACAGCAGCAGCTCGCGCCGCACCTGCGCCGCCGCGACCGGCCGGAACTCCGCGTTGAAATGCTCGGCCTTGTCGTGGCCGACTTCGTAGGCGTGCAGCAGGGAGTGGAGCATCCGGTCCACCATCGACGCGGGCGCCTCGACCCCGTTGGCCTCGATGAGCTGCTGCACGAGCTGCTCGCGCACCGAGGCGTCGGCGTCGCGCGCGGCGGCAGCGGCCAGATCCTCGCGCACCGCGGCCGTGAGCGCGTCGAGGGTCTCGAAGTCCCCGATTTCCTTGGCCAGTCCATCATCCAGCGGCGGCAATTCCTGCTTCTTTACCTCATGCAGGGTGAGCCGGACCGAGCGCGAGGTGCCGCGGCGCTCGGCATCGGGGTGGTCGTCGGGGAAGCGCACATCGGTGTCGATGGTCTCGCCGGGGAGGAGGGT
The DNA here is from genome assembly GCA_964439025.1 of uncultured Gemmatimonas sp. Classification (GTDB taxonomy): domain Bacteria; phylum Gemmatimonadota; class Gemmatimonadetes; order Gemmatimonadales; family GWC2-71-9; genus JABFSM01. Next base: position 846 of record CAYTMW010000131.1, on the reverse strand, counting down.
CATGATTTTTTCTTCGAGAGACGGGAGCGCCTGGCCGTCGCCCAGTACCATCGTGTACGGCTGGGCCTCCTTCGCCTCGCCGTTCTCGAGCGGAGCGACTTCCACCCGGACCATCTCTCCCGGCGCGGGCTTGGTTCCATCGACCGGGAGCCAGGTGGCCCGCTGCTCCCGGAGTCGTCCGAGCTGCTCGGTGACCATCGCGTCGGTGACCGGCTGGACGGTTCGGGTGAGCGAGAAGCCGCCGAGACGCCCGAGCTTGAGCTCGGGCCGGACTTCGACGACCAGCTCGAATTCGACCGGCTTTCCGTCTTCGAATTTGAGATTTCGCACCGAGGGATCGCCGATCGGCTTGAGCGATTCGGCGGTCTTGGCCTCCTCCCAGCCCTCGCGGATGACCTCCTCGATGACCCACTGCCGGATCTCATTGCTGAAGCGCCGGCGGACCACCGCCTCGGGCGCCTTGCCCTGCCGGAAGCCCGGCAGGCGGGCGCGCTTGGCGTATTGCCGGACGGCCTTGGTCGTGGCCTCCTCGACCCGCTCCACCGGGATGGTGACCCGGAGATTCTTGGAGGCGGCGTCTTCGGCGGTCTTGGTGATGGTAATTGTGCTCATGGTGCAGGAAATCTAACCCGGTGCTGGGGGTTGGGGGGTGGGCGTTGGGATTGGGGGCTGACGGCTGAAGGCTGATGGCTGACGGCTTTACGGCGCCGCAGTGGGCCCGGTCCCCAGCATGGAAGCCACTGCCTGTATCCCCAGCTTGGCGAGGCCGCTCAGCAGCGGAACGCCGAGGCCGGTCCCGAGGAGCAGGGCGTCGGCCGCCAACAGCCTGGGAGTCCACTCGTCAAC
>CAYTMW010000130.1:0-1556 GCA_964439025.1 uncultured Gemmatimonas sp. | reverse complement strand
GGGGCAGGTGAGCGGGTCGACCTCGACAATCCGGCGGAGCCGTGCCGCCCAACGGGACCGGGCCGCGCGGAGGGACCCATCGACCGGGTCGACGATGACGCCGGAGGCCTCGGCCCCTGACGGGTCCGGCACCCGGCGTCGACGCGTGCCCCGGGTCCGGCTGGCGTACCAGCCGGAGTAGCGCTGCATCACGTGGCCGGGGTTGGGGATGTGGGTGACGAGGCGGGCCAGGAACTCGAGCGGATCCACCCGCTCGGCGCCGGCCGTGGGCCCGTCCGGTTTGTAGCCCCTGGCAAGGCCGTCGGCCAAGTCGCCCGATCCAGGCTCCGACCCCCCTCGCTGCTAGAAGCTGACCGATATTGCGAGCCCCCCGCCATGCGGCGAGATCAGCGGGGCGACCGAGATCCGCCGGCGACCTGGCTCGCCATGTTCCCATTTGGTCCAGTGAGTCAGGTAGCCGAGAGTCCCGCCGACCACCCCGCCGACACCAAAGCCAACCGCCGCACCTAAAAGCGCCATCGCTTCAGGCGGAAAACAGAGGAATCCGCCGCTGCAGTCCTCTGCTGCCGCACCAGCCGCGATCGCTCCGACTACCGCCCCGATCCCGCCCCCGATCAGACCACCCCTCGTCGTCTGTCGCCCTCGAGTCACCGGCCATTCGACCGAGCTCACCTCGCTGGCTGGGAGCACCAGGATTGCCGGGTCATGCTCAGGTTGGAATCCGACGCTGTCCGCGCTCCACGATCGGATCGTGCCGCTCACCGGGGCGCCCGTCGATAGGCGCGGACTCACGATTCGAACGAAGGTCCCAGGCAACGGTTCGGGCCGCACCGCACTCAGCGAGAGGACTTCCCAGCGAGTCGTCTTGATTCGAGATCCCACGATCCCGCCCACCGCTCCGAGAGCCGCCGTGATGATCAGTTGGCGTTGGTTGTCGGAACTGCCGCCCACTCCGTCGGACTTCTGGAGCAGCAGGGCGACAGTGCTGCCAACACCCAAACCAGCATCGATGCCTCGCAAGATCTCTCGCCGGAAACCCGACGCCCGGCGCAATTCCACGATTGCCGAGAGCGGGATCCGACGCTCGGCTCCGGTCGGGGCGGCGATGAATAGGTCGGTGGGCCCGATCCGCCTGACGACCCCAGTCAGGGACGTGTATTGACTGGCCGTCAGCGTCGGCGCGAGCAACTTGACGCTATCACCGGGCTGGAGCAGGATCGCCTGCTGCGCGGTCGTCGACCGGCATATGCCCGGGATCAAGACCAATGCGAGACCAAGACGTGCGAGCATGGGTAGAGCCTCGAGAAGAAGTCGGGCGCATACTATGGGTCTCTCATCAAGTAGGAGTCAAGGACCCTTCGCAGCGTGAACCCTGAGCGCCGGGGGGAAACTGGCGCGCCTGCGGCCGGTATGATTCAATCGATCATATTTCCCGCGGTCGCCCATGCCGCCAGATCCCCGCGACCACCTCCCGCTCGAGCCGGTCGACCTGCAGCTCCTAGGAATAGGAATTTCCTTTCTCCCCCCGAAGGTACGGGCACGCTGCGCCGGGCGTC
>CAYTMW010000129.1:0-1582 GCA_964439025.1 uncultured Gemmatimonas sp. | reverse complement strand
CTACATCTGGTGGGGTCGACTCGAACGGTCGGCCTACCCTTGATCCAGAGTCAGGTGACCGATTTTCCGCGATTCCTCGCTTGCGCTGAGCACAAACCAACCGATTCCTGCCTGTATGATCGGTAGCCGCTGTTGGGTTTGGCGCGGCTAGCTGGAGGAGCAAGGTGGAAGAACAGGTTGCTCTCGGCAGCGGAGGCACGTCATCGGCTGCTCTCGTTCGCGGGGGCGGGATGGTCTTGGCCGCTGGTGGCTTGCTGTTTGTCGTGGCGACGGCATTGCACCCCTCCCAGGAGACCCCGGTCGCCATTCTCGAGACCGAGGTGAGACTGGTCAGTTCTCATGCCGTTTACGCCGTCTCCTACGTGCTGGTCCTTCTTGGTCTCCCGGCGCTTTACGGTGCCGAATCGCAACGTATGGGGCGGCTGGGGTTGACTGGATTCTTGGTGACTTTCGCGGGCACCACCCTGCTTGCGATTTCCAGCATGTTCGGTTTCCTCGCCCCGGTTCTGGCTGCGGAGGCACCCGAAACGCTTGACGCCATCAGTCGCTATCTGCCGGTGGTGGTCTTCAACGGCCTCGCCGCCGTCGGTTTCATGGCCGGCTTTGTGATATTGGGCATTGCCATGGCGAGATCGAGGGCGTTCCCCCGGTGGTCAGGCATCTCTATCGCAGTGGGCGCACCGTCTTACTTGGTGGGGTTTGGAATCGCCCAACTTGTATCACCAGCAGTCTGGTTCGTGGCCGTCCTCAGCAGCCTGGTCCTCGGCTCGGGCCTTGCGCGGTCTGGCTATCGGATGTGGGCCAAACCGGGGCTCTGACTCGCCGGTAGTACCGCCGGGGGAAGTGAGAGTGACCTGGAACTTGTGCAACCGCACGGAGGTGTCGCATGTCCGCCGGACACGACCCGGCCGACGCGATCGGCCAGGGTGCAAAGCCCCGCGAGATCACGGTCAAGGCCGCCCGACGGCGCACCCGACGCGAGGCAGCGCAGGGCCGGGCACACGCCCGACCCTTGCGCGTGCCCGTGGCTCCCCGTGAGCTCTCATCGACTCAGTCACGCCGCCGTCTCGGGCAGAAGATCTGGCCGTCACGACCCAGCTGGCCAAACGGTGGACGTCGACCGGCCTCCACCGCGCGAATGGTCGGCCGCCTTCGCGCCGGCATCGCGCCGGCTCAGGCCGCCGTCGGCACGTGCGTGATGAGCACCGGACAGGGCGCGTGGAGGATGACGTGCCCGCAGACACACCCTGCGCTCGCCCATCCGCGCCACTGGTCGTGGCCGATGACGATCGCCTCTGCGCTGGTTGAAGCGGCGGCGCGCAGGATGGCATCGGCTGGATCGCCTGCCACGATCCTGCCCTCCGCGTCAATCCCCCGCCGGCGGGCGAGACGGACCCGCGCTCCAAGGCGCTTCTGGAACGAGCCGTCTCCGCTGGCTTCGGACCGGATGATGGCCAGAATCAGCAGACCTGCCCCGGCCTCCTCGGCGAGCTCGATCGCGCGGGCATCGATGTCGCGCGATGCGTCGCTCAGGTCAGTGGCGAGCAGCATCCTGCGTCCCAGGTGGTCGACGAGCGGCTCT
>CAYTMW010000128.1:0-1586 GCA_964439025.1 uncultured Gemmatimonas sp. | reverse complement strand
CCTGGATCCACTGGCGCTGCAAATCGGCGGGGATCTCGCTGCCCTCGAAGTTGCCATCGCGGGCATCCTGCACCCGGATGGCGGTGCGCGCGATCAGCGCATGGGGGTCCAGGAAGGCCATGCGCTGGCGGCCGCGCGTCCGCGCCAGCCGCCGCGCGATCCGCGCTGCCATCAGCTCGCGCCGCTCACGGTTCAGCGGCGCCAGTGCCTCCAACGCCTGGAGTGCCGCCGGGGAGTAGACCTCGGGGTAGGCTTGAAGCACCCCGGCGCGGTATTCGAGTCTGCGAGTCATCTATTTCTCGTCCGGTGATCGGCAGCCACCTCGGGCAAAGCGCACCCCAGATAGTAACCTCGTATGTATCAGGACGACCATGAATGGCGATCATATTTGTTGAAGGGGAGTTCCTGCACCGCACGGGTTGCGTTGTCCAGCCACGATTGGAAATGACATCTGTCCAGGCTCCCCGTACGGCATTTGCCGGAGTCTAACAAGAGTCGTACCATGTGTGAGCCGCGTTAGAGGGTAGATGTGCGCTCGCGGGATTCCGCATGACGCCAAACCAAGATGCTCCCGCCTGGTGCCTGACGCCGTACCACGTTGCTACCGTGGACGCGGAAACCAAGGTGACCGCGAAAGGCATCCAGGTGGCGAAGGGGAACGCTGGTGAGCACCGAGCTCCGTCCCGAAGGCAGCAGCCGCAGGATGTCCAAAGCTCCCCCGGAGCCCCGTGAGGGGTAATCGAGGTTGCCATCGCGACCCATCGCGAGTGGAAAGTCGCTGGCAAGCAGCAGCGACGGCAGGGAGCCCACCCGGGTGATGTCCGCGCTGGAGCCCGAGGGCAGCCGGACGCTGCCGAACCGGTCGTCCGCAACCCTGAACCTGTATCGACGAAATAGACTTGGCCCTGCCGGTCGACGACGATGCCGGAGCCCGGATGGGCAAGCAAGGGCGTTGAGAGGAGCGTGGCCAGAATAAAGGCGGGAGCCTATCTGCAGCGACTTATGATCGCGCTTCTCATTGGCGGCCTTCTTTCCTCTTGACTAGAGGAGGCGGGAGCAATCGGAATACCGGACTTGAGATGCCAGGGACGAGGTAGGGGTTTAGTGGCGAATTCGATCGCTTCCATCGACATACGGGCCGATCGGAGATAGCTTCGGGGCTGGTTCTCCGCAGCGATTCTCCCTCGAAGGGCAGGTCCCCATGCGTCTCGTCCGCGCCATTGCCGGGTTAGTCCTCGCCGGAGCACTTCCTCTCGCCGCACAGCTTCCCCCGGGCGTCACCAAGGGGGCTTCGGTCGAAGGGATCACCGAATACACGCTCGCGAACGGCCTTCGGGTGCTGATCTTTCCCGACGCCAGCAGGCCCACCGCGACGATCAACATCACCTACCTGGTCGGCTCGCGGCACGAAGGGTACGGCGAGACCGGCATGGCGCACCTGCTGGAGCACATGGTCTTCAAGGGTTCGCCCGGGCACCTCAACATCCCGCAGGAGCTGACCGAGCACGGCTCGCGCCCCAACGGGTCGACTTGGTACGACCGCACCAACTACTTCGAGACGGTGCCGGCCACCGAGGAGAACATCA
>CAYTMW010000127.1:0-1591 GCA_964439025.1 uncultured Gemmatimonas sp. | reverse complement strand
GCTTCGAAGTCCGCGACGTGCACTACTCGCAGTACGGCCGGATGTGCCCGATCGAGACGCCGGAAGGCCCGAACATCGGCCTGATCACCAGCCTCTCGACCTTCGCGCGGATCAACGATCTCGGCTTCATCGAAACCCCGTACCGGATCGTGAAAGACGGCCGGGTCACCGACGACATCCGGTGGCTCTCCGCCAGCGAGGAAGAGGGCTACACGGTGGCGCAGGCCAACGCGCTGCTGGATGCCGGCGGCAAGTTCACCGATGCGCTGGTCCTCTGCCGGAAGGGTGACGACTACCCCCTCCTGCCGCCGGCCCGCATCGACTTCATGGATGTGAGCCCCGAGCAGCTCGTCTCGATCGCCGCGGCGCTGATTCCGTTTCTGGAGCACGACGACGCCAACCGCGCGCTGATGGGCTCCAACATGCAGCGGCAGTCGGTGCCGCTCCTCTTCCCCCAGGCCCCGCTGGTCGGGACCGGGCTCGAGGAGAAGGTGGCCCGCGATTCCGGGTCGGTCATCGCCGCGCGGCGTGGCGGCGTGGTCACCCGGGTGACGGCGGACGAGATCGTCATCGACAGCGGAGAAGGGCAGTCGCCGATCGGCGACCAGCCGCTCGCCCGCCTGGCGCAGGTGGACCGCTACCGGGTGAAGAAATTCTGGCGCACCAACCAGGACACCGCGCTCAATCAGCGGCCGCTGGTGCACGAAGGGGAGCGGGTCGCCGACGGACAGATCGTGGCCGACGGCGCCGCCACCGAGGCCGGCGAGCTCGCCCTCGGCAGCAACGTCATCGTGGCGTTCATGCCGTGGTATGGGCACAACTTCGAGGATGCGATCGTCCTCTCCGAACGCCTGGTCAAGGAGGACGTGTACTCGTCGATCCACATCCAGGAGCTCGAGCTCCACGTCCGCGACACCAAGCGCGGCCAGGAGGAAATCACCCGGGAAATCCCCAACGTCTCCGATGAAGCGCTGGTGGATCTCGACGAGCGCGGGATCATCCGGATCGGCGCCCATGTGAAGCCGGGCGACATCCTGGTCGGGAAGATCACTCCGAAGGGCGAGACCGAGCTTTCTCCCGAGGAAAAGCTGCTCACCGCGATCTTCGGCGAGAAGGCCAAGGACGTGAAGGACAGCTCCCTCAAGGTGCCGCCCGGCATGAAGGGTACGGTCATCGACGTCAAGATCTTCAGCCGCATCGAGGATCAGGTCGTCGAGAAGGATCGCGGCGAGCGGATCGGCGAAGTCCGCCGGATCGAGCACGACGAGAAGAACCGGATCAACGAGGTGATGCTGAACGAGCTCGCGGCGTTGCTCGCCGGGCAGACCGTCGCGCTCATGCTCAAGGCCGGGACGGTGGAGGAGTTCCTCCCCGCCGCCACGACCCTCACCGCCGACCGCCTCCGGGGCATCGATCTCACCGAGGTCGATCTCAAGACCCTCCGGGTGCAGGAGCGCTCGGCGAACGAGCGGATCCGGGCCACCATCGAAGCCGCAGCCCGTGAGCGCGCGCGGGTCGAGGAAAAGGCCGAAGACCAGATCGACAAGATTCTCCAGCCGGACGAGCTGCCTCCGGGCGTCATCCAGCTGGT
>CAYTMW010000126.1:0-1650 GCA_964439025.1 uncultured Gemmatimonas sp. | reverse complement strand
GCGGCCGAAGCCATCATCGACATCCAAAAAAAAGTCTCGGCGCTCTTGGGATTGACGTCCACCGCCGCCGAGCACCCGACATGCTGATGGATGCCGCCGCCACGCTTGCCCGGACCGTTGGGGTGCAGGACGCCTGTGCTGCCCTCGGCGTCAGCCGGGCCCGCTTCTATCGGGAGCGGAGGCCCCCACCACCGGTGCGACGTGTGCCGGGGGGAAGTACCGAGCCGCCCGGCCCGTCGCGTAACGATGGGGTAACGATAGAGGAGCTGGAGGCCCCGGGTCGCTCCCATCCTCGTGCTCTCGACGCGAGCGAGCGCCAGGCGGTGCTGGACCTCCTCCACGCCCCGCGGTTCTGCGACGCGTCCCCGGCCGAGACCTACGCTACGCTCTTGGATGAAGGCGCCTATCTGGCTTCGGAACGGACCATGTACCGCATCCTCGCCGCAGCCGGGGAGACCGCCGAGCGGCGGAACCAGCGCGTCCATCCGGCCTACGCCCGGCCCGAACTGCTGGCCACGGCTCCGAACCAGGTGTGGAGTTGGGACATCACCAAGCTGCTGGGTCCGGCCAAATGGACCTACTACCACCTGTACGTCATCCTCGACATCTTCAGCCGCTACGTGGTGGGCTGGATGGTGGCCGACCGAGAAACCGCGGCGCTCGCCGAGGAACTGATCGCCGCGACCGCGGCCAAACAGCAGATCGCGCCAGCCCAGCTCACGCTGCATGCCGATCGCGGCACGTCCATGACCTCGAAGCCGGTGGCCTTTCTCTTGGCGGACCTGGGCATCACCAAAACCCACTCTCGCCCCCACATCTCCGATGACAATCCGTACTCGGAGGCCCAGTTCAAGACCCTGAAGTATCGGCCGGGGTTCCCGGCCCGCTTCGCCAGCATGGAGGAAGCCCGCGCGTTCTGTCAGGAGTTCTTCCCCTGGTACAACACCGAGCATCGCCACTCGGGGATCGGGCTCCTGACCCCGGAAGCAGTCCACTATGGCCGGGCCGAGGCGTTCCATGCCGCGCGGCGCCAGGTGTTGGCGACCGCCTACGCCACCCATCCCGAGCGGTTCGTGAGCGGTGCGCCTGAACCGCCGGCACTCCCAACCGCAGCATGGATCAATCCGCCGCCCACGAGCGCAGGAGGATCCTATGATCCCGTCGCGTAACGTTGGCGTAACGATCCCGTGCCCGATGTGTGGGCTGCCCTTCACGCCGGTGGGGCGCCAGCGGGTCTGCTCCGCGGCCTGCCGCCAGGCCGCCTGGCGGCGGCGGCATGCTAGGCCAGTCCCCGGCATCCCTCTCGGTACTCGCCGGGCGGACACGATCTACGAGTGCCCGGCCTGCGAGACCCGGTATCTTGGCGAGCAGCGCTGCTCCGATTGCGGGACTTTCTGTCGGAAGGCAGGCCCCGGTGGGCCGTGTCCGCACTGCGACGAGCTCGTCCTGCTGGCGGATCTCCTGCCTTCCATGAAAGGAGGTGAGGCCGTCCTTCACTGACGCAGTGGGGTCGTTGTCGCCGTGGGGACTTTCGCTGTCGCCAAACTGGGGACTCTTCATGTCGCCGGGTGGGGACTTTCATTTACGCTTGACAGGAGGTGCAACACTAAATTCGTCCCGCGTGTGTCTCATTTCTATTGACAGGTTCCG
>CAYTMW010000125.1:0-1651 GCA_964439025.1 uncultured Gemmatimonas sp. | reverse complement strand
GCAGATCAGGGCGGCAGAGCAATCCGGCGATTGTGCCGGCAAGCATCGCCGCGATACTCGCGTAGATCACATTCCACGGCAGAACATACAGGATCGGGAATGCGACAAAGGTCGTCAGCAGTGCGATCCGATGCATGCGATGACGCGGGTGCCTGCGTTCGCGGTTGTCGAGCGGCGCCATTTCCTTGCCAGTAAGCCCGTTGTAGAGCACCGCGCCTACCCCGCCGAGCGCGAATGCGAGAATGAAGCTTTCCACGTCAAAGCCGGTACGCCGCGCCAGCTCAAAAAGGCTGGGTGGATTCCAGTATGCCGGCACGAAGAGCGGCTCGGTCAGGCCGAAGAGCGTCATGAACGCGCTGGTCCGCCACATCGCGATCCGGTGTCGCGGGTAAAGCACATACAACCCAATCCAGGGGATCAGAAACGCAGTGGACCAGACCAGCCAGACATAGTGAAACTTCATTGGGGCGCGACCCGAGCGAGCTGGTCGGTGAGGCCGCTCGCGAGCAGCGGGACGACATCGATACGGTTAGAGACGTGGGGGATCGTATTGCACGTCACGACTTCCCGCGCACCGCTCTGGAGAAGCTCCTCGTAGGCGCCGGAACCGAAGACGGGATGGACGGCGAGGCAGATCGGGCCAGCAAGACCCGCGTCACACAGGTGACGCACGGTCTCAATCATCGTCCGCGCCGTAGAGATGATGTCGTCCACGAGGACGGGAGTGTAGCAGATTCCGCCTCACCTGACGGCCCGGCGCATAGGAGCGGGGCCGATCGCTCGACCCCGCCTGTCTCTCGCGTCGGTATCGCAGGAGCGTGGATGGCTACTTCGGCATTGCGGGCGTCCACCCTGCGACCGACTCCGAACTCCGGGAACGGCTCCGCACGTTGAAGAACCCCCCGACGGTGGCGGCGAACGCGGCGACCCATGCGGTGGTCAGGATCAGGCCGCCGAAGAAGCTGGGCCACGTAATGTGCCGACCACCCGTGAGGTCGTAGTGCATCGCGAAGCTGAAGACCCGCTGCGTTTGCTCCGGCGCCACCGCGACGAAGAAGGCGCAGATCGCGTACCACACCGCCCAGGCCGAGGCGAGCGCGATCGTGAACCGCTTGGTATCGAATTTCATACCGACGCTCCGTGTTTGGGGACGCTGCCCACCTGCTGAGGAAAACCCCTGAAGCGTGGCAGGAAGGCCGGGGTGACCGCGGCGTACCGGTCATACGCCGCTCCGAAATCGGCGCGGACCTCCCGCTCTTCCCGGCGCGCCAGCCGCACATACATGAGAGCGAGTATCGGGAACTTCACCAAGGTGACCAGGGTCGGCCATTGGACCAGGAAGCCGAGCATGATCCCGCCACACGGTCTGCCGGCGCGAATCCGGCACGCTTGAGCACCGCGAACAAGGCATCGGGATCGGCGAGCGCAGGGTCATACTCCACATAGGCCATCTCGCTCACCGGGTTGACCATGGCGGCCACGACGCCCTCGACTTCCGAGAGGATGCGCTCGACGGTGAGGTGCTCTCCACCGCGGATTTCGCTGGAAAGCGGCAGGGCCGTGCGACTCGTCGGCATGATCCTCGTTCCTCCGGGAGCCAATCTACGAATCGATCTGAAACCGACCGTGACGGCGAGATTAAGGAGTGTTG
>CAYTMW010000124.1:0-1709 GCA_964439025.1 uncultured Gemmatimonas sp. | reverse complement strand
TTCAGGGCGCAGTGGGCGCAAGCCCGTGGGGGTTCGAGTCCCCCCTTCGGCATGCACGCGGGGGGCAGGCGCTTTGGCGCCTGCCCCCCGCGTGCATGCCGAAGGGGAGCTATCGGCTATCGGCTATCGGTTACCAGCCATCAACCGATAGCTCCTAGTATCTCGCCATCCCAGGCTGCGCCTCCTCCGCCCACGCGTCGATCCCGCCCGCCAGGCTCCGCGCCCGGAATCCCGCGCCTTGCAGGAGCTGTTGTGCCATGAGGGAGCGCTTTCCCTTGTGGCAGACGGTCACGATATCGGCGTGCGGGTCGAGCTCGGTAAGACGGTGAGGGAGCTCGCCGAGTGGAACGAGGCGGCTCCCTTCAATTCGGGCGATCTCCCACTCCCAGGGCTCACGCACATCCACGATGAGGGTGCCGGCCGAATCGAGGCCGCGCCGGAGCTCGCCGACGCTGACCTCGGACTGGTTGACGCCGGCTCCGGAGCCAGTGCCGCAATACGCCTCGTAGTCGATGAGTCGGGTGACCGTCCGGTTCGGGCTGCACACCGCGCACTCCGGATCCTTGCGGAGCGCAATTTCCCGGAAGCGCATCCTGAGGGCATCGACGAGTAGCAGACGTCCCACCATCGATTCTCCGATTCCAAGAATCCACTTGATCGCCTCGAGCGCCTGCAGGCTCCCGACCAGACCGGGCAGGACACCGAGTACGCCCGCCTCGGCGCAGTTCGGCACCAGGTCGGGGGGAGGGGGCTCGGAGAAGAGGCATCGGTAGCATGGGCCGTCCGGCGCGCCAAACACCGAGACCTGCCCGTCAAATCGGAAAATGCTCCCGTAGACGTAGGGCTTGCCGAGGAGCACCGAGGCGTCGTTGACGAGATATCGGGTGGGAAAATTGTCACTGCCGTCGAGGGCGATATCGTATCCGCCGAGAATGTCGAGCGCATTCTCCGATGTGAGCCGGACCGGGTGCGCGATGACGTCGACGTGGGGATTGAGATCGTGCAGCCGTTCGCGCGCGGAGTCGGTCTTTCCGCGTCCGACGGCGGCGGTCCCGTGTAGGACCTGGCGCTGCAGATTGGTAAGCTCGACCCGATCGGCATCCACGATGCCGAGGCTGCCGATGCCCGCGGCCGCGAGATAGAGCGCCGCGGGCGATCCGAGTCCCCCCGCTCCGACGAGCAGCACCCGGGCGCCCGCGAGACGCTCCTGCCCAGGTACCCCGACTTCGCTGAGCGTCAGATGCCGCGCGTAGCGAACCAGCTCGTCCGAGGTGAGCGTGTCAGCCCTCCGACGGGGCGATCGATACCAGCTCGAGAGCGACGGGCTGGTCCGTGATGAGATCGGCGAGGGTGATGCCGGACAGGAGATCGTCGATCCGCCGCTGCAGCGCGTGCCAGACCGGGCGGATGGAGCACGCGCTTCCCGGATTGCACCGCTCGGCATCCACCGGATGATTCGCGCAGTTGATCTCGAAGGTCTGATGCTCCGAGGCGCTCATGACGTCGAAGACGGTGATTTTCTCCGGATCCCGCGCCAGATAATACCCACCGCGCGCCCCACGAACGCTTTCGACCAGCCCGGCCCGGCGCAGCCGCAGCAGAATCTGCTCCACGTAGTCCGCGGGGAGCCGCTCGATTTCGGCCAGCTCCCGGGCCGCGATCGGGTCAGGCGCCCCGCGCCCGCGCCTGGCGAGGTGGAGGGCGATGAT
>CAYTMW010000123.1:0-1714 GCA_964439025.1 uncultured Gemmatimonas sp. | reverse complement strand
TCATCGAACCGCCGACGGAGCTTCACGTCACGAATCGACGCCACCAGGGCCTGCATTGTCATCCTCCGAGGTTGATTGGAGCGCCGGTCATGACGCGTCCGCGATCCGGGCCGCTGCCCGGGCTGCCTTCTTCCGATCCACCGCCGCGAGCATCCGCTTCCGCAGCCGAATGTTCTCCGGCGTGACCTCGATCAGCTCGTCTTCCTCGATATACTCCAGCCCATACTCGAGCGTGATGTCGCGCGGCGGCTCCAGCTGAATGTTGTCGTCGGTTGCCGTCGTGCGCATGTTGCTGAGCTTCTTTTCCTTGGTGACGTTCACGTCCATATCGCCGGGACGGGAATTCTCGCCCACCACCATTCCCTCGTACACGTGCACCCCCGGCTCAACGAACATCTGGGCCCGCTCCTGCAGGTTGCCCAGCGCGAACCCGACCACCTGTCCCTCCCGGTCGGCCACCAGGACCCCGCGCTTCCGCCCCGCCAGCGGCCCCGCCCACGGGCCATAGGACAGAAACCGGTGATGCATTGTCCCCGTGCCCCGGGTATCGGTCAGAAACTCCGATCGGTAACCGAAGAGTCCCCGGCTCGGAATCTTGAACACCAGCCGGACCAGCCCCATTCCGGGATTCCGCATTTCGGTCATTTCGGCGCGCCGCGGGCCCAGCTTTTCCATCACCGGTCCCATGTAGTCTTCGGCCACATCGATCATCAATTCCTCGTACGGCTCCAGCCGCTCACCGCTGTCACTCACCCGGGTGATCACGCGCGGCCGGGACACCTGGAACTCGAACCCTTCGCGCCGCATCGTCTCCATCAAAATGCCAAGGTGCAGCTCGCCACGTCCGGAGACGGTGTGGGTGTCCGGCGTGTCCGTCTCCTCTACCCTGAGCGCGACGTTGCGCTCCAGCTCCTTGTAGAGACGGTCCTTCACCTGGCGGCTGGTTATGTACTTCCCTTCCCGGCCCGCGAAAGGAGCGTTGTTTACGATGACGTCCACCGAGATCGTCGGCTCCTCGACCGCGATGCCCAGCAGCCGGTCGCGGTGGCCCGGTTCGGTGAGCGTCTTGCCGATTTCGATGCCGTCGAACCCGGAGACGACGCAGATGTCTCCCGCCGGCACCTGCGAGACCTCGATCCGCGCGAGTCCGTCAAAGGTGTAGAGACGGGTGATGCGGCTCTGGTCGCCGACCCCGTCTTCCACGAGCCCCGGCTCGCCCAGCGGCAGCACCGCAACCGACTCACCGACCTTCGCCACGCCGCGCTCCACCCGCCCGATGCCCAGCCTCCCGAGGAAGGGGGAGTGGTCGAGAGTGGAGATCAACATCTGGAACGGCCCAGCCGGATCACCGGTGGGCGCCGGGACGTGATCGAGGATCGCCTGGAAGAGCGGCGAGAGAGTGGTGCCCGGCGTACCCATGTCGAGCGTGGCGGTGCCGTGCCGGCTCGAGGTGTAGAGAAACGTCGCGTCGAGCTGGTCGTGACTCGCTTCGAGATCGATGAAGAGGCCGAGCACCTCGTCGTGGACCCGGAGCGGCTCTGCGTCGGCGCGATCGACCTTGTTGATGGCGACGATCGGCTGCAGCCCGAGCGCCAGCGCCTTGCGGGTGACGAAGCGCGTCTGCGGCATCGGTCCTTCGGCGGCATCCACCAGGATCAGCACGCCGTCGACCATGCGGAGAATGCGCTCGACCTCGCCGCCGAAATCGGCGTGG
>CAYTMW010000122.1:0-1732 GCA_964439025.1 uncultured Gemmatimonas sp. | reverse complement strand
AGCACGCGGGAGATGTATCGACGGTTCATGACACGCGCCGTTCCAGATGATCGAGCGCTCGGAGGACCACCATGTCCATGGCACGATCGGGGAGCAGCCGCGCCAGCCAGAGTCGCAGTCGCGCATCCCGGCCCACGACATACCGGGTGCGGGGCTCCGATGACTCGAGGGCGTGGAGCACGGCGCCGGCGACCGCTTCGGGCGGCGTCGAGCGCGTCCGGGCCCGCTCGAGGATGTGATGCAACGCCTGGAGCCGCCCCCCGTACCGCAGCATGCCTTCGGCCGGAATCTGCGAGGTGATCGAGGAAAACTCCTGAAGCCCCTTGTCCCAGATCGGTGTCCGGATTTGACCCGGCTCGACGACCGAGACGTGAATGCCCTCCGGGGCCAGCTCGAGACGCAGGGCATCGGTCAGCGCTTCGACCGCGTGCTTCGACGCTGCATACGCGCCGGTGAACGGCGAGGCGATCCGTCCGGCGATCGAGCCGATGTTGACGATGCGGCCGCGCGCCTGGCGAATCAGAGGGATGAAAGCCTGCGTCACCGCGTGCAGACCCACAACGTTTACTTCGAGCTGGGCCCTCAGCCTATCGGCGGAGAGGTATTCGAGAGGACCGCCGACGGCGATTCCCGCATTATTGACCAGGCCGGCGAGGCCGCGATCGTCCTGCGCCAAGCGCACCGTTTCGGCGGCCCGGCTGATCATCCCCGCGTCGGTCACATCGAGCGGGAGCCATCGGAGCTCACCGCGAGCTCCCTCCAGCAGACGCACTCCATCCTCGGGCTTCCGAACCCCGGCAAAGACGCGGTACCCCTGGTGGGCGAGGCGGAGCGCACAGCATGCACCGATGCCGGTCGATGCACCGGTGACGACGACGGCGGGGAGGTCAGCCATGCCCTCAATCTAAGGACGGTGCGGTCCTCTACTGGAAAAATGCGGCCCGGTCGGGTAACCGATTTCACCCCGTCGGAGAAGATGAGCTGGAAGTCGCCGGTCCGGCCCCGCGACGGAAAGGAGATCGGTGCCGGCCGCTACGCGGAATGCGGGCTCGAGCACGACACCGCTGCAGGTGATCCGTCTCCACACCAGGAGCCCCGAGCCGGCAAGCATCGCCTGCGGCGCGTTGTTCGGGCCGCCCTGGCGATACGTCATCGTCCCCCTGACGCGATGCAAAATGACGCGTTTTTAGTCATGGTTGCCAAGAATGAGAATCGCTTAATTTATTATCTGGAAAGGGCTTACCGACTGGAGCTCGGTCGGCAAGTACAGAACCTAAACGAAACTCGAAGTACGCAAGTGCACGAGGCGTGTCTCCTCAAGCGGCTCACCGGATCGGCCGATCCCGGACCTCCACCTTGCGCCCCGCTCGGCACACCGGGAGAATTAGGCGCTCCCCCTTCGATCCTCTCCGAGGAGGCCGCATGGCCACCCGCCGCTCGTTCCTCAGCGCACTCGCAGGATCCGCTGCGACGCTTCCCGTTTTCCGCGATCAGGCGATCAGTCGTGTGCTCCGCGCGTCGGAGATCGCCGGCACCAGAAGCGCGGCGAGCGTTGCCGAGGATGAGGCCTACTGGACCGAGATCCAGCGGGCGTTCGACGTGGACCGCACGATGATCAACCTGAACAACGGGGGATGCTCGCCGGCGCCGACTCACGTGCTCGATCAGATGATCCGGGATCTCAAATTCAGCAACGAGCTCCCGGTCGATCACATGTGGCGCGTCCTGGAGC
>CAYTMW010000121.1:0-1741 GCA_964439025.1 uncultured Gemmatimonas sp. | reverse complement strand
CTCTGGGAACTGCTGCGATCCAACCCGGACGCCAAGTGACGAGCGCCTTCTAACGGACCGCAAATGAGCTGCGGGACGTGCGGCGGGAGCCGCGCGCCCCCGCCAAGTTTACACCCACGCGCGGCCCCCGCCGCGTCTACGTCCCCTCAGCTCTCGCGAATCATAGCACGCCGCTCGTTGAAGGTCACGCGTGTTATCGGCGATGCTCTGCCGATGTGTCGACGATCTCTCGTGCCTGCCCGGTAGCGGCCGTCGCGCGCCGCACTGGTCCTCCTTCCCGCACCGCCGTCACCACGTCCCGGATTGCCGTGACCACTGCCTCCGGACGGTCCTCGTGGACGTAGTGGCCGGCACCCTCGACAACCCGGTGGTCCGAGTTTATGGAGAGTCCGGCCAGCTCGTCATGCAGTTCCACCCAAATGCGCCGCATGGCGGCATTGCCCTCAGCGAAGACGCCGGGCATTGTCAGGGGCACGCCGGCGGTCAGAACCACCACCGGGCGATTCCCGAGCGAGCCTGTCCGGCCAGCCTGCTCGGACATCGCGTCGATCGCTCGAGACTCGGCCAAGACGCCTTCGGGAAAACTCCGCCACCAGTACGCGGTCCGCGGCGTTGGGCGCTCGGGCGCGAAGATTCGGTACGGCGCGACGATCCTGAACAGCCAGCGCTGGTCAGGCTCCGACTTCTTCTTCTCAATCAACTGCCGCAGCTCCGCGGGAAACCGACGGTCCTGCTCCGGGTGCGAGGCGTCCACGAAGACGAAGCCCGAGCCCTCGCCCGGATACCGACGGTCGAATACCCGCACCAGCAGCCCGCCCAGTGAGTGCCCGACCAGTACGTATGGAGGAGGCTCCGATGCGGCGGCGAGGAGGGCGTGCAGCTCGCCAGCGATTCTCTCAGCGTCCCGCGGGCCATCGCGTGGCTCGCTCCACATTATTCCCGCGCGGTCGTAGGCGCAGACTCTGGACACTTGGGAGAGTTGATCGCGGATGCCGGCCCAAGACCAAGAACCCCGGTCGTCCAGGCCCGACTCCAGGAGTATCGTCGGGGAGCCCTGTCCGGTGCAGTAGATGTGGGAGAGCCGGCCATCGATCTCGACGACTCGGCCGGGCGCAGGAAAGTCCCGCTTTGCCCGATGAACGGCAACCTGCCGGACAACGAGGCTCGCCGTCAGACCCAGGAAGACGAGACTGACGAGGAGGATTCCGGTGCCGAGGACGAGACGCCTGAGCGACTTCTTCACGGTGATGTGCTCTGCACTGAGTCTCTCGGGTTTGCCAGGCGATGGATGGCGGCACGCGTTTCAGTCAACTCCGGCCTCGCACGCGTGCGCGCTAACGGATCGCGCTTCTGCTGCGGCGCGCCACTGGATTCTAACACCGACGGCCAGAACCTCGCCGCGCCGGCGGCAGCAAGCGGAGCCTGTGTGAAAACTCAGGTCCGTTTCCTATATTGTACGCCGGTTGGCTGGCCCTCGCCCCCGCACCGTGAGCGCAGCCCATGGCCTACATCCCCGGCGTTGACCGCACCCAAGCCGTCCTGCTCCCCGAGCTCCTCGACGATTACGTCCGGGCGGACAACCCGGTTCGCTTCCTGGACGCCTTCGTGGCGCAGCTCGATCTTGGCGCGCTCGGCTTTCAGCGGGCGGTGCCCGCCGAGACCGGGCGCCCCGGCTACGCCCCCGGCGATCTCCTGCGGCTCTACCTGTACGGCTACCTCCACCGCATTCGCTCCAGTCGGC
>CAYTMW010000120.1:0-1807 GCA_964439025.1 uncultured Gemmatimonas sp. | reverse complement strand
AGGCCTGCTCGGTTCGCCGGCTATAGTGCCCCAGCCGGAGCTTCGACCGCATGAGGGTCAAGAGTTTCGGATTGGACTGCGAGGAAAGATGCGAAGCGGACATCCCCGAATCTGCCGGATGCCCGCGTCTCCATCCTCACCCGTCCAACGTCCGGCGGCGTCATTTCACGCGCGCCGTCCCGGTACTCACCCTCCGGGCCGGGCCCCAGCACCAAGAGGTATGCCGCCCAGGACAGCTACGATCTCTGCGAACGTGACAGTGTTGTGCCGGCGAAACCATTGCAGAGCATCGCGCGAGGTCGGGGGTTCGAGGCCCTCATCGCCCACTCACGGCGGAAAGGCGAAGGGGCGCTCAGGCGCAATGAACTACCTTCCGCCTTTGCGCCTTCCCGCCTTAGCGCCTTCAGTGGGCCCTGCTGGATTTGAACCAGCGCGCTACGGATTATGAGTCCGCTGCTCTAACCAGGCTGAGCTAAGGGCCCTCGCTCCAAACCTATCGTCCTCACCCAAACTTCGCAGCACGGTTCTGCCGATTCGACGCCCGCCCTCGCTAAATTCCCCCCGTGCGGGCGCTCATGCTCTCCCATCTCTACGCCGATCCTCCGACTCGCGGCAAACTCCGTGCGCTCGCCGGGCTCGGTGTCGATCTCATGGTCGCCCTCCCCGGCGGCACCCTCGGACTCGACGGCGGCATCCGCCTGACCCCCGTTCCCGTGAAGGGGGACCGCGCCGATCCCACCCGTCTCGACTGGAACGCCCGGGCTCTCCGCCGCATCCTGTCCGACTTCCGGCCCGACCTCGTCCACATCGAGGAGCCCCCCGGCACCCAGGCCGCCGCTGCACTGGCATCCGCGGCGCGCCGGCTGCGGATTCCCCACGTCGTTTTCAGCGCCGAGAGTCTCCGCCCCCGCCGGGGACTCTTCGAGGGTCGCCGCTATCGTGCGACACTTGCCGATGCGGCAGGTGTCATCGGCGGGAATCGAATGGCCGCCGACCTCCTCGCCGAGGCGGCGCCCGCCGCACTCCGCGCCATGCTGCCCCAGTTCGGGGTGACCCCGGCGCCACCGCTCTCCCGAGGCGAGATGCGCCGCGGCATCCGTCTCGGCTTCATCGGCCGCCTCGTCCCCGAGCGCGGTGGCGAGCTGCTGCTCCGCGCCGCCGCGGGGCTCATGGGCGCCTGGACCCTCGCCATCGTGGGCACCGGCCCCGAGCAGGAGGCGCTGGAGGCGCTGGCCCAGCGCCTGGGACTCGCTTCGCGGATTCGCTGGCTCGGTGGTGTGCCGCGGAGCGAGCTGACTCCGGTCTGGGAAGAGATCGATTGTCTCGTGGTCCCATCGCACGACACCTCCACCTGGGTCGACCGCTCCAACCCGGTGTTGCTCGAGGCAATGGCCCGGGGCATCGCGCCGGTCGTCACCCGCGCGGGGGCGCTTCCCGAACTGGTCGGCGACGCAGGGATTGTCGTGGACGATCAGGAAGGAATGGTGGTCACCCTGCAGGAGCTGCTCGCGAATCCCGCCAGGGTCAGGACGCTGGGAGAGCGGGCCCGGCATCGCATACTCGAGCACTTCGTCGATTCGGCGGTGGCCGAGCGGACGCTGACGTTCTGGCAGCAGGTGCTCGCGCGCCGGATTCAGCCTGCGCGCGGGACGTAATCGGGAACCAGCTCCGCCAGGCAGCGACGGAGCTCATCGGCTACTCCAGCGGCAGGGGAACCCGGCGCCCATCGCGCGCGGAGAGGTAGGTGGCGATCAGGATCTCGAGCGAGCGGAGCCCTTCCCTGCCGTCGGTATCCGGGGTGGCCGTT
>CAYTMW010000119.1:0-1870 GCA_964439025.1 uncultured Gemmatimonas sp. | reverse complement strand
AGATCGACAAGATTCTCCAGCCGGACGAGCTGCCTCCGGGCGTCATCCAGCTGGTCAAGGTGTATCTCGGCGAGAAGCGGAAGATCTCCGTCGGCGACAAGATGGCCGGCCGCCACGGCAACAAGGGGATCGTCGCCCGGATCGTCCCGGAGGAGGATATGCCGTTCCTCCCGGACGGCAGCCCGGTGGACATCGTCCTCAATCCGCTCGGCGTGCCGAGCCGGATGAACGTGGGGCAGATCCTGGAGACGCACCTCGGGTGGTGCGCCCAGATCCTCGGCTTCAAGGCCAAGACGCCGGTGTTCCGTGGCGCCGACGAGGCCGAGATCGGCGTGCTGATGCGCCTGGCCGGGCTCAGCTGGGCCAGCGACGGACTGCGGCTTGCGCACAAGGCGCCGGCACCCGATGCCCCGCTGATCGATGTCGTGATCGCGGACCTCAAGAAGTCCGGCATCGAAGGGGCGACCCTCGATGCCTCGGGAATCGAGCTGCTGGCCAAGGGCGGGCCCCGGACCAAGGCGCTCTACGAGGAGGTGAAGACCTACCTCACCGCCGCGGCAAAGGAGCTCGCCGCGCGCCAGAGCGCCCAGCGCGGATACGAAGTCAATTTCCACAAGTCGCCGGCGGAAGTGGCCGGCAGGGGACGGGATGCGGCGCTCAAGGAGCTGGAAAAGCTGGCAGCCCTCGACGCCCCCGCGGCGCTCGAGAATGCCGGCCGGCCGGCGCTTGCCGCGCTGCTCCGCGGCAAGGCGGGGGTGAACGACGTGAGCGCCGCCGCCGACGAGCTGATCCGGGCCGCTGGGCTCACGCCGGCCGGCAAGGTGCGGCTGCGTGACGGGCGAACCGGGCTGGCGTTCGAGAGCGACGTGACGGTCGGGGCGATCTACATGCTCAAGCTGTCGCACCTCGTGGACGACAAGATCCACGCCCGCTCGATCGGGCCGTACTCGCTGGTGACGCAGCAGCCGCTGGCCGGCAAGGCCCAGTTCGGCGGCCAGCGGTTCGGTGAAATGGAAGTGTGGGCGCTGGAAGCGTACGGCGCCGCGCACCTCCTGCAGGAAATGCTCACGGTCAAGTCGGACGACGTGAACGGCCGCAGCAAGGTGTACGAAGCGATCGTGAAGGGCCAGAACCTCCCCGATCCGGGGATTCCGGAATCCTTCAACGTGCTGGTCAAGGAACTGCAGGCGCTGGGACTGAAAGTCACACTCGGGACCACCGCTGAGGGCGAGGAGTAAATGATCGATTTTCGCAGCGGGCGCGAGCCCAAGAATTCGAGCTTCGACTACATCGCGATCCGGATCGCGGCACCGGAGGAAATCCGGGGACCGCGCGACCCGAAAGAGCGGGAGCGCCTGGAGCTGCAGGGGCTGCGCTCGTGGTGGTCCTGGGGCGAGGTCACCAAGCCGGAAACCATCAATTACCGCTCCTTCAAGCCGGAGCGGGACGGCCTCTTCTGCGAGCGCATCTTCGGTCCCGTCAAGGACTGGGAGTGCCACTGCGGGAAGTACAAGCGGATCCGCTATCGCGGGGTGATCTGCGACCGCTGCGGCGTCGAGGTGACGCTCTCCAAGGTCCGCCGCGAGCGGATGGGGCACATCGAGCTGTCGGTGCCGGTGGCGCACATCTGGTTCTTCAAGACGCTGCCGAGTCCGATGGGCAATTTGCTCAACATGACCCTGCGCGATCTCGAGCGGGTGATCTACTACTCGAGCTACGTGGTCATCGAGCCGGGCAAGCAGGACGTCGAGTTTCAGCAGCTGCTGGATGAAGAGGAATATCTCGCTCTCCGCGCCAAAGCGCGGGAGGACGGCGACACCGGCTTCCGCGCCGACATCGGCGCCCCGGCGGTGCGCGCGCTGCTGGAGCG
>CAYTMW010000118.1:0-1924 GCA_964439025.1 uncultured Gemmatimonas sp. | reverse complement strand
AGCCACAGTCCGGCGCTCTAACCGATTGAGCTACAACCACCACGAGGTTGTGCCACCCCCGCCGTCCCGCAAACCGCATATACTAGTGTGGCGACAGCGTTTCGGTCAAGCCTTTCCGCCCCTCGGACCACCATGCGCGAGCCACCGTCGCGCCCAGAACAAGGCCCCCTCCGGCCAGCGCCGCGGTCCCCGGAATTTCCCCGTGGACGACCCACGACCAGATCGGGTTCAGGACCGGTTCGAGAAGGAGCAGTACCGATGCTTCGAGCGCCGTCACCCGGGTGATCGCGCGGGCCACCAGGATGTACGCGAACCCGATCTGGAACGCCCCGAGGTAGAGCAGGATCGTCCAGTCCCCCGACGAATGGGCGCCGAGGGGGAGCGCCATCGGAAGCGCCACAACGCACGCGATCACATTCCCCATCGCGGCGGCGGTGATCGGCGTCGCCCCCTCGATTCCCCCGCTCCGCCCGAGCCAGCGCAGCCCCGTCACAGCAAAGGCAAAGGTGACGGCGGAAAGTGCCGCGATGAGATTGCCCGCGACGGGATCGGTGGCGGTGGCGATCGGCCGCTCCTCTCCCAGGAAAAAGAGCGCGAGCCCGAACGCGACCGGGATCATGAACAGGATATCCCGCCGGGCGACCCCCTCCTTGAGCAGCAGCGGCCCGAGCAGCAGCAGGAAGAGCGGGCTGGCCGACTGGATGAAGATCGCCGACGCGCTCGACGTGAGCCGGTTGGCCAGGACGAAACAGATGCAGGTCGCGGCGTACGCCGAGCCGACGAGCCCGGCGCGCCAACCCCATCCCCGGCGCGCGGCCGGAACGAGGATGAGAAGGGTGAGCCCGGCGATTCCCGAGCGCAGGCTCGCGATCTGCCACCCGGTGAACTCCATCGCCTTGATTGCGGCCCCGCCGGTCGAGAACAGAACCGACGCCATGATGAGGGCCAAAGCGGCCCGGCGGTGGCTGTCAGGCATCGGCAAAGGATAACCCCCGCGGAGGGCAACCCCCATTCGGCGCGGAACTTGCCCCCTTCCAATCCGTTCGGCTGGAATCACGACGGTCGCCGCGGTGTGACATGACCGCCCCCACCCGGACATCTCCACCCCGGAAAGTCGCGGGGTTGATGTTGGTAACTTCATTCACTGTAATTATTTAGAGCGTTCGCCCAAGCCACCACCTGGTGGGTGGCCCACCCCGAGCCCGCTCGGTTGGGGCCGTGGAAAGTCTGCCATCCGAAGGACTGTTATGCAGCGTCGTTCAGGCCGCGCCTGGATCGCCATTGCCCTGATGTTTGCCGCAATGATCGTGGCGGGTTGCGCCTCGACGACCGGGCCGCGTCTCGCAACTCTCATCGCGGTATCGGGCAGCGGGCAGTTCGGAGCGCTCGGATCCACACTCGCCCAGCCCCTGGTCGTCCGGGTCGAGGATCAGACCGGCGCTACTGTCGAGGGCGTCACGGTGGAATGGGACGTGATTGCGGGCGGCGGCACCGTCACACCGAGCGAATCGGTGACCGATGCCGACGGGCTGGCGACCGCTTCGCTTAGACTGGGTTCGGCGACCGGCGCCAATTCGGTCACGGCGAGCCTGGGCCAGTTGCAACCGGTGGTCTTCACCGCCACCGCCACCACGGCGCCTCCCGCCAAGCTCTTCATCGTGGCCGGCGCGGGACAGACCGGCACCGTCGCGACCAAGCTCCCCATCGATCTCGTCGTCAAAGTCACCGACGCGGTGGACGGCCCGAAGTCGGGCGTCCCGGTGACCTTCGCGGTGATCTCCGGCGGAGGCTCGCTCAGCGCGGGGTCGGCGCTCACCGATGCCAACGGCAACGCCACCGTGAAGTGGACGCTCGGCACCGCCTCGGGCCCGCAGTCGGTGCTCGCCTCGGTCAGCGGCGTCACCCCGGTCACGATCACGGCGAC
>CAYTMW010000117.1:0-1990 GCA_964439025.1 uncultured Gemmatimonas sp. | reverse complement strand
TTCAACGCCGGCGGCACGCTGACCGAGTCGTCCAACTACGATGGGGCGCCGCCGGTGCCCCCGGCGTATGGAGTATGGCGCGAGGTGGGGCCGAAGCAGTACGAGGCAAGGTATCTGTTCTACCAGACCCGGGCTCCGGCGCGCCTCGAGGACATGACCGGTGGAGGGGGATGGCTGCCCGCCGGCCATGGCGTCTTCACCGAGCGGATCCGCCTGGCTGACGACGGGAGGTCATTCGAATCGACCATCACCTACGAGGCATTCGACCCATCGGGAAAACCTGTGCCGGGAGGCGGTGACGCGACGGGTCAGGGTGTCCGAATCGACTTCTGACCGGATTACCAGGACTGGGTCGGAACAGACTTGGGGACCGGAAGCGATTGCAGGTAGGTCACCAGTTTCCAGACGATCTCAGGTGGCAGGAGTCCGCCGAACGCGGGCATGCCCTTCGGTCGGCCGTAGTAGATCGAATGGAACATTGCGCCATCGCCTCCGCCGTAGCGCCACCGGCCGTCACTCAAGCTGGGCCCCACGAATCCCGTCGCACCTCCCCCATGGCAGCCGTCGCAGTTCATCGAGCTGAACAGCTTTCCCCCCTCCGTGGCCGACTTCTGCTGTCCTGCGTAGGGATTCTGAAGACTGTCACCCGGCGGCGCCAGTGCCGCAACGGCTTGCTGCGTGGCGCTGTCGCCCGACGGCGCCGGATTCCCGCCGCCGCATGCAACCGGCGCCAGCACCGCCATCGCCACGGCCGCGGCCCTCACGGCACTCGTCACAACGCGAAGATCCAGACCATGCCACCCTGGCTGGTGTAGCGGGCAAGGTCGCGGATAAAATCGGCCGGGTCGCGCACATCGCTCGGATCATCGGCGTTCAGATCCCCGGAGATCAGGCTCCAATCGCCCCCGATGCCGGAGTACACGGCCACGTACTGTCGGCCGTCAGGGCCGCGGTATGTGATCGGCGCTCCGACGACACCGGAGCCGACTTTGAATTTCCAGAGCGGTTGGCCCGTCCTGGCATTCACGGCCTTGAGCCAGCCATCCAGCGTCCCGTAAAACACCACGTCCCCGGCGGTGACCACCACGCCGCTCCATACCGGATATTTTTCCTTGATCTCCCAGCGCTTCACGCCCTTCGCAGCGTCCCACGCGATGAAGGCTCCCATGTGCCCGCCCGGGCCAGCGACATAGGGCGTGCTCGCACCGATGAACGGCGTCCCGCGGATCCGCGCCTTCACCTCGGCGTGAAAGTCCATGCAGAGGTTGACGGTCGAAACGTAGAACAGTGTGGTGCGGGGCGAATACGCCGCCGCGGAGACCGGGCTCTTTCCGCCCTCCAGGCTGGGACAGATGTATTTGACGTTGCCTCTGGAGGCCCCGGTGAATTTGCTGGAATCGAGCACCGGCCGGCCGGTGGTGAGATCGATCCGCTTGGCCCAGTTGAGGCTCACGAAAGGCTCCGCCACGAGGACCTCACCAGTGGCGCGGTCGAGGGTATAGGCAAAGCCGTTCTTGTCGAAATGCACCAGCACTTTGCGCGGTCTTCCCTTGACCGTAAGGTCGGCGAGGATCATCTCCGCGTTGGAGTCGTAGTCCCAGTTGTCGTGCGGGGTGAACTGATAGGCCCAGACCAGCGCGCCGTCACCCGGCCGCCGGGCAAGCACGCTGTTGCTCCACTTATTGTCGCCCGGGCGCTGCTCGGGGTTCCAGGGCCCCGGGTTCCCGACGCCGTAGTACACCAGGTCAAGGTCGGGGTCGTAGGACAACCAGCCCCACACCGGCGCACCGGCAGTCTTCCAGGTGTCGTTCGCCCAAGTCGACAGCCCCAGGTTGGCACCCTTGTCATAGAACGGCTTGAAGACTCCCGGTCGTGTGAGGGTGGCGCTATCGGGACCCGCGTTGCGCGCCGTCCAAACCAGCCTGCCTGTCGCGAGGTCCAGCCCTTTGGCCCAGCCGTAGATGCCGAACTCGCCGCCCGAGGGACCGAC
>CAYTMW010000116.1:0-1992 GCA_964439025.1 uncultured Gemmatimonas sp. | reverse complement strand
AGCTAAATTCCCCACCCTCGTGTTCAACTAAATTCCCCATCACGGGGAGCGCAACTGGCTGAGATGCTAGCTGGTTTGCATAGTGAATCGCCACCCGCGTCGAGCCGTTTGGGGTTCCGATAGTGTCGGGCGTCAGTGACAGGCCCTCCCCGGCGATAGGAAAGTCCCCGGGTCTGGCAGACACGGAAAGTCCCCACCAGCGTCAGGGGAATGCGGCCTCACCTCCTTCCATAGTCGGCAGCAGGTCAACGAGCGCGACGGGCTCATCGCAGTGGGGACACAGCCCACCTGGGCCCACCCGGCGGCAGAAGACCCGGCAGTCTGGGCAGCGCTGCTCCCCGAGATACCGCGTCTCGCAGGACGGGCATTCGTAGATCGTGGCCCCTCGAGAGGAGCGGGGTGGAATGCCGGCCGCCGGCGCGGCATGGCGGCGGCGCCAGGCGGCTTGGCGGCAAGCCGCGGAGCAGACCCGCTGGCGGCCCACGGGTGTGAAGGGCTGCTCGCAGACCGGGCAAGCTATCGTTACGCCAACGTTACGCAACGGGGATATGGTCATCCGGGCCTCCTTCCATCGCCACGTTCCCGCGCGGTTTGCGGTGGGGCATCGGTGCTGGGACGGAGCCGTGGCCGGTAGCTCTTGCCGGTGAGGGTGAGCTGGTGCGCGGTGCCGGCGAGCCGATCGAGGATGCTCTCGGCGAGGACCGGGTTCGGGAAGAGTGGGTACCAGTCCTGGGGGGTGCGGTTCGAGGTGACGATGAGCGAGCTGCGTCCCAGCCGCTCGTCGATGAGCTGGTAGAGGTCCTCGGCCTGCGGGCCGGTGAACTCCTGCATCGCGAAATCGTCCAGGATCAACACGTCGGCTCTGAGGTAGGCGCGGAAGCGCTGCTCCCAACTGCCATCGGCATGGCCGCCGGCCAGATCGCGCAGCAGGCGCGCGGTCTTGGAGAACACGACCACGTAGCCGCGGCGGCAGGCCTCCACCCCGAGCGCCCGCGCGATATGGGTCTTGCCGACGCCTACCGGTCCACAGATGATGAGACTGGCGTGGCGCTCCAGGAAGCGGCAGGTGGCCAGGTCGCGGATCTGTTGGCTGGGGATGCCCGGGTCGGCGGCGAAGTCGAACTCCTCGAAGGTCTGCACCTGGTCGAAGCGGGCGCGGGCGATACGCAGGCTCAGACGATGGTCCGAGCGACGCTCGACCTCATCCTCCAGCAGGAGCTCCAGGAAGTCCAGGTAGCCCAGGTGGCCGTCTTCGGCCTGGTGGATCCGCTGCTCGATGGTGGTGAGCATGCCGCCGAGCTTGAGGAGCTTCAGCTTCTGTTCCAGCTGATGGAAGGCGGTCATGAGTGTGCCTCGCCGCTCAGCGGGGCGACCAGCTCTTCGGGTCCGCGCAGGAAGGCGTCGGCCAGACGTCCCTGGGTCAGGCCCTCAGGTTCTGCGTGCTGATCGAGGCCACGCTCCAGGATCGTCTTGATCGTGCGGTAGGACGGATCACCGAAGGCGAGGGCACGGGTGCACGCGGCGTCGAGGCGCTCGGAGCCGTAGCGATCGGCGAGGTGGATCACGCCCTGGGCCTGGCGGAGGCGGTAGAGCGCGTGCAGCTCGAGGATGGAGCTCACCGCCGCGCCCACGGCGAGCCCGAGACCTCGGGCCCGGGCGCGGCACCAGTCCGGGGTGCGCTGGAAGAAGGCAGCCTTCTCCGGTGGGTAGTCGTTCCAATCGACGCTGCGGTGGCCCTTCGGGACCCGGAGGTGGGTCTTGACCAGGGTGTAGCGCTGGTAGCACTGGACGAGTTGGCTGGTGAGACGCACGGCGAGATGCTGGCCCACGCACCGAAAGGGCACGGTGTACCAGGCGCCGGCGACCTGAACGGAGCAATCGCGCGCCACCTTGGCCTGCGCCCAGGTGGCCGGTTCCCAGGGCGCAGCAGGGAGTGGCAAGAGCGCTGGCAGCTCGATGGCGCGGAAGACCTCCAGTGGTCGCTCCCTGGTC
>CAYTMW010000115.1:0-2008 GCA_964439025.1 uncultured Gemmatimonas sp. | reverse complement strand
CCGATCGAGTTCATCCACCGCCACCAGAACTGCATCGTCAACCAGCGCGAAATCGGCACCGACACCAAGAGCTTCGCTACCGCGCTCAAGTACGCGCTCCGGGAAGACCCCGACATCATCCTGATCGGCGAA
This sequence comes from uncultured Gemmatimonas sp., assembly GCA_964439025.1. GTDB lineage: Bacteria > Gemmatimonadota > Gemmatimonadetes > Gemmatimonadales > GWC2-71-9 > JABFSM01. The sequence goes on along the minus strand of CAYTMW010000115.1, from coordinate 1,876 downwards.
TTGCGCGACCTGGAAACGATCTCGGCGGCCCTCACCATCGCGGAAACGGGCCACCTGGTGCTCGCGACGCTGCACACTAATTCGGCGGCGGAATCGATCAACCGGATCATCGACGTCTTCCCCGCGGGGCAGCAATCGCAGGTCCGGGCGCAGCTCGCCTTTGTGCTGGAAGGGGTACTGACCCAGACGCTGCTGCAGAAGTCGCGCGGGACGGGCCGGATGATGGCCTGCGAGATCATGGTCGCGACACCGGCGATCCGGGCGCTGATCCGGGATGACAAGGTTCACCAGATCTACTCCGCGCTGCAGTCGGGCAAGAAGCACGGGATGCAGACGATGGTGGACGCGCTCTACCAGCTCTACATGAACCGCGAAGTCTCCAAAGAGGAGTGCCTCCGGGCGGCGAGCGACGTCAACGAGTTCCTCCGCGCCATCGGCGAAAAGCCGCTCGAGGAGCAGAGCATCGCCACGATGGACAAGGCAGGGGCGGCGATGAGCCGCCGTTAACCGGGACAAGGAACACCGACTATGGCCCAATTCGAATACACCGCCAAGAACGCCACCAGCGGCCAGATCCTGAAGGGGACGATGGACGTCCCCAGCCGGGACGAGGTCATTGCGTTCATCCGCAAGAACCGGATGATCCTGGTGAGCGTGCGCGAGGCCCCGAAACAGCTCAGCTTCAAGCTGCCCGGGGGCGGGGTCAAGACGCGCGACGTGGTCATCTTCACGCGGCAGTTCGCGACGATGATCAACGCCGGCCTGCCGCTGGTGCAGTCGCTGTCGATCCTGGCGCAGCAAACCGAAAACAAGACCCTCAAGGACGTGACGAAGGCGGTCGTCTACGACGTCGAGGCCGGCAACACCCTCGCCGACGCCCTGGCCAAGCATCCCAAGGCCTTCACGGGCCTGTACGTGAACATGGTCGCCGCGGGCGAGGCGGGTGGCATCCTGGACACGATTCTCCTCAGGCTCGCCACCTTCCTGGAAAAGAACGACGCCCTGGTCCGCAAGGTCAAAGGCGCGCTGGTCTACCCGGCGGTCATCATCACCGTGGCCATCGTCGCGGTGGCGGTCCTCCTGGTCTTCGTGATCCCGACCTTCTCGTCGATGTTCGCGTCGGTCAATATGGAGCTGCCGCTCCCGACCCGGGTCGTGATCGGAGCATCCGACATCCTGACCCGGTTCTGGTGGGCGGGCCTTCTCGGCGCCTTCGCCCTCGTCTTCGGGATCCGGTCCTACTACGGCACACCGAACGGGCGCAGAGCGATCGACGGGGCGCTGCTCAAGACGCCGGTCCTCGGTGACCTGCTCCGCAAGTCGGCGGTGTCCCGGTTCACCCGCACCCTCGGCACCCTGATCTCCTCCGGCGTGTCGATCCTGGACGGGCTGGAGATCACCGCCAAGACCGCCGGCAACCGCGTGGTGCACGACGCGGTGATGCAGTCCCGGCAATCGATCGCTGGCGGTGAGACGATCGCCGGCCCGCTGCAGGCTTCCGGCGTGTTCCCCCCGATGGTCATCTCGATGATCTCGGTGGGCGAGCAGACCGGCGGGCTCGACGAGATGCTCACCAAGATTGCCGATTTCTACGATGCGGAAGTGGACGTGGCGGTCAGCGCGCTCCTCTCCCTCATGGAACCGGTGATGATCGTGGTCCTGGGCGTCATCGTCGGCGGCATGGTGGTGGCGATGTACCTCCCGATCTTCGACATGGTGAACGCGATCCAGTAGGGGCTTCCCGAGACCGGTTTCGCGCCGTAGGTTGATCGGGCGCCCTGCCAGAGCTGGCCGGGCGCCCGGTTCTTTTCCGAAAGGAAGCCAGCATGCGCGGCAAGGTCCTGCAATACAACGGCAACGACGGCAGCGGCATCAT
>CAYTMW010000114.1:0-2016 GCA_964439025.1 uncultured Gemmatimonas sp. | reverse complement strand
TCTCCGCCCCCACCTCCGGCCTTCAAAGACAACGCGTGGGGTGCTCCAGGAGCGCCCCCATCCGCGGACCACCATCCCGGATGTGCGCGGAGCGATACCACCGGATTCGTCCGGGTCGGTCGCCCCGTTTTTTCGTTGAATGGGATCGTGAACCGCCATGGCCCGTGAAACTCCGCTCGAACGGTATCGCAACATCGGCATCATGGCCCACATCGATGCCGGGAAGACGACTACCACCGAGCGCATCCTTTATTACACCGGCAAGAACTACAAGATCGGTGAAGTCCATGATGGCGCCGCCACCATGGACTGGATGGAGCAGGAGCAGGAGCGGGGCATCACCATCACCTCCGCCGCCACCACCTGTTTCTGGAACCGCAAGGATATCCAGTACCGGATCAACATCATCGATACGCCGGGCCACGTGGACTTCACCGTCGAGGTGGAGCGGTCGCTCCGCGTGCTCGACGGCGCCGTCACCCTGCTCGACTCGGTGGCCGGTGTGGAGCCTCAGACCGAGACCGTCTGGCGCCAGGCCGACCGGTACGGCGTTCCCCGCATCATCTTCTCCAACAAGATGGACCGGGTCGGCGCGAACTTTGACCGCTGCCTCGACATGATTCGCGACCGGCTCACCCGCCGGGCCTTCCCGCTGCAGCTCCCGGTCGGCGCCGGGGAGCTCTTCACCGGCCATATCGACGTGCTGCGCCGGGTCGAAATCGTCTTCGACGATGCCACGCTGGGCAAGGCCTTTACCGAGATGCCGGTGCCTGAGGCCTTCCGGGAGGGCGTCGAGAAGGCGCGCCACGAGGTCATCGAGGCCGCGGTCGAACACGACGACAAGCTGATGGAGAAGTACCTGGGCGGCGCCGATCTGTCGCTCGACGAGATCAACACCGCGATCCGGAAGGCGACCTGCGCCGGCGCCATGGTTCCGGTGCTGGTCGGCGCCTCCTTCAAGAACAAGGGTGTGCAGGCCCTGCTCGACGCGGTCGTGGATTATCTGCCGAGCCCGGTGGACATCAAGCCGGTCCAGGGCCACCTGCCGCAGCACGACGACACCCACGTCTTCCGCGCCGCCTCCGACAACGAGCCCTTCGCGGCGCTGGCGTTCAAGGTGGCCACCGATCCGTTCGTGGGCCGGCTGACGTTCTTCCGGGTCTATTCCGGCTCGATCAAATCAGGGAGCTACGTCTACAACAGCACCAAGGACAAGCGGGAGCGGATCGGCCGCCTCCTGCAGATGCACGCCAACAAGCGCGACGAGATCGAGGAAGTGCTCGCCGGCGACATCGCGGCGGCCATCGGCCTCAAGGACACCCGGACCGGAGACACCCTTTCCGACGATGACAATCCGGTGATCCTGGAGGCGATGAAGTTTCCCAATCCCGTCATCGACGTCGCGATCGAGCCCAAGACCAAGGCCGACCAGGACAAGCTCGGCATCGCGCTGCAGAAGCTGGCTGAGGAGGATCCGACGTTCCGGGTGCGGACCGACACCGAGACCGGCCAGACGATCATCGCCGGCATGGGTGAGCTGCACCTCGAAATCATCGTCGACCGGATGAAGCGCGAGTTCAAGGTCGAAGCCAACGTGGGCCGTCCGCAGGTCGCCTACCGCGAGACGATCCGCAAGAAGGTCACCGACATCGAGGGCAAGTTCATCCGGCAGTCGGGCGGCAAGGGCCAGTACGGGCACGTGGTCATCGACCTCGAGCCCGCGCCGCAAGGCACCGGCTTCCTGTTCGAGGACAAGATCGTGGGCGGCGTGATCCCCCGCGAGTTCATCAAGCCGGTCGAAGCGGGCATCAAGGAGGCGCTGGAGTCGGGCGTCCTGGCCGGCTACCCGGTGGTGGACGTCAAGGTGTCGCTGGTCTTCGGCAGTTACCACGACGTCGACAGCTCGGAAATGGCGTTCAAGATCGCGGGCTCGATGGCCTTCAAGGAGGCGGCCCGGCAGGCGCATCCGATCATCCTCGAGCCGATCATGGAGGTCGAAGTGGTGACCCCCGCCGA
>CAYTMW010000113.1:0-2055 GCA_964439025.1 uncultured Gemmatimonas sp. | reverse complement strand
CCCGCCGCGCTCACCGCCTTGGCGATCCCGAAGTCCGTGACCATCGCCTCGCCCTCGTACAGCATCACATTCTCGGGCTTGATGTCCCGGTGCACGACCCCCTGGTTGTGGGCGTAGCCCAGCGCGCTCGCCACGTGGCGGGCGATCTGCAGGGCTTCGTCCAGCGGGAGCTTGCTCCGGATCATCCGGTCGCGAAGGGATTCGCCCTGGACAAATGGCATGATGTAGTAGAGGAGTCCGTCGGCCTCTCCCGAATCAATCAGGGTGAGGATATGGGGATGACTGAGCCGCGCCGCGATCTGGATTTCGCGGAGGAAGCGGTCGGTGCCGAGGTGCGCGGCGATGTGGGGGTGGAGGAGCTTGACCGCGACGGGGCGGTGATGCTTGAGGTCCTGGGCCAGGTACACCGTGGCCATGCCGCCCTGGCCGATTTCCCTCTCGACCACGTAGCGGCCGGCGAGGGCACTCTCGAGATTTTCTTTGAGGAGGGGCATCGGCCTGGCGATTCTCGGGGACGAGAAACCTACCGGGAGTGCCCCGATTCAGCTAGAAGCGGGCAGCCTTCCGCTTGCGGCGGCGCGCGGCGGCGGACTTGAGCTTCTTCGCCTCGCTGGGCTTGAGGTAGTGCCGCTTGGCGCGCAGATCCTTGAGGATGCCCGCCTTGATGACCTTCTTCTTGAAGGCCTTGAGGGCGCCGTCGAGACGGTCGCCATCGCCGATGGTGACTTCAATCATGGGTTCCTCTTGCCGTGGTACGGGGTTCCTGCGGGACACAGCATCGGCCGGCCCGACGTGAGTCGAACCGGCCGATACTTTGTCATGCCGCGAAAGTTACTTCGCGATCTTGACGACGTTCTCGGCCGCCGGGCCCTTCTGGCCCTGCACGATCGTGAACTCCACCCGCTCACCCTCGGCCAAGGACCGGAATCCCTTGTCCTGGATGGCCGAGTGATGGACGAAGCAGTCCTTCTCGCCGTTCTCGGGGGTGATGAATCCGAAACCCTTAGCGTCATTGAACCACTTCACTGTGCCGGTCGTACGCATTTCCTACTCCTGTCGTGTGTGTAATCGGAGTGCCGAAACGGTACTGACCGACTACATGTAATCGCGAAGTTTCCCGTCGCGCCGGGGGGCTTCACCGAAATCCCGGACTATCCGGGAGAGCGGCTGAACGTAGCAAGGGGGCCGCCATGAGAGCGACCCCCATGCATCGTTCCCGAAGCCTGCCCGGATGCTCAAAAAAAGCATCCGGCATCCCACAATACTAATACAATGGCCTGGATTTCTCAACTCCCTGGAGCGAGATGGGCGTTTAGGGGTCGAGACTTAGGGGACCGGGGAGGGCTCGCGGTTTTCGCCGCCCAGTTGCCCGGGGATATCGAGGCTGTCCTGCGGGATGATGACGCCCTCCGCCCCAAGGAGGCGGAAAAGCCTCCACTGTTCCTGGCGCGCGGCGTAGACCCGGGGGCCGTTGTACATGAGGGCAATGACCAGCACGCCATCGGGACGGCCGAGGTAGCCGGTCAGTGTGGCGACGTCGCCCAGGGTGCCGGTCTTGGCCCGCACCACACCCGGCCCCGGAAGCCCCTTGGCCAGCTTGCGCAGCGTGCCGCTCCCATTGGTCGGGAGGAGCATTGGGAAGCCGCGGCCGGCGGGTGAAAGGGGGAAGCGGGCCAGATAGGAGACGAACGCCATGGGCGACGCGCGGTCGTTGTGGGAGAGCCCGCTGCCGTCCACCAGCCGGATCGTCGGATCGCCGGTGACCTCCCGCACATGCGCGGTGAGACGATCAGCGGGACTCTCCTCACCACCGGCCCACTGCAGCATCAGCTCGGCGCCGATGTTGAGGCTGCGCCGGTTCACCATCGTCGCGATCGAATCGAAGGGCTGGGAATTCACCTCGGCGAGCACCTGCTCTGCCGCGAAGGCCGCCGGGGCCCCCATGCTGTTGGCCCGCTGCCATTCGACCCCCGCCAGGCGGAGGGCGCGAGACCAGCTGGCCTCGAGCAGGGCAAGGAGATCGTGGGTCGTGCTGGTGAATCGCCGGACCCGGGC
>CAYTMW010000112.1:0-2077 GCA_964439025.1 uncultured Gemmatimonas sp. | reverse complement strand
CAACCTCTCGATCCTCAAGACCGGCAAGGCGCGCGCGATCCGCTTCTCGACGCTCGAGGCGATCTGCGGGGCGCTCTCGTGCCAGCCTGGCGACATTCTCCAGTTTGAGCCGGAGCACGCAGCACGCAAGCGACCGGCAGCGGCGAGCAAACGCTAACACGAATCCGACAAGGAGACCTTCAAATGAAACACCAGGTCAGCCTGACCATCACATCCCTGCTCGCGCTCCTCTTGTTCACCTTTCATTATGCTCAGGATATCGTCCTCGGAATTGAACCCGGAGATGTCAGCACCTACATCGGGGTGCTCATCGTCGTCGCCTGGCTCTACCCCGTGCTGGTACTCGCCGGACGGAAATCAGGGTACGTGATCAACCTCGTCTTCTCGCTCCTCGCGGTGCTCGTCCCGATCCTCCACATGAGGGGGGAGGGACTCCTCGGCCACGGCCGCAGGACCCTCGAGTTCTTCCCCGCCTTCTTCTGGGTCTGGACCACCTTCGCGATCTGCGTCACGGGGGCCCTTGCCTTCCTCCTCTCGGTGCACGGGCTGGTGAGCCTGCGACGGGGCAACCCTCGCTAGTCCCGCTACTCCTCTCGCAGCGCGCGGACCGGATCGATGGTCATCGCCCGCCGCGCGGGGAGGTAGGAGGCCAGGGCGGAGACCCCCAGCAACACGAGGGGCACACCGGCGAACGTGACCGGGTCGGTGGCGCTCACGCCCACCAGATAGCTGCTCACCACCCGGGTCAGCGCGACCGAGGCGCCGAGGCCCAGCACGATCCCGATCGCCGCCACAATCATCCCCTGGCCGAGGATCAGCCGGCGTACGTCTCGATCGCTGGCACCCAGTGCTATGCGCACGCCGATTTCCCGGGTGCGCTGCCTCGCGGAAAAGGACACCACGCCGTACAGGCCGAGCGCCGCCAGCACGAGCGCCAGGCCGGCGAACGTACTGGAGAGCGCGAGCAGGAACCTGGTCGGGGCCATGGCCTCCGTGACCCAGGAGCCGAGCGTGGACAGGTCGGCGACGGGCACGTCGCGATCCAGCGCGGTGACCTCGGTCCGGATCCGCGGGATCAGGCCGGCGGGGTCGGCGGCGGTGCGCACCACGAAGGTGATCGGCAGAAACGACTGGAAGACATATGGTGCGTAGATCGTCTCACGGCCCTCCGCCGCGAGGGACGCCGATCGCACGTTCGCCACCACGCCTACGATGGTCACGGGAATCCGCTCCATCGAGAAGGTCTTCTCGCTGAAATGATCCACGAGGATCTGGGCCCCCACCGGATTCTCTTTGCCGAAGAGCCGGCCCGCGAGCTTCGCGTCCACGATCGCGACGTCCAGCGCCTGGTCCTCGTTGTCGGAGCGGAGGAAGGTGCGGCCGGACACCAGCGCGATCCTCATCGCCTCGAAGTATCCCGGCAGCACGGACTTGAAGTCCGCCTTGTTGGTCCGATACGCGTCGTCCGACTCGCCGATCCTGCCGTACGAGCCGACGGAATATTGCTCGCCGCCGGCCAGCGGCAAGGGAGTCACACCTCCCACGGACTCGACGCCCGGAATGGCGGCCAGTTGGTCACCCAGGCGGTTGACGAACGTCGCCCGCGATTGTGACGTCAGGTACTTCAGAAACGGGATCGGCACGTTGAAGGTCACGACGTTCTTCGGGTCGAACCCGGGATCCACTTTCTGGATCGCCGCGAAGCTGCGCACCATGAGCCCGGCCCCGACCAGCAGGACCAGTGACAGCGCCACCTCGCTGACCACCAGCACCGTGCGGAGCTTGTTCCCCCGAGCCCCGCCGGTGTCGGTGCCGCGGTCTCGGAGACCCTCCGCCAGGTTACCCCGGACCGCGCGGAGCGCGGGTGCCAAGCCGAACAGGATCGCCGCCACCACGGCTGTGGCTGCGGCGAACGCAAAGGCGCGCCCATCGAGGGACACGTTCTCGATCCGCGGCAGGTTGGCCGGGCTGAGCGCCTTGATCACCCGAATCCCCTGCCACGCGAGTACCAGTCCGAGCACGGTGCCGGCGGCGGCGAGCACCAGGCTCTCGGTGAGCATCTGCGCCACGATGCGGC
>CAYTMW010000111.1:0-2093 GCA_964439025.1 uncultured Gemmatimonas sp. | reverse complement strand
CAGGCCGCCAAGCAGCGGATCATCCAGCGGGTGCGCGAGGGCGAGCGCACCAAGATCCGGGAAGAGTTCGGCGACAAGGTGGGCGAGCTCCTCTCCGGCGAAGTGCAGCAGATCGAGCGCGGCAAACTGGTGCTCATGCTCAACAAGTTCCGCGAAGCCGAGGCGATCATCCCGTACCGGGAACAGAATCATCGCGAGCACTTCCACCAGGGCGATACCATCCGCGCGGTGCTCAAGCGCCTCGAGGAGACGCCCAAGGGTCCCCGGCTGGTGCTCTCGCGCGGCGATCCGACCTTCGTCTCCGCGCTCTTCAAGCTCGAGGTCCCCGAGATCGCGCAGGGCACCGTGGAAATCCGCGCGATCGCGCGCGAAGTGGGCAGTCGCACCAAGGTCGCCGTCATCTCCAAGGATGACGCGATCGATCCGGTTGGCGCCTGTGTGGGCCTCAAGGGCTCCCGGGTGCAGGCGGTCGTGAACGAGCTGGGCGGTGAGCGCATCGACATCGTGCCCTGGTCGCCCGACCCGGAGCGCTTCGCCCGGCTCGCGCTGGCCCCCGCCCGGGTGGCGAAGGTGTTCTCCGAGCCGGAGAGCAAGACGATTCAGGCCGTGGTCGACGAGGATCAGCTCTCCCTCGCCATCGGCCGCAACGGGCAGAACGTGCGACTCGCCTCGGAGCTCACCGGCTGGAAGATCGATCTCTACTCGAGCCGGGAGTGGCTGGAGCGCGGCGGCGAAGGCCCGCTGTTTACCCTCGCTCCGCTCGAGGAGGAGGAAGCTGCCGTGGCGCAGGTCGCCCTGTCGGAGCTCAAGGGACTTTCTCCCGAGGTGCTCGGCATTCTCGACACTGCCGGGTATCGCACGCTGAATGACATTCTCGACCTCGAGCGCGAGGACATCGAGAAGGTGCCGGGGATGACGCCCGCTGCGGCCAACGAGCTGCTTGCATTCCTGGCCGACCTGGTCGCCGACGAGCCCGGAGAGAACGCGCCGGCGACATGAGCGGCGTGCTGGGGTATCTCGGCCTGGGGATCCGGGCCGGGACGGTCGTGGTCGGGGTGGACGCCGTACGCCGCGCGCTCCAGGCGCGCGAGGTCCGCTGCATCGTGGTGGCGCGCGACGCGAGTCAGCGCGCCCGCGAAAAGGTATTGCGCCTCGCGACCGCGCTGGGTGTGCCGCAGGTGGAGGGCCCCGGCGCCTCGGAGCTGGGTGCAGGGCTGGGGAAGCCCCCGGTAATGATTGTCGGGGTACGGGATGCCGCTCTTGCGGACGGAATCGTTCGCGCCGGTGCGGCGGGGCAGGGCTGACGGAGGATTGAGTGGTCAAGACCAAAGTGCAGGATCTCGCGAGCGAGCTCGGCGTGCCCTCGGAGCAGTTGATGCCACTGCTCAAGGAAATGCACGTCTTCACCCGTGGTCCCCAGTCCTCCCTCGAGGACGATCAGGTCGCCGCCCTTCGGGTGCGCTGGGAGCGCGAAAAGCGCAAGCAGAAAACCGACGTGCCGGCCAAGAAGCCGAAGCGGCGGACCACCAAGATCGCCGCCGCCGAGCCGGTCGCGCCCCCCCCCGACTCGGCCGCCAAGCCCTCCAAGCGGCGCCGCACCGCGGCTGAAGTCGCCGAGGTGGAAGCGCAGCAGGAGGCGGAGCGCGCGGCGCAAGCTGCCGCAACCGCGGCCTTCGAGCTCGAGCGCCCTGCCCTCGACAAATTCGAGCTGCTCGAGCCGTCCGGTCTTCCGATGCCGACGATCGAGGAGCGGGCACGCGCCCTCTTCCGCGATCTCCCGCCGATGCCTCCGGCAGCCGAGGCGCCTGCGGAGCCCGAGGTCGAGGAAGTCCCCGTGGCCCCCGCCCGCCCCGAGCGGGTCACCCCGCCGCCGGCCCATGCCCCCACGGCAAGCGGCCCTTCGGTGGTGCATCGTGCCCCCTTCATTCCGCCCCGGATTTCCCGGCCGGCCCCGGGCACCGACGCCGGGCGCTCCGTTGGTCGCGGGCCGCGTCCGGTCTTCAGTAGCAGCCCCGGCGCGCAGGGTCCCTCGGGCACCGGGCGCCCGGGGAGCCGTCCCGGTGGCCGCAGCGACGGCCCTGGCAGCCGTCCGG
>CAYTMW010000110.1:0-2131 GCA_964439025.1 uncultured Gemmatimonas sp. | reverse complement strand
TGTTGTCGGTCAGTGATTATGTCCTCCCCTAAGCGATCAGTGATTCTGTCCTCCCATGAACGAGGAAAGAATCACGATGACGATTCGAGAGCAGCGACGAACGCAAATGTTGGCGCGGGTCCTGGAGGGCACCATCACGCTGCAGGAGGCAGCGAAGGTGATGGGGATCTCGTTGCGCCAGGCCCGGCGCCTCAAAGGGGCATTGGCCCGCGAGGGACCCGGCGGGCTCGCGCACGGCAATCGCGGGGTGGCCTCGGTGCGGCGGACCAGCCCTGCGCTCCGCGACGCCGTCGCGGAGCACTATCGGACGACGTATGCGGGCTGCAACGTTCAGCACTTCACCGAGCTCTTGGCTGAGCGAGAGGCGATCACCTTATCCGTCGCCACCGTGCGGCGCATTCTCAAGGACTTCGGCTTGGCGAGCCCCCAGACGCGGCGTGCGCCCAAACACCGCGCGCGCCGGGACCGCATGCCGGCGGAGGGGATGCTGCTCCAGATCGACGCCAGCCCCTTCCGCTGGCTGGGGGCGGCCGGCCCCAAATGGAGCCTGTTCGGTGCGGTGGACGATGCCACGAGCGACCCGGTGGCAGGGTTATTCCGCGACCAAGAAGATGCAGCCGGCTATATGCTGCTGTTCCGCCAGATCATCGAAGCCCGCGGCATCCCGGCCGCGGTCTACCATGACCGGCACGGGATCTTCCAGCTCTCCACGCGGCAGCGCTCCACGATCGAGGAGGATTTCGCCCGGGAACGCTTCCCCACGCAGGTGGGCCGGCTCCTGGCCGAGCTGGGCATCGAGTCGATTGCGGCTCATTCCCCCCAAGCCAAAGGGCGCGTCGAGCGCCCCTGGCGGACCCATCAGGACCGCCTGGTCGCAGAACTGCGCCTGGCCGGAGTCGAAACCATGGCGCAGGCCAACGCCTTTCTGCCAGACTACTTCGCCCGCTACCGGGCTCGCTTCGGGGTGGCACCCCGAAGCAGCGAGTCCGCCTATGTCCCCCTGGCGGTGGCGACGGATCTCGATCGCTTGTTCTGCTTCAAGTACACCCGCAAAGTGGCCGCCGACAACACCATCCGGTTCGCCGGTCGGGTGCTCCAGATCCCGCCCGGCCCGAAGCGCCTCAGCTATGCCCGGACCATCGTCGAGGTCCACGAACACCTCGACCAGACCATCGGCGTGCTCTACCAAGGCCAGCAGCTCCTCCTCGTGGCCGCGCCCGGAGCGGCCCCGGGGCTGCTCCGGGCGCGCGGGCGGGTCAGCCAGCAACGCGATCCCGCGGCGGTTCCGCACCCCATGCCCGAGCCTTCCCAACCCACCAGCGCCGAGCCACCGCCGCCAAAACCCACCTGGAAACCCGCTCCGGGTCACCCATTCCGGCGCCCCTTCACGCATCGATAAGATCAGAGCCGCGCCGCAGGCGGCGCATTGCCTCATAACTAAACCGACCCGGGCGAGATACGTTGCCGCATAACCCAACCGACCGGAGAGGGGCGAGGCATGGGTGTGAGACAGCAGAGCAAGCACGAGGTGGGGGTAGCGCAACGGCAACGCGATGCGAAGGCCGGGCGTCAGGAGCAGGGGCGCATCCTGGACGAATTCGTGGCGGGGACCGGCTCCCGTCGGAAATGGGCGGCCCGGCTCTTACGCCACGGTCCACCGCCAGCCGGCGCCCGCCATGGGAGCCGGCCGCTGGTCTACTCCGCGGTCGTGGTTGGAGCCCCGCGCCACCCCGAGCCCGACTTATGGTGTACCATAGTAGCTCATGGTATACCATACACAGACCGGCATTGGGGTGGAGGGGTCATGCCACGCCGCGAAGCGCATTGGGACTGCAGGAGCAAGGCCCGGGATAAGGGCTGGGTGGCGCTGTACGTTCGTGATCCCCAGCGGCGGGTGTTTGTCCGCGTGGGGCGAGTGTGTCCCGCCTGCGGCAAGACGGAGGACCTGCGGGACGGAATCGCTACGGCCTTCCCCTCCCAACCATAGCCACAACGCCGATACGCGGCAGCGGCGAAAGTCGTCTGGAGATATGAGGCAACGATTCACCGAAAGTCGGTTTTAGTTATGAGGCAACGCGGCGCGGACAAATTCATTGATGGCTAAAGCGGACAGAATCACTGATCGTCAACA
>CAYTMW010000109.1:0-2231 GCA_964439025.1 uncultured Gemmatimonas sp. | reverse complement strand
TCACAGGCGGCCGCGGCGCCTTCACCATGAACGTCACGCACTACGAGGAGATGCCAGCCCACCTCGCCGACAAGATCATCGCCGAAGCCCAGAAAGAGAAGGAAGAGTCCCACAAGTAGGGGTCAGTCAGGAGCCGAGGACTGTGAAGCCGAGCGTCCGGGCGGCGGTGGCGAGGCGGATGTCGAACGTCACGATCGGGAGCGAGCGGCCTCCGGCTCGTTCGGCGGCGGCCAGGTGGAGCGCATCGAGCGTGCGGACCTGGGTGACCTCGCCGAGGTCGGCTGCGCGACGGGTGAGCGGCTCGTCAACATCCACGACCGCCATCCTGCGCCAGTCCAGTTCGAACGCCCGCTGACGATCCGGCAGATCCTCGTCGATGAGCCGCCGGGCAAGGGCCAGGCGAACTTCCGTGTACGCGTGGAGGCCGCTGACCCACTCGGGGTCGGCCGTCAGGATCCGCTCGATCTCGGCCCGTTCCGGCTCATCGACGTAGCGCTTCACCAGTGCGCTGGCGTCGACGTACAGGCTCACGCGTCCCGATCCTGCCGGATCAGCTCGGTGGTCGTCGGTGTCCCGGGCTCCGGCCGGCCGGGCACCACCTGCGTGGGTGGCTCGCCGTTCCCGGGGCGGATCCACCCCTCGGCGATCCCCTGCTCGATGCGCCCGCGCGACGGCAGCGGCGCGATCTGCGCCACCGGCTTCCCCCGCCGCGACACCCTGATGACCTCGCCCCGCTCGACCCGCTCCAGGTACTTGGAGAGGTGCGTCTTCAACTCTCGGATACCGATATCCATGTGGTTACTTTAGCATCTCTATGTAACTACATACCGATTCTTGCATCCCTCTGGGATTGTGCTATACTCCAAACATATGTTCGAGATGAACGGAGCCATGAGGCCCCTTCAGGGGGCGGTCGCGGAGCTTCGCGCGGAGGATCTGCTCTACCTGGGCGACGAGGAGGTCGAGGGTGACCTCATCGAGATGGAGCGGCAGATGGGGGCGCTCGAGGTTGAGCAGGCGCGACGGGTGGCCGAGGTGGAGCGGCGGGGGTCCTATAGACGGGACGGGTACCTCTCGTTCACGTGCTGGGTGGGGCAAAAGCTGCGCATGGCGGCGAACGCGGCCGCGAGGCTCGTGCGGTTCGCGCGGGCTATCCGGGAGATGCCGGTGACGCGCGCGGCGCTCTCGGACGGAGAGATCTCTCGGTCTTCGGTTGACGTGCTGGTCAAGGCGCGGGAGCCGTATCCGCAGGAGTTCGCGTCGGCCGAGGACACGCTCGTTGAAGCGGCGCGGAACCTCGATGTGCGCGACCTCAGGCATGCGGTCACCTACTGGCGGCAGGCGATCGATCACCTGGGAGCCGAGGAGGAGGCCGAGCGGCTGCACGAGCTCCGGCGCCTGCACGTTTCGGCGACGCTCGAGGGGATGGTGCGGGTGGACGGGGACCTCGATCCCGAGACCGGCCAGGTGTTGATCTCGGCGCTTCGGTCGGTGGAAGACACATGGGCCCGGTCGGGAGCAGAGGACGGAAGGACGTTCGCGCAGCGGCGCGCGGATGCCGTGGGAGAGATCTGCCGGCAGTCACTGGACCTGTCAGGGCGGCCCGAGGTGGCCGGGGAGCGGCCCCACGTGGTGGTACGCGTAGATCTTGGGGCCCTCGGGGGCGGCGTGGGCCAAGCGGAGCTCGAGGACGCCGGTCCGATCACGCCCGAGCAAGCCCGACGGATCGCTTGCGACGCGGGGGTAAGCCGGGTGATCACTCGAGGGCCATCGGAGCCCCTAGACGTGGGGCGCAAGACCCCGGTCGTGTCGGCGGCGCTGCGACGGGCGGTGGTCGAGCGCGACCGCGACTGCGCATTCCCCGCCTGCGACCGGCCGCAGGCGTGGTGCGACGCGCACCACGTCCGGCACTGGGCCGATGGGGGCGAGACAGCGCTCTCGAACCTGGTCCTGTTGTGCCGGGGGCATCACCGGATGATCCACGGGGGCAGGTTCGCCGTGCGGATGGACGAGGGGCGGCCGAGGTTCTCGGGTCCCCACTGGCTGGCGCTCCGGGCGCCGCCTGGACGAGCCGCGTAGCAGCGGGCCTCACTCGGTCGGAGGGGGATTTCGCCGTCCCGGCGCCGAATACCTTTGTGTGGGTGCACGAAGCCTGAAGCACCCGAAACGGAGTTTTCGGATACGATAGGGAGCGATGGACGAGATCACGGTCTACGGGGCGGCATGGTGCG
>CAYTMW010000108.1:0-2243 GCA_964439025.1 uncultured Gemmatimonas sp. | reverse complement strand
CGACCATGCGGAGAATGCGCTCGACCTCGCCGCCGAAATCGGCGTGGCCCGGCGTATCCACGATATTGATCTTGACCCCGCCCCAGTGCACCGCGGTGTTCTTGGCGAGGATGGTGATGCCCCGCTCACGCTCGAGCGGGTTGCTGTCCATCACCCGCTCCTCGACCTGCTGATTGATGCGAAAGACCCCCGCCTGGCGGAGCATCTGATCCACCAGCGTGGTTTTCCCGTGGTCGACGTGGGCGATGATGGCGATGTTACGGATCTGCACTGTGTTCTGCCTGCCTCCGTGTCGGGTGCTGGGTACTGGGTGCTGGGTACTGGGAACTGATTGGCCCAGTACCTAGTACCCAGTTCCTAGCACCCAGCTTGCGCCATAAATAAGACTCCACCCCCCTCCCCGCAACCCTCCATCAATGCCGCTGTCCGTGGCCCTCCCCGTGGTCGTGGCGATGCCCGTTATGTGCTGACCCGGCAATGGGTTCGAGGCAGTCCACCCCCTCACACTCGTCCTCCACTTCGAGCTGGATCGTAGCGTGGCCGATCCCGAGGCCGTTCAGCGCCTGTTTCAGTCCGGCCAGCGCGGTGGGATGGGTGGCGAGATCGGGGACCACGGCGTGCCCGCTCATGGCCACGAAGCCGCTGGTGACGGTCCATACGTGGAGATCGTGCACGGCGCGCACGCCGGTCACCTCCATCATCCGGAGTCGCACGTCGTCGAGGGAGATGTGTCCCGGCACCGCTTCGAGAAGAATGTCGGTGCTCTCTTTGAGGAGTCGCCACGCGCCGACCAGGATCAAAAGCGAGAGCAGGATAGACACAACCGGATCGGCGACGGTCCATCCGGTGAGGACGATGACCAGCGCGGCCCCGAGCGCGCCGACCGAGCCGAGCGCGTCACCCATCACGTGGAGATACGCGCCCCGCACGTTGAGCGAGCCGTGGCGCACCCCGTGAAGCATCCAGAGCGAGCCGAGATTCACCACCAAGCCGAGGGCCGCCGTAACCAGGAAGATTCCGGTCTCGATCGGCTGAGGATTCCTGATTCTGCCCAGCGCCTCCACCACCACCCAGGCGGCGATTCCGAAGAGCAAAGCGCCGTTGACCAATGCGGCCAGGATCTCCCAACGGAGGTAGCCGTAGGTCCTCCGGGGGTCAGCCGGACGGCGGGCGAGCATCGCGGTAAAGAGCGAAAGCGCTAGCGCCCCCACATCGGTCAGCATGTGGCCGGCATCGGCCAGGAGGGCGAGCGCACCGCTCACCCATCCGGCGACCGCTTCCACCACCATGAAGAGGGCGGTGACGATCAGGACGGCGCGGAGGCGGGTCGACACCGCCCCTCTGCCAAGAGCTTCGGGCTTGCTTACCTTGTCGGGTATGGAGCCTCCACAGCCAGGGTCGGCCTCGGTCCTTTTCAGCCTGGGCGCAGTTCTGGCCCTCGTCCTTGCCAACGCCTTCTTCGTCGCGGCCGAATTTGCCCTCGTCGGCTCGCGCCTCACCCGGCTCGAGGAGCTGGGCCGGGCGGGCGACCGCAAAGCTACGCTGGCTGCGCGGGCCGTTCAATCACTCGATCGTTACATATCCGCCACCCAGCTCGGCATCACGCTGGCCTCCCTCGGCCTCGGCTGGATCGGCGAGCCCACGCTGGCACATCTGATCGACGGCGCCTTCACGTTTCTCCCCGAACCGGCCCGCAGCTTTGCCACCCACTCGGTGGCGGTGGTGATCGCCTTCTCGATCATCACCGTGCTGCACATTGTGCTGGGCGAGCTGGCGCCCAAGGCGGTAGCGCTGCTCTTCCCCGAGAAGGTGAGCGCCTGGGTCGTGGTACCGCTCATGGGCTTTAACTGGGTGATGGCGGGCCCGATCAAGATCCTTAACGGTACTGCGAACGCGCTGCTCCGGCTCTTCCGGATCAAGCCGCCCACCGGGCACGAGCGGGTCCACAGCCCGGACGAGATCCGTATGCTGGTGGAGCAGAGCCAGGAGTGGGGTACCCTGCCCAAAGAAGACGCCCGGATGCTGGAAGGGGTCTTCGAATTCAGCGAGAAGACCGCCGAAGAGGTGATGACGCCCCGGACCGAGGTGGTCGCGATCGCGGGCGACGCCACCGCGGACGCGGCGGCCGACGTGGTCGCCGAGGCGCGCCGGAGCCGCTACCCGGTGTATAACGAGACCCTCGACGAGATCAGCGGGATCGTGCACGCCAAGGACATCCTGCGCGCGGTGCGGCAGACCCCGGG
>CAYTMW010000107.1:0-2683 GCA_964439025.1 uncultured Gemmatimonas sp. | reverse complement strand
CCCGAGAGGCGGTCGGGAATGCTCCAGTAGCCGCCCTCGGGAATCGTCTTGGCGCCCCATTCGAGCAGCCGTCCGCCCTCAAGGTACTGCCGGAAAAAAGGATGGAGCTTCATCTCCTGGAACAGCTGGTGCACGTCGAACGTGGCATCAGGCGCATCGAGTCCCGCCACCAGCCCGAGGGCGACTTGCGCCGGGCCCATCGGGTACATGAAGGTCCCGCCGAAGGCGCTTGTGGGCAGCGGCCACCCCAGCGTATGCGCGACATGATCGAGCGGCCGCGCCACTTCCCACACTTCCTTGACGCCCAGCGCGAAGATCTGCGGGTTAGGACTCCCGACATCCTGCCACTGACGCCAGGCCTGCGACAGGGTGCCCCGGGTGCCTTCGGTGAGCACGGTGACGCGGGCGGTGAGATCGGTGGGCGGCTGGTACTCGGCGCCCGGCGTGCCATCCCGGCCGAGTCCCGCCGGCGCGGTGCGCACGCCACGAACACGGGAGCCCTCCACGAGGAGCGCGTCGGCGGGGAACCCCGCAAAGATGTTGACGCCGAGGCCTTCCGCTTTTTCGCCGAGCCAGCGGACCATCTCGCAGAGCGACGCCGCGTAGTACCCATGATTCCGCATCGTGGGTGGGGTCGGAATCCGGAGACCGCCGCGGCGGGTGAGAAACCGGACCTCCTCGCGATCGACGCGTCCGCGAAAAGGGAGCTCCTCGAGCGGGACATCGGGAAAGAGCTCGTGAAACACCCGCGGGTTGACCACCGCGCCCGACAGGCTGTGCTCGCCGAGCGCGCCGGCTTTCTCGAGGACGCCGATGTTCACTTCGCCGAGCGAACCATCCTGCCGCACCAGACCTGCCAGCTCGATCGCGCCGGCGAGGCCCGCCGGACCCGCGCCGACGAAGAGCACGTCCATCTCGATCGCGTCAGGGTCCGGAGAGTCCCGCAGGATGAGCCGGTCGAGGGGAAGCGGGAGCTGGTGCCGCAGAGGGAGGATGGCGGCCACGTCAGTGGTCCATCCGTGCCTTCTTGACTTCCTCCGTGAGGCGGGGCACCACCTCGAAAAGATCGCCGACGATGCCGTAGTCCGCCACTTTGAAGATCGGCGCATCCTTGTCGCGGTTGATGGCGACGATCACCTTGGCCGTGCGCATCCCCGCAAGATGCTGAATCGCGCCGGAAATTCCGACGGCGACGTAGAGCGCCGGGCTCACCATGCGTCCGGTCTGCCCGATCTGGTCGGCCGAGGGCCGCCAGCCGTCATCGGTAACCGCGCGTGTCGCGCCCACGGCGGCGTTGCCGAACGCCGCGGCGAGATCCTCCACCAGCTTGAAGTTCTCCGCGGTCTTGAGACCCCGGCCTCCGCTCACCACGACCGGCGCTTCGCCGAGATCGAGGCGCACCGCGCCGCGTTGGGTGACCGCGGTCACGACGACGCGGGCCCTGGCGGGATCCAGCGCGGGCGGGAGCTTCTCCACCCGGACCGCGCGAGGCAGTTCGACCGGAGCAACCGCCCCCGGGCGGAGCGAGACCAGCGCCGGTGAGCCGGTGAGCCGCAGCGTGGCGATCGCCTTTCCGATGTAGGCCGGGTGCCGGGCGATCAGCGCGTCGCCTGCAAGCTCGAAGGCAATGATGTCGCTCGCCAGGCTCACACCGAGGCGGGCGGCAACCCGCGGCGCCAGATCCCGTCCCTCGGCCGATGCGGCGAAAAACGCCGCCCGGTAGCCGCCGGCCGTGATCTGCTCCGCCGCCGTTGCGGCAAACACCTCGGGGCTGTAGCGGGAGAGCCCCGGGTGCTCGACGCAAAACACCACATCGGCGCCATAGCGGCCCAGCTGTTCGGCGGCGCCCTGGATACCGGCCGCGCCGATCGCGAGCGCGTGGACCTCACCGCCGCCCGATTGGTCGGCGGCCTTCCGCGCCGCGGTAATCGATTCGAACGCGGTCTTGCGAGGAGAACCGCCCCGGAATTCGGCGAACGCGAAAATCTTGGTCATCAGAGCACCTTCGCCTCGTCGCGGAGCAGCCGGACCAGTTCGGGCACCGCGTCGGGGCCTTCGCCGACGATCCGGCCCGCGGCGCGTTCGGGGGGGAGCTCGAGCTTTTCGACGGTGAGGGTTACCGGCCCCAGCGCGGCAGGTTTCGATTCGATCGGCTTCTTCTTGGCGGCCATGATTCCCTTGAGCGACGGGAGCCGCGGCCGGGCGATCCCTTCGTCGATGGTGAGCACGGCAGGAAGCGGGAAGGTGACCGTCTCGGTGGCGCCCTCGAGCTCGCGGTGTGCGGTCCCCTTCCCCCCGCTGATTTCGAGGTGTGAGATGGCGGTGACGCAGGGCAAGCCGAGGAGCTCGGCGGTCATCGGTCCAACGGTGCCGTTGCCGGTGTCCGTGGCGACCCGGCCGAAGAGAATCAGGTCGAAGCCCTGGTCTTTCAGCGCGGCAGCGAGTGCGCTCGCGATGGCCAGGCCGTCGAAGGGGACCGGATCGGCGGCGAGGTGGATGCCGCGATCGGCGCCGATGCTCAGCGCCTTGCGGAGGATTTCCTGGGCGGCGTCGGGGCCCACACTGACCACGACGACTTCTCCAGGACCCTGTTTTTCTTTGAGCTGGAGGGCCACCTCGAGGGCGTAGCCGTCGAAGTCGGAGAGGTCGAATTTGAGGCCGGACTGATCCACCGACTTGCCAT
>CAYTMW010000106.1:0-2684 GCA_964439025.1 uncultured Gemmatimonas sp. | reverse complement strand
TGACCGACCGGCGTGAGCTGGGCTTCAGTCTCGGCGCGGCGGATTGGCTCGTGAAGCCGATCCACAAGGCCGCGCTCCTCGCCGCACTTGACCGGACCGTCCACCGGCCTTCCGCCGGCGAGCCGACGATCCTCGTGGTGGATGACGAACCGGCAACGGTCGAGTACCTGCGCGAGCTGCTCCGGCAGCGGGGATACGGCGTCCTCACCGCGCCGGGTGGTCGCGCCGGCATCGACCTGGCGCTTTCGAGGAATCCTGACCTCATCCTCCTCGATCTCATAATGCCCGAGGTGAACGGATTCGACGTCGTGCGGGCCCTCCGGGAGAATCCCCGGGCCCGGCGGATTCCGATTGTGATCCTGACCGCCATGGATCTGACCCGGGCGGACGCGGAACGACTCGGGAGCAGCGTCCAGGCCGTCATTGCCAAGGGCGGGCCGGAGCACCTCCTGGCGGAGCTGGCTCGGATCTGTCCCGCCGTCGCTTCGGCGGGTCACCTGGTTCCGGGAGCCGCGTGATGACCGGAGGGCCAGCGACGATACTCGTCGTCGACGACAATCCGCTCAATCTCGAGCTGGTCACCGACGTACTTACCGCGGCCGGCTACCTGATTCGGCAGGCCCGCTCCGCCGAAGAGGCATTGGATTGGGCCGGGAAGGAGCCCCCAGACATGATCCTCATGGACATCGGCCTTCCCGGGATGGACGGACACGCTGCCGTCCGGGCGCTCAAGACCGATCCGGAAACCCAGGGCGTTCTGACCATCGCCCTTTCCGCCTTCGCCATGGCAGGGGATGAGGCCCGCGCGCTGCAGTCGGGGTTCGACGGCTATATCACGAAGCCGATCCACACCCGGACTCTAGCAGAGACAGTGGCCCGGCTGCTGGACGGAAAGGGCCGTCCGAGGTGACCACCGCGTCAGCCCCGGAGCTTCCGATCTCCGGACGGATCCTCGTCGTGGATGACAACGAGGCCAACCGTGCCCTGCTGCGGGAAATCCTCGAGCTCGACGGCCACTGGGTCGTCGTCGCGACCAGCGGAGCGGACGCGCTTCGCGAGGCGATCGAGGCGGAGCCGGATCTCCTGCTCCTCGATGTCAACATGCCCGGCATGGACGGTCTCGAGGTGTGCCGCCGGCTGCGCACGGATTCCGCAACCGCCTCACTGCCGATCATTCTGGTGACCGCCCTCTCCGACCGAAACCACCGGCTGGACGGCATTGCCGCCGGGGCCAACGACTACCTGACCAAGCCGATCGATCGCGCGGATCTGCTGCTCCGGGTCCGCAACGCACTCCGACTGAGAAAGCTGCACCGGGAGGTCGCCGCTCAATACCGAAAGCTGCAGGAGCTGGAGCAAATGCGGGACAGCCTGGTGCACATGCTGGTCCACGATCTCCGGACTCCGCTGACGGGAATCAGCGTCTACCTCGAGATGTCGCGGGAGCGGGTCAGCGAGCTGGCCGACCCCGAGTTGATCGCCGACTTCGAGGAAATGAGCCGCGGGGTGAGCCAGCTCACCGGCATGGTCAGCGACGTCCTGGACGTGAGCCGGTTCGAGGCGGACGCGATGCCGTTGCGCCGGGCGGCGATTGACCTTCGGCGGATTGCCGCGGAGGCCATCGCCTCGTTGGGGGTCGCCCGGCACGCGACGGTGGAGTTCCGCCCTCCGGGAGAGCCGGTGGTCGCGCTGGCCGATCCCGACGTCATCCGCCGGGTGATCGCCAATCTGGTGGGTAACGCGGTCAAGTTCACTCCGCGCGGCGGCCAGGCCCGGGTGCACGTGGTCTTGGCGAGCTCGGGGCCCGAGGTCCGAGTGGAGGACGCCGGGCCGGGCATTCCCACCGAGTTCCACGCGCGGATCTTCGAGAAGTTCGGCCAGGCGGGAGGCAACGGTGGGCCGCCGGTTCGGTCCACCGGGCTCGGGTTGGCCTTCTGCAAGCTCGCCGTCGAAGCGCACGGCGGCCGGATTGACGTCGAAAGCGAGGTAGGAAAGGGAAGCACCTTCCGATTCACTCTGACGGCTCCGCAGTAGCTACGTCCTCCAGTCCGACTTCGCATTTCGGTTTTCGTTCGGGCGCACCGATCGAGCCAACTGAGTTCCTGGGAGAGCCGGCTCAACGGAAAGCCGTGCCGCAAAGGCACCTAGCCCTTGCGTCGCCTTCCCTCACGGCGTATTTTTGAAAGCTCCCCCAGAAACTCACTTGGGAGATTTTTTTGTGAAGGTACGTTCGAGCGTCAAACCGATCTGTGAGCACTGCAAAGTGGTCAAGCGCCAGGGCGTGATCCGCGTCATCTGCAAGCGCAACCCGAAGCACAAGCAACGGCAGGGTTAACGATGGCACGTATTTCCGGCGTCGATCTTCCGCGCGAGAAGCGGATCGAAATCGCGCTCACCTACATCTACGGCATCGGGCGTCCCACCAGCAACCGGCTTCTGGCCGACTCGGGGATCGGGCCCGACACCCGCGTGCGCGATCTCTCGGATTCCGAGGTGGCGCGGCTGCGGCAGCTGATCGAGCGGAGCACGAAGGTGGAAGGTGCCCTCCGTACCGAGATCGCCATGAACATCAAGCGGCTGATGGATATCGGGAGCTACCGGGGCTCGCGCCACCGGAAGGGCCTCCCGGTCCGCGGCCAGCGGACTCATACCAACGCGCGCACCAAAAAGGGGCCGCGCCGCGC
>CAYTMW010000105.1:0-2700 GCA_964439025.1 uncultured Gemmatimonas sp. | reverse complement strand
CTCGATCATCTGGAACGGCGCGTGTCATGAACCGTCGATACATCTCCCGCGTGCTCTGCCTGCTCGTTCTTGCAGGCTGCCTCGACGACCGGCCGTTCGACTCGACCGGCCCGGGCGACGACGGCGTCGCGATCTCGCCGAGAACGCTTTTTCTCGAGCCGGGCGGCAGCGCGCGACTCTTCGGCAACCCCGGCTCGCGCGGAGGCGGCGCGGTGGGGTGGGAGAGCTCCGATCCGGCGGTCGTGACCGTGGATGCCGAAGGCAGGGTGACGGCGATGGCTCCCGGGACGGCGGAGGTGCGCGGGGAGAATGCGCGCGGAAGCGGGCGCACCCGCGTGACGGTGCTCCCGGCAGTCGCCTCGCTCCCCACCTGGCAGGTGCGGAATCGGGCGGTGAGCGACGTTTCGCTCCTCGGGGTCTGGAGCGCCGATCCGCTCACCACGTTCGCGGTGGGACAGGCCGGCACCGTGCTGCGGACGCTCGACGGCGGAGTCACCTGGACCCGTATGAATACTCCCGACAACGGCGTCGATCTGGTCGGCGTCTGGGGGACCTCGCCCACCAACGTCTACGCGGTCGGGAGCTTCGGGACGATTCTCCGGTACAATGGCCAGTCCTGGTCCAGGATGACGAGTCCCACCGGAAACGTCCTTCTCGAGGTCTGGGGGCTCGGGCCCGATGACATTTACGCCGTGGGATCGGGGGTGGCGCTCCGATACGACGGGACGGCATGGCGAGTGCTGGCCGGCACCGAAGCCGCCGAGCTCTGGGCGGTGTGGGGCCCGGATCGCTCGAATATCTTCGCCGCCGGACAGAACGGCGTCCTCTTCCGGCTCGAGGGCACCCGCTGGATCCAGATGCAGAGCCCGACCAGTCTGCTTCTGCTGGGACTCTGGGGAACCGGAGCGACCAACGTCTACGCGATTGGCATTCAGGGCACCCTCGTCCAGTTCGATGGCGTGCGATGGAACCTGGTGTCGCTGCCTTCGCGCGCCGACCTGTTCGCGATCTGGGGCGCCAATGCCGGGAGCGTGCTCGCGGTGGGCAACAGCGGCGCGATGATTCTCTTCAACGGTTCGGCCTGGACGCTGGCGCCGCAGACCGCAACGGCGGAGAATCTCCGCGCCGTGCATGCCTCGCCCGGGGGCGACTTCGTGGTGGCGGGATGGAGCGGGACCACGCTTCGCCGGGAGAGCACGGGGTGGCGCATCGGCACCGCCGGACCGAACCTCTTCGACGTGGCGGAGGGACCCGGTGGAATTCGCTATGCCGTTGGGAACGCCGGAGCGGTGTACCGGGAGACCGGCGCGAGCTGGACGCCGCTCCCGATTCCGACCCGGCAGACGCTGTATGGAGCTTCCCGTCAGAACGGAGAGCTGCTGGTCGTGGGAGACAGCGGGGTCATCCTCCGCTACGATGGCGCCCAGTGGAAGAACGAGTCGGTCGCGGCGCCGAGATTGTTGCGCTCGGTCTGGACCAACGAAGCCGGCGCCGCCTTTGTCGTCGGCGACCGGGGGACAACGATCCGGCGCCAGAGTTCGGGATGGGTGTCCCAGCCGCCGGTCACCAACCGCTTCCTCCGTCACGTATTCGGACTCGACGCCTCTCACGTGTACGCGGTCGGCGACAGCGGAACGGCGCTCGCCTGGAACGGGGCCGAGTGGCGGGACATGGGGCTGTCAAGCAATGCACTGCTGCGCGGCGTCTGGGGGACCGCGCCCGACGATCTCTTCGCCGTCGGTTCGGGAGGCGCCATCTTCCGGTATGACGGGGTGCGGTGGTACTCGATGCAGAGCCCGACGCAACGGGAGCTCAGAACGGTCTGGGGATTCGGGCCGACTGAAGTTTACGCCGCGGGAGAGGAGGGAGTGATTCTCCGGTTCAACGGCAGCATCTGGAGCATCCTCCCGACGAACAATCCTTTACTGATCCTGTCGCTCGAGCCCACCGCCGGGGGCCGGTTGACCGCGGTCGGCTCGAGGGCGCTGGTGCTGGATGGGGAGCGGTGAGCGGGGCATGTCACGCTGAGCGCAGCGAAGCGGCCGAACTCCGCTGACTCGCCCCCGGCGCCTGCGGGCCAACACTATTCCCCGCTTCAGTCAAGCCCTCGCGGCCCGACGTCGCCTATGGCGAGCCCCACTCGTCGCCCGGGTGACTTCCGAGTTCCATCCCTGCGGCGATTCCTGCTCACCGCTCACCGCTCACCGCTCACCGCTTACCGCTCACTGTATCTCAGTACCACCGCCTCCCCTCTGCCGTCGGCCGTCACCGTCACCACCACCAGCCGGTCGTAATCAGCATCGGTAAGCAACGGGACTTTGACTCCCGAGAGTTTTTCCACGATCAGGTGCACCAGGTTGCTGTGGCTCGCCACGACCGCCCGACTACCGGGGGGCAGCGCGCGCAACCGCAGGACTAGCGAATCCAGAGATCCCGCCGGCACGACCATCGTGGTGAGACCGGCGGCTGCGGCCAACGGACCCACCGTTTCCTGGGTGCGCTTGAACTCCGACGCGAAGACGGCGGTGACGCGGGAATCGCCCAGGACGCGAGCGAGCGCCGCCGCCCGCTGCTGACCTTGTGGGGTAAGCGAGGGGTCGGGATTCTCCGGCCCCTTCTCGGCGTGCCGGACCACGAACACGGTCATCGGCGCGGCCTGCGCCGTCAGGTGCGCGGCGGGAAGCAGGAGAGCGAGTGCGG
>CAYTMW010000104.1:0-2998 GCA_964439025.1 uncultured Gemmatimonas sp. | reverse complement strand
CCCGCCGCCGATTGTCACGACCGGGGAGTAGCTCCGGAGCACGAAGCGATCGCCACCGCGCGCCACCAGCGGCTGTTCCAGTGCGAGCCGGGCTGCGCCCGTTTCGCCCGGAAGGATCTCTCCCCGCGGGTAGAGTCGCCCCAGTATTTCAGCGGTCCCCAGATGAAACCGGACCCGCGCCCGGCGCCGGAGCGGCATGGCCTGCGGGAGCAGCTCGATCCGGACATCGAGTGCGCTGGTTGGTTGCCAGGGAAGATCTCCCGCGATCAGCACATCGCCCCGTGCGATCGCGGCGCGGTCGGCGCCGGCGAGTCCGATCGCGGTGCGCGCCCGCGGCGCCGCGCTGGCGATCCCCTCACCATATGCCTCGAGGGAGCGGACCCGCGCTTCGAGTCCCGCGGGGAGGAGCCGCACCTGGTCTCCGACCCGGAGCGCGCCCGACCACGGCGTTCCCGTCACCACCGTCCCGACTCCGGCGAGGGAGAACACCCGGTCGATCGGCATCCGGAAAGCGTCTGCCACCATCCGTGAGGGATCCGCTTCGACCCGTGCCCGCAGCCGTTCCCGCAGCTCGGCGATTCCCTGCCCCGTCACCGCCGATACGACCGCCGGCGCCTCGAACGACACCGGGGAACGCTCGAGACGGCTCATCACCTCCGCCGTCACCAGGTCGACCCATTCGGGGTCGGCAAGATCGGCCTTGGTGATGACAGGAATACCATGAGGGATCCGGAGCTGCTCGACGATGGCGAGGTGTTCCCACGTCTGTGGCTGCGGGCCCTGGGCGGCATCGATCACCAGCAGCACGAGATCGATGCCCGACGCTCCCGCCACCATCGTGCGGACGAAGTCCTCGTGCCCCGGCACATCCACGATTCCTGCCGGGGGCGAACCCTCGAACCGGAGTGGCGCGAAGTTGAGATCGATGGTGATGCCGCGGCGGCGCTCTTCCGCGAGCCGGTCCATGGCGCGGCCGGTGAGCGCGGTCACCAGCGCCGATTTGCCGTGGTCGATGTGACCCGCGGTGCCGATGATCATGCGACGGCCCAGCTCCGCGTCACCCAGAACTCGAGTGCGGGCAGCGCCGCGCCCTCGGCGAGGTGATGGCGGATGTAGCGCTCCAGGAGTCTGCGGTGCGCGGCCAGATGGCGCTCGTCGAGCGACGGAATTCCCGCCCCGGAATCGAGGAAGGCGGCGAGATCCCCGCGGTCGCGCTCAGCCAGCACAGCCCCGACAACACCGCGCGCGCAGGAAGTGCACAGCACGCCGCCGTCCACCGGAGAGAAGCACGCGGGCCCGCCTTCCGGGACCGGCACACCGTCACGCGCGCACGCCATGAGCGCGGGAGAAAAGCCGAGCACCGCCACCAGCCTCCAGAGCGCCCGAAGGCCAAGCGGCTCGACCGCGGCCGCCGGAGCGGCCTCGAGGATTTCGAGCGCGTCGCGGAAGAGATCGTAGCTCTCGGGATGCGGATTGGCGGGTGCGAGGCGGAGCATCAGCTCCGACAGGAGCGACGCGGCGGAGAACCGGTCCATCCGCTCCGCGAGTCCGGTCCTGACCTGGCGCACATCGAATTGCGCGAGCGTGTGGAGGTCTCCGCTCCGCGCCGGGTAGAGCGTCGCCTGCCCTTCACTCAGCAGATGGAGGGCGGTGCCGAACCGGCTCTTCGGCCGGAGCGCGCCCTTGGCGATGGCGCTCTGCACTCCGAGCTCGCGCGTCGCGAGCCGGGCGATCTTCGAGGTTTCGCCGTACCGAATGGTGGCGAGGATGATGGCCGGCGTCGTGATGGGGGGCATTGCCCCGGCCTCACTGCGCCGGGAGCAGCCGGATGATGGTGGCGTCCACCGCGCAGACGCCGACCGGGACGATACGGGCTTCGGTGAGATCGGGACGGAAGATCCTGACCCGGCCTGGGATACCGGGCGCGCAGCCTCCCGATTCCACCGCGTACACGAAGCCGTCGTTCCCGACCGCCGCATCCACTCCGGTCTGCAGCGGAATGCCGGAGCCGGCGCCGCGCACCAGCCGCCGGGTACGGGTGTTGAATTCCATGAGCCCCTGCTTGAGCGACGTGACGAACAGCCGCTCCCGTCCATCAGAGACAACGTGTCCGGGAAGAGGCCCGAAGCCGGAGAAGCTTCCCACTTCCGCCCGCACCACCGGGTCCACGATGCTGAGGCGTCCCGACTCCTCGCCGCCGGGCCCCGCGCTGATCACGTAGAGCAGTCCGTCGCCCCCCACCTCGATCGAGGAAGCGTTCCCCGGCCCGGGCAGGGCGATCGAGTCCACCACCACGTTGCGGTCGGGATCGATGACGCTGAGCCAGCTCGGCCCGAGCACGCACGGCCCAGATCCGGCGCACGCCTGCTCCAGGTTGGCGTTGGCGACGAAGACCCGTCCGCGGGTGACCGCAATGGCGGTGGGCGTCTGCCCGACGGCGAGACTCGTGGTATCACCACGGCGAATGTTGAGCCGGGTGACGCGATTGCTGAATGGATTGGCGATGTAGGCGATCGAATCGTTGACGAACGCCGTCCCGGTCGCCCCACCTCCCGCCTCGAGGACGAACAGCAGCACCGACTGGCGCGAGCCGAGATCGACCAGGGCCACGCTGCTGCCGGATCCCGTTGTGACCAGTCCATGGGAGCCTCGGACGGCGAGAGCCGAGGGCGTCCCGCCGATCGGTCCGAGGTGAATGGTGACCGGCGACGTGAGACTGGAGAGCGGCAGGATGGTGATCGACGGGTCGCCGGCGTTGAGCACGATCAGGTGCTCCTCCGGCGTGGGAGGCGAGGGTGTGGTTGCCGCACAGGCCCCCGCCAGCACAGCGAGGAGCGCGCTCGCCCCGCCCCGGCTCAAAATCCGTCCCCCGCAGCGTCCAGCCATGCCTCAAGAATAATCGGAACCCGGGTGATCGGGACGAAGGGCCAGCACCTGGGGGGCTCCCTCCTCGAGAGGGATGATCGCCACCGGCCAGCGGAACACCCGGGAGAGGAGC
>CAYTMW010000103.1:0-3025 GCA_964439025.1 uncultured Gemmatimonas sp. | reverse complement strand
TGTCAGCGCTCAGCTAAATTCCCCACCCTCGTGTTCAACTAAATTCCCCATCACGGGGAGCGCAACCGGCTGAGATACTAGCGTGTTGTCATGGTGGGTCGCCAGCCTTTTGAGTGTCAAGCGTCACGGAAGTCCCGACCGGCGTCAGTGGAGTGGGGCCTCACCTCCTTCCATAGACGGCAGCAGGTCCACCAGCGCGACGGGCTCATCGCAGTGGGGACACAGCCCGCCCGGGCCCACCCGGCGGCAGAAGACCCGGCAGTCCGGGCAGCGCTGCTCTCCGAGATAGCGGGCGTCGCAGGACGGGCACTCATAAATCGTTGCTGCCCGGGCGAGACGAGGAGGAATGTCGGGCAGTGGCGCGGCATGCCGACGGCGGAACAGGGCCTGCCGACAGGTGGCCGAGCAGACCTGCTGGCGGCCTGTTGGGGTGAAGAGCAGCCCGCACACCGGGCAGGCTATCGTTACGGCAACGTTACGCGACGGGGATATGGTCATCCGGGCCTCCTTTCACCGCTCTGTTCCCGCGCGGTTTGCGGTGGGGCATCGGTGCTGGGACGGAGCCGTGGACGGTAGCTCTTGCCGGTGAGGGTGAGCTGGTGCGCGGCGCCGGCGAGCCGATCGAGGATGCTCTCGGCGAGAACCGGGTTCGGGAAGAGCGGGTACCAGTCCTGGGGAGTACGGTTCGAGGTGACGATGAGCGAGCTGCGTCCAACCCGCTCGTCGACGAGCTGGTAGAGGTCCTCGGCCTGCGGGCCGGTGAACTCCTGCATCGCGAAATCGTCGAGGATGAGCACGTCGGCTCTCAGGTACGCGCGGAAGCGCTGCTCCCAACTGCCATCGGCGTGACCGCCGGCCAGATCGCGCAGCAGGCGCACGGTCTTGGAGAAGACAACGGCGTAGCCGCGGCGACAGGCTTCCACCCCAAGAGCGCGAGCGATGTGGGTCTTCCCGACACCGACCGGCCCACAGATGATGAGACTGGCGTGGCGCTCCAGGAAGCGGCAGGTGGCGAGATCGCGGATCTGCTGGCTGGGGATGCTCAGGTCGGCGCCGAAGTCGAACTCTTCGAAAGTCTGCACCTGGTCGAAGCGGGCGCGGGCGATGCGCAGGCTCAGGCGATGGTCCGAGCGACGCTCGACCTCGTCCTCCAACAGGAGCTCCAGGAAGTCCAGATAGCCCAGGTGACCATCCTCGGCCTGATGGATACGCTGCTCAATAGTGGTGAGCATGCCGCCGAGTTTGAGGAGCTTCAGCTTCTGCTCCAACTGATGGAAGGCGGTCATGAGTGCGCCTCGCCGCTCAGCGGGGCGAGCAACTCCTCGGGTCCACGGAGGAAGGCGTCGGCCAGACGTCCCTGGGTCAGGCCCTCATGGTCTGCGTGCTGATCGAGCCCACGCTCCAGGATGGTCTTGATCGTGCGGTACGACGGATCGCCGAAGGCGAGGGCGCGGGTGCACGCAGCGCCCAGACGGTCAGCGCCGTAGCGATCAGCGAGGTGGATCACGCCTTGCGCCTGGCGCAGGCGATAGAGCGCGTGCAACTCGAGGATCGACGCCACCGCGGCGCCCACGGCGAGCCCGAGGTGTCGGGCCTGAGCACGACACACGTCCGGGGTGCGACGGAAGAAGGCCGCCTTCTCGGGCGGATAGTCGTCCCAATCGACGCTGCGGCGTCCCTTCGGGACGCGGAGGTGGGTCTTGACCAGGGTGTAGTGCTGGTAGCACTGCACGAGTTGGACGGTCTGACGCACGGAGAGGTGCTGACCCACGTACCGAAAGGGCACCGTGTACCAGGAGCCAGCGACCTGAATCGAGCAATCCCGCGCCACTTTGGCCCGCGCCCAGGTAGCTGGCTCCCAGGGCGCCGCAGGGAGGGGCAAGAGCGCTGGCAGTTCGATTGCGCGGAAGACCTCCAGTGGTCGCTCCCTGGTCGTGCCGTGGATGCGCATCCCGGCGACCTCGGTGCACCATGATTCCATGGCTACGGTCATCTCGGTGAAGTTCGAGAAGGTGCGCCCGCGCCAGAAGTCGCCCCGGATGAACGGGATCTGGCGTTCCACGGTGGCCTTGTCGGTTGGCTTCCGCACACGCGCCGGGTCGATCAGGAACCCGAAGTGATGCGCCAGTTCCTCATAGGCCCGATTGAAGGCCGGGTCGTAGAGGTCGGGCTTGAGCACGCCGGTCTTGAGGTTGTCGGGCACGATGCGGTGGGGCACGCCGCCAAAGAAGCGGAAGGCGGCGACGTGGCAGTCGTTCCAGGTCTGCTGGTCCATATGGAGCACCGGGCAGGCGAACTGGTGTCGGCTCATCGGGAGCACCAGGGCGAAGGCGTTCACGGCGCGCTTCGCGCCGCTGAGCGGGTCCAGCCACATGCCGAGCAACCCGTAGTCCACCTGGGCCTCTTCACCGGGGGGCGGCTCCGGGCGCCGCACCACGATCTGCGGGTGCTCGCCCACCGCGGGGAAAGTCCGCGCCACATAGCGGCGGAAGGTGGCGAGGGAGACGACGGTCCGACGTGCTTGGTGGAGACGTCGCCAGGCTGTGGTCGGGGTGACTCCGCCTTCGAGCGCCCCACGGATCTCCTCCCGCAGCGGGTCGAGGTGCTCTACGGTCGGGCGAAACCGACCGCGGGCGCCCAGTTCCGGGTGGCGTTTATCCAGCCATGCGCCCCAGCCACCAGGTGGCCGCTCGCCAGACGAGAAGCCGGCCTGCTCCGCCAGACCGACGTATTTGCGCACGGTCTTGCGGTCCAATCCCAGGCTCGCTGAGATTGCCTGGATGGACCGCCCGTGCTCCCAGTGATCGAGAATCTCTGCGATGTCGCGCACCGTGAAACTCCTTCTGCCCAACGACCCAGCCTCCATACGTAAGCTGGACCAGATGGTGCATGGATCTTCTTGGTGCGCTCCCCGGGGGTGGGGAATTTAGCTGATCACCGGACTGGGGAATTTAGCTGAACACGGGGTGGGGAATTTACGTGATCATCTTCCCCATTTGGTGGGGAATTTAGGTGATCCCCCACA
>CAYTMW010000102.1:0-3031 GCA_964439025.1 uncultured Gemmatimonas sp. | reverse complement strand
CAGCGACCGCTCGACGATCCGCATCCGGTCCGGCGCGGCCCGGTAGCGGTAGAAGCTGGTCAGGGGGCGAGGGGCGTGGAGGCCATCCAGCAGCTCGATCCGTGCGCGCGCGCGGCGGTCGGGCCGGGGCTCGGGATTTGGATCGCTCTGGGCGGCGGCGGCGGTCGCGGTGCCGGCAACCAGCGTCGTGACGAGAAGGGCTTGCCGAAGGCTCATCGCGGAATCTCCTGAAAGGATAGGGCGGCCGGCGTAGCCACCCGATACAAATTGAGACGCCTGCGCCATGGAAATAGTTGCGGGCGGGCAGCCGCCCGGGGACCTGGCCTCAGAGCCGAATCCCGGTGCGGGCATCGAACCAGTGCAGCCCGGACGGCTCCACCGCGAGAGTCATCGAGTCACCGATTGCCGGAGTGGTTCCCGCGTCAACCCGCAAAGTGATGACGGTGTCGCCGGAGCGGGATGCCCAGCACGACGGAGCCGTTCGCGGGTACGGGAGGCGCCGAGCTCTCAGACAGGCGGAGGGTGAACCCGCGCTCGGCCTCGCATGCCGGCCCGTCCCCGCGGGCCAGCCTGCCCCGGATCTGATTCATGGGAGGCGTCCCCAGGAATCCGGCCACGAACAGATTGGCGGGCCGGTCGTAGATATCGAGCGGGGTACCGATCTGTTGCACCCGGCCTTCGTGCATCACCACGATCCGGTCGCCCAGGCTCATCGCCTCGACCTGGTCGTGGGTCACGTACATCGTCGTAGTGCCCAGCCGGCGCCGCAGCGCGGCGAGCTCCCGCCGCATCTGTACCCGGAACTTCGCTTCGAGGTTGGAAAGCGGCTCGTCGAACAGGAACACCTGCGGATGCCGAACGATCGCGCGGCCCAGGGCCACCCGCTGCCGCTGGCCCCCAGAGAGCTGCTTCGGCTTTCGGGCCAGCAGGTCGCCGATGCTCAGGAGCCCCGCGGCTTCCTGCACCCTTGCGTCGATTGTCGCCCGGGGAGGCTTTCTGAGCTTGAGCGCGAAGGAACCTCGCGGGAATATGTTGGCGCTCCCATTCATCCGATCCGCACCTGGCTGTCGTTCCCCACCATGATGCCCGTCCGCACACCAAGGTGGGAGCATGGCGGCACCGGCCATCGCCGCCGTTGACTGGCGCACGGTGATCCCCAAGGTCGTCGACTGTAAGGCGCGCTACTTCTGCCCCAGTTGTCACGCCAAACGGCTCGCCCGGTGGAGCCTCTGGCTCGACGAGACGCCGCCCGCACCGTGACCGCCGCCGTCCGCGCCACCACCGGGGAGGCCGATCTCCGGGTCGGGATCCTTGCCTGCCTCCAGACCCACGGCTCCCTGGCCGACTGGCACCCCCATCTCCACCTCCTCGTCCCCGATGGCGGCTTCCGCCCCGACGGGACCTTCGTACGCTGGCCGGGGTGGCCGAGCCACGACACCGCCCAGCTGACCGAGGCCTTTCGCCGCGCGGTGCTCCGGCTCTTCGTGCGCCGCGGCCGCTTCGACGAGGAGCATCCCCTGGGCTTGGTCTTCTCTTGACGGCGCAGGCCCGCGACGCTATATGTTGCGGTATGAACAGACCGGTCGGTCTAGCCGTTCCGCCCCCAATGCACGAGACGAAGCAGCGACTGATCGTCGCCGGCCTACGGCTGATGCTCGAGCGCGGCTACAACGCCGTCGGCCTCCGGGATCTCCTGAGCGAGACCGGCGTGCCCAAGGGGTCGTTCTATCACCACTTCACAAGCAAGGAAGACTTCGCGCTCCAGGTGGTAGACGCCTATGTGGCCGACGTGCACGCTCTGCTGGAGGCGACGCTCTCGGACCGGCGCCGCCCGCCACTCGAGCGTGTGCGTGGCTTCTTCGAGGGCGTCCGCGAGGCCTACGCGGCGCAGGGATACCTCGGGTGTTTCCTCGGCGCGCTGGGGCAGGAGCTCTCCGGCGAAAGCGAGGTGTTCCGCCGCAAGATCGAGGGCTGCGTGGCGGGCATCGCCCTGCGCCTCGCCGTCTGCCTCGAGGAGGCGCGAGAGTGCGGCGATCTCCCCGCCACCACGAAGGCAGCCCAGATGGCCAACGTGCTCGTGGACGCTTGGGAGGGCGCCGCGCTCCGGTCGCGGTTGGTGCGCAACGGGCAGCCACTTGAAGCGGTGCTCGACTTCTACTTCGCCGCGGTGATGGCGAGCTGATTTTGTTTTCGCTGTGGATAGACCGAATGGTGTATTCAACAGACCGTGCGCTAGTTGTCCGCGCCGCTTCTGTGCGCACCGCACGATGGCCCGCGACGCGTGAAGCGCTGCGGGTGTAGGCCCACTCTGAAGCGGAGGTTGTCATGCGATTCACCTTCCTCTCGTTGACCGTGCTCCTCGTTGGCCTGTCCGGCACGGCCACCGCCCAAGCAACACCCGGCCAAGATCAGCGGCCGGGTGACCGTCCATTGAGCGATCAGGCCCTCATCGCGAACGCGCTGAGTGCGGCACCGGCCTCGGTGACCGCGGGCGCCACGGTGATGAGCCACGATGGCCGCATGCTGCGTCAGGGCACCAGCGACTGGGTGTGCATGCCCGACATTCCGAACCTGCCGAACAACACGCCGATGTGCCTCGACGCGCCGTGGCGTGCCGTCATCGACGCGTTGATGAACAAGCGGGTTCCGACGGTGACGCAGGTCGGCTTCGCATACATGCTGCAGGGCGACATCCCGGTCAGCAACACCGACCCGTTCGCGACTGCGCCCACGCCCACGAACCAATGGATTCAAAACGGTGATCCGCACATAATGGTCCTCCTCCCGGACCAGCGGCTACTCGAAGGGGTGTCGACCGATCCGAAAAACGGCGGCCCCTTCGTCATGTGGAAGGGCACCCCGTACGCGCACATCATGTTGCCGGGGACGCCCCCGCCGAAGTAGGCGTACGTCCTGGAGCACCCCGGCCTACGGCACGAGCGCTGTGGCCGGGGCTCGTAGGTCAGGGGTAATCACCCAGCTCTGTGGCGGGTCGGCCATTGCAGGCGGACGGCGCGCCCGCAGGACAAAC
>CAYTMW010000101.1:0-3048 GCA_964439025.1 uncultured Gemmatimonas sp. | reverse complement strand
CGCCCCTGGCACTGGGGGCAGCGGAGCGGGTCGACTTCAAAGATCCGGCGGAGCAGCTCCGCCCAGCGGCACCGCGCCGCGCGGAGGGACCGGTCGACGGGCTCCACGATGGCCACGGCCGCCTCGGCCCTGGGCGGTGCCGGCGCCAGGCGCCGTCGAGTACCCCGGGTGCGGCTGGCGTACCAGCCGTAATAGCGCTGCATCACCTGGCCGGGGTCGGGAATGTGGGTGACCAGGCGGGCCAGGAACTCCAGCGGGTCCACGGTGGCGGTGCCGGCCGTGGGCCCGTCGGCCTTGTCAGAGCGGTAGGTGACCTGGTCGAGAGCGGGGTCATAGGTCATCCGCTCCAGCGCGACGGGATTCCGGGCGCAAGAGCGGGCCAGCCGCACGGCGAAGGCGCGATCGTCCTCGGGCACCCCCACGCCGGCATGGACGTGAAAGCCCGAGTGGGGCCAGTGGAGCATGCCTTGGGCTTGCTCCTCGTCGAAGAGGCCGCGGCGCACGAAGAGCCGGAGCACGGCGCGGCGAAAGGCCTCGGTCAGCTGGGCCGTGTCGTGGCTCGGCCACCCCGGCCAGCGCACGAAGGTGCCGTCGGGGCGGAAGCCGCCATCGGTGACGACAAGGTGGAGATGGGGGTGCCAGTTGGCCAGGGAGCCGTGGGTCTGCAGGCAGGCGACGATGCCGAGCCGCAAATCCGATTCCCCGGTGGTGGCGCGCACGGCGGCGGTCACGGTGCGGGCGGCCACCCGGGCGAGGTCGCCGAGCAGGGAGCGCCGGTACACGCAGTAGGCCCGGAGTCGTTTCGGTAGGGTGAGGACGACTTGCCGGTGCGGCACGGGCGCGAGCAGCGTCTGGTCGAGCCAGAGGCTCCACCGGGCGATCCGTTTGGCATGACAACTCTCCGCCCGGCGTGCAACTCTCACATTCTCATTCGTTACCGCTAAGCAGGCCCACAGGATGAGGGCTCAACCCGACTGGAGCACACCATGGCAAGCAAGCGCCTGGCACGCGACGGAATGAAGGACTCCCTCGAAGGCAAAGCGAAGGTGGCGAAGGGGAGGGTGAAGGACGCGGTCGGAGGACTCACGGGAGACGGCCGGCTGCAGCTCGAAGGGAAGATGGACCAGGCGAAGGGAAAGGTTCAGGACGCCGTCGGCAAGGTCGAGCGGAAACTCGGCCGCTCGGGACGGGCGAAGGATCGTTCCTGAACCTCTCTCGACTCAGTTCGCCGGCTCGATCACGACTCCGTGAACTCCGGCCGCACTGGTGAGTATCGCGATCGGGTGTGGGCCCGAGCCGCTCGGTCCGGACTACCACTCTTTTGTTTTTTCGCTTCCAGTCCTTAACTGATGTGATAAAGATTCAGGCAGGGGCAGTTGTAGGACGAGCGCTACCCCAGCGCCTTTCCAGCGCCGCTTTTGGGCTTTTGCGGTACTGTCGGGGTACTAAGGCTCCGTAGGGGGAAGCCGTCGACGCGCGTCGCGGTAGGTGAACTTGCGAAGTACGAATGGTTTAGCACTCCATGAGGGCGGTGGGACTCGAACCCACGACCTACGGGTTAAAAGCCCGCTGCTCTACCAGCTGAGCTACGCCCCCCTGCAAGGAGCTCCACGCGGACGGGGAGCCCCCAGAAAAGTAAGCGGTGAACAGTGAGCCGTAAGCGGGACAAGCCCCGCACGGCAGGTCCCGCTCACCGCTCACTGCTCACCCACAAACAGCTCCCTTTGCACACAGGGAGCAAAACTCATCCGGTGGTGCCGCGTCGGCCCCACGCTGGCGAGTCCCGCCAGGTGCTCCCGCGTCCCGTACCCGACATTCGTGGCCCATCCGTACGCGGGATGCCGGTTCGCGAGGCAACGCATGATCCGGTCGCGCACCGTCTTGGCCACGATGCTCGCGGCCGCGACGCTGTAGCAGTGCGCGTCGCCGTCGACGAGAGCCTCGTGGGTATAGCCAACCTCGGGAAGCGGCAGTCCGTCGATGAGGATGATGTAGGGAGCCAGGGAGCCAGGGAGCCAGGGAGGCAGAGAACTGCTGGCTCCCTGCTCACGGAGCGCCGCGCGCACCGCCCGCCGCATCGCCAATGCCGACGCCACCCGGATATTCAGCCGGTCGATCTCCCGGCACGACGCCGCGCCGACACCAAGCCGGATGGCGCGGGAGCGGATCTTGAGCGCGAGCGCCTCGCGATCGTCCCGCGAGATCGTCTTGCTGTCGCGGATGCCGTAAATGCGGCGCGCCTCGGGGGGAAAAACCACGGCCGCGGCCACCACTGGACCAGCCAGGGGACCGCGGCCCGCCTCGTCCACTCCGACCAGCAACCGGCTCTCCGACCAGGCGAGGCGTTCTCGCGAGAGGCTCGGAGTGCGAAGCATGGCGGCGGCGCGCGCTTTACGGCTGCTTCTTCTCTTTGATGCGCGCGCCTTTTCCGGAGAGCGCCCGGAGGTAGTACAGCTTGGCCCGCCGCACCTTGCCGCGGCGCACCAGCTCGATCGAGCTGATCGTCGGAGCGTGCATCGGGAAAATGCGCTCGACGCCGACGCCGGCCGAGAGCTTCCGCACGGTGAAGGTCTCGTCGATGCCACCGCCCCGGCGCGCCACGCAGACGCCCTCGAAGGCCTGCAGCCGCTCCTTATCGCCTTCGCGAACCCGAACCATGACCCGCAGCGTGTCCCCCGCCGCGAAGATCGGGATGTCCTTCTTCAAGCCCTCACGGGCGATCGCTGCCACGCGGTGCATGGTCGTCTCCTTCGTCTGATTGCCACGCCGCCCAGAGGTCTGGCCGGCGCTCCGCCGTCAATCGCTCCGCCATCTGCTGCTTCCACGCCGCGATCTCCGCATGATTGCCGGAGAGCAGCACATCGGGGACCGCGAGGCCGCGATATTCCGGCGGCCTGGTGTAGCTGGGCGGGCTCAGCAGCCCGTCGTAATGCGAATCGGAGCTCGCCGATTCGTGATCGCCCAGGGCGCCGGGAAGGAGGCGCACCACCGCGTCGATCACACAGAGCGCCGCCGGCTCCCCGCCGCTCAGCACGAAGTCTCCCACCG
>CAYTMW010000100.1:0-3108 GCA_964439025.1 uncultured Gemmatimonas sp. | reverse complement strand
CTTCTACCGCTACCGGGCCGCGCCGGACCGGATGCGGATCGTCGAGCGGTCGCTGGAGCGGTCCGCCAGGGCTCGCATGGGAGCGCTCGACCGTGCCCGGAGTCAGGTCGAGCGGGCCGAGTGGATTCGGCTACACGCCGACCTGCGCCGGGAGATGGTGACCCGTGAGCGAGCGATGGAGCGGGTGCACGAACGATTGGACCGAGTCCGAGACGAGCATTGGTCCCTGGTGCGGCGGCGGCTGCGGACTATTTAGCACAGGTGGAGATGGGCCCCTTCGCTGCGCTCAGGGTGACAATGGCCAATTGGCCGGACCCCCCCTTCGCTGTTCGATCGTGGGACGAACTGTTCAGGTGTGGGACCGAGGCGGTTCGTCCCTGACCACCAATCCGTTGTGGTAAAACCGGTTATCGCGGGATCGCAGGTGGCACACGGGGTGCAATGCCGGTCCGCATGGCTCTCTTCAGCGCGCAGGATCTTCGGTTCGCCATTCGAAACCTCCAGGCCCGGCCTGGTCTCTCCGCGGTCATCATCGCGACCCTGGCACTCGGTATCGGCGCGACGACCGCGACGTTCAGCCTCCTCGACGCGGCGCTCCTGCGCCCCCTGCCATTCGAGCGGGCCGATCGCCTGGTCTTCCTCTGGGGCGTGGCGGGGCAGGAGCGGAGTCAGCGGGGTGCCTCTCCGCCCGAAGTCGCCGACTGGGGGACGCTGAATCACACGCTCACGGGAGTCTCGGTCTACGACCCAATCTCCCTCAATCTCCGAACCGAAACTGGAGCCGACCGGCTCAACGCCGAGCGGGTCAATCCGCAGTACTTCAATCTCCTGGGAGTCGAGGCGCACACCGGTCGCACCTTCACCGCGGACGAAGACCGGGCCGCCGATGCATTCCCGGTCGTCCTGGTGAGTCACCGGCTCTGGAAGAGCCGCTTTGCCGGCGATGCCGATCTGGTGGGGCGCACTGTCACCATCAACGACCGGCCGTTCACGGTGGTGGGCATCATGCCGGAGGGATTCTCCGGGCTCTCCTTCCAAGCCGATCTCTGGATTCCGCTCGCGATGCTCTCGGTGGATTCTCCCGCCTCCCTGCTCACCAGCCGGAATACCCGGTGGCTGCTGGCGCTCGGACGGCTCAAGGAGGGGGTGACGATCGCCGACGCGGGGCGGGATCTCGCGGCGGTCGCGACCCGGCTCGCGGAGCAGCATCCGGAAACCAACACCGACCGGAGCGTGGATGTTCAGTCGCTGGAGCAGAATTTTCTCGGGACCACCGCTTCGCTCTTTCAGACGCTCTTCAAGGCGGTGCTTCTCGTTCTGCTGATCGCCTGCGCCAACGTGATGAGCCTGCAGCTGGTCCGCGCCACGGCGCGGGAGCGCGAAATGGCCCTGCGGCTGGCGCTGGGCGCCGGCCGGTTTCAGCTGGTGCGCCAGCTCCTGACCGAGGGGATCGTGCTGGCGGGGCTGGGCGGAGCGGCGGGCGTGCTCCTCGCATACTGGATCATCCGTCTCCTGGTCCCGCTCGCGCCCTCGGGGCTCATCCCGCTGTATGCCCAGGTGGCCGTCAACGGCCGGGTGCTCCTGTTCACGGTGGGGATGACGGTGCTCACCGGCCTTCTCTGCGGACTCGCGCCGGTGCTTCGGAGACAGCGACATGATCTCAGCGACGCATTACGCCAGGGTGCGCGCGCCGCGTCTTCGGGGCTGGGAAGGCTCCGGCGGCCCGGTCTCCAGCAGGCCCTGGTGGCGGGCGAGGTCGCTCTCGCCCTCATGCTGCTGGTCGGTGCCGGATTAATGCTCAGAAACCTTGGGGCGCGCATGGCAGTGCATCCGGGTTTCGATGCGAGGGGGGTAATTGCCGCGCGGGTCTCCCTACCGCGGAGCCAGTACGCTCCCCAGGCGCGCGCCGATTTCGTCGAGCGGCTGACGGCCCGGCTCAACGCGCTGCCAGGTGTTGCCGCCGCGACGGTCGCCACCGACCTCCCGCTCCGGGGCCTCAGCGGCGCCTCGTCGCTCTTCGTTGAAGGGCCCGGTGCTGTGCCGATTCGCTACTACCGTCATTCGGTGACGCCGGAATTCTTTGGTGCGCTGGGCATCCTGCTCGAGAGCGGTCGCGCCTTCACCTCCTTCGACCGCTTGAACACCCCGCGGGTGGCGGTGATCAGCAGCGCGATGGCCCGCCGCTTCTGGCCGGGACAGGACCCGGTGGGTCGCCGCTTCCGGCAGGGCGACGAAACCGGTCCCGAAGTGACGATCGTGGGCGTGGCCGGCCTCGCGCGGTTTCGCGACCTCACCACCGATCTGTCCGCGGCGACGAGCGAGCCGGACGTGTACTACCCCTTTGCGCAGCGCACCGACACCGATCTGGAGATTGCGATCAGGATGCGCGACGGGGCCGCTCCCTCGGTGCCGATGATCCAGCGTGAGGTCGCTGCCCTCGACCCCGGGCTGCCGCTTTTCCAGATCGCGCCGCTGGGCGACGCGCTCGCTACCCAGAACGCCGCGCCGCGCTTCGGCTCCCTCGTACTCGGCGCATTCAGCGCGCTCGCGCTGATTCTGGCCGCCATCGGGATCTACGGGGTGATTGCCTTCGTCGTGGGACTCTCCAGGAAGGAGATCGCGATTCGCCTCGCGCTGGGCGCGGATGCGGGCAGGGTGGTCGGGATCGTCATGGCAAACGGGATGATGCTCGTGCTGGCGGGCGTGGTGGTCGGATTGATCGGCGCCCGATTGGGAGCCAAGCTGCTCGAGAACCAGCTCTATGGCGTGCGCGCCTCCGACCCGGGAACGCTTGCCGCGGTGAGCGGCGCCGTCGTGGCGGTGGCGCTGTTGGCGAGCTGGATCCCGGCGCGGCGGGCAGCCGCCGTCGAGCCGCAGACGGTGCTCAAGGGAGAGTAGTCGCCCGCGTCACGCCTCGATGATGGCCTGGGGCTGGGTGGTTTTCCACCGGCCACGGGTAAAATCGGGAACCTTGATCGGTTTGCTGCCATTGGCAACCGACCATTCGCTGAGCGGGCCGACGGCGCTCACCGTCGCCCCGTCGTAGACATTCTGATCGGTCGGGAGTCCCTCCCGCAGACAGTTGATCAGCCGCCAGTCCTCCAGCCA
>CAYTMW010000099.1:0-3188 GCA_964439025.1 uncultured Gemmatimonas sp. | reverse complement strand
GTGGTGGGAGCCGACGGGGTCGGCGTGTCGGCGCCCTCGGGGGCCGCCGCGTCGGGTGCCTGCGTCTCGCGTTCCGTCATCCTAGAACTCCAATCCGCCTTCGCGCGCGCCGTCGGCGACGGCCTGCACGCGACCATGGTAGCGATATCCGCCGCGATCGAACACGACCTTCGTGATGCCCTGGGCCTTGGCCTTTTCGGCGACGAGCTTTCCGGCGGCCTTGGCCTTGGCCACCTTGCTCTTGCCCTCGAGTGCGAGGCCTTCGCTGTCGTCGCTCACCCCCAGGATGGTCGCACCCCGGTTGTCGTCCACCAGCTGGACGTAGATGTGCTTGATGGAGCGGAAGACCACCAGCCGCGGACGCTCCACCGTGCCGGCCACTTTCTTCCGGACCCGGAGGTGCCGGCGGTACCGACGCTCTTCGCGGGTCTTCGGCGAATGAATCGCGCGCATGTTACTTCGCTCCTGTCTTGCCGGCCTTGCGGCGGACGCGCTCGCCCTGGTACCGGATGCCCTTGCCCTTGTACGGTTCCGGCTTCCGGATCTGGCGGATCTCGGCCGCCACCTGCCCGACCAGCTCCTTGTTCGGTCCGGAGATTTTCACCACGGTGTTGCTCTCCACCGCAAAGGTGATCCCCGCCGGCGCCTTGTACAGCACCGGGTGGGAATACCCGACGACCACGTTGAGCCCGGTCTTCGTGGCCTCGGCCTTGTAACCGACACCCTGGATTTCCAGCACCTTCTGATACCCCTTCTCCACGCCCTCGACCATGTTGGCGATGAGCGTGCGGGTGAGCCCGTGCAGCGCCTTGTGCCGGGTCTCCTCCGACGGGCGGGAGACGGTGATGGTGCTCCCCTCCATCTTCACGATCATGTCGGCGTGCACCGTGCGCGAGAGCTCCCCCTTGGGGCCCTTGACGCGCACCACCTGGCCGTCGAGTTCCGCCGTGACTCCCGGGGGGACTGTCACCGGCCGCTTGCCGATTCGCGACATCGCGTCCTCCTACCAGATCACGGCGAGAAGCTCGCCGCCGAGATTCGCGGCGCGGGCGTCCCGATCGGACATGAGGCCCTTCGGCGTGGACACGATGGCCATGCCGAGACCATTCCGCACCCGGGGGATCTCGCGCGACTTCACGTAGCGCCGGAGTCCGGGGCTCGAGACCCGCTGAAGCTCCCGGATCACCGGGCGCTCGTCGTAGTACTTGAGATAGAGGCGCAGCACGCCGCGCCCGCCATCGTCGAGCACCTTGAAGTCGGCGACGAAGTGGTTCTCCGTCAGAATCCGCGCCAGCTCGGCCTTGAGCTTGGAACGGGGGATGTCGACCCGCCGGTGTCCCGCCATGCAGGCGTTCCGGATACGGGTCAGCATATCCGCCACAGGATCAGTCATGCTCATGCTGTCGTCCCTCTCACCAGCTGGCCTTGCGCACGCCGGGGATATGTCCCTTCAGCGCGAGCTCGCGGAAACAAATGCGGCAGAGTCCGAACTTCCTGAGCACCGCGCGGACCCGGCCGCAGCGCTGGCAGCGGCGGACCCGCCGCGTTGAAAACTTTGGAGTGCGCTTGGCGCGCTCGATCCAAGCCGTCTTCGCCATGTCGTCCATTCTCCTTGTTGGTGAGAGGTGAGAGGTGAGAGGTGAGAGGGAAAAGCCCCCTCGACACAGCTTCAACCTTTCCCTCTGACCCTTGGTGTCGTACCTCTCACCTCTTACCTCTTACCTCTTACCTCTCACCTCTTACCTCTCACCTCTTACGCTGCCGATGCCGCCTGCCCGCTCAGGGGCGTGGGCGTCTCGCCTCGGAACGGCCAGCCAAACTCGCGGAGCAGCCCCATCGCGAGATCGTCCCGCGCGGCGGTCGTCACGATCGTGATGTCCATCCCGTGGATCTTCTCGACCTTGTCGTAATCGATCTCGGGAAAGATCAGCTGTTCCTTGATGCCGAACGTGTAATTCCCGCTTCCGTCGAAGCTCCGGTTGGGCAGCCCGCGGAAGTCGCGGATCCGCGGTATCGCGAGCGAGATGAACCGGTCGAGGAACTCGTACATCCGGGGTCCGCGCAGCGTGACCCGCGCCCCGACCGGGACGCCTTCGCGCAGATTGAAGTTCGCGATCGACTTCTTGGCCTTGGTGATCACGGGCCGCTGCCCGGAGATCAGCGCCATTTCCTCGACCGCGGCTTCGAGCTGCTTCGGGTTCTTCGACGCGTCGCCCATGCCGACGTTGAGCACGATCTTGACCAGCTGCGGAATCTGGTTCGGGTTCTCCAGCCCGAACTGCTTCGCAAGCCGGGGGCGGATCGTGTTCACGTAATACGCCTGGAGACGCGGCATGCCGCCCCGCACCTGCGGCGTGGGATCGGTGGCCCCCGCCGGTGTTCCCTTGTCCTTCCCCTTGCCGCCGCCCTTCGGCGCGCCCTTGGGGGCGCCCTTCTGGACGGGGGCCTTCGGGGTCTTGGCTTGCTCGGTCATGTTACCGGTTCCTCGGAATCGACTGTCCCGACTTCACGGCGATGCGCTCCACGGTGCCGTCCTTGTCGATGCGGCGGCGAATCCGGGTCGGCCCGCCGGATTTGGGATCCACCAGCATCACCTTGGAGTGATGGATCGGCGCGGCAAACTCGATGATCCCGGCCTCGGTGGACTGGGTCGCCTTCTTGTGGCGCTTGACCATGTTCACGCCCTCGAGGGTGACCCGGCCCGTCTTCGGGTTGGCCCGGAGCACCCGCGCCCGCTTGCCCTTGTCGTCGCCGGAAATCACCTGCACCATGTCACCCTTGGTGACGTGCAGCTTGACCCGGGGCGTGGGCTGGCTCCGCAGCCGGCGGCGCTTCTTGTACACCAGCGGCTTCATATCAGATGACCTCCGGGGCGAGCGACACGATCTTCATGTACTTCTTCTCGCGGAGCTCGCGCGCCACGGGACCGAAGATGCGAGTGGCCCGCGGCTCCCCGACATCGTTGATGAGGACGGCGGCGTTTTCGTCGAAGCGGATATAGGTCCCGTCCCGGCGGCGCGTCTCCTTGACGGTCCGGACGATCACCGCCTTGGCCACATCGCCCTTCTTGACCTGGCCGGTCGGGATCGCGTCCTTGACCGTCACGACGACGACGTCGCCCAGGCCGGCATATCGGCGCTTCGAGCCGCCGAGCACGCGGATGACCAGCGCCCGACGGGCCCCGGAGT
>CAYTMW010000098.1:0-3404 GCA_964439025.1 uncultured Gemmatimonas sp. | reverse complement strand
ACTCGGAATCGGCGCTCCATCACCACGTTTTCACACGGCCTCAGCGCTGGTTAGGCGGCGGCTAAGGCGGACCAGGCGGTCTCTTAGGGGATGTTAGAAACGCGCGCAGGAGCCGTTCGAATTCAGCGGGTCGCTCCAGATTGGGAAGATGGCCGACTCCCTCCAGCGTGATTTTGTGGGCTGCGGGTATGCCGGCTTGCAGGGTGTCCGCGATCCGCTGAATGTCGACGACATCTCTTGTGCCGACAACAATCAGCGTCGGCACTTTGATCTGAGCAAGCCGACCTAAGGCCGGCCCGGCAAAGACCGTGTCCTGGTTGCCGGAGCGCAGCACCGCCTTCCAAGCGCCCACATTGTCCGCGAGCAACGAATCCAGCCGAGCGGCCAGTACTGGATTGGCTCGGGCGGCGGCGAAGTAGTCGGATTGCAGCCATGCGCGCGCTATGCCTACTGTATCGGCCCTACGAG
The DNA here is from genome assembly GCA_964439025.1 of uncultured Gemmatimonas sp. GTDB lineage: Bacteria > Gemmatimonadota > Gemmatimonadetes > Gemmatimonadales > GWC2-71-9 > JABFSM01. Next base: position 2,936 of record CAYTMW010000098.1, on the reverse strand, counting down.
CTGCCGCACGCGCTGCTACTCGCCAAGGGACATCGAGGCTTTCCTTCGGCCATTGGTAGCCACTCACCCCCGAGGAGACCAGAACTAATCGGTTGACTCGCTCTGGGTGCAGGAGCGCGAAGTCGATCGCGGTTGCGCCACCCAAGGAGCAACCGACCAGAATTACCCGGGGTATCCCGAGGGCTTCGATGAGGGCTAGGAGGTCGCGCGAATGGTCGACGGGGCCGGACCTCAAGCCGGACCGCCCATGCCCTTCAGCGTCGTATCGGATGACGCGAAAGGAGTCCGCGAGGGTGAGGAATTGGGGATCCCACATTCGACGATCCAGCGAACTTGCATGCAAGAGGACAATGGGCGTCCCATGCCCTACGGCCTCATAGAAGAGGCTAGAGCCTGGGAGGTCGACTCGTCCGGTATCCACGGTTTGCAGAGCCTGCGCGTGCCCGGCGTGCAACGCCCCGACCGCGAGGAAGAGAAACGTGACCCGATGTATCAATGGCGTCATGCCGATAGCCGCTCGATTGAGGTGCCGCCGTCTAACGCTATGCACTTTAGCTGCCGGGGCGTGCGGCGCAGCCGCGCGATCCGAGCAGCTAAGATATCCCGCGCGGCTGAGCCGCGCCCGCGCCCCGGTCAGCTACAAGTGCTTGTTATGCAGCCGATCACGCTCTTATGATCTAGTGAGCGAAGTAGACTCGGAGGCCTCCCCAAAACCAGCCGTCAGTATGTCCCTTGAGATTGGACAGCACCGTGCCAACTCGTGCTACCTGCGCTTCCGCAAAACCTGTAAGGAGCCCCCTTCCCGTCTCCACGCCAACCCCTGCTGCAAACCCCCAGTCGTTGCGGGTTGGAAAGCCAGACTGGGTTACGTGTTCCAGCGCGATGCCACTGAGGAAGTAAGGCCGGAACGTCCCATGCCACGGCGTGATTCGAAGAGAAGCATCCCAGGTGGTAATCGTCCCCCCACGAATGGTTGGGAAAATGCTGCCGGCCAGCCTTGCGGATGCGACGCGCACGACGCGCACCCCAAACTGCCCGCCCAACATTAGCTTCCCATCGGCGTTCACGCCGGCATGAGTGGCCACGTTGAAGCGGCCGTTCTGAGCCTGGAGATGTTGGTGAACCGTGAGTAACAAAAGGCTTGGAAGTAGAATGGCGCGATTCACGAGAACTCCTTTCGGGATCCAACCCGCAGCCGCGGGAAGAGAATCCTACGGATTGGCCCTAACCCTCTCCAATAATGAGTGGCCTTTGGTGGCTGCATAACGGATCGCGCTTCTGCTGCGGGGCCTGCGGCGGCCCCCCGTCGGCAGCAAGCGCGGGTTAGGTGGCGGCCCACGTCTCCACCCTGGATGCATGACAAGTCCCATCGGAATCGCGCGGACGCCTGACTTGGCCCGGGCGCCGGTCAGTCGGGGACAATGGCTTGGCCAAAGACGAACGCGTCCAGAAACGCCCGCGCGGCAGGCGAGCTCAAGAGGTCCCCCGCGCCGAGAGCGGTGTTGCGGCTCAGCCCGTCCGAATTGGCCAGGAGGACGAACGCTAGCTCGCGGTCGGGCACCCGGATGATCAGTGACGAATTGCCAGTCCAGTACCCGTAATGCCACTGGAGGCGGACGCCGCTGATCCGTTGGACGAACCAGCCGAGTCCGTACGGCAGCGTGTCGCCACGCGTGGAAGCCGCAGGCGTGAATACTCGCGCTTGCGTCTCGGGGCGCAAGAACTCGTTGCGGTCGATCGCGATCGAGTAGCGCGCAAGGTCCACGGCCGAGGCGATGAGGCCCGCGGCGGTGCCGAAGCGGCTTGGATAGGGCAGCCGTGTGCGTCCATCCGGAGAGTAGCCTTGCGCCAGATTGCGCTCGAAGGCTGCTGGGTCGAGACCTGCCAGGCTGAAGGTCGTCGGATCGAGGATGTTCGGAGCGGTGTGAGCCAGTTGTAGGGGGCCGAGGATGAGCCGCGCAAGTCGCTGGCCGAAGCTCTCCCCAGACGATCGCGAGATCACTTGATCCAGCAGGCCGAAGCGGTCACCGTTGTAGGCGAAGGTGGATCCGGGGTCGCCCTCCGAGGTGTGAGTCAGGAGGTGCTTGACCCGCACTACGCCCGAGCTCGGCAGCACGATTCCGAAGTCGGCCACGGGGGCCTCGAGGTTCAGCTGTCCCGCCTCCACGAGTTGCATGACGATCGTCGAGGCGAACGTCTTGGTGAGGGATGCCAAGTGGTAGGAGGTACTGTCCGCGGCTGCTACGGTATGCTCTACATCCGCATACCCGAAGCCTCGTGCCCAGGCGATGCGTTGACCATTGGCGAGTGCCGCCGACATACCCGGGATTCGGAGATCACGCCGTAGCCCCTCCAGCCGAGCCTCGAACTCCGGCAGGTCGCGTGCGGGGCCGGATCCGGTGATGAGACTGCACGCAGTTAGGAACAGCACCGGGACCAGGATGGCCGCCCGGCCAGCACGAGCGAAGCGAGATCGCATGCCTGAATCTACCAGGTCGTGGAACGGATTGGTCATGGCAATGCGGACTACTCGTAAACCCATGCCGCCACCTAACGCCCCGAGCTCAGCTGCAGCCGAGCCAAATAGGAGCGCCGGCGCAGCCGGCGCAACATGCCTTAGATCGGCGGTCAGCTGCAGCGTTCGTTAGACGCCGGGCGATTGGACACGTACGGGTGATTTCTGAACGAGGGATCCGCAGCCTCGCTGTCGGCTACGTGCGCGGAGTGAAGCCGGGAGCCGGGCGTCTTCGCGTCACTCCTTCTCGACTACGCGGCGGCTCAGCCCACTTTGTACACACCAACGGCGCTGATCAAGTTCTCTAATTGCCACCGGAAGGACTTAGACAGAAGACTCACCAGGCGGGCGGAATAGCATGCTCAAGCTGGGACACACGTCAGCCGAACCGCGTCCTCGCCAACACGATCGCTGGCAATGA
>CAYTMW010000097.1:0-3449 GCA_964439025.1 uncultured Gemmatimonas sp. | reverse complement strand
CGGTGCAACAAGCACCTGAAGCACAAAGAGTCGAAGTAATGGAGCAGCCCCAGGCGCTCCAGCAGGGCGGCTCCCGGCCGGTGCAGTGGTTTCGCGGCGCGCGCGACTTCCTCGTCTCCGTGCGCGCGGAGCTCGCGAAGGTGAGCTGGCCCACACAGGATGAGCTGGTCAAGGCCACCCGGATGGTGGTCATCCTGTCATTGATCATCGGCGTCGTCCTGGGCCTCCTCGACCGGCTACTGCAGCTGATCCTGGTGGACGGCGTCGCCGCGCTCGCACGCTAGGCGAGGGGGCGGCATGGAGTATCGATGGTACGCCGTGCAGACGACGGCGGGGCATGAGAACAAGGTGCGGACGCTCCTCCAGAAGCGCATCGAGGAGGATCCCCGCCCCGCCAATCAGAAGCTCGTGCGCCAGGCCCTCGTGCCGGTGCAAGAGGCGATCGAGATCAAGAACGGCAAGAAGATCGTGGTCGAGCGGAAGCTCTACCCCGGCTATGTGCTGATCGAGACGGCGATGAGCCAGGAGGCCCAGCACCTTGTCAACAGCGTGCAGGGCATCATCAAATTCGTCGGCACCGGCAAGCTGCCCCAGCCGCTCCGCCCGGACGAGGTAAATCGACTTCTGGGCATCGCCGAGGAAACCTCGGACAGCGGGCCGACGGAAGAGATCCCCTACCTGGTGGGCCAGGCGGTGGAGATCACCGAGGGGCCCTTCGCCGACTTCAGCGGCACGGTGGAAGAGGTCCTGTCGGACAAGGGCAAAGTAAAAGTCTCGGTCTCCCTCTTCGGGCGGCCGACGACGGTGGAGTTGGATTATTTGCAACTGCGGGGACACTAGGCAAAGAGGCAACGAGGCAACGAGGCAACGAGGCAAGGTAGTTCACGTTGCCTCCTTGCCTCCGGGCCTCCTTGCCTCCGTACCGCCACCGCACGGAATCATGCGGGAGAAATGACGGAGGCGGACAGACCGCCGGCCGGATTTCGCATCGAGGAGCTGTATGGCAAAAAAGGTTGTGGCACTTGTCAAACTCCAGTGTCCCGCTGGAGCCGCGAACCCGGCTCCCCCGGTGGGAACGGCGCTCGGGCCCCAGGGCGTGAACATCATGGAGTTCTGCAAGCAGTTCAACGCCCGCACGCAGTCGCAGGCGGGGATGGTCATTCCCGTCGTCGTGACGGTCTACGCGGACCGGTCCTTCACTTTCATTACCAAGACGCCCCCCGCGGCCAACCTCCTCATGAAAGAGGCCGGCATCGAAAAGGGGAGCGCCCAGCCGAATCGGACCAAGGTCGGCAAGGTGACTCGCGCGCAGCTCAGGAAGATCGCCGAGATCAAGATGGCCGATCTCAATGCCTCCGATGTCGACTCCGCCATGCGGATGGTCGCGGGCACCGCGCGCTCGATGGGGCTGGAGGTCGCCGACTGATGAAGACGTCAGGCAAGAAGTTCCGCGCCGCGGTCGCCACGGTCGACCGCACCCGCGGCTACACCCTGGGTGAGGCCGTCCAGCTCGTGAAGGGCGCGTCGTTCGCCAAGTTCGACGAGACCGTGGATGTCGCCGTCCGACTTGGGGTCGATCCCCGGCACGCCGATCAGGTGGTCCGCGGCACCGTCGTCCTCCCGCACGGCACCGGGAAGAAGGTCAAGGTGCTGGTGATCACCCAGGGCGACCGGGTGAAAGAGGCGGAAGCGGCGGGGGCGGATTACGTCGGGATCGAGTTCGTCCAGAAGCTCAAGGATGGCTGGCTCGATTGCGACGTCATCGTCGCCACCCCTGACGTGATGGGCCAGCTCGGCCAGCTCGGCAAGATCCTCGGCCCCCGCGGCCTGATGCCGAACCCAAAGGCCGGCACCGTGACCATGGACGTGGGCCGGGCGGTCCGGGAAATCAAGGCGGGCAAGATCGAGTTCCGCGTCGACAAGACCGGCAACGTGCACGCCCCGATCGGCAAGGTGTCCTTCAGCGCCGCGCAGCTGCAGGAGAATCTCGCCGCCTTCATGGACACCATCGTGAAGGCCCGCCCCTCCGCGGCCAAGGGCATCTACCTCAGGTCGGCGACGGTCTCGAGCACCATGGGCCCGGGCGTCCGGCTGGATACGGCGGTCTACCGATGAGCAAGACCGAACGGCAGAATGAGATCGCGGTCCTGACCGACCGGCTGAAGGACACCAAGAACATCTACGTGACCGACTTCAGCGGGCTGTCGGTGGGCAAGATCACCGAGCTCCGCCGGCGCCTGCGCGCCGCGGGGGCCCGCTACATCGTCGTCAAGAACACCCTTGCCCAGCGCGCGCTCGCGGCCAACAGGATCGCGGAGCTGGACGATCATCTGGCCGGTCCGACCGGACTGGTGCTGGCCGGGCCGGATCCGCTGGCCGCCGCCAAGGTCCTCGGCGAATTCGCCAGGGAGAACCAGAAGCCGTCGGTGCGGATCGGGCTGATCGACGGCAAGGCGGTCAATCCGGCGTACGTGAAGCGGCTCGGGGAGCTCCCCGGCCGCGAGGCGCTCCTCGGCCAGTTTGCCGGATGCCTCAATGGCGTGATCTACCAGATGGTCGGCGCCCTCGAGGCGCTCCGCGAACAGCGTCAGGCTTCCGCCTCTTAAACTGCACGGAGAAGGAAACAGAGAATGACTACCATGACGAACGACCAGATCCTCGAGGCCATCGGCAACAAGACGGTGGTGGAGCTGGCGGACCTGATCGAGGCCTTCACGTCGAAGTTCAACGTCTCCGTGGTCGCGGCGGCCGGTCCGGCTGCCGGCGGCGCGGGCGGGGCCGCGGCGCCTGCCGCCGAGGAGCAGACCGAGTTCACGGTCATCCTCAAGGAGGGTGGCGCCAAGAAAATCCAGGTCATCAAGGTGATCCGCGAGATCACCTCCCTGGGCCTCAAGGAGGCCAAGGACCTGGTCGACGGCGCGCCGAAGACGGTGAAGGAAGGCGTGACCAAGGCCGAGGCCGAGGAGCTCAAGAAGCGTTTGGAAGACCAGGGCGCGGTCGTCGAGCTGAAGTAGCCCGGAGGGCTACCCTGAGCCATCGGGGGCCGCGTCGCGGCTCCGGCGGCGAGGGGGCGGACCTCCGACCTACTTCGGTGAGACGGCATGCGAGCTTTCGACCGCGCCCTGCAACATCAGTCCTGTACCCGCCCCGGGGCGGCCATCCGCATTTCGGCGGACGGGCGCCGCGGTGTATCCCTTTTGTGCCACTTCGGGGAAATCGATGCCTGAGACCCGACCGCTGATTTCGTTTTCGAAGCGCGAGGGCGGCATGCCCATGCCGCACTTGCTTGACATCCAGACCCGCGCCTTCCAGTCGCTGCTGGTGCCCGACGATGTCTCGGGTGACCGCCAGGACGTGTCGCTGGAGCGCGTCTTTCGTGATCTCTTCCCGATCTCCGATGTGAACGGGAAGTACGAGCTCGATTTCAAGAGCTACGCGCTGGGCGAGCC
>CAYTMW010000096.1:0-3574 GCA_964439025.1 uncultured Gemmatimonas sp. | reverse complement strand
GCGTGGGCCGCACGCTACGCCAGCGAAGTGCTCCAGCAGCCGGTTCGACCCCTCATGCTCGAGCAAGCCGAGCTGCCCACGGCGGGCACCGACGTTGTGACGATGTGGGAAGTGATCGAACACCTTCCCGATCCCCGAATCACCCTCGCGGCGGTTGCCCGCTCTCTTCGCCCTGGAGGCATGCTCGCGCTCTCGACTCCTGACGCCGGCAGCGGCGTGGCGCGGATGATGGGGCGCACTTGGCCAGGGTGGAAGAAGATCCCTGAACACTTGTTCTTCTTCGATCGCAAGACTCTGCGGCGGCTACTCGAGGAATCTGGGTTCCGTATTGAGACTATGCGGTACGTCAGCCTGGTCGTGAGCCGCGGGTATCTGCTCGATCGCGTGGCCGACCTGACCGGCTTCCGCGTGCACCGCAAGCTTCCCGCCACCTGGCTCGAGAAGGCCGTCACGGTGAACCCGCTCTACGATCTCATGATCATCGCCCGGCGTCTCTGATGCCGGACACCGATCCCCGGCCCGAAGTCAGCGTCATACTTCCCTGCTACGGTGCCGCGGCGCTTGCCGCGCGCTCAGCGGAAGTCCTTGCGGCGTATCTGCCGGGCGTGGTCGGGACCTGGGAGGTCCTGGTGGTCGATGACGGGCGCAATGACTTCGCTGAGGCCCCACTTCCTGACATTCCCGGAATCCGCCTGCTCCAGCATGGACGCAATCTAGGAAAGGGCGCCGCGGTGCGCACCGGGATGCTCGCGGCACGTGGACGGGTTCGCGTGTTCACCGATGTCGACATGCCGTACGATCGCGAGCTCATCCCCTTGATGGCCGATTACATCAATACCCGGGGATTTCACCTGGTCATCGGCGACCGCACGCTGCCCGGCTCTCGTTACCGCGAGGCGACCTCTCCCACCCGGCGCGCCCTCTCCGCCCTCGCGTCCCGCGTGATCGGCGCCGTGGTGACCGGGGGCTTCTTCGATACCCAGTGCGGCATCAAGGCAATGCGGGGCGACGTTGCCGACGCGCTCTTCCCCCTGGTCCGCATCGACCGCTTCGCCTTTGAGGTCGAAGTGATCTACCTCGCCCTCAAGCACGGGCTCGATATCAAGAGGCTCCCGGTCCGGCTCCGCCGTAACGAAGGATCTTCGGTGCGCCCTCTCCGAGATGCCGTCGGCAGCGCACGCGATATCCTCGCGATCAAGCTGCGGCAAATGCGTCATGAGTACCGGAGTAAGCCGCTCGAGGAGATCGTGGCGGGAGAGCTGGCATCCGCCCGTCGGCTTCACGGCGCCGGCCCCTGAGCGGTCGCGTCATCGGTCGGCGCGCGCCCCGCGCCAGAGGGAGTCGCGATTCACCGGATCGAAGACGAACGGTGACGTGATTCGGTAGGACGATCGCCGCAGCAAATACGCCGGCCGCTCGGGGTACCGGGCGAGCATCAACGTGTCCCGGCCGTGCAGATCCCGCACGAACAGATTCCCGTCTCGCCCCGCCAGCAACAAGGGCGAATAGACAGTGAACCCATTCCAGTTCTCCCGCACGCGCGCATTACATCTCGGAGAGTAGGGACGCCCCGCCCGCACCCGCTCGGTCGGATCGGGGGAGAGGATCGTCTTCGCGACCCGTGCCGAATCGGCCAGAAGCGGGCGGATCACCGCGACCGCCGGTGGACCCGTGATACCCGTCCGCTCCAGCTCCATCAGTTTTTCGTCAAGCTCGCAGGTATCGATGCGCTGGTAGAATTCCTCGGCGTCGCTCCGGGACACCCCGATCGCCCAGAGCCGAGCCATCACCTCCGAGCCCCAGCTCTCCCGGACGAAGATCAGGCCGTTCCGTATCCCCGCGTCCCGGGCCGCCCGGTCAGCGTCCCAGCGCGGGGACTGCATCCCGGCCTGGTATTCCGTGCCGCGGACGCTAGCTCCGGTCAGTACCGCGAGCACCACCGCCGCCGCCGCCCCGTACGCGGCGGTGCGAAACAGGAGCCCGTCTCCCGCCGCCTGCCGGATCGCGGGGAGCGCCCGGGCCGTCCAGAGGCTCGCCAGCGGCAGCAAAGGAAAGAGAAATCGGGGCCCGAGGTAAAACCCGTCGTGCCAATAGGCGAAGTAGACTGCGCAAATCAGCCCTCCCGAAACCAGGAGGTAGCGATCCATTGCCGAGAGCCGGCGGGTGAGGATCAGGGCCAGACCGGCCGGCACCAGGGAGGGGAGCGGGGCCTCGTACAGGTACGCCTGCAGACGCAGAAAATACAGGTTGAGCAGCTCGAGACCTTTCACCGGCGTGTGCACCTCGCCCCACGGCGTGGAGTGGAATCCGAGATCGTGCGCGGAGCCCCACATGACCGTGTAGCCGAGCAGCAGCGGCGCCCCGGTCGTCTGATCGTTGGCCCAGAGCAGGATGCCGGCGGGGATCGCGACCCCGAGACCCGAGCCCAGCAGCGCGGCCACCCGCCGCATCCGCACCGCGCGCCAGAGCAGCCACAGTCCGGCGGGTAACGCAAAGGCCAGCGCATCGACCGGACGAATCGTGGCCGCGACACCGAGGCCGATCCCTGCCAGCAGGCCGTCGCGGAAGCGCCCGCCGGTGTCGCTGGTCGCCGCGGACAGCCCGACCATGGCGAGGAGCAGCCAGGTGAGTCCGGTCACGTGATTCATGAAGGAGCCGCTCATGAACACCGTGAACGGCGCCAGCGCGAACAACAGGACGGCGCCCAGGGCCACCCGCGGCCTCGGGTCGAGCCGGCGGGCCAGCACCCCGAACAGCAGGATGCTCGCGGCACCGAACACCGGGCCGACCAGCCATTCCGCCCCCGCGAGCGATCCGAGCGCCAGCATCGCCGGCCCCCCGACGGGGAACTGGCCGTACATCTTGCCCCCGGTGTCGATCAGGTGCATCGAGCTGGTGAATATGGGGTGCGGCGGAACCGGCTTCCACAGATTGCCCGTCGCGAGGATCCGGCCGTGCCAGGTCTGGATGATCTCGTCGATGAGGAGCGGCTTGCCGTCGTACACCACGCGGGCGATCACGGCGTAGAGCGCGCCCGCGATCAACCCGACGATGACCGCGGTGGCGGGACGGGCCGCCAGGCTATCGAATGCCCGTCCGGCCGCGGCCGGCCAAAGTGCGGGTACCCGGCGCGCCGCGAGAGCGAGCAGCAGGCCGATCCCAGTGACCATGACGGTACCGCTGACCCATTCCCGGACGACCGAGGGGTACCAGTCGGCGGAGTGCCCGCCGGAAATCCAATTGGCGATCGGGAAGAAGCCGAGCGCGATAATGAGCAGAGCCGCCGCGCCAGTCAGCGTGCGGTCGAGACGCTCCATCCCTACTCGGGACGCCGTGTGGGCGGCAGCAGATTGAACCGGATGATGTGCCAGAAGGCCGCGACCCCATCCTTCCAGCCGATCTTCTTCCCCTCTTCGTAGGTGCGGCCGCTGTAGCTGATCGGAATCTCCCAGATCCGCGCGCGCGCCTGGGCCAGCCGCGCGGTGATCTCCGGCTCGAAACCGAAGCGGTCGCTGGTCAGCACCAGCGACTTCATCAGCGGCGCCCGCACCATCTTGTAGCAGGTCTCCATGTC
>CAYTMW010000095.1:0-3582 GCA_964439025.1 uncultured Gemmatimonas sp. | reverse complement strand
GGATTATACCCTCCGCGCGATCGAGGCTGGCGCTGCGGGTGCGATGCATGTATTGGGCATCGGGCCCGCCGCTCACCTTGCACCGCACGAGCTCTCCGCGACAGGCTGGCAGCTCGGGTGGCTGGAACTCTACCTCCACTGGACCGATGCGAGCGCGGCCGAGGAAGAACGACTGCTGCACCGTTTGGTCGAAACCCGTACCTGGCTGGAGCCGACCTTCACCGCCGACGCCTTCGTGCTGCACGAGGAGTGGTATCGCGGGCGCACCGAGTCGCGCTTCCTCGTTATCTCTTACGATTCCTTGCGAATGGGTTTCCCGACGTACGTCGCGGGCGATCTCGCGCTCGCCCGCGAAGGCTTTCAGCGCATGCAGCGCTTCGTGCGACGTTTTCAGGAAGCCGGGGGGCTGGTGCTCGCTGGGACCGACATGCTGCCCTGGCCCGGGGCGGGGATCCATGAGGAGCTCCGTCTGCTGGTGCTCGCCGGGCTCTCACCGATGGCCGCGCTCCAGGCGGCCACCCGGAACGCCGCGCGAGCCCTCGGTTGGGAGGGGCGCACCGGCACCATCGCTGCAGGGCTGGACGCGGATCTGGTTCTGCTGGACGCTGACCCGCTGAAGGACATCACGAACACAACGCGAATCTGGAAGGTGGTTCGTGCCGGGCGGGTGTTCGACCGGGCGACGCTCGACAGCATGCTGATCGTCCCCGTGTCGGCGCGGGGCCGTTAGTTCCTGCCGCCTCGGCAGTGTGACCCCAGCTACACCGGGTACTTTCCCTCCTTGTCCGCGTAGCCCTGCGGGTGCCTCGGAATCGCCCAATCCCTCGATCCATAGCCCACCGAACGTCCGCAGGCGTAACGGGTTACTCGAGATGATTTCGCGCTGATTGCAGGGTGAACTCGCGCTGATGGGGCGCGCCTGCTAACTTGTCACCGAATGTAGCCCGTCCGCGGCCAAACGGCCAAGCCATCCCACCCGGACTCCCCTCGGCGGAAGAAGGTTACTCCATGCGCCTGATCACACTCAGCCTGATTCTGGCATTCGGCATGTCGGCGGCTCCTTTGGCGATGGGGGCGGCCCAAACACCACCCGACACCACTCCAAAGGTCAAGAAGCCACCCAGCGCGCTCGGTAGGATCGCCAAGCGGCTGGTTGACACGGCCGCGACCGCCGCCGCCGGGGCTGGGGTGCAAGCGCTGCTCGGCAAGAACGCGGGAGGGGTGGCCAAAGCGCTGGGCGCCGGGGGGGTGACGCCCTGTGGAACCGGCTCCAAAGCAACGGCCGGTGCGGCGATCGTGGGCGCCGCGAAGGGCATCGTCAAGAAGGCCACAGACACCGGGCAGGCTTCCTCCGTGGCCCCCTGTGGCCAAGCGGTGGCGATTCCTGGGATGCCGGCGGGTATCCCTGGGATGCCGGCGGGGATCCCCGGGATGCCGGCGGGGATGCCCGGAATGCCGAGCGCGGCGGATGCAGCCGCGGCCATGGCCGGGATGATGGGTGGTGCGGCGACGGCTGGCGCGGCGCCCAGCGCCAACCCCCTCGGTGGACTGGGTGCGATGGCGGGGATGACGCCCGTGGGCCTGGCCGTCGGTGCCGCGCCCGGGGCGATCAAGGGGATCAAAGGGATGTTGGGTGGCAAGCCGCAGGACAAGACTGCGATGCTGCGCGAGCTCGGCAAGGGGAAACTCGAGCTCAAGCACGTGAAGTTCATCGAGGGCACCCAGGAGTTCGAGCCCGGCTTCGAGGAGAGCTTCGTCGCGTTCGCGGAGGCTATCGCTCTGGTCGAGGGCACCTACTATATGCACGTCTCGGCGGAGTCTCCCAGGGAAAAGGGGGCGGAACCCGACACCGTGCTCTCGCGAAAGCGGGTGGCCAAGGTCTGGGCTCTCATGGCGGCCAACGGCGTCTCCAATCAGAAGGTTATGGCGGTAAGCGAGCTTCCCGCTCCGATGAACGCGGGCCGGAAGCTTCCCAAGCCCGGGGACGTGAAGGTCGAGATCATCAAGGTCGAGAAGCAGCTGTAGCGGGTCACCCGAGGAGAGCGGACGCGGAGTCAGAGATCGGCGGCCGTGGCAGGGTTCGCGGCTGCGCTCACGGCGGGATGGCCGGCGAGCGCGGGGCCGCCGGGAGGTCTTCGTGATGACGACGATCGCGCCCCCGGGGATTCCCAGGACTTTCGGAGCCTTTGCCATGAGCGACACCCCCGACCCGAAGCCGGGAAACAACGTTGCGCAGAGGACGCTGCCGTGACTCGCCGTCGTCTGGGGCCGAGGCTCCCGGCCCGGCTGCTCGTGCTCGGCATAGCGATGGGGCCGGCGGCTGCCACCGCCATCGCTCGGCAGGCGAAGACAGCGGCCGTCGATTCAGGGCCCAAGCTCTGGGTCAACTACGATTTTGTCCCCGGCAACCGGGTGATCCTCTTTGCCGACTATGCTGACGACCAAGTCGGCAATTTCCCGAAGCGGCTGACCTTCCGGAACGGGAACATGGAGGTCGCCGAGCTGGACGGACAGCGCTACCTGCGGATCACCGGCAGCAGCGTGTTGGGGATCCCGCTGCCGGAAGTGCTTCCGGCCAAGTTCACTATTGAGATCGACGTCATCAATCGCAAGGCACTCGACGGCGCGGCCTTCCGGTTGCAGGGCGGTCTGGTGTGGTCGAACACCGGCAAGACCTCGACGGTCGAATGGGGCAGTGATGGGGTGGGGCTCTCCGGCGGCGGCGGGGGAGTGGTGGGACTCGCCAACAACGAAGTCACTCGCGCCCGCTATCGCGGGAAGCTGTCACAGCTCCGGATCCTCGGCGACGGGCAGTACATCAAGGTGTACCTCGACGAGAAGCGCTACGCCAACATTCCCAACACGAACTTCGAGCGCTCCAAGGGTCTGACCCTCCAAGCGGAAGGACGCAGCGAGGAGAATCCGGTCTACATCGGACGGATTCGCGTTGCCGCGAGTGACAAGACCATCTACGACGAGCTGGCCGCCAAGGGCCGGGTGGCAACGCAAGGCATTCTCTTCGATACCGGGAGCGACCGGATCAAGCCGGAATCGGCGCCCACGCTCAAGGAAATCGGGGCGATGCTGCAGGCGCACCCCGACCTCAAGCTGTCGGTTGAGGGGCATACCGACAACGTCGGGAACCCGGCAGCAAACCTGAAGCTGAGCGAGGCGAGAGCCGCCGCGGTCACGGCGGCGCTGGTCAGGGATCATGGAATAGACGGCGCGCGACTCCAGGCTATGGGCCTCGGCAGCACCAAGCCCGCGGCATTGAATACCACCGCGGAGGGCCGCCAGAACAACCGGCGGGTGGAGCTGGTCAAGATCTGAGGCTCGCCAGGATCTCGGGATACGGGACGCTCAAGACGATCACCGAGTCGACGGTGATTACCATCACGAAGCTGCCGCCCAGGCCCTGATGCTTCGCCTACAGGCGCGGCAGGGTCACCCCCCGCTGCGCCTGGTACTTCCCCTTTTTGTCGGCGTAGCTGGTTTCGCAGACGTCGTCCGCGTCCGCCTCGAAGAACAGCACCTGGCAGATCCCCTCGTTGGCGTAGATCTTGGCGGGGAGGGGTGTGGTAT
>CAYTMW010000094.1:0-3594 GCA_964439025.1 uncultured Gemmatimonas sp. | reverse complement strand
GAGTTCGTGCTGGGCATCATCGAGGCCACACCCCCGACAGCCACGCTCCTCCTCGACGCCGACGGACTGACCGCCTTCGCGGGACAGGCGGACCGTCTGCGCGGAGCGCTCTCCGGTCGGCGCGCCGTGCTGACCCCCCACGCGGGAGAGTTCCGCGCGCTGCTTCCCGATCTCGCTTCCCACCTCGCGGTGGATCCTTGGGGGGCGGCGATCGCAGCCGCTGAACGGCTCGGCGCCGCGATCCTGCTCAAGGGCGTGCCGACGGTCGTCGCGACGGCTGGAGGGGAGGTTCAGACGGTCGCTGCCGGCAATCCGGGGCTGGCCACGGGAGGGAGTGGTGACACCCTGAGTGGCCTCATCGGGGCGCTGGCGGGCGGTGGGCTCCATTTCCCGGTCGCGGCACTCGTGGCGGCGGTGGCGCTCGGAGAAGCGGCCGACCTCGCCGCGCGGCGGGGGAGCTCCCGCTCCATGCGGCCGATGGATGTGCTCGCCGCGCTCCCCGATGTCTGGCGCCGCTGGGACTTGATGCGCCGGCTCCCGCCGCCTCCCCGTCCTCCGATCCTGCACGAGCTGTCCGCGCCGATGCGGGTGTAACCCGGCGATGAGCCTGATTCCGCTCGGGGGCGGCCCCGAGTTCGATCGAATCCGGGCGATCGCCCGGCGGCTCGGCGCACACGCTGCGGAGCTGGGAGACGACTGCGCGCTCGTCGAGCACGGCGGAGCCACGCTCGCGCTGAGCACCGATGTCAGCGTGGAAGGGGTGCACTTCCGCCGGGAATGGCTCTCGGCTCAGGAGATCGGCTGGCGCGCCACGTCCGCTGCGCTCTCCGATCTGGCGGCGACCGGCGCCTCGGCCATCGGCGTCCTCGCCGCGCTCACCGTCCCCCCCGCGGAAAAGCCGGCGATGTTCGCGGCCCTGATGGAAGGCGTCGGCGCCGCCGTCGCGGCAACCGGGGGCAAGGTCCTCGGCGGAGATCTGTCGCGCGGCGATGCGGTCTCGCTCACGATCACCGCGATCGGGAGCGCGGAGCACCCGGTCCACCGGCGCGGTGCGCAGGTGGGGGACCGTCTTTGGGTCACCGGCCAGCTCGGGGGCGCTCGCGCGGCGCTCGAGGCATGGAAGGCCGGCCGTACCCCCGCCCCCGGTGCGCGCGAGCGATTCGCGAAGCCGGTGCCGCGGCTCGACGCGGGACAATGGCTCGCTCGCCACGGGGCGACGGCGATGCTCGATTTGAGCGACGGTCTTGCGGGGGACGTGGCCCACCTGGCCGCGGCCTCGAAGGTCGCGATCGTCGTGGATGTCGGCGCCCTGCCTTTTCATCCCGACGTGCCGAGGGAAGCGGTCGCGGTGGGGGAAACGCCCGGGGTTTTTGCTGCGCTGGCGGGAGAGGACTACGAGCTGCTGGTGGCCATGCCGCGGGAATTCTCCGGCACCGACGCGTTTCCGTTGACCTGCATCGGGGACGTGCATCCGGGGACCGGCGTGGCCTTCTTCGAAGATGGATTCGAGCGGCGACTCGGCGGGTACGATCACTTCGCATGATCCAGGCGATCCGCTACATCGTGTCGTTCGTGGTCTACATCACCTGGACCGGGTTGTGGGCGGTCAGCGCCGCGCTGCTCGGCGTGCGGCAGCGGCCCAGGGGCGCCTATGACAAATCGGCCCGGGCGTGGGGCGTGGGCATGCTTCGAGGGACCGGCATCACAGTGCGGGTCGAAGGACGCGAGCGTCTCGACCCGGACACGCCCTGTGTCTACATGGTCAATCACGCCTCGTTCATCGATATCTGGGCCATCCTCGCGGAGATCCCCGGTACCATCCGCTTCGTCTACAAGAAGGGGATGGACTGGATTCCGCTGATGGGCATCGCGCTCCGGGCGGCGAGGCACATTCCCATCGACCGGCATAACCGGTCGCGCGCGTTCTCCATGTATGACCGTGCCGCGGGCATGATTCGCCGCGGCTTTTCGGCGGTGGTGTTCCCGGAGGGCACCCGGTCGCGCGACGGGCGCCTCAAGCCGTTCAAAAAAGGATCCTTCGTGCTGGCGATCTCGGCCGGCGCGCCGGTGATCCCGGTTTTCTGTGAGAACACCTACGAGCTGATGCCCAGGGGAAGCTGGAGTCCCCGGCGGGGAACCGTCACCCTCAGGATCGGCGCGCCGATCCCGACGGCGGGGCTCACCTACCAGGATCGGGACCGGGTGGCGAGCGCGACGCGCGCGGCGCTGCTCGCTCTCGGCGCCCGGGAATAGTCTGCTTTCGGGAATTCGACCGGAGGCCTATTCTTCTCTCCCATGTCCACCATCATCGAAGTCCATGCCCGCGAAATTCTCGACAGCCGAGGCAATCCCACCGTCGAGGCCGAAGTGGTGCTCGCCAGCGGCGCGCAGGGGCGCGCGGCGGTGCCCAGCGGAGCCTCCACCGGGGAGCATGAAGCGGTGGAGCTCCGCGACGGCGATCCCAAGCGCTATGGAGGCAAAGGCGTCCAGGAGGCCATCCGCAACGTGAACGAGGTGCTCGGGCCCCGCCTGGAAGGGATGGACCCGACCAACCAGATCGGGATCGACGCCGAGCTGATGGACGCCGACGGGACGCCCAACAAGGCCAAGCTCGGTGCCAACGCCATCCTGGCCGCGTCGCTTGCCGTGGCCCGAGCCGCGGCGGAAGATGTCGGGCTCCCGCTCTATCGCTATCTCGGCGGCCCGATGGCGCGGGTGATGCCGGTGCCGATGATGAACATCCTCAACGGCGGCGCGCACGCGAGCAACAACGTCGATGCGCAGGAGTTCATGGTGGTGCCGATCGGCACCGACAATTTCCCCGACGCGCTGCGGATGGGCGTCGAGGTCTTTCATGCGCTGAAGAAGGTGCTGACCCGGATGGGCCTCTCCACCGCGGTGGGTGACGAGGGCGGGTTCGCACCGATGCTCCCCTCGAACGAGGCGGCGCTCGACGTCATCATGGAGGCCATCAGCGGTGCGGGTTACCAACCGGGCCAGGACATCGCGATTGCGCTCGACGTGGCCGCCTCGGAGCTTTACGACAAGGGCGCCTACGTGTTCAAGAAGGGCGACAAGACCCGCCGGTCCGCGGCGGAGCTGGTCGCGCTCTACGGCCAGTGGGTGGACCGCTATCCGATCGTCTCGATCGAAGACGGGCTCGCCGAGGACGATTGGGAGGGATGGGCGCACCTGACCGAGGCGCTGCAGGAGCGGGTCCAGCTGGTGGGAGACGATCTCTTCGTGACCAACGTGGACCGGCTGGGGCGGGGGATCGAGCAGAATGTGGCCAACGCGGTGCTGATCAAGGTCAACCAGATCGGGACGCTGACCGAGACGCTGCAGTGCATCGAGCTCGCGAAGGGGAGCTCGTACGGGGTGGTGATCTCGCACCGATCAGGGGAGACGGAGGACACTTTTATTGCCGATCTCGCGGTGGCGACCGGCGCGGGGCAGATCAAGACCGGCAGCGCTTCGCGGAGCGACCGAACCGCGAAGTACAATCAGCTGCTTCGGATCGCGGAGGAGCTGGACGACGTGGCCCACTACCCGGGCCGGGACATGTACCACCTGTGACCCGGGCGCGGTGGGTGG
>CAYTMW010000093.1:0-3732 GCA_964439025.1 uncultured Gemmatimonas sp. | reverse complement strand
AGGTTCGTGGTGAGGAACTGGTATTCCTTCTCGAGAGCCGCCTCCCGCTCCGATGTGGGCTTGGTGAGGAGGCGCTCGTAGAGGACAGCGTGCCCGTAGTCGAAGGCGTTGAAGAGCCTGGCTCCTTCGGGATAGGTCTTGAGAAACAGCCAGTTGAAGCTGCCGGGGTAATAGAATTGCTCGTCGCGACGGTCCTGGGCCGAAACAACGCCTGAGACGCCGAGTGCCAAGGCCACTAACGACCCCAGCAATGTCTTCATTTTCATCTGGCTCCCCCCGTCGGCAACAGGCCCGGAATCGCGAACGCGCGGGAGAAGCCGGCGGTCACTTCGAGGTCCGGCCCGGCCGTCTTCTTGAGCCGCCGGGCGATCCCCGCGTCGAATACCATGTATGGTGTGAGCTGAAGGCGGAGGCCGATCGAGGCATTCACCTGCACCGGCTCCGCCGACACCGATCGAAGCGCGTACACTTCACCGATGAGCAGCAGGCTGCGTCGGTACAGTGTGCGGTCGAAAGCCGCGCCGGCCCACCACTTGTTGGCCGCCTCGGCGGCCCCGAGCGGCCGATCGCCGCCGAAGGTGTAGGCCCCGTTTACGTGCAACCGATACTGACCCCACGACCGGGTGGCGATGGCCTTGACCGACAGGCGGGTTCCCTCCCCCGCGAGACCGCCGACGGGAAACACCACGTCGCTCCGGAGCGATAGCGCAGGCAGCACCCGGCTCTCGGTGTTGAAGTTGTACAGTGCGAAAAGCCGGAGTCCTGAGATGCCCCACTCCCGCCCGTCCGGCGCGCTGGTCCCGGCAATGGGCAGCTTGATGCCCAGGTGCGTGTTGCGCAGGATCCCGTATTCGAACTCGGGGGTGAAGGCATGCACGGTTCCGCCGAGGCGGTCCCGGCTGAAGCGCCAGGGCGCGAGGAACTCGAAAGCAAAACGCTCGACCGGATAGGCATCCTCGATTAACGTCGGCCGATCGTCATCGAGGTTCCGATAATCGATCTGGGCTTGGCCATCCGATGGCCTCGCCATCAGCCAGCCGACCGCGACGACCGTGAGCCACATTCGGTTCCGTCGAGCCACGTGAGACCCCTTCCGGATATCCAGTCGGTTATCTGCTTCCACGGCAGCTTAGTCCTCCCAGATTACCGGGGCCTCAATGCTTGGTTAAGGTTTCTTGAAAGACCACTGGTATCGCTAGACTTCGCCGGGGGACGCGTTAGCCTCCCCCACTCAATCGGTGGCTCCCGGAAAGGAAAACAAGTGCGGATTCTCGTCGTCGAAGACGATCCCAAGACGGCCCGATTTCTCAAGCAGGGCCTCGAGGAAGAAGGGCATGCCGTGGATCTCGCCGCCGACGGCGACGAGGGGGCTTTTCTCGGCCACCTGAATCCCTATGATCTGATCGTGCTGGACATCCAGCTTCCGAAGAAGAACGGACTGCAGCTATCGACCGAGCTCCGCCGCGAAGGGGTAGAGGCTCCGATCCTGATGCTGACCGGGCGCGATTCCACGCCGGACGTGGTCCGCGGTCTGAATGCCGGCGCGGACGATTACCTCACCAAGCCGTTCGACTTCGATGAGCTGGTGGCGAGGGTGAATGCGTTGACGCGACGCCGAGCCGGCGGGGCGAGTGGGGTGCTTCGGTTTGAGGACCTGGAAATGGACCGCCTGAAACGGCAGGTCCGGCGGGGCACTCATCTCATGGAGCTCTCGCCCCGCGAGTTCCGTCTCCTCGAGTATTTCTTGCTCCATCCGGAGGAGGTAGTCACCCGGGTACAGCTCCTGGAAAAGGTCTGGGACATGTCATTCGACCCGGAAACCAACGTCGTCGACGCCCACATTTCGAACTTGCGGAAAAAACTCGAACAGGCGGGCGGCCGGCTGATCCAGACCGTGCGTGGGGCGGGCTATGCCCTCCGGCTGGGTGGCGAGGTGAGATGAAGTCTTTCAGGACCACGCTGGCGCTTCGGATGGCCATGGGCGGCCTGGCACTCTTCGTCGCCGTTGGAGTCGCGAGCGTACTGGCCCTGCGGACAATCCTCTACAGCCAACTGGACGGCACCCTGCTCCACCTGGCGGAGGTGGAGGCACAGGCTGGGGCGGCCGCGGCCGGATCTGATTTTCAGTTTCATGAAGGCGTGTTGCTTGCCGCGCACGAGGGGCCGACCGTCGAGCTCACCCGATACGCCCAGCTCTGGACCAGCGACGGGCAGCCGGTCGTCCGCAGCCGGAATCTGGCCTTCGACCTCGATCTCCCGCGCGGCGCGCTCGAGGAGGCGAGAGCAGATCACATCGGATGGGCAACCCACGTCTGGCGAGGCAGGCGTATCCGGAGCGTGGTCTATCCCCTGGCCCTCGTCGGCATGGCGCATCAGGTTCACCTCCTCCAGGTCGCCGCCCCGACGGAGCCGGTACGACAAACCCTGACTCAGTTCTCTGTTCTTCTCACTCTGCTGACACTGCTCGCCACGGCGGGAGCGTACACGCTGGGCCGGCGGATCGCGGGAGCTGCGCTGAAGCCGACCGGTGAGATCACGGCGCAAGCCGAATCGATCACTGCGGGGACCCTTTCGGAGCGTATCACGGCTCATGCTGACGTGGAGGAATTCACCCGGCTGGTCACGGTGCTCAATGGAATGCTCGACCGCCTCGACGGCGCGTTCCAGGTTCAGCGCCAGTTCACCGCGGACGCCAGCCATGAGCTACGGGCGCCGCTCACTGTGCTCAAGGGCGACATCGATGTCACGCTGAAACGGGATCGGAGTGCCGCCGAGTATCGGGAGACCCTGGTGCGCTGCCGGGAGGAAGTGGAGCGGCTCGCGCGGCTCGCCAGCGACCTGCTGGTACTCGCGCAGTCCGATGCCGCGGTACCGCTAGAGCATGTGGCGGACGTGGACTTCAGGTCCCTGATTCAGAGAGTTGTTTCGCGCTTTCAGGCGGCAGCCGGCGGGGGGGGTGTTCGGTTCGCGGTCCACGCTGAGGAGGTAGCGGTTGCCGGTGACGAGCGGATGCTGGATCGCGTGGTGAGCAACCTGGTCGATAATGCGGTCAAGCATTGCCGACCCGGCGGCGAGGTCCGGCTCGATCTGCGACGAGAGGGGGACGCCGTCCTGACCGTGCAGGACCAGGGGACAGGCGTTCCACCCGAGCACCTGCCGCACCTCTTCGTTCGTTTCTTCCGGGGCGACCCGGCCCGGCAGCGCAGCGAAGGCACCGGCCTGGGTCTGGCGATCGCCCGGGCTGGCGCCGAGGCTCACGGAGGCCGGCTGGAGTTCATCGGCAACGCTCCGGGAGCGGTCTTTCGACTGGTACTTCCGCTCGATCGGAACGGTGGCTTCCGCGCGCGCGACGCATGATGTGCGACCGAACGGGGTCTCGCCGTCAACCGTGGTGCAGCTGCCCAACGCGCTCATGCGTCATCGCTGGCTCTTCGATATCCCCTTCGATCCATCGGTGACCCGCAGCCACGCGAAGTGCTCGTAGACAGCCGCCCAGTACAAGCCGAACGTCAACCCGAAGAGCAGCTCCTCGAGCGGCAGTCCATACAACAGGACGCCGCTCAGGGCGGGCAGGTTCCACACCTGCTCGATATAACCTGGGGCAGACCATTTGAGCCCGACCAGGAAAATCGCGTAAAAGCCCAGAAAGAGAAGGCCGCCTACCCAGGTCTTGCGGAGCAGATCAGGGCGGCAGAGCAATCCGGCGATTGTGCCGGCAAGCATCGCCGCGAT
>CAYTMW010000092.1:0-4108 GCA_964439025.1 uncultured Gemmatimonas sp. | reverse complement strand
GGCGGCGGGCCTGGCGGCGGGGGCGGAGGGGGCGGCGGCGGAGGGGGCGGCGGCCAGCAGATCGGCCGGCTCGCCGCACCCGGTCTCTACCGGGTGACGCTCACGGTCGGCGGCAAGGACTACACTCAATTACTGCGAGTCCTCGAGGATATCTGGATGGACCGGCAGTAGGCCGGGCCGGCCGGCGGAGAATCGCGGCTGGTCTGGATTCTCGACTGGACCGAGCTGGTCCGCGCCATGGCGACGGGGAAGTGACCCTCAGTCGATCAGGCGCGCGACGTCCGTTCGAACAGCGTGGCGACGTCGATCACGAGTGGCTCGGCCAGTTCCGGCGGGTGCCAGATCAGCCGATCCGTCTGGCGCAACTCCCCAACCGCGTCCTGTCGGGACACGTACATGCGGCGATCGTCGAGATCGACCCGCCAAACCTCCCGGATGCCGAGCGCCAGATAGGCGGGAGTCTTGTGGTCCCGGTCGTACACGCGCGATCCGTGCCCCGACACTTCGACCGCCAGCCACCAGCGCCGCACCGCCGTCCAGCGGGTTTCCGGTCCTATCCCACCTTCCGGCTCATCGGCGGGGATGACGAGAATGTCCGGCTCCAGGTGGATGTTGGGCTCCAGCTCAACCGTACCCCTGGGAAGTACCCTCGCCAATGGCATCGGTCCGAGGTAGATGTAGAGCGCCGAGAGCAGACGACCCACCACCACCTCGTGCAGCGGAGCTGGCCCGGGACTCACAAGCAGGATCCCGTCCAGCAGCTCGTACCGGTTCCCGTCGTCCGGGAAAGAGTCGAGATCGGAAATCGTGTAGCGCGGCACCACAACGGGCATGGCCATAAGCTAGGGACTCGGCGGATAGGGGCGCAACTCGGCATCCGGAACCATGCACTGATTCAGGTGCTCGTCGATTACCGATTTGATGCAGGCTGGGTCTTCCCGACGCGGACGAGAAACAGGGCATGACGCAACCGCTCCGCCATGTTGGGGCGTTAACTTGGTGCCCATGACAGATGCCCGGCGCGAGGCCTATCAGGTGCACCAGGCGGTGCCGAGGCTCCCGATGCCTCGCCGAGGAACTGGTCGCGCGGTTCCTGAGACAGTGCGTGCAACGCTCGATTTCGATGTTGTCATCGAGGCGACCGCTGCCCAGCTGCAGGTTGATCGAACGGTTCCCGGCCGAGCACTACGAGAGCGTTCAGCCGGACGGAATTCGAGCGGCGGATTCCCTTTGAATTCGAAGGTGCCGCGCTGTCGGTCGCGTCCGCGGAGGACCTGGTGATCGCGAAGCTCGAATGGGCCAAGCAGGGCGGCTCGCGAAGGCAGCTCGAGGCACTTGGCCTCGGAGTCCAGTGGGACGATGCCCGCCCGATGGCCGGCGCGAATCGAGATCATGTCTGACGCCCCGCCCCGCCTCACCTCCGCACTTGCCGACCGCTACCGCCTCGAGCGCGAGCTGGGCCGGGGTGGGATGGCCACTGTGTATCTGGCGCAGGACCTCAAGCACGACCGGCCCGTCGCCCTCAAGGTCCTCAATCCTGAGCTCAGCGCCTTGCTCGGTGCCGAGCGGTTTCATCAGGAGATCCGGGTTACCGCGCGGCTCCGCCATCCGAACATCCTGCCGCTCTACGATTCGGGCGAAGCGGACGGCGCGTTGTACTACGTTATGCCGCTGGTCGAAGGCGAGTCGCTCCGCTCCCGCATGGAGCGGGAACCGCCGATGACCCTCGAGGAGACCCTCCGAGTCACCCGCGAGGTGGCAGACGCGCTGAGCTACGCGCACGAGCACGGGGTAATCCACCGCGACATCAAGCCGGAAAACATTCTGCTGGAGAATGGCCATGCGCTGGTGGCCGACTTCGGGATCGCCAGGGCGGAGACCACCGCCGGCGATCCCCGGCTCACCCGCCCCGGCCTCTCCGTGGGAACCCCGCTCTACATGAGTCCGGAGCAGGCCGAGGGCGATCCCGACTTCGACGGCCGCAGCGATCTCTATTCCCTCGGCTGCGTCGTGTATGAAATACTAGCCGGGGAGCCCCCGTTCACCGGCCCATCGCCCGAAGCGGTCCTGGTGCAGCGCTTCACCAAGCCGCCGCCCAGGGTCTCGAGCATCCGCCCCGCGGTGTCTCCCGCCATCGACCGTGCGCTGCAACGCGCGATGGCCCGGGCCCCGGCCGACCGCTTTGCGACGACGAGGGATTTCGCGGCCGCGCTCATGGTGCCTGCCTCCGCCGCCGCCGGCAACCTCGAGAAGTCCATCGCGGTGCTCCCCTTTACCTGCATGAGCTCCCAGGCGGACACCGAGTATTTCGGCGACGGCATCGCCGAGGAGATCATCAACGCCCTGACCCAGCTCCCCGGGCTCAAGGTCGCGGCCCGCACCTCGTCATTCTCCTTCAAGGGAAAGGCGGAGGATCTGCGGATCATCGGGGACAAGCTGGGCGTCAGCACGGTGCTGGAGGGGAGCTTTCGGCGGGCCGGAAGCCGGATCAGGGTGACCGCGCAGCTCATCGAGGTGGCGTCGGGGTACCACCTCTGGTCCGAGCGCTACGACCGGGAGCTCACCGACATCTTCGCCATCCAGGACGAGATCGCCAACGGCATTGTCTCGAAGCTGAGAGTGGCGCTGGAGTCGGGCGCGCGCGGCCCGCTGGTAAAGCCGGGAACGTCGGACGTCGAGGCGTACGATCTCTACCTCAAGGGGCGATCCGCGATGCGGCACCGCGGCGCGGAGCTAGCCCGTGCGATCGACTGGTTCGAGCAGGCGCTGGTACTCGACCCCGGGTTCGCGCTGGCCCATGCCGGCCTCACCCAGGCGCTTTCCCTCTCCGCGTTCTGGGGGATGTCGCGCTCGGACCAGGTCCGCGACCGGGCGATCGCCGCGGCGGAGCGCGCCCTTGCACTCGATCCGACTCTTCCAGAGGCGCATCACGCGAACGGCCTCACAGCGCTGTTGTTCGAATACGACCGCGACAAGGCCAGCCGGGCCTGGGAACGGGCCATCGCGCTGGATCCGTCCAACCCCGACTCCCACATTCTTCGGGGGGTTTTCGATCTGACCTACGTCCGCCAGGACGCGCCGGGTGCGGAGCGCGAGCTCGAGACCGCGATCGAACAGGACCCGCAAAGCTCGTATGCGTACACCAGCATGGCGGTCTCCCTCACCTTTGGACATCGCGCGGAACAAGGGCTCCCCTTTGCGGAACGGGCGATCGAACTCGATCCGAATTCGCTCTACGCCCACTGGGTCCGCCTGATGACGATCGCCCTTCTGGGGCGGATCGAGGACGTGCTGACCTCGGCGCGCATCATGAGCACGAAGTTCGGGCGGCACCCCTGGATCCTGATGGCGATCTCCCTCGCCTCGGGAATCGCCGGCGACCGGGAAACCGCTGAGGCGGCGTACCACGAGCTCAAGGGACGCGCCGCGCTCGAGTACGTTCAGCGCGTGCTGCTCGCCGTCGGGGCCCTGTACGCCGGCCGCAGGGACGAAGCCTTTGAGCATCTGCACGCCGCGGTGGGCGAACGGGACGCGCTCCTTGCGGCGCTGGCACTCGACTGGCCCGGCTTCGATCCGGTCCGCAGTACCCCGCAATACGATGCGGTGCTTCGCAAGATGGGGTGGAAACAGTGAACGGTGAACGGGAACCCATGACTGCCGTTTTGGATCGATTGCGGACCTCACTCGCCGACCGCTACCGCCTGGAGCGGGAGCTGGGCCAGGGCGGGATGGCGACGGTCTACCTGGCCCACGACCTCCGAGAAACCGGGCGTCGTCGTGGCTCTCAACTGGGCGGCCGACGTCCGCCGGCAGTTCCGCTCCCGCTGAGTGCGGGCCCGTCCATCCGCCAGCCAATCAACCCTTACTACCCTTCCCGACCAGGCGCATATTTCGAGGCGCAGCCCCGACCTCGTTCCCGGAATGGTGTGTGAGAGCTGACCCCGTGAGCCGTCTGACCGCGGCGGAGCAACGATAGAGGCCATGACTGCATCCGCACTTCCCGGCCAGGAGCTGATTGACCGGGGCCTCCGCGATCTGGGCCGCCGGGCTCCCACCGAGGCAGCCCTGCTCGTGTCGGTCGGGGCGCCGCGGCTCCGGCAACTGGGCT
>CAYTMW010000091.1:0-4110 GCA_964439025.1 uncultured Gemmatimonas sp. | reverse complement strand
GCGATGATCCTGCAGAAGATGAAGCAGACCGCCGAGGATTACCTCGGCTATTCGGTGGACAAGGCGGTCATCACCGTCCCCGCGTACTTCAACGACTCGCAGCGGCAGGCTACCAAGGACGCCGGCAAGATCGCGGGGCTCGAGGTGGTTCGGATCATCAATGAGCCGACCGCCTCGGCGCTGGCGTACGGCCTCGACAAGAAGAAGGAAGAGAAAATCGCGGTCTTCGACCTGGGCGGCGGCACCTACGACATCTCGGTGCTGGAGCTCGCCGAAGGGGTCTTCGAGGTCAAGAGCACCAACGGCGACACTCACCTGGGCGGCGACGATTTCGACCAGCGTCTGATCGACTGGCTGGTCACCGAGTTCAAGAAGGACCAGGGGATCGACCTCTCCAAGGACGCCATGGCGCTGCAGCGTCTCAAGGAGGCGGCCGAAAAAGCCAAGATGGAGCTTTCCAGCACGGCGCAGACCGACCTCAACCTGCCGTTCATCACCGCCGATCAGTCGGGGCCCAAGCACCTGAACATGAGCCTCACCCGGGCCAAGTTCGAGTCGCTGGTGGACGACCTGATCCAGCGGACGATTCCGCCTATGCAACAGGCGCTCAAGGACGCAGGCCTCGATCCCAAGCAAATCGACGAGGTGATCCTGGTGGGCGGCTCGACCCGAATCCCGAAGGTGCAGCAAATCGTGAAGGATTACTTCGGGAAGGAGCCGAACAAGTCGGTGAACCCCGACGAGGTGGTGGCGATCGGCGCCGCGATTCAGGGTGGCGTGCTGGCCGGCGAGGTAAAGGATGTGCTGCTGCTCGACGTCACGCCGCTCTCGCTCGGCATCGAGACGCTCGGCGGCGTCACCACGGTGCTGATCCCGCGGAACACCACGATCCCCACGAAGAAGTCCGAGGTCTTCTCCACGGCGGAGGACAACCAGACGACGGTGGAGATCCACGTGCTACAGGGCGAGCGCCAGATGGCGCTCGACAACCGGACGATCGGGAAGTTCCAGCTCACCGGCGTTCCGCCCGCGCCCCGGGGCATGCCGCAGGTCGAGGTCACCTTCGACATCGACGCCAACGGGATCCTGCACGTGTCCGCGAAGGACAAGACCACGGGCAAGGAACAGAAGATCCGGATCGAGGCCTCGAGCGGGCTCTCGGACGCCGAGATCGACAAGATGGTCAAGGCAGCCGAGCTCCACGCCAAGGAGGACTCGGAGCGACGGGAGTCGATCGAGGCGCGGAACCAGCTCGACGGCCTGGTCTACAAGGTCGAGAAGGACAGCAAGGAGTGGGTGGACCGGCTCTCGTCGGACGCGAAGAGCCGGCTCGACGCCGCGGTCGAGGCGGGACGGCAGGCGCTCCGTGCCGGCGATTCGGCGGGGATCAAGACTGCGCTGGCAGAGCTCAACGCCGCCTACTCCGCCGCGGGGGCGTCGCTGTACGACGCCGCGAACGCCGCAGGCGCGACCCAGAGCGCCGAGTCCCCCGGTCCCGACGCCTCAGCAGGTCAGGCGAAGGAGGATGTGGTGGAGGCGGACTACGAGATTGTGGATGAGGAGAAGAAGTAAGGGGATGGGAGTTGGGAGTCGGGGATTGGGGAAGTACTCCCCAACCCCCAAATCCCAACTCCCAACCCCCACTCTGCGACCAACGCATGCCGCAAGGAATCGTACTTATATTGCATTTATAGCAATTCAGTCCCACACGAGGTGAGAAAGAAAACATGTCGGTTCGTTCGCTCAACTGGTTGAAATTCGGCGGCCTGGTAGGGTTGGCCTTTTTCCTGGGCCTCCTGTTTGCCGGCCTCCTCGACCTGCCCAGGAGTTCCCTGGCCCAGGGCGGCTTACCCAGGCTGACGTCGGGTGAGCCAGCAATCCGGGCGGTGCAGACACCCCCGCTTCCCGCGGCGCGGCCCCTGGCCGAGCTCAGTGACGCCTTCGCGGCCGTGGCCGAGCACGTCCGGCCGAGCGTGGTGTTCGTCAAGTCCACGCGAAGGCAGCAGGTGAGCCAAAACCTGAGGGTGCCGCAGGGTTTCGAGCCCTTCTTCCAGCAGCCCCGGAACGGCGCGCCCCGGATCGAACGGGGCTCGGGATCGGGCTTCGTGGTCTCGGAAGACGGGTACATCCTGACCAATCACCACGTCGTGGCGGGTGCGCAGAAGGTCGAAGTCCAGCTCCTGGACGGCCGGAGATTCGTCGCCACCGTTATCGGCACAGATTCCACGACCGACATCGCGGTCATCAAGATCGAGGCAAAGGGGCTGAACCCCGCTGCGCTCGGCAACAGCGCCGCTTCCCGAATCGGCGAGTGGGTGCTGGCGGTCGGCAATCCGCTGGGCGAGGCGCTCAGCTTTACGGTGACGTCGGGAATCATCAGCGCCAAGGGCCGCGGATTCCGCGGGCTACCGGGCCGGGGCCCGCTCAGCATCCAGGACTTCATCCAGACCGACGCGGCGATCAACCCCGGCAATTCCGGCGGACCGCTGGTCAATGTCCGGGGTGAGGTGATCGGGATCAACTCGGCGATCGCCAGCGAAACCGGGTTCAACGTCGGCTACGGCTTCGCGGTGCCGATCGATCTCGCCAGGCAAGTGATGGAGCAGCTCATCAAGAACGGACGCGTGGAGCGGGCGGCGCTGGGCATCCTGGTCGACGATGCCGACGCCACCGACGCACGTTACGTCGGGCTGTCTGAAGTGAGGGGCGTGCGGATCACCAACTTCCCCGGCGAGAATTCTCCCGCCAAGCGGGCCGGGCTCGAGGCGGGTGACGTGGTCATCACCATCGACGGGCAGCCGGTGAACTACACGGCGCAGTTGCAGCAGATCGTCGGCTTCAAGCGCCCCGGCGACATGGTGAAGGTGGAGGTCGCCCGCAAGGGCGGGCTCCGCAAGACCTACTCGGTGCGGCTGATTTCGGCCGCCTCAGGCACCGGGCAGCCCGCCACCGATCGCAATGGAGCGCGGGACGAAACGGCCGACCCCGAGGCCTCACCTGCCGGCTCGCTGATCAAGCCGCTCGGCGTGACCGTCATGCCGCTCACCACCCAGATCGCCTCCGAGCTGGGCACGCCGGCGGGGCTCCGCGGACTGGTGGTGCAGAGTGTGGATCAGGAGGGTCCCGCAGCCGAAGTCCCCCTCTTCGGAGTAGAGAGCGGCAACCCGGACATCATCCTGTCGGTTGAAGGCGCGCCGGTCCGCACCGAAGCCGAGCTGCGCGCGGCGCTCAAGGATGCCGGCCCCGGCGGGATCGTGACGCTGGTGCTCTACAACAAGGCCGGCGAGGCGCAGGGCGGCGGGCGGCGGGTGGCGAGGGTGCAGCTCGCGCGGTAACGGCAGTGAAGCGTGAACGGTCAACGGGACCAGCCTTTCGAGGCGGGTCCCGTTGATGTTTTCCTCTGGCTCCCTGGCTCCCCGGCTCCCCGACTCCCTGGCTCCCTATTTCACCGCCGGCGCCACCGGAATCTTGGTCGCTCCCGCGACCGAATCCACGGTCTCCCAGCCCCAACCGACCAGGAGTCCGTTCACCGCAACCAGAGGCGACATTTCCCGGTCCGGAACGGAGTCGGCCGCCCCCAGCGGGGCGAAATACATGAGCTCAAAGAACTTTCCGTCGGTCAGGTACGGATCGGTGCGGGCGGGCTTCTCAACGCCCATCACTTTGAGCGCGCTGTCCTTCGAGATGCCCACGGTGAGCTGTTTGAGCCGGGAGTCCCCGGAGGAGCATGCGGCGAGCGCACCGGCCGCAACCAGCGTTGCGAAATGAATTGGTTTCATGGCAGACAATAATAGGCTAGCATTCGACGGACTGCGAGCGTGGCGAAACTGGCAGACGCGCAGGACTTAGGATCCTGTCCCGCAAGGGGTGGGGGTTCGAATCCCCCCGTTCGCATGAAGAGCAGCTATTAACCATCGGGAGCCTCCATGGCAGAATCCCTCGCTTCCTTCCTCTCCGCCTTGAGCTCCAAAGTCTTCTGGTTCGCCGCGATCTGTTTCGTCCTCCTCAACGGTGCCGCGCTCGGTGCCTTCCTCCTGACCCGCAGCCGCCGGCTGGTTGACGAGTGGACTCCCAGGCTGTTGGCGGCCGACGCCCTGCTCCTCGGGACCG
>CAYTMW010000090.1:0-4286 GCA_964439025.1 uncultured Gemmatimonas sp. | reverse complement strand
CGTGACGCCAGCTCTTCCAGGTCGGCAAAGACCGGGACGTTTTCCTCACGGAAGATCTCGATCGACGTCTTGAACCGGGCGACGGTGGTCGCGAGGCCGTCGGGGATGATGCCGGTGTCCACCAGCCGGCGGGCCAGCCCGACGCTCTGTTCTTCGGCCTTGGGAAGGATTTCCGTGGAAAAGCGCAGATGCGCCGCTTCCTTGGCCGGATCGGTGGTATCGCAGGTGTAGGCAATCATCGCCAGCGAGGCCGCCTCGCTGAGCAACGATTCGAACCGCGACCAATCGAGGAGCCACCCGGAGAGGGTGGCCGCATCGAGCGGCTCGGCGGCGAGCGCTTGGTAATACGGCAGACAATCGGCCCACGTCGCCCCCGCCAGCGCGGCGGAGGAATCCGGCAATTTCATGCGGCTCCTTGCTCTCGCGCCTCGCGGGGCGCTTCGAGACGAAAGGCGAGCACTCCAACCAGTGCCACGATCCCGCCCGCAATGTAAAACGGGGCGCCGACGCCGAAGCGCTGGAAGGCGGAGGTCGAGATAAGCGGCGCCACCACCCGCGAGATGGCGGCGAACGTCTGGGCGACGCCCATCGTGGTGCCGATCTCGGACGGCTCCGACACGTGGGACATGAGCGCCGTCGTGGCCGGGAAGAGCAGCGCCGTGCCGATCGGCACCAGCGCCATCACCAGCGCGAGAGTCCAGTAGTTCGTGGCCTGTGGGTAGAGCACCAGTCCCAGCGTCAGGGTGATGGTGCCGGCGCGCATCGCCCCCGTCTCGCCGATCTTGTGCACGATCGGCCCGAGCAGGAGCGAGCGCATGACCAGCGAGAGGGTGGAGACATAGAGGAAGACGTACCCGATGGTCTTCTCGGTGAATCCGAATTCGGCGCCGAGATAGATGGCGAGCACAGCGGTCATCGCGGTGAATCCCAGCATGCCGGCGGCGTAGATCCAGATGAGCCGCGGGACCGGCCCCTCGGGATGCCGCACCACGACCCACGCAGCGTGCCAGATCGGCCGCCGGACCGGAACGGCTCCCGCGGCGGGCGCTTTCGATTCGGGGAGCCACTTCCACGCGAAGACCACGTTGAGGAGGCAGAGCCCCGCCGCGATCAGCCCGGGCGCCGCCTGTCCCCAATGCGCCGCAAAGGAGCCCAGCACCGGCCCGATCATCAGGCCCACCGCGGTGGCGGACGAGAGCCAGCCGAGGGCCCTGGCGCGATCCTTGGGCGCCACGGTATCGGCGACGTACGCATGAGCGACACCGGTGGTCCCGCCGCCGGCGCCCTGGATGATGCGCGAGGCAAAGAGCAGCCCGATCGAGTTGGCAAAGCCGAAGATCGCAAACGCCGCCGCGGAGGCGAGCAATCCCACCAGCAGCGCCGGGCGGCGCCCGTAGTGGTCGGACACCCGGCCCCACACCGGGGAGGCGAGCAGTTGCGCGACCGAGAACGAGGCGATGATCGCCCCGATCACCTCGGGCGTCGCATCGAGCTTGAGGGCGTAGAATGGCATGATGGGAAGCACCATGCCGAAGCCCAGCTGATCGATCCCCGCGGTCGCGATGAGAACCGACAAGCGCTTGAGCTGTTCGCGCTGTTTCTCTTCGGACTTGACCGTCATCCGCTCGTTCCCCAGCCTTCGCCGGCCAGGAAAAACACCGCCGCGGAAAGCACCATCAACACCACGCCGAACGCCGCCGCCTGCCCCACGTCCGCCTGGCGAAGACTTCCAAGTACTTCCATGGAGATCGGCCGGGTGTCATAGGTGTACAGAATGATCGAGGTCACGAAATCGCCGAAGGCGGTGACGAAGGCGAGGCTCGCACCGGCGGCGAGGGCGGGACGGAGCAGCGGGATCGTCACCCGTCGGAGCACCCGTGCGCGTCCGGCGCCCAGCGAGCCGGCCGCTTCTTCGAGGGCGGGATCGAGCTGGCGGAAACCGGCCAGCACCGCGCGTCCGGCAAGGGGCAGATTCCGTACCAGATAGGCGAGGGGGAGGATCCAGATGGTGCCGACGAGAATCATTCGACCCGCCCAGGGCGCCGACACACTGAACGTCGTGGCGAGTGCGATCGCAAACACGGTCCCCGGCACCGCCCACGGAAGCGCGAGCAGTCCCTCGAGCAGCGGACCGCTTCGGACCCGGGCCCGCTGGCTGAGCCAGGCCACCAGCAGCGCCAGCGCCATCGCGCCGGCGGTCGCGGCGGCCGCCATCCAGAGACTGGTGAGAATCGGCTGAAGCCGGGCCGGCTCGCGCACCATGGCGAGGTAGTTCACTCCCGAATACACCGGCGGGAGGGCCTCGACCGTCCAGGTGCCTCTGGGCACAAAGGACACCAGCAGCAGCGTCGCGAGCGGCAGGGTGAGCACCACCGCCGCGATCCACCCGGTGCACCCCGCCGCCACTCTCGCGAGCGGTCCCACCGCGCGGGCCGGTGCGGGCCCCACTCCCTTGCGCGCCCCCACCGCGTGGACCCGTCCCTCGGTCTTCCGGAGCAGAAACAATCCGAGAAGCGCGATCACCAGCAGCGCCGCAGTCTCCACCATGGCGAGCCGGTCGTCGCCGTTGAGGCGGGTCGAGGTGATCTGGGTCGTCATGACCCGGAACCCGCCGCCGAAGATGTACGGCGCGCTGAAGGACGCGAGCGACGTCATGAACACCAGCAGCGCCGCGCCGGCTAGCGCGGGGCGGAGCAGCGGAAGCGTCACCCGGCGGAAGGTGCGCCGGCGATCGGCACCGAGCGAGGCGGCGGCCTCGGCCAGCGACGGGTCGAGCCCGGAGAGCCCCGCGCGGGTGAAGAGGTAGAAGTAGACGTACATCGTGGCCACGTGCACCAGCAGCACCGCCAGCGGTCCCTGCAGCCGCCAGGGCGCTTCCTCGAGCCCGAAGAGGCGCTGCACGAGGTGCGCGACGAATCCGGTCTCCCCGTAGAGGAAGAGAAAGGAGAGGACCCCGACCAGGGGTGGGAGCACCGCCGGTAGCCCGAGGAGCGTCGCCACCACTCGCCGGCCGGGAAACGCGATCCGGGTGACGAGAAAGCCGAGCGGGATTCCCACCAGCGCCGCGCCTGACACGCTCGCCACCGACAGCCAGAGGCTGGCGAAGAGCGCGCGCCACTCGTTTCCTTCGCGCCCGAAGCGCCGGATCGCCTCGAGCGTCCAGGCGCCCGGTCCCCCCACCGCCTCGCTGAGCACCAGCACCAGCGGGTAGACCACCATCCACGCGAGGAGGAGGAGGACGAGGAGGCCGAGGGCTTCGCGGCGGACGCCCCGCCTCATGCCCCGCCCCCCGAGAAGAGGTGCAGTCCCGGACCGTGCGGGATCAGCCCGACCTGGTCTCCCACCAGCGCCGCGCCGGGGGCGGCGATCACTTCGACCGTCGTTTGGGGCGCGATCTCCACCAGATAGATGACACTGGCCCCGAGGAAGCGCCGCTCGAGGACGCGGCCCGAGAGCACCGGTTCACCGGGCGGGGCGAGCGTCAGCGCTTCGGGCCGCACCAGCAGCGTGCACTGGCCGGTGAGTCCCCCGGTATGCGGCACGTCCCAGGGAGCCGGCGCGCCGGGGAGCTGCACGCGGGTCACGCCACGATCCTGGGAGA
The DNA here is from genome assembly GCA_964439025.1 of uncultured Gemmatimonas sp. Lineage (GTDB taxonomy): Bacteria > Gemmatimonadota > Gemmatimonadetes > Gemmatimonadales > GWC2-71-9 > JABFSM01. The sequence goes on along the minus strand of CAYTMW010000090.1, from coordinate 685 downwards.
GGACCCGCACCGGCACCACGCTCGCGCGGCCGATGAAGCCCGCCACGAACACCGTGGCCGGCGATCCGTAGAGCTCCTCCGGCGTCCCCACCTGCTGCAGCCGGCCTCCCTCGAGGAGCGCCACCCGGTCGGCGAGGTCGAATGCCTCTTCCTGCTCGTGGGTGACGAGAAGGGTCGTGATACCGATCCGGGAGATGAGCCCGCGGAGCTCCCGACGGGTGCGCTCGCGGAGCGACGGATCGAGGTTCGAGAGCGGCTCGTCGAGGAGGAGCACGCGCGGCGCCGGAGCGAGTGCCCGGGCGAGCGCCACCCGCTGCTGCTGCCCACCCGAGAGCGCGCTCACCGCGCGGCGCTCCATGCCGGCGAGCTCGACCATGGCCAGCGCCTCCGCGACCCGTCCCACCCGCTCCTTTGGACGCACGCCCTGGCTCTCCAGGCCGAAGCCCACATTTTCGCCGACATCGAGGTGGGGAAAGAGGGCGTAGTGCTGAAAGACCATCCCGAAGCGCCGCGCGGCGGGGGGAATGCCGGTCACGTCCTCGCCATCGACGAGGATACGTCCGGAGTCGGGTGATTCGAAGCCCGCGAGGAGACGCAGCGTGGTGGTCTTGCCGCTGCCGCTCGGACCGAGCAGCGCGAGGATATCGCCGCGATTCATCGTGAGCGACACCTGGTCGACCGCAAG
>CAYTMW010000089.1:0-4422 GCA_964439025.1 uncultured Gemmatimonas sp. | reverse complement strand
AGCTCTCGATTCGTAATCGAGCGGTCGTCGGTTCAAATCCGACCAGTGGCTCTGCACAGGCGCAATGGCGGAAGGGCGCAAAGGCGGAAAGTAAAAAAGGCTCCCGGGATTCCCCGGGGGCCTTTCTTTGCGCCTTTGCGCCTTGCGCCTTCCCGCCTGTCTACTGCTTCTCGTACACCATCTTCCGCGTCGTTTCACCGTTCGGGCCCTGCGAGGTGGTGACCACAGTCATGGTCTTCCCGTCGGCGCTCAACGACCGCACTTCCTTCGACGTCACCTGCATGTCCCCGTTGGGACCGCTCATGTTGCGGATGTGCTCCAGCATCAGCGAGGCGCCATCCCACTTGGCCTTGCTCTTGGTCTCCCCGCCGCGCATGCCGGCATTCACGCTCTCGCTGCCATCCAGCTTGTAGGTGATGGTGCGGGTCTGCTCACCGAATTTGGTGACCAGGGTGAGCTCGGTGCCCGTCTGGGTGATGGTCGTGACGGCATCGCGCATCCCGCCGCCCCCGCCGCCCCCGCCGCCCCCGCCGCCCCCGCCGCCCATGGGGTCGCTCTTCTCGATGTTCATCTTCCAGGCGCCGCTGAAATCGGTCTTGCCTTGTGCCAGGACGGGGCTTGCAGCAAACGACGCCAGGAGCGCAGCCGTGGTCAGGAATCGTGCGGTCATACGTTCTCCATTGTGAAAGTGGCACTCCAGCAAGTACGCCGACCGGCCGGCTGCCGTTGCGGGAGCGGGGATCCAGCCCCAGGATTCATTAACCTAGCGGGCGGTCGCGGCGACACGGCGGGGCCGATTACCATTCCTTGAGACAAAAGGGCATACGCTCCACTCACCCGGCACGGAAAGGTCCATCGTGGCACTGGCTCGGCCCATCTCGAAAGCCTCGCTACTGGTGCTCGTGTTCCTCGCCGCCTGTGCGCACCGCGTACCGCCGCCTCCAGTCGCACCGATTCCCCCCAACCAGATCGTGACCTCGATCTTCCTCCTGGGCGACGCGGGCACGGCGCACCATGAGCCCGACCCGAATCTGCTCGAGCTCACCCGCCAGGCGAGCGCCTCGCCGCGCGGGAGCGTCATTGTTTTTCTCGGTGACAATATCTACCCCTCGGGGATGCCTCCGGAGGACGACCCGTATCGCCCGGAGGCGGAGCGGCGGCTCGAGGTCCAGCTCGAGGTCGCGCGGCAGAGCCAGCGCCGGGCGATCTTCGTTGGGGGAAACCACGACTGGTCGCGGTGGGGGCAGGGGGGCCTCGGGGCCGTCGGCCGGGTGTCCGAGTATCTCCGGGAGCGCGTGAAGGGTCTGAGTATCCAGCTCCCCGACTCTGCCTGTCCCGGTCCCGTGACGGTGGACCTGGGTACGGCCGCCCGACTGGTGTTTCTCGATACCCAGTGGTGGCTCCACGGCCACGACAAGCCCTACGGCACCACCTCGCGATGCCGCGCCACGACAGAAGACCAGGTCATCGAGCAGCTGGAAGCGACCCTCGCCAGCGCCGGCAAGCGGCATGTGATTGTGGCCGCGCACCATCCGCTCGCCTCCGGCGGTGAGCATGGCGGCCGCTACGGATTGGGCCGCCACCTCTTTCCCCTGCGCGGCTGGAAGCGGTGGCTCTGGATCCCTATTCCGGTGCTCGGATCGATCTATCCGCTCGCGCGCAAACTGGGTATCACCTCCCAGGATCTGAGTAACGGGCGGAACGAGTATATGCGCGCGCAGTTCGCCAAGGCGTTCGCGAAGAATCCCCCCCTCCTGTACGCCGCGGGGCACGATCACAACCTGCAAGTGTTCAAAGGGCCGTACGCGAAGTACAGTATCGTGAGCGGATCCGGCATCGTCGACCACCAGGAAGGGGTCGGCTGGAAGAAGGAGACCATCTACGCCGAAGCTGCGCCGGGTTTTATGCGTCTCGACATCGACCGGCAGGGACGAGCCCGCCTCTCGGTGACGAAGACGGAAAAGACCGGTTCCAGCGAATCCATGTCGATCTGGCTCACCGAGCCCTGAGGGAGGCAACATGCGAACGAGGTCGCTCGAGCTGCGTGCCGCGGGGCTGGCCATTCTGGGCGGAGTCGCGCTCGCGAATCCCGTCGCGGGACAGGGCTTCGCACCCGCTGAATCGGTGACCGTGGTGCCGGGCCCGCAGTTCAAGGCCGGCGGATTGCATCGCCTCTTCTTCGGCACCCGCTATCGAAAACTCTGGACGACGCCGATCCGGGTTCCGGTGCTCCGCCTCGACCAGTTTGCGGGGGGCCTCAAGCCCACCCAGAAGGGTGGCGGCGCGCAAACCAAGTCCCTTCGGTTTGCCGGGGGAGATGGCCGCGAGTACCAGTTCCGTTCCATGGAAAAGGACCCGACCAGCATCCTGCCGGACGAGCTCAAGCACACCGTCGCCGCCGACATCCTGCGCGACCAGATGAGCGCCCAGCATCCCGCGGGCGCGCTGCTGGTCGGGCCGCTCCTGGACGCGGCCCAGGTCCTCAATGCGAAGCCCACGCTGGTGCAGATGGGCGACGATCCCGCGCTCGGTGAGTTCCGGGCCGAGTTCGCCGGAATGCTCGGCACGATCGAGGAGCGCCCCGGCCAGCTCGGGGGTGGGGGTGCGACCTTCGCCGGCGCGAGCGACATCGAGTCAACCGAGGATCTCTGGAAGAAGCTCGATGACGAGCCAAAGGTGGGAGTGGACGCGCGCGCCTTCCTGCTCGCCCGTTTGACCGACGTCTTCATGGGCGATTGGGATCGCCACCAGGACCAGTGGCGCTGGGCAAAGGTGCGAAGCGGCGGTGCCGAGCGCTGGCTTCCCATTCCGCGGGACCGGGATCAGGTCTTCGTCCGGTACGATGGGATTCTGCCGGCGCAGGCGCGGCGGGTCTCTCCACAGCTTCTCAACTTCGGTCCCAAGTACGCCGACATGGTGGGCGCGGCGTGGAATGGGCGAGACCTCGATCGCCGGCTGCTGACCGGTCTCGAGCGTCCGGTGTGGGATTCCATCGCGTCGCTGCTGAAGGGCCGGATGACGGATCAGGCGATCGCCGCCGCCGTCGCCCAGCTTCCCCCGGAATTCCGCCCACTCGACGGGCCGCGCCTGGAACGCATCCTTCGGGCGCGCCGCGACAATATCGAGGAGATGGCCGGGAAGTACTACGAGCTTCTTGCGGACCAGGTGGATGTCTACGGCTCTGACAAGGCGGACGAGGCGCGCGTGGTGCGGCAGGAGAACGGCCGCACGGTCGTTACCGTCACCAACAACGGGAACGAATTCTTCCGTCGCTCCTTCAATTCCGATGAAACCGGCAGCGTCCGCCTCTATCTCCAGGGCGGCAACGACCGGGTGACCGTCGAGGGCGACGGGGGAAGCTCGCCCTTGGTGCGCGTCATCGGCGGCGGGGGCGACGATCAGTTCACCGTGAATACGCGCGGTGGGGTACACCTCTATGACGACGGGGGAGACAACCGGGCCGAAGGCGCCGGCATCAACCGGAAGGAGTGGAGCTGGAAGCCCGACAGCGCCAATCCGAAAGATCTGCCGCCGCGCGACTGGGGGCACAAGAGCCTGCGCCTGCTGACCGGCTACTTCGCCACCGATCTTGGCGCGGTCATTCAGTACGGCGGCCACATCGACTGGTTCGGCTTCCGCCGCATTCCCTATTCGACTCGTCTCAGCTATCAGCTCCAGTATTCCACCGCGAAGAAATCGGGCCGCTTCATCGGCGGGCTCACCCGGCAATTCGAAAACTCCAACCGCTTCTATCGCTTCGACGTCCTCGCCAGCGGCATCGAGACGCTCAGGTGGTACGGCCTCGGCAACGAAACACCGCAGACCGGTACGAAGGCGTTCTACAAGCTGAACCAGAATCTGCTCGGCGCGGGGCTGCGGTTCGGCTCCCGCTTCGGAAGGAACGATCTTTGGAGCATCGGGCCGGAGGTGCGGTGGTCCGATGCCAATCTCAACAGCAAGCCGAACAGCGAGCGCTTCATCGCGACTGACCAGCCCTACGGCAGCGGACGGTTTGGCATGGTCGGGATGGGGGCCGAGCTCCGCATTGATGGACGCGACTACCCGGCGTTTGCCACCAAGGGCGTGTACCTCTCGCTCAAGGCGAGCGCCTTCCCGAAGGCATGGGATGTCGAGGAGTCGTTCGGAAAGGTGGAGGCGGAGGGATCGCTGGCATTGGCGCCGCGCGGCTCCTGGCAGCCCTCACTAAACCTGTTCGTAGGAGGGATCAAAACGTTCGGCGACAAGATCCCCTTTTTCGAGACCGCGCGGCTGGGCGGTCTGCGGACGCTTCGGGGCTACAACTTCGACCGATTTGCCGGCGAGGCTGCGGTCTACGGCTCGGCCGAGCTCCGGCTGCCGCTCACCCGGATCAAATTCGTGGTGCCTGGGCAGCAGGGCGTCTTCGGGTTTTATGACGCCGGC
>CAYTMW010000088.1:0-4430 GCA_964439025.1 uncultured Gemmatimonas sp. | reverse complement strand
CAGCGATCGCGCGGCCGCGGCGCGCGAGCAGCTGGCGGCGGGCCAGGGGGACGTCCCGGTGGCCCGCCCAGCCGCTCCGGAGGCCCTCCGGGACGCTTCGCCGCCCCGTCGGCCGGCGCGCCCCCGGCCCGCACCTTCGGCCCTGATGCCAAGCCGGCGAGCAGCGGTGACCGAAAGAAGGGCAAGAAGAGCCGCAAGAATTACGTCGACCAGGATCAGGTGCAGGCGAACATCCTGAAGACGCTGCAGGGAATGAAAGGCGGGGCCCGGGGCAAGCGCCGCAGTGACGAGCCGAGCTACCGCGATCTCATCGCCAGCCGGACCGCCGAGGAGAAGGAGCGCGAGAAGACCCGGATCCGGGTCAACGAGTTCATCTCGGTGGCGGAGCTTGCGGAGCAGATGAAGATCCCCGCGACCCAGATCGTTCAGTTCGCGTTCAAGGAGCTCGGGTTGATGGTCACCGTCAACCAGCGGCTCGACTTCGACCAGATCGAGCTGATCGCGTCGGAGTTTGGCTTCCAGGCGGTGCGCGAGGACGAATACGCCGCCGAGCTGGCGACCGCCCCCGCCGCGGACAAGGAGGAAGATCTGACCTGGCGTCCGCCGATCGTGACCATCATGGGCCACGTCGACCACGGCAAGACGTCGTTGCTCGATCACATCCGGAAGGCAAACGTCGTAGCGGGCGAGGCGGGCGGCATTACCCAGCACATCGGCGCCTATCACGTCACCCTTCCGGGCGAGAAGGTGATCACCTTCCTCGATACGCCGGGCCACGAGGCGTTCACCGCCATGCGCGCCCGCGGCGCGCAGGTGACCGATATCGTCGTCCTCGTCATCGCGGCCGACGACCAGGTCATGCCGCAGACGGTGGAATCCATCAGCCACGCCAGGAACGCCGGCGTGCCGCTGGTGGTGGCCATCAACAAGACCGATCTGCCCACCGCGAACGTGCCGAAGGTGAAGCAGGACCTCCTGCAGCACAACGTCGTGCTGGAGGAGTTCGGCGGCAACATTCTCTCGGCCCAGATCTCCGCCAAGAAGGGCACCGGCGTCGACGAGCTCCTGGAAAAGGTGCTGCTGCAGGCCGAGTTGCTCGATCTCAAGGCCAACGCCACGGGTCCGGCCCACGGGACGGTGCTGGAGGCGACACTTGATTCGGGTAAGGGGCCGCTGGCGACGGTCCTGGTCCAGCGGGGCACCCTCCACCAGGGCGATAACTTCATTTGCGGCAAGTTCTCCGGCCGCGTCCGCGCGATGAGCGACGAGCGCGGCAAGCCGGCCAAGCTCGTCGGCCCCTCGATGCCGGTGCAGATTCTCGGCATCGAAGGCGTGCCGGCGGCCGGCGACACCTTCCTCGTCGTGGCCGATGCGAACGAGGCGCGGGAGATCGCCCAGAAGCGCCAGCGCCTCGAGCGCGAAGCGCAGAACCGCCGCGGCGCTCGGGGCGGCACCTTGGAGGACTTCAGCCGGGCCCTCAAGGAAGGCCAGGTCAGCCAGCTCAAGATCATCATCAAGGCCGATCAGGGCGGTCCCGCCGAAGCGCTCGCGGACGCGCTGGCCCAGCTCAGCACCGCCGAAGTGCGGGTCGAGGTCGTGCACCGCGGTGTCGGTGCGATCACCGAGAGTGACGTGCTGCTCGCCAAGGCGTCGGGGGCCATCATCCTCGGCTTCCACGTCCGGCCCGATGCCAATGCCCGCACCACCGCCGAGCGGGAGGGCGTGGACGTGCGCACCTACCGCATCATCTACGAGGCGGTGGAGGACGTGCGGACCGCGCTCGAGGGACTGCTCAAGCCGGAGCAGCGCGAATCGGTGCTCGGCGATGCCGAAGTGCTGCAGGTCTTCAAGGTGAGCAAGGTCGGCACGATCGCCGGCTGCACGGTGCGCTCCGGCGTCATCGCGCGCACCGCGAAGGTGCGGGTGGTGCGCGACGGCACCCTGGTCTACACCGGCGCGATCGGGAGCCTCAAGCGCTTCAAGGACGATGTGAAGGAAGTGCGCGAAGGCCTGGAGTGCGGCATTGGCGTGGAGAACTTCAACGATCTCAAGGTCGGCGACCGGATTGAAGCGTTCCGGATCGAGGAGATCAAGCGGACACTGCAGCCCGCCGCCAGCGCGGCGGTCTGAGGCGGGTGCCGTGGGCAAGAGCTCGAAACGCCGGCCCGGGCAGGTGGCCGAAATCGTTCGTCAGGTGCTGGCGGAGGCGCTCGCTCGCGAGGTTCGCGACCCCCGGATCGGCCTGGTGACGCTCACCCGGGTGGATGTCAGCGGCGATCTCTCCCACGCGCAGGTCTACGTGATGGTGAATGGGGAAGCGGGGAAGGGGGAAGGGGAGAAGGGGGAAGGGGACTACCGGGAACGGGCGCTGGAAGGACTGCGCAGCGCCGCCGGGTTTCTCCGGACCAAGGTCGCGAAGGAGCTCTCGACCCGCACCATTCCCGAGCTCCACTTTGAGCTCGACCGCGGTCTCGAGCACGCGGCGCGGATCAACGCCGTGCTGGCGGATCTGAAGCGGGAGGGGGAGGACTGATCGGGGCGCTGCTCGTGGACAAGCCGGAGGGCCCGACCTCGCACGACGTGGTGGCCCGCGCCCGGCAGCTCTTTCGCACCCGCGCGGTGGGTCACACCGGAACGCTCGACCCATTCGCGACCGGCCTGCTCATCCTCGTCTTCGGCGGGGCGACTCGTCTCGCGCGCTGGGCGGAGCGGCATTCGAAGACGTACCGCGCGGTGATCCGGCTGGGCCGGACGACCGACACCGACGACAGGACCGGAGCCACAATCGCGGAGTGCGCGCCAGCGGAGTGGCCGTCGCTCGCCGAAGTCGAAGCGGCGCTTGACCGGCTTCGCGGTACCCAGCTTCAGCGCCCTCCCGCGTACTCGGCGCGACGGGTCGGTGGGGAGCGAAGCCATCGCTTGGCGCGGCGCGGGGCCCGCCCGGAGCCGGCGCCTGCGGAAGTGACCGTCTCGCGGCTGAGGCTCCTGGCATACGAGGCGCCGATCGTAACCATCGAGGCGGAGGTGAGCGCGGGGACCTACATCCGTGCCCTCGCCCGAGATCTCGGCGAAATGCTCGAGACCGGCGCCCACACCGACAGCTTGCGGCGGGAGCGGATCGGTCCCTGGAGCGTGGGTGACGCGGCGCCGCTGGTGAGCCTCACCGGCAGGGAAGCGCTGCTCCCGCCCCTCGCGCTCCTCGCCGGGCTGCCCGAGGTGCCGCTCAGTGCCGATGAGCTGCCGGCGGTGCGGGTCGGCCGGGATGTGGCTCGTCCGGGCCCAACGCAGGGAGAGGCGGCGCTCCTCGATGACGGCCGGCTGGTGGCGGTCGCGCGGGCGGTGCCGATGGGATGGCACCCCGCAGTGGTGCTCCCGCCGGAGGTGGACACGTGACCACGGGGCTGCCTCCACTCCGTGAGGGCAGCGTGGTGACCGTCGGCTCGTTCGACGGGATGCACCTCGGGCACCGGGCGGTGGTGGAAGAGCTGCTCCGCCGCGCCCGCGCGAGCGGCCGGGCCGCGGTGCTGGTGACCTTTGAGCCCCACCCGGGGTGGGTCCTCGACCGCGAAGGCTCGCCACCCAGACTCACGGTGGGGCCGGAGCGGACGGAGCTGCTGGCCGAGCTCGGGGTGGACTATGCGATGATCCTGCGCTTCGATCGCGGGCTCGCCGCGATGAGCGCGGAGGAATTCGTCCGGGAGGTGCTTCGGACGCGGTGCGACATGCGGGAGCTGGTGTTCGGCCAGGACCATGGTTTCGGCCACGGCCGCGGCGGCGACCGGCTCAGTCTTCCCGCCCTGGGTGAACGGCTCGGTTTCGGTGTGACGGTTGTCCCGCCACTGGCCGACCGGGAGGGTGAGCTGATCTCCAGCAGCCGGATTCGCAACGCCCTCGCCGCGGGGGAGCTGGAGCGAGTCGAAGCCTGGCTGGGCCGGCCGTATCGCATCACCGCGCGGGTGGTGCCGGGGGCGGGACGGGGACGGACGATCGGCGTGCCCACGATCAATCTCGAGGGCGCGCTCGTCGGCAAGGCACTGCCGCCCGATGGCGTCTGGGCGGCACGGGTGGAGTGGGGCGGAGGAACGGCCGGCGCGATGCTCAACCAGGGGCCCCGGCCCACGGTGGGCGACGCGAGCCGGTCTCTCGAAGCGCATCTCTTCGGCGTAGACCAGGACCTCTACGGCCGCATTGTGCGGATCGAGTGGGTAAAGCGGCTCCGGGACATTCAGAAGTTTCCTTCCCTCGATGCGCTCCGCGCGCAGCTCGGGCAGGACCGGGAACAGGCCCTGGCGATTCTCGCCCACGGCCCGTGGACCTCAACGGCGCGTCCGACCGGGACGCGATGAGCCAGCAATGTTCGGAACGATTCGAAACCGGCTGATCCTGATCGCGGTGCTGGTCGCCGCCTCGATCTTCTATCTCTTCCCCCG
>CAYTMW010000087.1:0-4487 GCA_964439025.1 uncultured Gemmatimonas sp. | reverse complement strand
CGGCGCCTCGGCCGCGTCGTTGGCCTGCCGCCGCCGCCTGCCCCGGGTCCGGCTGGCGTACCAGCCGTAGAGTACTGGGGCGGATTCCCGGCGTGGGCATCCGCGCACACCGGGCTGGCGCTCACCGAGCCGGTCTTCCTCAGCCTCAACTTCCTTTTCTTCGGGGTGATGGCGGCCGGGGTGGTGGCCGCGCTGCTCGTAGGACCGGCCCAGTGGCTGCTGATTCCGCTTGGAACCGCAGTGTTGATCAATGGTACTGCGCACCTGGCCGCGTCCATCATCACCTGGAGCTATTCCCCCGGCGTGGTCACCGGCGTGCTGCTCTGGGTTCCGCTGGGCCTGTCCATCATCAGGGCCGCCAAGGCCGTCTGGCCCAAACCCGCGGTGCTCGCGGGCGTTCTCACCGGAGTGGCTTTGCACGTCCTGGTGCCGCTCAGCGCCTGGCTCGCCGCCCGCGGCCGCTGACCGGCTGCACCGCGAACGTGACTTGACGCGGGCCCCTGGCCGCCATAGATTCTCAATCCATAGACTCACTATGGATTGAGGCCCTACGGCTCCCCCCCGCGATCCGCTCCGAGTCGAGCTCCTCCCCGGAACCCTCGACCTCCTGATCCTCAAGACCCTCTCCGTGACCCCCATGCACGGCTACGGGATCGCGGGGCACATCGGCAGGCTCTCCGCGGCCGCGCTCAAGGTCGAGGAGGGCTCCCTCTATCCCGCGCTTCAGCGCCTCAAGCTCAAGGGCTGGGTCACCGCCGAGTGGAAGCTCACTCCCACCAAGCGCCGGGCCCGGTACTACTCACTCACCCCCGCGGGCCGCCGCCAGCTGGCCCACGAGGTCTCGGCATTCGACCAGCTGGTGGCCGCGGTTCGGAGCGTGGTGAGGCCCGCATGAGCTCGTTCTTCCGCCGTCTCGGCTATTTCCTCGGCCGTCGCCGTTTCGAGGCCGATCTCAAGGACGAGCTCCGTTTCCACGAAGAGATGGCCGCCGAAGCTGCGCGGCACGCGGGCGCCGATGCCGATGAGGCGCGCTTCGCGGCGCGGCGCCGGGTGGGGAATACGGCACAAGTGGGGGAAAGCGCGCGCGCGGTCTGGTCCCCACCGGCCGTGTCCGACTTCATGCAGGACGTGAAATACGCCTTGCGCGGCCTTCGTCGCCGTCCCGGATACGCCGCCGCCGCAACCGTCACCCTCATGCTGGGCATCGGCGCCACCACGGCGCTCTTCAGCGTGCTCGATGCCGTGCTGCTCAAGTCGCTGCCCTACGCCGATTCCGCGCGGCTGGTTCAGGTTTGGGAGCACAACGTCCCGCGGGACCGGCGCGAAAACGTGGTGGCACCCGCCAACTTCCTCGACTGGCGCGACCGGGCCCGGAGCTTCGAGTCGCTGGCGATGTACACCTGGGCCAGCGCCCCGCTCACCGGCGACGCGCCGGAAATTCTCTCCGGCCGCGCCGTTACCACCAATTTCTTCGCCACGCTCGGGGCCCGCCCCGCGCTGGGCCGGCTGTTCGTGCCCGAGGATACGAACCCGGGAGCGCCCGTCGCGATGGTGCTGAGTCACGAGCTGTGGGTCCGCCGCTTCGGGGGAGATCCCTCGGTGATCGGCAGGACCGTCGTCCTCCGGGATGCCACAGCCTTGGTGGTGGGCGTGATGCCGCGCGGCTTCCGCCCCATGGGCAACGAGGTGTACTGGGAGCCCTGGGCCGTGACGAGCAACCAGCGGGTCCGGCGGGGGCGCTACGCGATGGTGATCGGCCGCCTGCGCGAGGGGATTGCCGCCGAAGCCGCCGACCGGGAGATGCACGGCATCGCCGCCTCGCTCGAGGGTGAGTATCCGGTGTTCAACAAGGGATGGACCGTGGACGTGATCGGGCTGCAGGCCCAGGTAACGGGCAAGGCGCGCCCGGTGCTTCTGCTGCTGGCGGGAGCGATCGCGTCCGTGCTGCTGATCGCCTGTGCCAACGTCGCGAATCTCAAGCTGGGCCAGGTGCTGGCTCGCCGCACCGAGCTCGCGGTGCGGGCGGCACTGGGTGCTTCGCGCGGGCGGATCCTCAGGCAAATGGTGGTCGAGGGCCTGGTCCTCGCGGCGGCGGGCGGCGGGCTCGGCATGCTGGCGGCGGCGCTCGGCGTCCGCGCGCTGGTGCACGCCCAGGTCCGACAGATTCCCCGACTTCAGGAGGTCGGTGTCGACTTCCGGGTGCTGGGCTTTGCCCTTCTGATCACCGCCCTGGCGGGCGTGGCCTTCGGACTGGCTCCGGCGCTGGCGCTCCGCGAGGGCTCGCTGCGCCAGCCGCTCAGCCGGCGCGGTGGCGAGGGTCCGGGAGCACCCCGGGGGCGGAGGCTGCGCGGCGCGCTGGTTTCGATCCAGGTGGCGCTCAGCCTGATGCTCCTGACCGGTGCGGGCTTGACGGTGCGCTCGCTGGCCAATCTGCTCTCGGTGTATCCGGGGTTCGACCCCACGGGCGTGCTGACCGTTCAACTGCGCCTGCCGGGCGACGCGTACGGCCCGACGGAAAAGAGGGCCGCCTTCTACCAGGAGCTGGCCCGGCGCATCGGCGTGCTCCCGGGAGTGGATGACGTAGGCCTGGTGAATTTCCTCCCCCTGCGCGGAGCAACTCCCGGCACGTCGGTGCACGTCGTGGGGCAGCCCGAGCCACCCCCGGGCCAGGCCCCCGTCACCGAGGTCAACACGGTCGATGCGAAATACTTCGGCGCCATGCGGACCCCGCTGGTGCAGGGCCGCGGATTCACGGCCGCCGATCGCCTGGGCGCCCCGAACGTGGTCCTCGTCAACCAGGCCTTCGCGGAGCAGGTGCTCAAGGGGTCGCCGCCGGTCGGCCAGCGCATCCGGGTGGACATGGCGCAACCCGACTCGGTCCTCGAGATCGTCGGCATCGTCGGAGACATGCGGCGCGAAGGCCTGGACGTCGATCCCCGCCCGGCGGTGTTCTATCCGTTCCTGCAAGGGCCGCCGGCCGACATGACGGTCGTGATCCGGGTTTCGGGTTCGACAACGGCGCTGGCGCCGCGGGTGCGCCGGGAAATCGCGGTGATGGACCGCTCCCTCCCGGTGCTGTCGGTCGAGACCCTCGAGTCGCACCTCGCCGAGTCCACGGCCGACCGGCGCTATCCTATGCTGCTGCTCAGCCTTCTCGCGGCGCTCGCGCTGGTCCTGTCGGCGATCGGACTGTACGGGGTGCTGGCCTACATCGTGGGTCAGCGCTCCCGCGAAATCGGGCTCCGCCGCGCGCTCGGCGCCACCGGCGCCGGGATCGCCCGCCTCGTGGTGGGTGAAGGGTTTCGATTCGTCGGCCTGGGCGTCGCAGTCGGCCTGGCGGCGTCGCTTGCGACGGCCCGCTTCCTGGGTAAACTCCTCTACGGTGTTTCACCCGGCGACCCCGTCACCCTGGTGCTCGTTGCCGGAGTCCTCATGGGAGTGGCCGCGCTGGCGACGTGGCTTCCCACTCGCCGCGCACTGCGGGTGGATCCGGCCGTGACACTCCGGGAGGAAGGGTGATCCAATCGCTCCTGGTGCAGGCGCTGGTCATCGCGAACGGCACCATCATTGATCCCAGCGGCAGGAATCCGGCAACCCAGGCTACCGTCGTCGTGGAACGGGGCCACGTCGTGGCCGTCGGCCGGGCGCCCGTGATTCCTCCGGGCGCCCGCGTGGTCGATGCCCGGGGAAAATTTCTGGTCCCGGGGCTCTGGGACATGCACGCCCACCTCGCGGCGCTCACTCCGGTCGGCCACGCTCCCGAACAATATGTCGGCTACGGCGTCCTGGGCGTGCGGGATATGGGAGGATTCGCCGATACGCTGTTTCCGCTTCGGGGACTGATCCGTTCCGGGGACCGGATCGGGCCGGAGATCGTGATGGCCGGCCCGACGCTCAACGGCGAACAGCCCGCCGCGTTCCATCGCAAGGTCGTCACCGGAGTCGCAGCGCGCGCCGCCGTGCGCGAACTCCAGGCGCTCGGCGTGGATTTCATCAAGGTGCACCGCGCGATGGGGCGGAGGGAGTTCCTCGCCATCATCGATGAGACTCGCCGCGCCGGTCTGACCGTGAGCGGGCATGTACCGCTGGCGCTGAGCTGGATCGAGGCCTCGAATCTGGGCATGCGGACGATCGAGCACATCCAGACGGTCTTCGAGAACGAGCAGCCCGATCCGAAGCTGGCGGCCGAGCAGTTCCTCGGCATTGCCGACCGGCTCGCCGGTCCCCACGGCGATTCAATCTGGGCCGTCCTCAAGCGCAATCACACGTTCTTCGATCCGACCCTGATTGGCTACGAGGCGAACCTCGAGAAGGCCGGACCCGAGGTGGCCGCGCGGCGGCGGGTGGCTTACGCGCGAATGAAGCTGCTGGCGGGGCGCATCGCCCGGGCGGGCGTCCCGATCCTGGCCGGCACCGACGTACTGGAGCGGCAATGAATAGGAATTTCCTTCGCCTCCCCCAACCTACGGGCCGGCTCGCAGGGTGTC
>CAYTMW010000086.1:0-4773 GCA_964439025.1 uncultured Gemmatimonas sp. | reverse complement strand
GTCGTGATCACGATCGCCGCCAGCGGCCAGGGCGGCGGGTCGGCCTCGCCGTCGACGGTCACCACCGGAACCACCGGTGAAGCGCAGGTGACCTGGACGCTGGGAAGCACCATCGACACGCAGACCCTGACGTTTACCACGACGGGCGTGCCGCCGGTGTCGGTCACCGCAATGGGCACCGCGGGAACCGCGAGTCTGATTTTCCCGGTGAGTGAATTCTTCCAGTATACGGTGGTCAATCGCGCGGTGACGACGGTCCCGCGGGTGAAGGTCACCGACGTATTCGGGAATCCGATCCCCGGAATCGGGGTGACCTTCGAAGCAGAGGGCGGCGGCGCGGTCACCGGCGCCACGCCGACGACCGGCGCCGACGGCACGGCCACGGTCGGATCGTGGACCATCGGCCCCGACGCGGTGAATTACACGCTGCGCGCCCGCATCGCGGGTGGCACCGTGGCGACATTCCAGGCCCAGGGAATCCCCGCGACCTTCACCGTGGCCGGTGGCAACGGTCAGACCGCCAACGCAGGGACTGCCGTCGCGACGGCGCCCGCCGTGCGCGCCGGGCGCGACGACGGTACGCCGCTTCCCGGCGTGTCGGTGAACTTCTCGGTGACGTCGGGAGGCGGCGTCGTGCAGGGGACGTCGCTGACCACCGGCGCGGATGGCATTGCCCGCGCCACGCGATGGATCCTCGGCCCGGCGCCCGGGGCCAACGGCGTGGAGGCGCGCACCCTCGGAAAGGAACCGGTGAATTTCTCCGCCACCGGTATCGTTGGGTCCGCGAGCAATGCCGTCGCCACGACGCCGACGGCGCAGAGCAGCTTCTTCGGAAATTTCGTCGGCACGATGCCGGCGGTGACGGTGACCGACGCGCAGGGCAACTCGGTCGCGGGCGTCCAGATCAGCTTCCAGGTTTCCCAGGGTGACGGTCAGATCACCGGCGCCACCCAGACTACGGGATTCGACGGCCGGGCGCAGGTCGGATCGTGGCGGCTCGGGAATGCGGTAAACCACATTGTGCAGGCCACCTCGACCGCGCTTCCTGTGGTGACATTCAACGCGACCGCGGGCGCGGCGCCGGCGAGCACCTTCACCATCGAGGTACGATTCATCACCACGCCGCCGAACCAGGAGCCGACTCCGGCGCAGCAAGTCGCCTTCGACCAGGCGGCGGCGCGGTGGCGGGAGATCCTCATCTCGGGCGACGCGCCGTACCCCGTCAACGAAACGGCGACGAACTGCTACCCCGCGATGAATGAGACGGTATCGGGGGTGGTGATCTTCGCGAAGATGGCGGCCATCGACGGCTCTGGAGGAATCCTGGGGCAGGCGGGCCCCTGCATCGTGCGGGACGACCCCAAGTATCTCTCGGCTGTCGGCACCATGCAGTTCGATGTCGCCGACCTGGCGCTGCTTGAATCGACCGGCCGCTTGAATGCCGTCATCCTCCACGAGATGGGCCACGTGCTGGGCTTTGGAACGCTGTGGAACTTTCTGACCAACGACTTGCTCTCCGGGGCGGGGACGTCCGATCCCGTCTTCAACGGGAGCTCCGCCCGCGGGGCGTTCCTCGCCTCGGTGGCGACGGGAACGACGTTCGCCGGCAACCCGGTCCCGGTCGAGAATTCCGGGGGCGGCGGCACCAGGGATTCGCACTGGAGAGAAACCACGGTTACCAACGAGCTGATGACCGGTTTCATCAGCGCTCCCGGGACTCCCAACCCCTTGAGCGCGTTCACGGCGGCGGCGTTCCGGGACATGGGGTACGTGGTCAATGATGTGGTGGCGGAGCCGTTCACCTTCCAGGCGGCGCTGCAGGCGGCGCTGGCGGGGCCGGGATTCCAGCTCCGCGAAGGGACGATTCCCGGGCCTATCCTGGTGATCGACAATCGGGGGAGAGTTGTGAGACGGGTGGAGCGACAGTGAACGGTGAACGGGACCTGCGTGTCCGCCTGAGTGAGCGCAGCGCTCGAAAAGAAACGCCCCGGCAAATGTCGGGGCGTTTTTCTGCGCTCAGATGGTCGGGTTGTTGAAGGTCATCGTTGAGAGGCATTTCGGCGGCGGCGGCGAATCTGCACCGCCGCAAGACCGAGCAGGCCGCTGGCGACCAGAAGAATGCTGCCGGGCTCCGGAATAGTGGACTCAACGTCTTGGAGTCCGGCTTCGAGTCGGAAAAAGGCAGCGCCGCCGCCGAAGGGCGAGTTGCTTACCATGATCGTGAACGAGTAACTCCCGGGGCCCAGATCGAAAATGGCGTGGCTGTGCGCCAGACTTGCCAGGCACGCCGGCTCGTCATTCCCACAGTCTCCACCCGGCACCCCCGCCGGGAGCGATCCGACCACCACGGCGTTGTCGAAGAGGGTGAAGTTGTCTCCCGAGTTGAACCCGTCGGTCAGGATGAACTTGAAAGGCGCGCCGGCGACGAAGAGCCAGGGGGGACTCCCTGGATCCACGGAGTTGGCCCCGAGACTACAAGTTCCTAACGAAGTGGCGAACGTGCCCGCAGCTCCAAAACAGAAGGTATACCACTGATTCAGGACCACGGGGGAACCGACACGAGCGTGAACCGGGCCGGCGCTGATCGCTAACAGCAGCAGCACACCTGACATCCTGCGGGCGAGTCGCATTGGGTTGTGCTCCGTCCGAGCAGTTTCGGTTTGTGGTGCCGTGGCAATCGGGGGGGTCTAGGAGGGAAGATAGCACAAATCAAGCCACTGTCCAGGAACTTTCCACTCGGTCTATCTTATTATTCCCCATTGGTTTACAGACTAGAGTGGCCCCTCCGTCGCAGCCCAGAGGGATTTCCGCAACAAAATCTCTGTCGGAAACAGGCCACAGCACCCCTTCAAGCCTGCACCGAAGCCGAGTCTCTTCTGCCCCACCGCACCAGACCAATCCCCACCGCCAGCAGAATCACGAATCCCAGAGTTCCCCGAATTGTTCCGGCCGCGAATCGGGGCAGGCTCGCATCGGGAATCTCGCCGCGCAGGAGCGCGAGATCGTACACGAGGGCAGCCAACCCCGCTCCGACCGCAAGGGAGAGAACCCATCCCAGGCGAGTGGACCACGCGGCGCCCCGCCCTGCTGCCGTTCCTGCAGCGACCAGGAGAATGGTTGCGAGTGTGATCGGCGTTGCCCGCGATGCCAGACCGAAGAGCAACACCACCCGGCCTCGAGGATCCGACCAGTCCAGCTCCCTCATCCCGAAGCTCCACAAGACGATCTGATCGGCCAGGATGAGCCCCCCGACTAGAGCTAACACCGGCACCGCGGAACCAAACGGCGCCTTCATTGGGCAGCCCCGCCCTCGGGTCGCTCAATCAGGAGTTTCGAGGACCCGCTCCTGTCCCGGCTCCTCGGGACCCGGCGTAAGGTGCGCGTGCCGAAAAAGATCCAGACACAGCCCAGAAAAACGACGAGGCCCGCCACCCGCGCCGAGCCCAGGTAGAAACTGACCAGCGCGGCGGATTGAACTGTGGCGCGGATTTGCAGCGCGTCCAGCACGAAGAGCGGGGTGACCAGGATGGCGAAGACGCCCAGCGTCAGGTGGATCCAGGCCCAGGCGCGTACCGCCCGGGGATCTTCGCGGCTCCAGAGCGCGAGGACGAGAAACAGATCCGCGACGAGCACGGAGGTGATTCGACCGGCCAGGAGGCCGAAGGCACCGAAGCGCCAGTGGACCGACTCCAGATGCGCAGGGTACAGGGAGGTGGCCGCCTCGACGGCCTGATCGAGGAAAATGGCCACGGCCCCCAGAACCAGGAGCGGCGAAAGATGCTGAAGAAGCCCGGCCATTAGGCCTTACACCACCTCCACCTCTTCGGCCAGCGCAACCGGTGGCGCCTGTTCCTCCGGCGGCGCAGGCGGCGGCAGCTCGAAGCCAGGCGGCGGCTGGATCTCCAGATCCACGTACCGGTAGTGACCGGTGCCCGCCGGAATCAAATGCCCGATGATGATGTTCTCTTTGAGGCCGCGCAGGTCGTCCTTGGCACCCCGAATGGCCGCGTCGGTCAGCACCCGGGTGGTCTCCTGGAACGACGCCGCCGAAATAAACGACTGCGTCGTCAGGCTGGCCTTGGTGATCCCGAGCAGCAGCGGCTCGGAGATCGACGGCTTTGCCTTCTTCTTGAGGATCCGCTCGTTCTCCTCCCGGAAGCTCAGCTTGTCCACCGCCTCGGCCTCCAGGAAACTGGTGTCACCCGGATCGGTGACCCGCACCTTCTGCAGCATCTGCCGCACGATCACGCCGATGTGCTTGTCGGCGATCCGCACGCCCTGCAGCCGGTACACCTCCTGGACCTCGTTCAGCAGATACTCCTGCACCGCGCGGGGACCCTTGATGAGCAGGATCTCGTGCGGATTGACCGGGCCTTCGGTGAGGCGGTCGCCCGCGCGCACCCGGTCGCCCTCGTGCACCCGGAGGTGCTTGCCGGCGGGCACTTCGTACACCTGAGCCGCTTCGCCCTCGACGATGCTGCCGTCCTTGTTCATCGGATAGACAAAGATTTCCCGTTTGCCGCGCTTGATCTCGCCGAACTTTACCACGCCATCGATTTCCGACATCGTAGCGGGATCCTTGGGACGCCGGGCCTCGAACAGCTCCGCGATCCGCGGGAGACCGCCGGTGATGTCGCGGGTCTTGTACGCCTGCCGCGGCATCTTGGTAACCGAGACGCCCTTCACCACCTTGACCGGTGGCGAGAGGTAGACGGTCTTGTCGCGGCTCTCCTTCTTCGACTTCGACGGCCATGCCTCGCTGACCGGCCGCTC
>CAYTMW010000085.1:0-4812 GCA_964439025.1 uncultured Gemmatimonas sp. | reverse complement strand
CGCCAGAGCACCATGAACGCCCCGATCATCAGGAACACTTCATAGAGCTGGGTCGGGTGCACCGCGAGCAATGTCTCGGGCGTCACACCCGGGAGAATCGGAATGCCGAAATCCTGCGCCATTGCTCCTGCCGTGGTGGGGGGCAAGCCCTGGGGGAAAGCAACTCCCCATGGCAGGGTGGTCGGCCGGCCATAGTCGTCACCCACCAGAAAGCAGCCGATCCGGCCGAGCCCGTACGCCGCGGGCAGCGCGGCGGCCGTGAGCTGACACGTCCATCGGAGCGGCACGCCGAGTCGCCAGCCGTTCGCGAGGACCGCGAGCGAGCCGCCGATGAATCCGCCGTACCAGACCAGGCCCCCGCGCGTGAACAGCGCCCCCGGATCTCCCGTCGCCGCGACGTACCAGAGCTTGGCGCCGATCACTCCGCCGATCACCGCCGCGACGGTGATGTCGGCGGCGTACTCGTGATGCCACCCTCGCCGGCGCAGGTCGCGGTCGATGAGCCAGCCTCCCATGAGGAAGCCGACCATCAGCATGATCCCGTACCCCGTGATGTTGAGCGGGCCGAGATGCAGATTGAAGGGATAGACGGTGGTCATGCCGGAAAACTAACCTCTGCGGACCCGGGGAGCGGGCCGCGATCGAAGGGTTCCAGGTCCATTCCCGAGCGCTCTCCATTCGCGAGCCGCCACGCGCCGGCCGCCGCGATCATCGCGGCGTTGTCGGTGTTGAGCCTGGGCTCGGCAACGACGACCTTCGCGGCATTTCCGAGCTTCGCGGCGAGCGCGTCGGCCAGCACGCGGTTGCAGGCGACACCGCCGGCCAGGACGGCGGTCGTGCGTCCGAGCTCGAACGTGGCGCGCGCCGTCTTCTCCACCAGCACTTCGATCGCGGCGTCCTGAAAATCGCGGGCGAGGTCGGCGCGATCACGCTCGAGATCGTCGCTTGCCCGAACCGCCCGCAGCACGGCGGTCTTGAGACCGCTGAACGAAAAAGCGTACCCGTTGCGAAGCATCGGGCGGGGAAATTTGAAACGGCCCGGCTTCCCCTCCCGCGCCATGCGCTCGATGCCGGCTCCCGCGGGATAGTCGAGCCCGAGCAGGCTCCCAACCTTGTCGAATGCTTCACCCACGGCATCGTCCTGGGTCTCGCCCAGCAGGCGATAGCGGCCCCATGCCGGCACGTCGAGGAGCATGGTATGCCCGCCGCTGACGAGCAGTGCGACACAGGGCGGCGCGAAGTCGGGATGATCCAGCGTCGGCGCGAAGAGGTGGCCTTCGAGATGGTGCACACCGATGAGCGGCTTTCCGAGGCCGAATGCCAGCCCCTTGCCGTACATCAAGCCGACCAGCAGCGCGCCGATCAGTCCGGGCCCGGCGGTAACCGCGACGCCGTCGAGCTGCGTCGCGCCGATGCCCGCCTCGGCGAGCGCCCGGTCCACGACGGGGCCAATGGTGCGAAGGTGCTCCCGGCTGGCCAGCTCGGGCACCACCCCGCCGAACACCCGGTGGATGTCCTGAGAGAGGATGACGAGACTACCGAGAACGGGACGGCCGTCCTCCACCCGGAGAACGGCCGCCGAAGTTTCGTCGCAGCTCGTCTCGATACCGAGGATGCGTCTAGTCGCCACCGAGAAGATCGGCCACGATGCGCTGGTTGGAAGGGGAGCTCCACCGATGCTCGCCGATCACCTTCTTGACGATCACACCCTTCTTATCGAGGAGAAAGCTTTCCGGCACTCCGGTGGTCTGATACACCCGCTGAATATCCCCCGACTTGTCGTGCAGAATCTCGAAGGTGAGGCCGAGCTCCTTGATGAATGCCTCGACGTCCTTCGGACTGCCGTCGTCGATGCTCACCGCGACAATGCGAAGACCCTTGGGTCCAAGGGTCTGATAAAGCTTCTCCATCGCCGGCATCTCGGCGCGGCAGGGGATGCACCACGTCGCCCAGATGTTGACCAGGGTGACCTGCCCGTCGGTCAGGGCGTGGATCGAGACCGAGTCTTCGGTCCCCAGCCGAACCGTCTTGTAATCGGGCGCGCGCCGGCCGATCTCGACCCCTTCGATCTTGGGGCCGAAGGCCACCAGCGCCCCGGCACCTAGCGCTAGGCCGGTCACGATCACGCCGACCCATGCCCACTGTTTCGCTTGATTCGTCATGTTCCTCCCGTTCAGACAGCCGTTGCGCAGGCGGCCTTGAGCCGCCCGATTGCGCCGGCGGGATCCGACTCGCCGAACACCGCGCTGCCGGCGACGAACGTGCCGGCGCCCGCTTCCCACGCCTGGCGGATGGTCTGGACCGTGATCCCGCCGTCCACCTCGAGCACCGCGCCGCTTTGCCTTGCGTCGAGGAGCGCCCGAACCCGCCGGATCTTCCCGGTCGCCGACGGAATGTAACGCTGCCCCCCGAAGCCGGGATTGACCGACATCACCAGCACGAGATCGAGGTCATCCACCACCTCCTCCATCAGGGAGAGCGGTGACCCCGGATTCAGCGCGAGTCCGGCGCGCATGCCGCGTTCCCGTACCCGCCCGAGCTGTCGCTGCACATGGGTCGTGGCCTCGGGATGGAAGGTGAACACCGCGGCGCCGGCGTCGGCGAATTCGTCGATGTACTTCTCCGGTTCCACCACCATCAGATGCACGTCGAGCGGCAGGGCGGTGAGTTTTTTCAGCGCGCGAACCAGGGGGGCGCCGAATGTGAGGTTGGGGACGAAGCACCCATCCATGACATCCACGTGCACCCACTCGGCGCCGCCCTGTTCGATCTGGGCCAGCTGGTCGCGAAGCCGGCCCAGGTCGGCCGAGAGAGCGGAGGGGGCGATGCGAACGCTCACGACGACTCCCGGGTCCGGGTCAGTTGCTGATCACGAGGCTCACCCGCCCCTCGTGAGGAGCGAGTGTGCCGCCGCCTGGGCGCTGGCCCACCACGACGCCGACCGGCCCGCGGTCCGCCGGCCGGGTGGTGATCGTGCCCAGGCGAAGTCCCGCCGATTCCAGCCGCTCGCGCGCCTCTTCCTGCCGGAGCCCGACCAGGTCGGGAATCCGGATGTCGGCGGGCCCGCGGCTGACCACCAGGTCGATCGCCCCGCCAGGTGCGCGGTTGGCGCCGGTCGCGGGACGAGTGGCTACGATCACCCCCGCCGCCGCCGCGCTCGCCACTGTGTCGACGTCTCCGATGCGAAGGCCGGCCGCTTCGAGCACCTGGCGAGCCTGATCCAGCTCGAACGCGACGACGTCGGGAACGAACACCGGCCCGGGACCCGAGCTCACGGTCAGCGTCACGACGGTGCCCCGGACCAGATCGGTTTCGGGGGGAGGGTCCTGCCAGAGAATGTGGCCCGCCGGGATGACGGGATCGGGGGTTTCTTCGTCCACCTTCGCCTTGAAACCCTGAACCTCGAGCTCCCTCTCCGCCGCGGCCCGGGGAAGCCCCAGCACTCTCGGGACCGAGTGGTCTCGTGAGATCAGGGGGGCAGGGTAGGCCACGCAGGTGAGGAGGTACCCGAGGAGCGTCGCGCTGGCGAGGATGGACCCGATGCGCAGCCGGTCGCGCCCCTGCACCGTCGTCGGCAAGAGCGCTCGCAACCGGGGTAATCGCTTGACGGCCATATCAGGCGGTGCGCCGGAGCCGCGATGCGTAGGCGCCGTCGGTTCCGTGACGATGGGGGAGGAGCATCAGGTCGCCCGCAGGAGTGAGCAGCTCCGAGGGGACCGACGCCGAGGGCTCCCGGCGGAAGCGCCGGTCCTCCGCGAGAAATGCGTCGATCTGCACGTTGTTCTCCTCGGGTTCCAGGGAGCAGGTGGCGAAAAATAACAGCCCGCCGGGGGCGACGATGTCCGCCAGCGTGCGGAGGAGGCGTCCCCCCTCCGCGGCGAGGGCGGACAGCGCCTCCGGCGTCACCCGCCAGCGGGCATCGGGATGTCGCGAGAAGGTCCCGGTTCCCAGGCAGGGGGCGTCGAGCAACACCGCGGGCATCGGCCGGACCGGGGGATGCGCCGCGTCCGCCACGAGCACCGCCGCCGGCTCATGGCCGGCGCGCAGGAGATTCTCGCGAAGACGGCGGGCCCGCGCCGGCCGCAGATCGGCGGCCGCGACGAAACCGTGACCGGAGAAGGCGATCGCCTTGCCTCCCGGCGCGGCGCAGGCGTCGAAGATGGCGCTTCCGGCCGGCCGTTCGAAGAAGCGGACCACCAGCGCCTGCGCCGGATCCTGCACGTAGCAGGAGCCGGCGGCAAAACCCGGCAGCTCCTGCGGCCGGCGGCCCTCCACGACCAGGCCGGCCCCGTACGGCGCGCGACGCCAGGTAATTTGCTGCTGCTCGAAGCTCGCGATCAGCGTCGGTCCGTCCCAGCGCGCCGGCTGCACCACGAGCGGCGGTCGCTGGTTGTTCACCTGGAGGAGGCGCTCGGTGTCCTCGATGCCGAATCGCTCGACCCAGCGCGCGACGAGCCATTCGGGGTGGGAGTACTGAACCGCAAGGGAGGAGGCATCAGGCAGTAGGCAGTAGGCAGCGGCCTTGCCCGTTTGCCTGCTGCCCGTTGCCTGCTGCCCGGTTTCCGCCACCTTTCTGAGTACTGCGTTTATGAACCCACCCACCCGCGCCCCCGCAATCCTTCGTCCAAGGGTGACGGCGGTGTCGACTGCCGCGTGCTTCGGAATCCGGTCGAGAAAGAGAAGCTGGTACGCGCCGAGGCGAAGTATGTCGAGCAAATCGTCGCGAATGCGGTCCGGACCGCGATCGAGATGCGGCGCGATTGCCGCGTCGACGGCGGAGCGATGCCGGAGGACGCCGGCGGCGAGCTCATG
>CAYTMW010000084.1:0-4961 GCA_964439025.1 uncultured Gemmatimonas sp. | reverse complement strand
GGATTGCTTCGGACGCCGCAGCGGAGCGCCTTCAGGGAGATATCACCCGGCCGCTTCTCGCGGGAGGCGACCCCGCCCGGCGAATCGGAGAGCTGCTCGCGATGCGAGAGGCGTGGTACCGGCGGGCCGGGGCGGAAGTGGACGCCGCTGCCGCGGTGGGCGAGGTCGCCGGGACGGTGGCGCGTCTCGCCAGGGAAAAAGCGGGATGGTGAGGCCGCGTCAGCGCACCCGCTCAAGCCGCCCCCCGCTGACCCGCCAGACTCCCACCTCGGGCACCACCCGCCCATTCGGGGTATCCAGGCTCACCAGCGCGAGGTCGGCGCTGTTCCTGGGATCGAAGTCGAGCTGCCGGTCGACCCGCCGGGCGGCGAGCTCGGGGAATTCGCGTGCGAGGCCGAAATCTTCGATCATCTTTCGGCGCTTGGAGACCAGTTTCTCTAGCGCGAGCCGCACTTCGGCCGCCGACATTCCAGTCGCGAGCAGGGCAGCCAGGATCTGCTTTTCGCTGAGGACCGCCATGCGCCGCAGGATCCAGCGCGCGTCGACGGCGGTCAGGCTCGAGAACGCCTCGTTCTCCATGCTGGACGCGAAGCCCGAGAATCGCACGGTTCCGTCGCTCTCGCGCTCGGTCACCTCCCAGAGCATCGAGTCCACCACCGAGTTGAACGACCGGCGGAGGTTCCGGGCCAGCCCGAGTCCGCTCCCCACGTCGCTCATCAGGTGGATGAGCGACCATTCGCCGGCCTCCTTCACGTACGCAAGCCGGGTGTTCTCCCAGCGCAGATTGAACTGGTCCACCCAGGCGGCGAGCACGAAGAGCGCCCGCACTTCGCGGCGCGCGGCGTGGTCGAGCTGGTCGTAGTCCCACGCGCCGATAGGGTGGATGTCGTCGCTATCCGGCGCCACCGTGCCGGCCTGCCACACGAGATAGTCGATGTCACGCTCGAATGCCGGATCGTAGTTCGCGGACACCGTTTCCGGGCGAGGCCGTCCAAGGACCACGGCGCGATCGCGGAGGAGTCTCCGCTTGAGCTCCGCAGTACCCAGGCGGCGTCCGTCGCGCATCACGGCGGAGTCGATGCGGGCAAAGGGGTCCTCGATGTCGGTGATGGTATGCGTTTTCAGGGGGATGAAGAGGAACCTGACCTGCATGGTGAGCAGCTTCCGGGAGTTGTACTCGGTGAGCACCCGGCGCTGGTAGCGCAGCCGCAAGCGGGCCACCGGATCGATGGGCTCGGTGTGGTAGCCGAGGGCATCGAAGAGGCGGGTGTTGAAGGGGCCCCCGTAGCGCTCGTCGCCGAGCTTGAAGGTCAACTTCTGCCCCGCGCACTCCACATCGAAACCGGGATGCGCGCCCCAGCCGGTCTTCGGTCCGCGGTACTCGCAGAGCGCATCGTCGTGCCGGGGCAGCGCGGAACGCCGGAAGCCGGTGTACAAGTCCAGGGAGCGCAGGTCGCCCGGGTTACGCCAGAAGGAGCCCTTCGGCGGGTCGGCGACGAGCGGGGCGTCCGGGGCCGTCTCCACCGACTGGTGCCGGCGCATCTGGAGCAGGAGGCTGGGCAAAATGTCCGGGATCAGCTGATAGTACCGCTGCACCGGATAGCGGAAGCTGTTCTGCACGGCGTGCAGCAGTTCGAGAGTGTGGTGGATGCGGGCGGAATCGGCAGCCCCGCGCGCGCCGATCATCTGGTCGAGAAGGACCAGCGTCTCCCCGAGCGCGCGGCGCTTCCCCTTGGACGATACGTCGTAGTCGAACGGCAGATAGCGCTCGGGATGCGCGTCCTCATAGGCCGCCTGATTCTCGCCCAGCGCTGAAAGCCGAAGCATGGCCTGCTTGAGTCCCCGGAGGTCGCCGGGCCGCCGGAGGTCGAACTCGCTTTCGGTCATCCCGCCGTCGACGTCGCCGGCGTCGAGGGGTGACAGAATCGCGATCTCGAGATCGTCGCCGGCGAGAGCCCGCGACGGGAGATTCGGCCAACGGGCCAGCGGCTCGTTGTCGTTGCGCGTGGCGCCCATCGCCCCCAGGACCACGACAACCGCGAATGCCGCGGGCGCGAATGTGCGGAAACTCACCTGGTCCTCCCCCGATCAGAGTCGCTGAGTGGGAGATGGCGGACGGGTCCGGCTGGCACACAGCAGGCTCCCGGACGGGCGCGCCTATCTTTCCCCGATGACTCAGTTATCTGCCGTCGTGATCGGCGGCGGCCTGGCCGGCTCCGAAGCCGCCTGGGCTCTGGCCAATCGCGGCGTGGCGGTGACGCTCCACGAGATGCGCCCCGCGGTGGCGACGCCGGCACACCAGACCGGGCGACTCGCTGAGCTGGTCTGCAGCAACTCCTTCAAATCAGTCGAGCTGGTCAACGCTCACGGCCTGCTCAAAGCCGAGCTCAGGATGCTCGGGAGTCTTCTGCTCGAGTGCGCCGATCTCGCCCGGGTGCCGGGAGGCTCGGCGCTCGTGGTGGACCGGCACGTGTTTTCCGGGGCGGTCGATTCACGGATTCGGGCGCACCCCGGCATCACCATCGAAACCGGTGAGGCGACCGAGCTGCCCGACCCCGGCATCATCGCGACCGGTCCGCTCACCTCCGAAACTCTCGCCACCGCGATCTCTGCTCGGCTCGGCACGGCGGCGCTGGCCTTCTACGACTCCATCGCGCCGATCGTGAGCGATGAATCGCTCGACCACGCCGCCCTCTACCGGCTTTCGCGCTACGAAAAGGGAGACGGGGACGATTATCTGAACGCACCGCTCTCCCGCGAAGGCTACGAGACCTTTATCGCCGCGCTCAGCGCCGCGGACCAGTATCACGGCCACGATTTCGACGAGGTGGCGTATTTCGAGGGCTGTCTTCCGGTGGAGGAAATGGCGCGGCGCGGGCCGGAGACGCTGCGCTTCGGGCCAATGAAGCCGGTGGGATTGCCCGATCCGCGCACCGGGAAGGAGCCGCACGCCGTGATCCAGCTCCGGCGGGAGGACAAGGCCGGCCAGATGTGGAACATGGTCGGATTTCAGACCCGGCTCCGAATTCCCGAGCAGCAGCGGGTATTCCGCGCGATTCCAGGGCTGGCCGATGCCGAGTTCCTGCGCTACGGCAGCATCCACCGGAACGCATATATCAACAGTCCAGCGAGCCTGGGGCGGGGCCTGGGGACCCGGGACGGAGCGCCGGTGTTCTTTGCCGGGCAGCTCACCGGAGTGGAGGGTTACACCGAATCGCTGGGCACCGGGATTCTGGCCGGCATCAACCTGCATCGCCGGCTCACCGGGCGTGAGGTGGCGGTGCCTCCCCCGACGACGATGCTGGGCGGCCTGCTGCGTTATCTCCTCGAAGCCGATCCGAAACACTTCCAGCCCATGAACGCGAACTTCGGCCTGCTCGAGCCGCTCGACAGGAAGGTGAAGAAAACGGAGAAGCGGGCGGCGCTGGTGGAGAGGGCGCTCGCGGAGTTTCGCGGGTGGGTGGAGTCATTGTGAGGAGGCAAGGAGGCAAGGAGGCAAAGAGGCAAGACTTCGTCGGGGAGTTTCTCACGCACCTGGAAAAAGAGCGCGATCACTCTCCCCACACGGTCAAGGCGTACCGCCGCGATCTGGAGGCGTTCACCACATTCTGCGATGGCTTTTACGGCGGGGCATGGAGCTGGGATTCGGTGGACCGGCTCGGGGTGCGGGGATTTCTCGGGGAGCACGAGCGGAAAGGCCTCGCGCGGCGATCGGCGGCGCGGGCGCTCTCGGCGGTTCGGTCGTTCTACCGCTACCTGCAGGTGCATCACGGAGTGACCAATGCGGTCGCGCGCGCGGCCAGGATGCCGCGGATCGACAAACGGCTGCCCACGCATCTTCGGCGCGAGCAGATCGACGCACTGTTCACCTACGCGGAGACGATGGCGGCGGCCGACGACTTCAGCGCGCTCCGCGATCTCGCGATGCTCGAGCTCTTCTACTCGAGCGGGCTCCGGCTCTCCGAGCTTGCGGGCGTCGATCTGGGGACCCTCGATCTTCTGAGCGATCAGGTGAAGGTGCGCGGAAAGGGGCGGAAGGAGCGGATCGTGCCGGTGGGAAGCCGGGCGGTGCGCGCGCTGCGGCGCTATCTTCTCGCTCGCGAGACGGTGGCGCGCCGGCCGGGCGCCGACCGCGCCGCGGTGTTTCTGAACCGGAGCGGCAAGCGGCTGGGCGTCACGACGATTCAACGGCGGATGCACCGGCTCTTCGATGCGATCGGGGCGGACGGCCAGCGGGTGCATTCGCTCCGGCACACCTTCGCGACCCACCTGATGGACGCCGGGGCGGACCTCCGCGCGGTCCAGGAGCTGCTCGGCCACGCGTCGCTCAGTACCACGCAGATTTACACGCATACCAGCGTGGAACGATTGAAGCAGGTGTATCGGCAGGCACACCCCCGAGGAGGGTAAGGGGTCAGGGATCAGTGCTCAGTGGTCAGGGTAACGGGCCCCATCACTGACCACTGAGCACTGACCACTGACCACTCAAGGCACACAATGGCATTTCACGGAACTACCATATTGGTCGTCCGAAAGACTGGTCGGGTCGCGCTGGGCGGCGATGGCCAGGTCAGCATCGGCGACACCATCGTCAAGTCTACCGCCAACAAGGTGCGCTCGCTCCGGGGCGGGAAGGTGCTCTCCGGCTTCGCGGGATCGGTGGCCGACGCGCTCAATCTCTTCGAGCGCTTTGAGGAAAAACTCGACCGCTACCCGGGGAATCTGCCGCGCGCCGCCGTGGAGCTGGCCAAGGACTGGCGCAGCGACCGCGTGCTGCGACGGCTCGAGGCGCTGCTCGTCGTGGCTGATCTCGACCACAGTTTTCTGGTGAGCGGCACCGGTGAGCTCATCGAGGCCGACGACGGCGTGCTTGCGGTCGGCTCGGGGGGGAACTACGCCCTCGCCGCGGCGCGGGCGCTCCTCCCCGACCCCTCGATTTCAGCGCGTGACATCGTCCAGCG
>CAYTMW010000083.1:0-5122 GCA_964439025.1 uncultured Gemmatimonas sp. | reverse complement strand
GCCGTGCCGAGGCGGCGGAGGGAGGAAGCGGCGTGCTCGAGACTGGAAATCCAGATCGAGACGGCGCCCAGCAGGAACATCACTGCGGTGGCGGGATTGACGGCCGCCCTGCTTCCGAAGCCGCTCCGAAGCGTCGGAACGGCTAGCCACCATCCAACCAGCACCGCCAGGCCCACCAGGCCGGTGACCAGCGCGGCACCGCGAGCCAGCCGGCCACGCGCCGGGGAGGCGATCGGAAGCGTCCCGCTGGATGGCGCGGTCACACCAGCTCCGCGTGGGGCAGTCGCCTGAAGGCTTCGACCACACAGGGATCGAAGTGAGCGCCGGCCTGGTGATACACTGCGCCGAGCACATCCTCGAGCGGCCAAGCCGCCCGGTAGGGTCGCGCATGGGTCAGGGCGTCGAAGACGTCGGCCAGCCCAACGACCCGAGCCGTCAGAGGGATCGAGTCGCCCTTCAAACCGGCCGGATACCCGGTCCCATCCCAACGCTCGTGGTGGTGGTGAGCAATCCCCGCCGCCATCTGGATCAGGGTCGAGCGCCCGCCCGAGAGGATCTCGGCCCCGATGGAGGAGTGGCGCTTCATGACCTCGAACTCCCCCCGGCTCAGCTTCCCCGGCTTCAGCAGAATCTGATCCGGAATCCCAATCTTCCCGATGTCGTGGAGGGGGGCCGCCCGGGTGATTAACTCCACCTCGGCCCGGTCGAGCCCGAGGCTCTGGGCCAGGCACCCCGCGGTCCGGCCTACCCGCCGGGTGTGCTGCCCGGTCTCGTCGTCGCGGAACTCACCGGCGCGGGCCAGCCGCTCCAGGACCTCCAGCCTGGAGTCCTCGAGCGCCCGGGTCCGGTCCCGTACCTGCCGCTCCAGGTGCTGGTTGTACCCTGCCAGCTCAAGATGCATGAACCGGGGCACCAGCAGGTTGTGGATCCGAAGAAGCACTTCCTCCGAGTTGAACGGCATGGTGACGAAATCCTTGGCGCCCAGGGAGAGCGCTCGCTGCTTCGCGGCAGACGATGAATCGCCGGTCAATATCAGGATGGGGAGGTAACTCCCTCGCGGAATCAGGGGGCCGAGCTGTTCCAGCACCCCGAACCCGTCGAGAGGCGCCATGTGGAGGTCCAGGCAGATCAGATCGGGCCGGAACTCTTCGTAGAGGGTCAGGGCCCCTAGCGGGTCGGTGGTGTCGGCCAGCCTGGTATAGCCGGCGCGCTCGAGAACCCGGCGCAGGATTTCAACGTTCGCCGGCTCATCGTCAATGATGAGGATGCGGGCCTGTTTCAGCTCGTGCGCAGGGGCGTCGGACGCAGCACTCCCAGCGGCCGGGGGAGCATCGGCCTGGCTTCTTCGGACCACGTCGTGGGCCCATTGCCGGTTCTGTAAGCGGTCGGTCAAACCATACCCCTTGGCGTGTTACCGGCCATGGGCCGGAAACGAACGGCAGTGCCATCCCACTCGCAATCAAATTCAAAAGTCAATAACTGTGCCGCGAACGGAACCCGCGCGACGGTAGCGTCTTGCGCCGCCCCGCGGGGGTGCTTGCTCTCTCGTGGGCGCAACAACTTGCGGCATTTGTTGGCGCGATGCGCCGTCAACCGGATGGACAGGAAGCGGGGTGGCGAGCGGGCGGCAAAACCCCTGGAAGAGATGTCACTATGAGATCTCACAGTGGTGGATTTCACCGGCTGAACGAGTGGAACGTCCGCGTCAGGTACCTCGGGCGGCCGACTCAGCCGAGCGTCGACAGATACTCCGCGAGCGCCGCGACCGGATCGGCCGCCGCGAGGATCGGGCGCCCAACCACGAGATGGGTCGCGCCGTGCCGAACGGCTTCGGCCGGCGAGGCGGTCCTGCTCTGATCGCCGCTGGTATCTCCGGGGCGACGAATCCCCGCCACCACGATCAGCGGATCAGGACCGAGGCCGCTCCGGATCCGGTCAACTTCGAGCGGACTGCATACGACTCCGGCAAGGCCCGCGAAGACCGCGCTCCGGGCGAGCCGTGCCGCTTCGTCGAGAAGCCGGACCGATGGTCGGCCCAACGCAGCGGCGTAGTCGCCCTCATCGTGCGAGGTGAGCACCGTCACCCCGACCACGGCGAGCTCGTCCCCCGCGGCCTCGGCCGCAGCCCGGAGCATCGCGGGGCCGCCGAGGGTGTGCACGGTCGTCATGCGCACACCCAGTGCGCGCGCGGACATGACCGCGCTCTGCACCGTGTTCGGGATGTCGTGCCACTTGAGATCGAGAAAGACGTGAAGGCCGCGGGCGACCAGCTCGCGCACCAGGACGGGCCCCTCCGCCGTCATGAGCTGCGAGCCCACCTTGACCCAGCGCAGCGCGGGGAGCCGGTCGAGCAGGGCGAGCGCCGCATTTCGGTCGGGCAGGTCGAGCGCGAGGATCAGCTCAGCCATGGTCCGCCTCCAGCTCACGCACGAGACGCTCCGGGAGACGGGGATCGGCGAGCTGCGCGGTGCCGATCGCGACCAGCGACGCCCCGGCGGCGAGGTACTGCCGGACGTGATCCGCGCTCCGAATGCCGCCGACGCCGATCACCGGAGTATCGGGCAGCCGCTGCTTCACCCGGCGAACTGCGAGCAGTCCGATCGGAAGGAGGGGTGGACCGCTCACGCCGCCGCTTCCGTTGCCGAGCCGAGGCAGGTCTCCCTCCGCGAGGAACCCCGGAATGGTATTGACCACGGAGATGCCATCGGCGCCGGCAGAGATCGCCACCGCCGCGATTGAGGGAATGTCGGGAAGCACCGGCGAGAGCTTGGCGATGAGCGCCCGGCGCGTCACGGCGCGGCAGGACTCGATGACTCGTGCCACCGCAGCCGGGTCCGCGCCGAACTCGATGCCCCCCGCGCTGGTGTTGGGGCACGAGAGGTTGATCTCCCACGCGACGACCCCGGGGAGATCGTCGAGCCCGGCGATGACCTCGCTGTATTCCGTCTCAGTGAATCCCACCACATTGACCAGGATCCTGGCCCGGCGAAGGCGGGCGGCGAGCCATGGAAGGTCCCTCGCTCTCACCTCGGCGAGCCCCGGATTCGCGAGACCGACCGAGTTGAGCATTCCCCCGGGAAACTCCGCCACACGTGGAGCGGGATTCCCGTGCCGCGGCGCGAGCGAGACCGCTTTGGTGATGATGCCCCCGAGGCGGTCGAGCTCCATCACGCCGTCGAGCTCGCGCCCGTATCCGGCGGTTCCGGCGGCAAGAAGAATCGGATTTTGGAAGGTGTGGCCGAACAGCTCGCGGGAAAGGCCCGGCGCCGTCACGGATTGCTCGCGCGTCCGTTGGCGGCGGTGGACGCAGGTACCTGCCCCACCTTGCGCTCGTATTCCAGCAGGTAGGCCACGACGGCATCGGCCATCGACGCGGCCAGATTCTTCTGGCTGGAAGGCCTGGTCAGCAGTTTGGCGTCGTCGGGATTCGTGCTGAACCCGACTTCCACGAGAATCGAGGGGCGGCGAGCCGTCGTCAGTACGACGAGGCCCGCCTGTTTGACGCCGAGATCGGGTCCGGTATGGGCTTCCTGCATATACGACTGCACCAGCTCCGCCGCGCGGGCCGATTCACGAAGATGCTCGTTGAGTTGCAGGTCCTTGAGGAGAAAGTCCAGTCCGCCGAGCCGGTCGCCATCAGAGTCGGGGCGGTCGAAACGCACGGCTTCATTTTCCATCCGGGCCACGCGGGCCGCGTCTTCGGTCTTTGCTTCCGCCAGAAAATAGGTCTCGAACCCGCGCACTCTGGTGTATCCCGGGCGCTTGTTCAGCGAATTGACGTGAATACTGAGGAAGAGGTCACACTCCTCGGTGCAGTAACTGCCGCGCTGGTAGAGGTCGATGAGGGTGTCCCGCGACCGCGTCATCACGACCTTGACGCCCCGCCGGCGGAGCTCGTCGCGGAGCAGGAGCGCCAGCTGCAGCGTCACGTGCTCTTCCCTGACGCCGCTCGGGAAGAACAGTCCTGGGTTTCCGGGATCCACCCCACCGTGGCCGGCGTCGACCGTCACGACGTGGCCTTTTCGGAGCCCGTTGGGCAACCGGTTCGGATCCTTCGCCTCCACCCGGGCGGCAACGGCGGCGGGCGCGTTGTCGATCAGGCGGGCGGCGCGCGCATCGTACCGGAAGCGGTCGGCGAGGGTGCGGGGGAGGACTTCGGAGAGAAACTGAATGGGAATCAACAACGTGTCCCGCCGCACCGAGGCCGACCCGGCGAGCGGCCGGACCTTTCCTTCCAGAGCGTAGAGCGGTGCGCCGAGCAGAAACCGGAAGCTGCGCGCGCCGACCGTGACTTCGGCCCAGCCCTCCCGGAGCTCGGATCGGGCGCCGAGCGCGGTCAGAAGCGCGGGCGCGGGGAGCACCGGCCCCGACAGCGCATCGAGCTGCACTGGGATGCGCGACTCGCCCCGGACCGATTGCACCACAATCGAGAGCGGTGCAGTCCGGGCGGGCGCGGGCGCCGCCGCGAAGGCGAGGAGCAGGAACGCACCCGTCATCGATTGCTCTTTATCGCGCGCGACATCTCGCGATCGGCGATCCGGCGCTTGATGTCTTCCCGGCGATCATGGCTCTTCTTTCCCTTGGCGAGCGCGACGGCCACCTTGGCGCGTCCGCGACTGAAATAGATTTCCAGAGGAACCAGCGTCATTCCCTTCTGCTCCACCCCGCCGATCAGGCGCTCGATCTCCCGCCGATGCATCAGCAGCTTCCGGGCGCGCACCGGCGAGGCAGGATTCCACCGATTGCCTTGCTCGTAGGGGGTGATGTGCATCCCTTCGATCCAGACTTCGCCGTTGCGCAGGATGGCGTATGCCTCTTTGATCGATGCCTTCCCGGTCCGAAGACTCTTGACCTCGGTGCCGGTCAGGACGATCCCGGCCTCCCACTTCTCCAGCAGGTGATAGTCGTATGTCGCCCGCGGATTCCGTGCCACGGAGATCCTGGCTTTGGCGTCTTCGGCGCGGGGTTTTTCGCTCATAAGTGGCTCCAGGATCGGAAGATAGGCCACACGAAACAGGGGGGCAACGCGCAGCTTGACCCCCGGAGAAGGGTCCTCTACCTTTGGCGCCCTAGCCGGAGTGGTGGAACTGGTAGACGCGCTGCGTTCAGGGCGCAGTGGGCG
>CAYTMW010000082.1:0-5174 GCA_964439025.1 uncultured Gemmatimonas sp. | reverse complement strand
AGGTGGCCCGTCGCCCCGGCGATACGGAGCCCATTGGTCCTCCCAACGACAGCCCCATGGTGGGGGGCATGTGGGATGTTTCCTTCATCACCGGACGGCTCCGTGTCGGGCCCGAAGGGTTCGTGCTCCGCGGACCCGAGCGGCGAATCTGGTCGCTCGGCGGCATTGCGCGTTATGAGTTGGGGGCCGCCGCCGGGGTCCGTCCCTATGGACTGGCGGGCGCCGGAGCCTATTTCTGGGACCGGGAATACATGCTAGACATCCCCCCGTACGATCCGTATCCGACCTGGGGGAGCGACGTCAATCTCTTCTCGATGAGTCTGGGCGGCGGCGTCAACATCGGAACGCCGGGCGGGCGACTGTCCGCGACAGCTGAGCTTCGAGTGCATCGCAATCTCCAGAACAAGGAGCAGACGGGCTCGCGGTCCATGGCAAGCGTGGGGCTCGGCGGCCGGATCGCCTGGTAGGATTCCGCACGAGCGTGTCCCCCTTCCGCATCGAAAGGATGGTGCGGGCGAGGGACCGTTGCGTATCCTGGCGGCATGCCGTCGTCGCACCCCGTTTTGCGCCTCTTCCTCATCGACGGTCCCCCCGGCGGAGTCACCCGGCTACTGGCCGGGTCCTCGGACCTGGTTCGCACCCCGCTGGGACTCGAGATTCGTCTGGGCGACCGGGCTCCCGAGGAGATTCTCGCCCTGCTGCTCCGGCACGGGATTACGGCGCGGGCAACGCGCATCATCGACTGTCCCCCATCCGGTTGACGGCACTCCGCGAGTCGGCCTAGTTTCCGCCTGCAACACTCCTCCGACCCGAAGTGAGTCTCGCCGTGCTCCAGCCCCGCCTCGACGTCGAGCAGATCGAGATGCCGTTTCCGCAACGCACCGTCCACGTGCGCCACCACGCCACCGAGACCGAAGTGCCGGCGGATCAGCTATGAGCTTTCGCCTCTACAACACGCTGACCCGCCGGGTCGAGGACTTCGCCCCGATCGCCCCGCCGCGTGTGACGCTCTACTCCTGCGGTCCCACCGTCTGGAACTACGCCCACATCGGGAATTTCCGCACCTTCCTGTTCGTCGATTTGCTGCGACGATGGCTGGAGGCGAGCGACTACCAGGTCTACCACATCATGAACTTGACCGATGTGGACGACCGGATCATCAAGGAGGCGGGCAAGCAGGGCATCACCATCCAGGCGCTGGTTGCCCCCTTCATCACCGCGTTCTACGAGGACCGGGACTTTCTCCGGATCACCGCGGCGCACAGCTATCCCCGCGCCACCGAATTCGTGGAGCCGATGGTGCACCTCGTGAGCGGGCTCCTCGCGAATGGATCCGCGTATCAGGGTGAGGACGGGTCGGTCTATTTCGCGATCGGTCGATTCCCCGCGTATGGACGGCTCTCCCAGCTCGACAAGCGGCAGCTCAAGACCGGCGCGAGCGGACGGGTCTCGAGCGACGAGTATGACAAAGAAAACGCCCAGGACTTTGTCCTCTGGAAAGCGGCCAAGCCGGAGGACGAGGCGGTCGCCGCCGCGTGGGATGCGCCCTTCGGACGGGGCCGCCCCGGATGGCACCTCGAGTGTTCCGCCATGGCCCTCGAGCTGATCGGCCAGCGCTACGGTGCTACGGTGCTGGACATCCATACCGGCGGCGTCGATCTGATCTTCCCGCACCACGAAGACGAGCTCGCACAGAGCTGCGCCTTCACCGGCGAGCCGGATTTCGCGCGGGTGTGGATGCACGCGGAGTTCCTGAACGTCCGCGGGACCAAAATGTCGAAGCGGTTCGGGAACATCACGACCCCACGCGATCTGAAGCAGGACGGGGTCGATCCCGGCGCCATCCGGCTGCTGCTGTATCAGACCCACTACCGTCAGCGGCTCGACCTGACCGACGACGCGCTGGCCGCGGCGGGCGAAGGGTCGCGGCGCCTCGGCGAGTTTGCGAGGCGCTTCCACGCAGCCGCCGCCGGCGCAGACGGTGCAGGCTTTACCGGCGCGGCGGAGCGGCTCGCGCGCGACTTCGCGGCGGCGCTCAACGACGACCTCAACGCGCCCCGTGCCCTTGCCGCGCTCTTCGATTTCGTAACCGAGGGGAACCGGTTGCTCGATCAGGGCGAGAAGCCCGGGCCCGTGGCGCTCGCGGCGTGGAAGGTGGCCGACGGCGTGCTGGATGCGACGACGCCGTCGGATGTCCGCGAGGTGCGCCTGGGCGGCGCCGTCGCGGGCGACGGCGAGCTTTCCGATCAGCCGCCGGAGGAGTCCTCCGCCAAAGAGGAATGGGCACTCGCCTGGGCCCGCCGCCGGTTGGAAGTGAAAAAGCGGCGCGACTTTTCCGAGGCCGACCGGATCCGTGGCCTGCTCGCGGCGCACGGCTGGGACGTTCGGGATCGCAAGGACGGCTCCATCGAGGTCGCGCGGAAGTGAGCGACCCCGGGGCGGGAGGGTTCGCGGTCGTCTATCTGGTCCGCGACCTCAGCCTCAGGCGCAAGCTCGCCATCAAGGTACTGTCGCCCGATCTCATCATCTCGAAGCCGGTGCCTACCGCAGCTTTCTCGGCATGTGGGAAAGGGCGATCCGGAGGTGCAGCCGATGGTGGAGCGGGCGCGAGCCTCTCTCGCCAGGCTGGGCGGGTGATTTGACGAGCTCCCGGTGAAGCGGCCGGCCGGCGTCGGCTGGTTCGAGGGCTACTTCACCCTCACGCCGCGCCATCTCCCCTGGTATGCGGCGGTGATCGGCGCCGTGATCCTCGGCGTCGCGGCGATGGTTCCGGAGGTTCGGGCCAGCTTCCTGGTTCAGCTGGCGCTGATCGAGGCGGCGCTGCTCGTCGTCTGGATGCTGCTCCGGGGCGGACATCCCAAGGCTGCGGCGTCGGTCGCGGTGGCAGCCGGGTGGAGCATCGTCGCGGGGGTGGCGCTACTGACCGGGGGCGTCGGCCCGCTCCACTACGTGACCTTCGCGGTCATCCTCGTCGTGGCCGGGCTGGTACACGGGATCGGCGGGGCGGTCGTGGTTGCCTTCGCCACGATTGCGCTGGGCCGGTTCGCGCCGGAGCTTCCCACCGTCGCCATGCCGGCGCCGCCACTCCTCCGAATCGGGTTCGCCTACTTTTTCCTCATCCTCATCCTGGCGGTGGCGCAGCGGGAGATGCGCGACGCCGTCCGGCACGGCGCCACCTCCCTCTCGCTGCTGCGTGCCACGCTCGAGTCCACCGCCGACGGCATCCTGGTGGTGGACAACTCCGGTGCCGTCGTCGGCCACAACCAGAAATTCCTCGACCTCTGGAGTATCCCGTCCGAAGTGCTC
Source organism: uncultured Gemmatimonas sp. (assembly GCA_964439025.1). Taxonomy (GTDB): domain Bacteria; phylum Gemmatimonadota; class Gemmatimonadetes; order Gemmatimonadales; family GWC2-71-9; genus JABFSM01. Next base: position 1,868 of record CAYTMW010000082.1, on the reverse strand, counting down.
GCCACGAGGGACGACGCCAGGCTCATCGCCTCGGTCTTGGGGCAGCTCCGGGATCCGGACGGCTTCACCGACAAGATCCGGCAGCTCTACGGGGCGCCCGACGCCGTGAGCTTTGACGTGTTGGAATTCCTCGATGGGAGCGTGTTCGAGCGCTATTCTCAACCCCGCACGGTCGAGGGAGTCACGGTCGGCAGGGTGTGGAGCTTTCGCGACGTGACCGAACGCCGCACCGCCGAAATGACTCGGCGGCGCCTGGAGGGGGAGCTCTTCCAGGCGCAAAAGATGGACTCGCTAGGGCGTCTGGCCGGAGGCATCGCGCACGACTTCAACAACATCCTGACGGCGATCGTCAGCTACACCGAGCTGGCACAGCAGGACGCCGCCGATCGGCCCGAAGTGCGGGAGAACCTCGCCGAAGTGCTGCGCGCCGCCAACCGCGCTTCGGATCTCGTCCGGCAGATTCTGGTCTTCAGCCGGACGCGCGCCGAGCAGCGGGTGCCGGTCGGTCTTCCTCAGATCGTGGGCGAGGCGCTGCAGCTCCTCCAATCCACTCTCCCCCGGCATGTCGTGGTGGTGTTCGAGCCGATCGAGGGGGGACTTCCCGTCCTCGCCGATCCAACCCAGATCCACCAGGTAGTGATGAACCTCGGGCTGAATGCCGGGCAGGCGATGCGGGAGGGGGGTGGCACGCTGACCGTCCGGCTTCATCTCGCTACGGTGGTTCCGGGTGCAGAGCCCCCGGCGCCGGGTCTCGCACCGGGCCGCTATATGGCTCTCTCCGTGAGCGACACCGGCCAGGGAATGGATGAGCAGACCATGGCCCGGATCTTCGAACCCTTTTTCAGCACCAAGGCCCCTGGTGAGGGGAGCGGCCTCGGGCTGTCGGTGGTCCACAGCATCGTCCGGAACCATGAGGGGGGAATCGCTGTTGACAGCGCCCGGGGCGGGGGATCGACCTTCACCGTGTTCCTTCCCGTGGTCGAGCCGGAAGACCATGCTGCCGGGAAATCTTCGGGCTCATTATAATGCGGAGAATCGGCTGGTCGAGGCCACGAAACCTGCCCTCCGGCAGGCGGACCGGGCGGGCTTTGCGGAGGTCCGGCCAGCTCCGGTTGACTGGGGGGTAGGAGTGAGGTAAAATATGGGTCTGTCACAATCTGCGTGCCTTTGGCTGGCGTAGCTCAATCGGCAGAGCAGCGGTTTTGTAAACCGCAGGTTGAGGGTTCGAGTCCCTCCGTCAGCTCCAGTGTCGCAGGATATCGCTTCGGGTTTTCGGAACCCCGCTCGTTCAGCGGGGTTCCGTGTCCACGGCAGTGTGATAGCGCGGTGGGGTGGCCGAGTGGCTAATGGCAGCAGACTGTAAATCTGCCGGGCTTCGCCCTACGTAGGTTCGAATCCTACCCCCACCACTGGCGCGGAAGACCGAGGCAAAGAGGCAAAGAGGCAAAGAGGCAAAGTAGGCGAGAGCGGGGCGGTTACCGGAGAATTTGCCTCATAGCCTCCTTGCCTCCGTTGCGGGTGTAGCTCAGTTGGTAGAGCATCAGCCTTCCAAGCTGAGGGTCGCGGGTTCGAGTCCCGTCGCCCGCTTTCTCGAGGGATGTGAGACGCCGTCGCTCGCGTAGCTCAGTTGGTAGAGCGCATCCTTGGTAAGGATGAGGTCAGCGGTTCAATCCCGCTCGCGAGCTTGGGGAAGACGCGAAGAGGCGAAAGTAAAGGGATAGTTGCTGGATGCTGGTTGCTGGCTGCTGGTGTTCCCAGCCTCCAGTCGCCAGGCACCTAACTAGGGAACTGAACCGAACACCGGAGCAGGGATATGGCTAAAGCCAAGTTTGACCGCACCAAGCCGCACGTGAACGTCGGGACGATCG
>CAYTMW010000081.1:0-5246 GCA_964439025.1 uncultured Gemmatimonas sp. | reverse complement strand
CCCGACATCCTGCGTGTAAGGCAGGCGCTCTGAACCGCTGAGCTATTCGCCCGGGGCGAAGGCGATGCGGTCCCCGGGTACTGTGTATGGGGACGCACGGCGCCAGCCACCTCTGCACGTACCGCCGAAACCCGTCCGGCGTCAGAGGGCAATAGCCAGTGGGAAAAGCACACAGTACCCCAACACCAACAGCACGGCGGCGAGACTGACCGAACCGGCCTGGAGGGTGAGGTACCCGACGACGAGACAGCCCGCCGCAGCGGCGAGCACGATCACGTTGCGTCGTCCGAGCAAGCCGCGGCGTCCGCCACCCTTGAGTTCGCTGGAAGCCATCAGACCTTGAAATTTAAGGCGCTGGATCACTTCTATCAAGCGGAGGCTGCTGCTCCTCCGGCTCCTCCGGCTCCTCCGGCTCGACCACCCACCCGTCGTCGAGCGCCGCCCGCCGGGGCCGATCGCGGCGGCGGCGCAGCCAGGCAGCCAGGAGCACCCCGAAACCGACGACGAGCCAGAGCCCCCCCGCCATCGCCCAGACCAGGAGACCATAGCGTTTCCGGACGTCCTTCTGCCATTCCACCTCGAACCGCCCCACCGTCGACCCGGTGGTGGCAAGGAGCGCCGAGTCGAAGCTCTCCCCCCCTTTGAGCCGGGTGAGGAGCGGCTCGAGAGAGTGGCCGGGGTGACGTCGCGCTATCATGGCCACCGCGCTCGCCGCCAGCGCGTAGGCCGCCTCGGCGGTGGATTCACCGGCCCGCAGCGCCCGGTCGAGCTCGTACAAGTTGGGGATGTTTCCGCGGGCGACGGTGAGATTCAGCCGGAGCCGGTCCAGCCGCTCCCATTCGCCCGCGGCGATCGCGGCGTAGCCCTCGTCGAACCAGAGTGGAACCCGGACCCGCACCGCGTCGTGGAGGGCGAAGTGAGCGAGCTCGTGGCGGAGCGTCTGCCGCGGATCCCCCTTGTCGGCGCGGATGACGATCGTGCGGGCGCCGGGCATCGCGAAGCCGGCGCCCCAGGCGGGGCCCCGGCCGCGCATCACCGAGTCGAGCCCAGCCTCGCCGCGCACGACGATGAGCCGGATGCTTCCGGGCGCCGCGTGACTGAGCCCATACCACGAGCGCGGCCTGGCGGCGTCCTCCGCGAGGGCAACCGCCAGATCGAGATCGGCCCGGCGCGCCACGGCGAGGACGCCGCCAACCCGGACGCCCTGCAGGTCGGCCGGCGTCTGCACCGGCGCGCGCAGGAGTGCCAGACTCAGGAGGAGCCGGAGCGCGGCACCTCCTCGCCCCTCGAAGTACGGTCGAGGAGCTCCTGGCAGCGGAGCGCCCACGGCGCAAACCGGTTGGCCGCCACGCCGTCGGCCCAGGTGGCCCGGGCGTCCTCCCGGTGGCCGACGAACCACTGCGCGCGGCCCAGATCGTAGTACGCCTCGATCAGGTTGGGGCCGAGCGTGATAGCCTTGCCCAGGAACGACTGTGCATCGGACATCATTTCGCGCTCGAGGTATACCAGGCCGAGATAATAGTGGGCGTAGAGCGTCGCCTTCCGGTCGTTGTCGATCCGGATCACCCTGGAGAGATGCTCGATCGCCTCGCCGAAGATCTTCTTTTTGAGACAGATGAACCCGACGTTCACCCGCGCCAGCGCATTCGTCGGCTCCTTCATCAGCACCCGGGAAAAGGTCGCCAGCGCATCGTCGTACTGTTCGTCGAGCATCTGGGCCCAGCCCAGCAGCGATTGCGCCTGGGGGTCGCCGGGGGAGAGCTCGAGGGCGCGGTTGAGCGCCTGAATCGCCCCGGGAGGATCGCCGAGCGAGATCAGGCTCCATCCCTTTTCGATGTAGGTCGAGGCGCCCAGGTGATCGTGGTGCAGTTGCGGCTCCTGCCCGGGGATCCCCTTGGCCCGCGCCGCCGCTTGATCGGCGGAGACTTCCTTGTAGCGGTCCACCAAGCCCCGGATTTCTTCCTTCAGCTCCGTCAGGTGGGTGAGCGCGCCATCGACCTGCTTGAAGAGCGCGATAATCCGGCGCTTCGCCTCCTCCGGTGTTCCCGGCCCCGCCGGCGCGGCGAGCAGCGCGGCAATCGCGTGGAACTCGGCGCGGAACGGGCCCAGGATCGGAGCGGCCGGCTCGCTCACAGCTCTGTCGTCCCGTGGAGGTAGGAACTCACCCGGACCTTGCCCGTTTCGATGTCGAATTCGACCGAGCGCCCGTAGTCACCTCCGACCACTTCGCCGGTGAGCCGGATTCCGGAGCGGTGAAGCGCTTCGCGAGCCGCGTGCACGTTGTGCTCCCCTATCTGAATCGTGCCGGGCGGCTGGAGGGCGGTGAACATGCTGGCGCCGCCGACCAGGCGGGCGGTGAGACGGGGCGTCGATGCGCCGAGCTCGCGCATCCGCCGCAGCAGCGCCGCGACCGCGGTTGGTGCGTAGCGCCCCGGCGCGTCCTGGCTCCGGCGGCCGACCCTCGGGGACGGGAGGAGGACGTGGGCCAGACCGCCGACCTTCGCCTCCGCGTCGTGCAGGATGATGGCGACGCAGCTCCCGAGGCCGAGCGCACCGAGCGTGGCGGGCGCGCGCGCAACCTCGAGGTCCGAGATCCCGACCAGCACCCTGGGCGCGCTCATGCCGCGCTCCGGTAGAGGCGATGCCTCGGATCGACCGGCTCGAGCGCCGCGCCCGGAAGTGCGACCAGCGACTCGGTGCGCCCGAGCGCGAGGATCCCTCCGGGGCGCAGCGCGCGGCAGGCGACGTCGAGGACCCGCCGCTGCCCCTCCCGCCCGAGAAAAATCAGCAGGTTCCGGCAGCAGATCACATCGTACCTTCCCGAGCCGGAATGCGGTCTCGTCAGATCCTCCCGGCGGAAGACGACCCGCGCCCGAAGCACCGGATCCACCTCGAAGCACCCGTCGAGCACCGCGCCGTACGGCTTGGCCAGCACGGCGCGAATCGCGTCGGCGCCCGGCGCCGGATAGCGGCCCGCTTCGGCGACGGCGAGCGCGTGCGCATCCACGTCGGAGCCGAGCACCGCGACCTGCGCCATCGCACCGGGACCGGCGGGACGCGCCAGGTCGCGCAGCAGCATCGCGAGCGACCAGGCCTCCTCTCCCGTCGCGCACCCCATGCTCCAGGCGGACAGTCCGCGCTTCGCCGACGCAGGAAACTGCTCGAGGACTGCGCGAAGACGCTGCCAGGTGTCGGGATTCCGGAAGAACCCGGTAACTCGCACCGAGAGCGTGTGCAGCAGCCGGTCCAGCTCGGCAGGATCGTCCTCGAGGAGCGCCGCATAGCTGCTCAGCGTCCCGGCGCCCCGGGCCCGCATGCGCACCTCGATCCGGCGCAGGAGACAGGAATCCTTGTACCACTCGAATCCCCCGGCGCCCCGGCGGGTGAGCTGCCGCAGGATGAGATCGAGCCCACCGTCGTCGCGGCCGATCACGGCGCCAGCCGCAGGGTCGACAGGTTCGCGCGGGCGAGCTGGTGCCCAGGATTGAGCGCGACCGCATGCTCCCACGCGGCCCGGGCTCGGGCGGTCTCGCGCTCCCGGAACGCGAGATTGCCGAGCTTGAAATACAGATCGTCGCCCAACTCGGGGGCGAGCGCGGCGGCGCGCTCGTAGTGCGCGGCGGCCTCCTCGTAACGGCCGCTCCGGTAGCAGAGATCGGCGAGATTCTTGAACGGCTGCGGCAGCGTCGCCTCGTCGGCAAGCACGTCCCGCAGCAGCGCCTCCGCCGCGGGCATGGCGCCGCTGGCTTCGAGCAGCACAGCGAGATTGTTGCGAAGCACCGGATCGCCAGGATGATGCTCCACCCCTTCCCTCGCGATCGCGAGCGCCACATCGAGGTCCTCGGTGCCCGCGGTGGCGAGCGTCGCGGCCCAATACCAGATCGCGGGCGGCGTCTGCCGGTACAGCTCACGCGCCCGCTGGAGGCGCTGCCGGGCCACCGCGGGCTCGTCCCGTTCGAGCGCGAGGATCCCCCATCCGGTATGGACCCGGGGATCGTCGAGTGCGCGGCCGGCGGCTTCGGCCAGCACGGTCTCCGCCCGGTCGAGGCGCCCGGTGTGCTGCAACGCGACCCCGAGGTTGTGCAGCAGTGCCGGACGCGGACCGCTCCGGTCGATCGCCTGCCGGAAGTACCCGGCGGCTTCATTCCACTCCCGCCGCCGCGCCGAGATGAGACCGAGATAGAACGGGGCGCTTCCCTCCGAAGGACGCAGCTCGGCGACGCGGCGGAATTCCCGCAGCGCCTCCTCGTGCATGTCGGTCCGGTAGAAGGCAATGCCGAGATTGCGGTGCTCCTCGATCTGTGCCTCGAGCATCCGGGACGGCGCGGCCATCGACGACGCGCCCACCCTGTGCGCGAGCCCCGCCGTCACCAGCCCGTAGAGCGCCTGTCCAGCCTCGAACTCCGAGAGCCCCGACGCATCGATGACCCCCCGCACATCGCGCTCGCCGTCCAGCAGGGGGAGAATCCGGCGCTGCGCCTCGGTGAACTCCGAGCGGTGCCCCTCGACCTGGCCCGGGAGCACCGCATAGATCACGTCGAAGCTGGGAATCTTCTTCTCGATCAGCCCCCATTCATCCACCCGCCGGGCGCCTTCGAGCAGGAGCGTTTCGGGGCTGATGCGGTCGAGCGGATCATCGACGTCGGGGGTGACGCCGGCGTCGAAGCTGAAGGTGCCGGTGGTCCAGCTGAACAGCGAATAGACCGCTTCCTCGATCTGCAGTCGGAGAAAGCGCCGCAGTCCCTCCGGCGCCAGGATGCCAAGATTGACGAGCAGGTCGCCGATCCGGCGCCCGGGCGCGTTGTGCTGCAGCGCCAGCGCCTGGTCGAGCTGGGCACGGGTGACGACGCCGCCGGCGAGCAGCATGTCGCCGAGCCGGTCGCGGCGATTCACGATCGTCGCGTAGGTGATCCATCCGTCGTCGAAGAAAATCGAGCTGTGGCGCTGGCGGTCCGCCACCGAGAGGCACCCGGTGCGCCGGCCCATGAAGAGGAGCTGGATCACATCGGTGAGACTCGCCTCCTTGAGACTCCCCCGAATGGCCATCAGCGAAGCTCCGCGATCAGGCGGTCAGCCACGCCGGGCCAGTCCTCGATCATTTTCTCCGGGCTCCGCACCAGCCCCATTCCCGGCGAAAGAATCCCGCTCGCGCGCGCCGCGCCGCTCTTGCGCGCCGCGCGGGCGGGGCCGAGGTCGAGCGCCTCCAGTACCTCGCGCGCCAGGGCGGGACTCGGCGCCACCCGCTG
>CAYTMW010000080.1:0-5365 GCA_964439025.1 uncultured Gemmatimonas sp. | reverse complement strand
AGGCCGGGGTCCGAGTAAACCTCTCGGTCCGACGACGATCGAAAGTTGCCTAACGGACTGCGCTTCTGCTGCGGGGGCCTGCGGCGGCCCCCGCCGTCCGGCCCAAATATACCCCGGCGGCGGGCCGTCGCGTTCAGGCCCCCGGCAGTAGCAAGCGCGGGTTAGGTGCCTGGACGGTGCAGCTTGTGCAGCTGGACCCACTCGGAGCCATCGTCGCTTGTTGCTAGGCCCAGCACATAGTCCATCCCGATCTCCACCGGAAAGAATGCGGTGGGCAGACGGGCTTGGGCGAGGAGCACGCCATCAGGCTGGTAGATATCCCAGCGACCCTGGAGCTGACCTGGATCGGGGTAGCGCTGGACCCAGAGATAGCCCTCGGAGTCCGCGAGTAACCGAACGACTGCAGGTAGCGCCTCCGGAGCGGTCATGACCTCAAGTGCTCGTCGAACCTCAGCCTTTGCCTGCTCCGTCTGCGTGGAATCCAAAGCAGACTCTCGGTGCCACGCCAAGTCCTCTTGCGACACCGACCGGTCGACACCGGAGGTGCGCACGATCATCCGTAGGTGGCCATCCGGGGCGAAAGCGAGCATGTCCGTAGTCGTGTTCGGAGCAACCCAGGCAAAGTCTCGACTCATCGCCAGGCGCAGCCAGCGGCCCATTCGCCGAGGACCCGCCCCCCCACGTGTAGGCATCATCTCGGTGCCAGGGAACTGACCCAGTGTTACCCGGACCTTTCCGTCTGGGCCAGCCAGACTCACTGGAACCTGCGGGCGGTAGGCCTCCTGGCGCGCAATGAGGCTGCCCCAACCCGACGTCAGAAAGTCGCCGTGCCGATTGCAGGTGATTTCATACGCAGGCTGACTCGGCTCGGCGGTTTGAAGTACGAATGTCCGAACGATGGCGCCATCGGGCGCCATCACAGAAAAGTGTCGATGGGCGATATCGTCAGCGAAAACGGAGTCGGCGTGACAGGCGAAGAGCCGGGCCAGATAGCGAAATTCTCCCGGCCCGTCTCCCAGGCGGCCAATGGATCGCTCGAAGCCGCCGGTTGAGGAAAAGACCTTCAGGCTGCTACTCCCGCGATCGCCGACGACCACCCGGCCATCGCTCAAGCGTGCGGCCCCAACGGGATGGAGGAGCATGCTCGCTGAGTCTTCAGCCGCCCGACCGAAAACCCGCGATGGCACGGAATCGACTACCCATGCTGGCCCCTGCGTGGAGCGGCCAATGACATTTGTAACGATGCGTATCCCTGCACTGTCCGTGACCTCGGAGGCGCGTTCAGTCCGATCGGCTCCGCAGCCTTCGAGGGCGAGGGCCCCCAGCAGCCAGACTGTCGACCAACGACCCTTGGTCAAGTGAGCGCTCCGGGTTGAGCCAAAAGATCGAAGGCACCTAACGATCTGCATTTCAGCTGCGAGCCGTGCGCTGCGCGATTGCGGTGCCGGATCGGCCCAGGACCGCCGCCGGGCCGACACTTCAAACTACGGCGCACGGCTCGGCAGCTGCAAATGCTGGTTAGGTGGAACCCGCTCGCGGGCGGCCCGCGTGGAGAGCAGCGGCCGACTCTGCGGAGCTCGGAGGGGGCGGGACGCCACCCGACGCGGAGCCCCCGGCTCGATCCGGCCTGGAGCGGGGAACCCGGGGGTCCGAGCGGGGAACGACGGGGTGGTGCCCCGTCCCCTCAGCGGTAGGAGCTCCACAGCGGGGGCCCTGCCCGACCCACCCTCCGGCGCGCCAGCCGCGGGCGGCAGCCTCATATCGGCCATCATTCCGGCTGCCGCCTGCGGAGTCGTTGATCCAGGACTCGATGGCCAGGACCTACGGCCGCCACAGATATCGCGGGCCGCCCGCCAGCGCGAATGCTGGATCAAGCAGGAGACCCGGACAAGGAACGCCGACGACGCGCGGAGCCGTACCTCCAGTAGTTGTGACTAAGCGATCTGCTGTTTCCACCTAACGCCCGAGCTAAGCTGCGAACGAGCCAAACAGGATGCGCGCAGCGGAGCTACGCGCAATTCCGAGAATCGTTCGTCAGCTTCAGCGTTCGTTAGGCCGGCTGGTCGCGATGCTCGCCTTATTCGCGGCCAGAGCTGTGCGGTCTCCGGCAGCGAGGCGGCCGATCGGATCCCGCCCAGTGAACGCCACGTACAGGAACGCGACTCCGAACACCGCGGCGCCCGCTACTGGGAGTACGATCGCCCACGATCTCTCTGCAGCTGCACGCCAGACAGTCAGACCAAACATCCCGACCGCCGAGCGAACCCACAATGAAGCACAGCGCATCACCTCTTCAGCTTCGCCCGCAGTTCGTCGAAGAAGCTCTGCACTACCACGAGCGTAGGCGTTCCCGCCATGTCCTCCCACTTGTTGTCTCGCACCATGAGAAACCGCCGATCGTCAGGCGTGATCGCAAACGTGCCTCCGACCGGCGATCCCGCGCGGAGTCCATGTGGGATCGTGAACAAGACGCGGGGTGGTTCTGCCGAAAAGGGTGGACCCGGATGGATCCTCACGACATTCATCTTTCCGTTGGCGACGTAGAACAGCTCGCGCCCGTTGTGCGCCCAGAGCGGAGCACTGCCACCGCCGATCGAGACTTGCCACTTGCCGCGGTTCGCATCTGGAAACGGGCGGACGAACACCTCGTTCGCGCCCTGCTCGTTCGACACGTACGCGAGCCAACGGGAATCAGGCGACAGCGCCGCGCCCGTCGCGTTGGATCCCGTCGCCACTTCTATCCTGCGCGCCAGGCTGTCCACTCCCGGGTGCGCCGCGAGAATCTCCCTCTGTGCCGACGCCCCTGTCGACCTGGTTGCGCCGAGCACGAGCGACCGCCGGTCAGGACTCCAGAACGCTTCGGTCGGACCGTCCTTTGCCCAGAGGAGCCTGGGTTCGCCGGTGCCGTCAGCGGTCTGCTCCCAGACGTTGAACTGGCTCACCTTCCGAGTCGAACCGTTCGAGATGGGCCGGTCCGAGAGAAACGTGATGGCTCGCCCGTCAGGGGTCCACGCGGGCGCTCTGTCCACACCGGCGTGCAGCGTAAGGCGTGACAACGGCCCTGTGGGCACCTGCTTTATCCAGATATCAGTGCCGAGATCAGTCAGCACCGTGAGCGCGATGCGCCGTCCGTCCGGCGACAGGGCAAGTCCCCAGTAAGTTCGAATGGACCCGTTTTCGGCACCCCCGGTGTTCACCTGCCACGAGGAGTCCACCGGCTCGACGTGGCCCATGCGATCCACCCACACGATGGCCGCATTCGGCACTGGGCCAGGCGCGAATTCCGGGCGTCCCAGCAGGTAATACGCGGTCCCCTCGTCCGAGATCAGGAATCCCGGAGCCTGAATCCCGTCCAGAACAGGCACCGGCCGCCCGGTAGCAACAAGCGCCGAGTTGTCCCAGGGCGCAGCCATGAGAGTGCCAGCGCTGGTCAGGTACAGCAGGTGTCCCGTGGGGACGTACCAGGCACCGATGGCGTCGTCGAAGAGCGCGCGAACGGTATCTCGGCGCGCGTCGTACACGTACACGCGGCTCGGACGACAGCTGACAGGTCCCAGGCACTGCGTGAGATGGGCCGTGAACAGGATGCCGCGCGAGGAAGGAAGCGGCGTGGGCAACATCGGGTAGCGCCCGCCGAGCATCGCAGGCGAGACGATCACCTTCGATGTGGCGTCCCCGGAACCGAGGCGGCGGAGCGTGTGGGCCGGATAGTCGTAGTAGACGATCGAACCGTCTTCCAGCCACGCTCCGCGGTTGAATCTCCAGTCGACGGAATCCGCGAGCTTGAGCGACGCTCCGCCCGTGCTCGGGATTCGCCGCAGTTGTCCGTTCGCGACGAATCCGATCCACGCTCCGTCGGGGGAGAAAAACGGTCCCGAGCCACCTTCCGTTCCGGCCAGCGGCCGCGCGACGACTTCGTCGCGGCGCTTGACGTAGAGCTGGCCGGGTCCCATCAGCGGACTGCGGAATACCAATGACGCTCCGTCGGGTGAGAGCGCTGCCCCGACCCCGAGCATGATTCCATGGAGGGCGCCGGTCGCGCCGAGCGTGGTCGGATAGCGAGCGACGGACGTGGTTCGACTTGGGCGAATCCAGCCCCAGGCGGCCAGCGCGGTGGTCAGCACGGTTACGGCCAGCAAGGCGGGCAGGGCGACCCGACGAGAAGCCAGACCTGCGGCACCGTCGGTCGTGGTAGTCGCGACGGGCCAGGTGAACGCCGGATTGTGAAGCGCTTCGGCAAACGCCTTCGCGCTGTCAAAACGGTCTGCCTGGAGCTTCTCCAATGCCATTGCGACGGCTGCAGCGACGTGCGGCGGCACCGACTTGCGCAACTCTCTGACCGGTCGGGCCACGTCCGACACGATCTTCAGAATGATCGCCTGCGCCGATGGGCCGGTGTGCGGGGGTTCACCCGTCAGCAATTCGTACAGCACGGAGCCGAGTGAGTAGATGTCAGAGCGATTGTCGATGTGCGTGTCCGCCGTCGCCTGCTCGGGCGACATGTAGAGCGGCGTGCCCAGCGACAAGCCCGTCTCCGTCATCCGGCCGCCGGCCGCGGCGCTCACCGCCAGCGCAATGCCGAAGTCCGCGACGAACGCGCGACCGTTGCGCAAGAGAATGTTTTCGGGCTTGATGTCCCGGTGAATGACACCTTGGTCGTGCGCGTACTGCAACGCATCCGCTACCTCGGTGGCAATGTTCACCGCCTCGTCGATGCCGAGCTGCTGCTCGCGATCGAGCTTCTCCCTGAGCGTTTCCCCTTCTACGTACGGCATGACGTAATACAGGAACCCCGTACCGCCGCCGTGTGCCGCTGGCGTGCTGCCGCTGTCGTACAACGGCAGAATGTGCGGGTGCTGGAGTCGCGCCGTGGTCTTGATCTCCTGCAGGAACCGGTCGGCGCCGAGCATGACCCCGAGTTCGGGCCGCAGCACCTTCAGCGCAACCTTGCGGTCGTGCTTCAGATCCTCGGCAAGATAGACGGTGGCCATGCCGCCTTCGCCGAGGCGACGCTCGATGCGGTAACGGTCGGCAAGGGCAGTGGAGAGGTGCTCGGTGATTTCAGCCATGCGTTTCGCCGTCCAGCATGCAGCATGACACTGCCTTCTGGGCCGGGCCTACTCGTTGGTTGACGAGAAATTCAGTTCGCATAGGCATACCGATCCACCGTGCCAAAGTACGCCTCGCAACAAAGGCCGTCCAGACAAGTCGCCTCTACGCATCCGCGTCGCCCAACGGTTGAACAATGAGGTTTCACGGAAGCCGGGTTGCGGCCTAACGGATCCCGTTTGAGCTGCAGCCGCCCTTGAGGCGCGCCGCTTTCGGCGGGTAACGGAATCTAGCCCAAACACCGCGGCGCGCGATG
>CAYTMW010000079.1:0-5567 GCA_964439025.1 uncultured Gemmatimonas sp. | reverse complement strand
TCTTGGTGGTCCACGCGGTGCCTTCCCGGCACTGGGTGCACTGGGCGCAGCTCTCATGCGCATAGAATTTGGCCAGCCGGTAGACTTCGTAGACGATGTCGGCCGAATCGTCCATGACGATGAACCCCGCCGAGCCGAGCATCGAGCCCTTCTCGACGATTCCCTCGTAATCGCAGAGCGCGCTTTCGGCTTCTTCGCGATTCATCAGCGGCACCGAGGAGCCGCCGGGAATCACCGCTTTGAGAGTCCGGCCGGGCCGCATGCCGCCCGCCATGTCGTAGATGAGATCCTTCATGGGGTATCCCATGGTGATCTCGTAGTTGCCGGGGCGCATCACCTGGCCGCACATCGAGAACAGCTTGGTGCCGGTGCTCTTGGGATTCCCGAGACAGAGCGATTTGTACCAGGCGGCGCCTCGCAGGAGAATCGCCGGCACTGCGGCGAGGGTCTCCACATTGTTGATCGTGGTCGGCATCCCGAACACGCCCGAGGCCGCGGGAAATGGCGGCTTGATCCGCGGATTGCCGCGCTTGCCCTCGATCGAGTTCATCAGCGCGGTTTCTTCGCCGCAGATATAGGCGCCCGCACCGCGGAAGATCACCATGTCGATGCGCTTGCCGGAGCCGAACGCGTTCGCCCCGAGCGCGCCGATGGCATAGGCTTCGGCCACGGCCGCCTGCATGATCGCGAGCGGCTCGGTGAACTCGCCACGAATGTAGATGTAGCAGGTCTCCGCCCCGATGGCGTGACACGCCACCGCGCACCCTTCGATGAGGGCATGGGGCGTCCACCGCATGATCTCGCGGTCCTTGAAGGTGCCGGGCTCCGATTCGTCGGCGTTGCAGCAGAGGTAGTGCGGCTTGCCGTCACCCTTCGGCATGAAGCTCCACTTGAGCCCGGTCGGGAACCCGGCGCCGCCACGGCCCCGGAGACCGGACGCCTTGAGCTCCTCGATGATCGCCTCCGGCGTCATGCCCAGGGCCTTCTTCATCCCTTGGTAGCCGCCGCGCTGCACCCAGCCCGCGTAGGTGCGCGCGCCGGGGTCGCCAAAGTACCTGGAGAGAAGGACCGTCTCCTTCGGGTGGGGAGGATGCGGAAAGCCCATTACTTGTACCCCGCGAGAATCCCCGGCACCCGCTCCGGGATGACGCTCTCGATGAAGTCATCGCCGATCATGATCGGCGTGGCGAACCCGCAGGCCCCCAGGCACTCCACTTCGATCACGGTGAAGCGGCCGTCGGCGCTGGTGGCACCCAGCTCGCCGCAGCCGGTTTCCTTGAGCACCGCCTTGAGCACCTCGTCGGATCCGCACAGATGGCAGGGTGAGGTGGTGCACACCTGGATGAAATGCCGCCCCACCGGGTGGGTGTGGTACATCGTGTAGAACGTCACCACGCCTCGCACGTACGCCGGCGTGAGCCGCAGCACCGCGGCGACTTCCGCCATGGCGGCGGGTGAAATCCACCCGCGCTCCTCCTGGATGATCCAGAGCGCGGGCAAGAGACAACCCTGCCGCGTGGAGAAATTCGGGTAAAGCGCCTCCAGTTTTTCCCGGGCCTTGCCCGTGAACACCGGCTGGTGAGCGCCTTCCTCGTGGTGCGCGGCCGCGGCCGAGCCGTGCGGCGTACTCATCGGTCGATCTCTCCCATGACGATGTCCACGCTGGCGTTGATGGCGATCACGTCCGAGAGCAGCGCGCCCTCGCAGAGCCTCGACAGGCAGGCGAGATTGATGAACGACGGCGGGCGGATCCGCCAGCGCACCGGCTTGGCCGTCCCGTCGGAAACAAAATAGGTACCCAGCTCGCCCTTGGGATTCTCGATGCCCATGTACGCCTCGCCCGCCGGCGCCGGAACGCCCTCCATCACCTGCTTGAAGTGGAAAATCATCGCCTCCATGTCGCTCATCGCCCGTGACTTCGGCGGAAGAATCACCCGAGGATCATCCACGTTGATCGGAGCGCCCTTGAGCTTCGCCAGACGGTCGAGCGCCTGCTCCAGGATGCGGGTCGACTGGTACATCTCCTCGAGGCGCACCCGGTAGCGGTCGTAGATGTCGCCGTGCTCGCCGATCGGAACATCGAAGTCGTAGGTGTCGTACCCCAGATAGGGCCGGTCCTTCCGCACGTCGTAGTCCACCCCGCTGGCGCGGAGCATCGGCCCCGACAGCGAATAGTTGATCGCTTCTTCCGCGCTCAACGCGCCCACGTCCTGAGTGCGCCCGCACCAGATGGCGTTCCGGGTAAAGAGAGTGTCCACCTCGTCGAGGCTCTTCGGGAAGGTTCGGCAGAACTCGCGAAGGCCCGTCTCGAAGCCGTCCGGGACATCGGCCATCATGCCGCCGACCCGGGTGAGGCTCGTGGTGAGGCGGGCGCCCGTCCACGCCTCCTGCAGGTTGTAGATCCGCTCCCGCTCGTAGAAGGTCCACAGGAACGGGGTGTAGGCGCCGAGATCGATGCCCGTGGTGCCCAGCCACACGATGTGGGAGATGATCCGGCTCATCTCGCAGGCGATGACCCGGAGCACCGTGCACCGCTCGGTGATCTCAATCCCCATCAGTTTCTCGGCACCCATAGCCAGGCCGACGTTATTCGCCATCGGCGAGAGGTAGTCGGTGCGATCGGTGAGCGGGATGATCTGGTTGTAGTGGCGGTACTCACCCAGCTTCTCGAAGCCGGAGTGCAGGTACCCGATGTGCGGGATGCAGCGGACCACCGTCTCGCCCTCGAGCTCGACGACCAGTCGGAGCACACCATGGGTTGCGGGGTGCTGCGGACCGATGTTGACTAGCATCGGCTCCGAGCCGAACTCATCCTGCGAGCCCCCGGGCCCGGCCACGCCGAGGGGGATTGTGGTGGGACGCCCCTCGCGGTCGAGGGAGGGAGTCGAAAGCGCCAGCTCGAGGGTGCGGGAGCTCACTTGACGTACCCCCGCTCGCCCTTGGCGAGCCGCTGCCGGACGTCTTCGGGAAGCTCGTCGAACGCCTCGGCGATGCTCAATTCCTCCATGGAGTAGTGGGCTTCCGGATTGGCGGCGAGGGCCTGCCGGGTCTGCTCCGCCCTCGTGAAATGCCCGCGCAGGGGAAAGTCCTTGCGGAGGGGATGTCCCTCGGCGTAGGTATCCCACATGAGGATCCGGCGGAGATCGGGATGGCCGCGGAACCGCACGCCAAACATGTCGAACACCTCGCGCTCCAGCCAGTCGGCTCCGCGCCAGAGGTCGAACACCGAATCCACTTCGAGCGGCGCCGTCTTGTCAAGCGGAATCTTGACGCGAAAATCGGTGCGGCGATTGAGCGAGCGAAGCTGGTAGACGACTTCGAGGGGGCGCTCGGGATCGCGGTACTCGACCGCGGTCACATCGGTCAGGTAGTTGAATTCCTGTCCGGGGGTGTCCTTGAGCCAGGCCAGCATGTCGTGGGACCGGGACCCTTCTACCCAGACGATGGTATCGCCGCAGGAGACCCTGTCACGCAGGACGCCGGAACCGAAGGCCGCCCGGAGCGCGGCGACCGACGAGGCAGAGCTCACGCCGACCTCGTCTGATGCACCGAATTACCGAAGGGCTCGGAGATTTCGTCGATCCGCTCGGGGGGGAGGAAAAAGCCGCGGCTATCCACCAGCTGTTCGACACGGAGGGTCGGATCGGACATCGTCTCGCCCATGATTTTTTTCTGCAGCAGACGAATCCCGTAGATCAGCCCTTCGGGACGGGGAGGACACCCCGGGACGTACACGTCCACCGGGATGATGGTGTCGATGCCCTGCACCATCGCGTAGGTATCGAAGATTCCTCCGGTCGAGGCGCAGGCTCCCATGCTGATGGCCCACTTGGGCTGGGGCATCTGATCCCAGATGCGGCGGATGATCGGCGCGAGCTTGAACGGCAGCCGGCCGGCGCAAATGAGGACGTCGGCCTGCCGGGGCGAGAAGCTCATCCGCTCCATGCCGAAGCGGGCCAGGTCGAAGCGGCCGGCTGCGGTGGCCATGAACTCGATGGCGCAGCAGGCGGTGCCGAACGGCATCGGCCAGAGCGAATTGGCCCGGCCCCAGTTGATCAGGGCATCGAGCCGCGTGGTGAGAAAATTCGGCGAGACCCCCGCCAGCTCCGCTTCGGTCGGATCGCCGGCCGGTTCGGGCGCGGTCAATCCCATTGCAATGCTCCGCGTTTCCAGATGTAGATGTATCCCACGCCCAGAATCGCGATGAAGATGAACATCTCGACAATGAGGAGGCCACTCATGCCGGTAAGCTGGTGGAAGGCTACCGCCCACGGGATCATGAAGACCGTTTCGATGTCGAAGATGATGAACAGCATGGCCACGAGGTAGAACTTGATCGAGAACCGCTCGCGCGCGTCGCCGAGCACCGGGATGCCGGATTCGTAGGGGGCGATCTTGGCGGGTGTACGACGATAGGTCGAAAGGAGGTGGGAGATCGCCAGAATGAGCACGGCGTTCGCGACCACGAAGACGATCAGGACGAGGAGCGGAACGTAGGGCTGCAGCATTCCGAGAGGTCTGAGGTTGGACGCCGTAGGAATTCCGGTGCCCAATGGTAACCCGTGAGAAGGGCGAGTTCAACCCGCGGTGAGCAGGGCAACTTTCGGCGGGGGTTGCATTTACGCCGGTCCCGCGCGAGCCGCTGCAGCAGAACGGGTCGGCTCGCAGGAAATGGATGCTGAGGGGATAGAACGGCCTTGCAGGTTGGTGGATGCCGAGTTGCCACCCCATGCGCGGAGGCCCTAGTTTATGGCGATGCCTGCTCCCGTGGTGGTTCCCACCTACACGATCGAGGATCTCGACCGATTCCCTGACGACGGGAACCGCTACGAACTGCTGGACGGGGTCCTGCTGGTGACCCCCGCACCGATGCCGCCGCATCAGGTGGTGATCGCCGAGCTGCTGACTGCAGTGGCGGTCTACCTCCGCCCGGGCGGCGCGGCGCGCGTCGTGTCTCCCGGAGCCGTGGAGATCGCCCCCAAGACGCACCTGGAGCCCGACCTGCTCGTCTTCCCGGCCAGCGAGCCACTGGATCGGAAATGGTCGGGCATCGGCCGCTGGTGGCTCGCAGTCGAGGTATTCAGCGATTCGTCGGTGATCTACGACCGGGACTTCAAGCGCGACGCGTATCTCGCGCTGGGGGTGCCGGAGGTGTGGCTGGTGAACTGGTGGGATCGGATCGTCTACGTCTCGCGCTGGGGAGAAACGAAAGACCTGTCGCACCGGGAGATTCTCACCTGGCACCCGGCCGGGATGCCGGAACCACTATGCATCGACCTCGAGCGCCTCTTTCGCGACCTGCCCTGACGTTCTGCCTCTATCGGAGTCCCCGATGTCCATCAAGAGCGACCGCTGGATCCGCCGGATGGCGCGCGAGCACGGCATGATCGAACCCTTCACGGATACCCAGGTCCGGGACGTGGACGGCCAGAGGCGCAAGGTCATTTCCTACGGGGTAAGCTCCTACGGCTACGATATGCGGGTGGCGCCGGAGTTCAAAATCTTCACCAACGTGTTGTCGGCGATGGTGGATCCCAAGGCGTTCGATCCGAAGAGCTTCGTGGAGT
>CAYTMW010000078.1:0-5825 GCA_964439025.1 uncultured Gemmatimonas sp. | reverse complement strand
GCCAATCTACGAATCGATCTGAAACCGACCGTGACGGCGAGATTAAGGAGTGTTGATTCGCTAGATCAATGCTCCTTAACCCGCCATTCACGATCGCCAGTCCCACCACGACCTAGCTTCCCTCCCGCGGATCGATCAGGTGAGTGTCGGCCGGCGAGTTGATCAACGCGGAGGAGGAGACGGGTGCGGAGACCAGTCGGGCGCGTGATGATCCTGCGGTTTCTCGGGCTCTGGCTCGTCACGCCGTCTCTCGCTGCCCAGACGCCGGCGGACAGCGCTGCCCCGAGACTGGCGCTCGCCGCCGTGTTCCGGATTCTCGACGCCAGTAGCCCACGCCTCGAAGCCGCCCGGCAGATGGCGTTTGCCGCCGGGGCACGCATCAAGCCGGTGAGCACGCTTCCCGATCCGCAGATCCAATTCGGGCTGATGAACCGGAATCTTCCCGGCTTCGGCCTGCAGGACCCGCTTGGGATGAATCAAGTGCAGGTCATGCAGATGGTTCCGATTGCCGGGCAGCTCGGGCTTGCCGGTCGCGCGGCGGCAGCCCAGGCCGGGGCTGCACGGGCCCGCGTCGCGGAGCTTGGCTGGGAGCTCCGCGCCCGCGCCGCGATGTCCTTCTACGAGATCTACCAACTCGACCGCACCATCGAGGTAAGCGCCGCGACGCAAGTGCTGCTCCGCGACATCGCCACCACCGCGCGGACCATGTACTCGGTGGGCCAGGGACGCCAGGCGGATGTGCTCCGCGCCCAGGTCGAGATCGATCGGATGAGCGAGGAGATTTTGCGCATGCAGGCGATGCGTGTTGTGGCCGCCGCGCGGCTCAATGCGTTGCTCGACCGCTCGGCCGAGACTCCCGTTCCCACACCAGCGCTCCCGCGTTTCCCGCGCGAGCTGGCGGGCGCGGATTCGCTGGAACGCCAGGCCCTGGCCGGGCGGCCGATGCTCGCCGCAGGGGCGCTCGAAGTCGAAGCGGCGGCGGCGGCCCAGCAGAGGGCCCGCCGCGAGATCTGGCCCGACCTGCAGCTCGGCGCCCAATACGGCCAGCGGCCGATGGCCGAGGGCACGGACCGCATGCTGAGCCTGATGCTCGGCTTCTCGGTCCCGATCTGGGCCGGACGACGCCAGCTCCAGATGCGCCGTGAGACCGAAGCCATGCGGCTCGGCGCCGAAGCCGAGCTCCGCGCCATGCGGGCGGAGACCCGCGGGCGCCTGGGAGAGCTCACTGCGGCGGTGCGGCGCACCCGCACCCTGCGCGAGCTCTACCTCACCACGATCCTGCCGCAGGCCGAGGCAACCGTGAGCTCCGCGCTCTCGGCGTATCAAGCGGGCGAAGTGGACCTGCCGATGCTCCTCGAAGCCCGAATGACGGTAAACCGCTATCGCCAGCAGCTCTTCCAGCTCGACGCGGAGGAGGGCACCGCGCTCGCCGAGCTCGAGATGCTGCTCGGCCGGCCGCTCTTCGATCCCGAGATCACCGAACCGCGGCCGCCACCCGGAGCTGAACGATGACAACCCCTGACGATCCCGCAACTCCGGCCTCTGGCGCCTCTCCCTTCCAGCCGTCGGGGCAGCGCCGGCTGGCCCGGCTGCCGGCCCTCCTGGCCTTCGCCCTGGTGCTGGTCGCCGCAGTGGTCACGGTACGCCTGGCTGGCCGGCGCGGGGAACCCGCCGCCACAAGCGAGCACAATCACGACGCGGCGCCGGCCTCGGACAGCGCCATGCCGGTCAGACTTTCGGACGAGCAAGCCCAGCGAATCGGCGTCACCTACGCGCCGGTACAGATGGGTCCACTGGGTCGCGTGGTGCGGACCGTCGCGATTGTGAGCTACGACGAGACCCGGCTCAAGTCGGTGACGGCGCGGGTAGACGGATGGGTCGAGCGGCTCTACCTCGACTTCACCGGGCAGTCGGTGCGGGTCGGCGATCCGCTCTTCAGTCTCTATTCCCCAATGCTGGTCTCCGCCCAGCAGGAGCTGCTCCTCGCCAAGCGACTTCGCGCCAGGGTGACGGGGGGCTCGCCGGACGCGGTCCAGGGAGCCGACGAGCTCCTCGAGTCGGCGCGGCGCCGCCTCCTTTACTGGGAGGTCCCGGCGGCGGACGTCGAGCAGGTCGAGTCGAGCGGCGAGATCCGCAAGGCCCTGACTTTCCGCTCACCGGTGCAAGGTGTCGTGATCGAGAAGTCGGTCCTCGGCGGTCAGCGGATCATGGCGGGCGAGACGGTGTTCCGCATTGCCGACCTGAGCACCGTGTGGCTGGAGGGCGAGATCTTCGAGCGCGATCTTCCTTCGGTGCGCCTCGGGCTGCAGGTGGTGGCCGAGTTCCCCGCCCTTCCCGGTCAGCCGAGGACCGGCCGGATCACCTACATCTACCCCACGCTCAACCCGGAAACGCGGACCGCCCGGGTGCGGGTCGAGCTCGCGAACCCGCGGCTCGCCCTCAAGCCGGGCATGTACGCCAGCTTCCGCTTCGCGGCGGCCACCGGGCCCGTCCTCAGCGTTCCCCGCTCGGCTATTCTGTCCACCGGAAAGCGCGACCTGGTCTTTATCCGTCTGCCGGATGGCGCGCTGGTGGCACGCGACGTGACCCTCGGCTTGGCGACCGATGAGCGCATCGAGATTCTCTCCGGCCTGATCGTTGGGGACACCGTCGTGGCCTCGGCCACCTTCCTGCTGGACGCCGAATCGAATCTCGGGACGTTGCTGGGCGGGATGGGGAACATGCCGGGAATGGATATCTCGGCGCCTCCGCCTGCCCAGCCGGGCCCGAAGGCTCCGGTGGCTCCCGCGGTGAAGCGGCCGCCGAAGGACACCATGAAGATGAAGATGCCGGACTGACCCGCCATGCTCAAGCGAATCATCGAATGGTCGGTAGCCAACCGGCTCATCGTCTTCCTCTTTGCGGCCGCGGCCATCGCAGGGGGAATCTGGGCGATCAGCCGCACCCCGCTCGAGGCGCTCCCCGACCTGAGCGACGTGCAGGTGATCGTGCAGGCCGAGTACAACGAGCAGGCGCCGCGGATCGTGGAGGACCAGGTGACCTATCCGATCGCGGCGGAGATGCTCAAGGTACCGGGGTCTCGCACGGTGCGGGGATACTCATTCTTCGGGATCTCGTTCGTGTACGTGATCTTCGAGGACGGCACCGACCTCTATTGGGCGCGGTCGCGCGTGCTCGAGTATTTGAGCGGGATCAAGGGCAAGCTCCCCGCCAACGTGACGCCTACGCTGGGGCCGGACGCGACCGGGCTGGGGTGGGTATATCAGTACGCGCTGGAGGACACGACCGGCCGGAAGAGCCTGGCCGAGCTCCGCAGCATCCAGGACTGGTATCTCCGCTACGCGCTCACGGCGGTGCCCGGCGTTTCCGAGGTCGCGGCGGTGGGCGGATTCGAGAAGCAGTACCAGGTCGATCTCGACCCGGCCAAGCTGCTCGGCTACCGCATCCCGATCGCCGCGGTGATGGCGGCGATCCAGAACGCCAACGCCGACATCGGCGCCATGGTCGTGGAGCTCTCCGAGCGCGAATACATGGTGCGCGGGTTGGGTTACCTCAAGTCACTCGCGGATATCGAGAATGTGGTGGTCGGCGCGACCCAGAACGGCACCCCGATCCGGGTGGCGGAGCTGGGGCGGGTGAGCGTGGGCCCGGCGGTCCGGCGCGGGATTTCGGATCTCGACGGGCGGGGCGACGCGGTCGGCGGTATCGTCGTGATGCGGTTCGGGGAGAACGCGCTGGCAACGATCGAGCGGGTGAAGGCGAAGATTCGTGAGATCCAGTCGGGGCTCCCCGCCGGCGTCGTGCTCCAGCCGGTCTACGACCGCAGCGACCTGATTCATCGCGCGATCGAAAACCTCCGAGGGAAGCTGCTCGAGGAGAGCGCGATCGTCGCCCTCGTCTGCATCGTGTTCCTGCTTCACGCGCGGTCCGCACTGGTCGCCATCCTGACGCTTCCGATGGGGATCCTCATGGCGTTCATCGCCATGCGGCGGGTGCCGGTCGGCGCCGACATCATGTCGCTGGGTGGGATTGCGATCGCCATCGGCGCCATGATCGACGCCGCCATCGTGATGATCGAGAACATGCACAAGCATCTCGAACGGGCGGTGGAGGCGAAGGAGCGCGCGGCGGGACAAGAGTCCACGGGCCGGTCGCTCGACACCTCGATTCTCACTGCCGCCGAGCGCTGGCAGGTGGTTCGGGACTCGGCGAAGGAGGTCGGCCCGGCGCTCTTCTTCTCCCTGCTGATCATCACCGTGTCGTTCCTGCCGGTCTTTGCCCTGGAGGGCCAGGAAGGGCGGCTGTTCAAGCCGCTCGCCTTCACCAAGACCTTCGCGATGGCCGCGGCGAGTCTGCTCTCGGTGACGCTGGTGCCGGTCACCATGGGGCTGTTCATCCGCGGGCGCATTTACCGGGAGCGGGCCAACCCGATCAATCGCTGGTTGATCAACCTGTACGGTCCCGTCATCCGGTTTGTGTTGCGGCGTCGCTGGGCGGTCATCGGCGGGGCGGTCGTGGCGCTGGTGCTCACCGCGATCCCCTGGTCCCGGATCGGGGGCGAATTCATGCCACCGCTGGGCGAAGGCACCATCCTCTACATGCCCACCACGCTCCCGGGCATCAGCGTCGCCCGCGCCCGGGAGATCCTCCGCATCCAGGACGGGATCCTCAAGAGCTTTCCCGAGGTGGACCACGTCTGGGGAAAGGCGGGCCGCGCCAACACCGCCACCGACCCGGCGGGGCTCGACATGTTCGAGACCACCATCACCCTCAAGCCCGAATCGGAATGGCGCCCCGGGATGAGCTACGAGAAGCTGGTGGCGGAGATGGATTCCGCCGTGCGGCTTCCCGGAGTCACCAACGCCTGGACCATGCCAATCAAGGCGCGGATCGACATGCTCGCCACCGGGATCCGGACGCCGGTCGGTATCAAGATCTTCGGACCCGACCTGGCCGAGCTGGAGCGCATCGGCAAGGAGGTCGAACGGGCGGTCCAGATGGTGCCGGGGACGCGGAGCGCGTTCGCCGAGCGGGCGGTCTCGGGGTACTACCTGGACATTGACATCGACCGGGCCGCCGCGGCGCGCCACGGCCTCAACGTGGGCGACGTGCAGACGGTGATCGCGACCGCGGTGGGGGGCATGGTGATCACGCAAACCGTGGAGGGACGCGAGCGCTATGGCGTGCGGATCCGTTACCCACAGGAGCTGCGCGACAACCCCGAACGACTCGCCTCGGTGCTGATCCCCGTCGCCCACGGTCTGGCCGGGAGCGGCGGCGAAGCGGGGGGAATGACCGGCGCCTCCATGGGATCCGCCAGCGTCGGCGGGAGGCGGGAGGCGTTCGTCCCGCTGGGCCAGATCGCGACGATCAAACAGGTGGCGGGTCCGATGGTGGTGCGCACCGAGGACGCCCAGCCCACCGCGTGGGTCTACGTGGACGTGGTGGGACGCGACATCGCGGGTTATGTCACGGATGCCCGGCGCGAGGTGGAACGGCTGGTCCGGCTGCCGCAGGGCTACACCATCGTCTGGAGTGGGCAATACGAATACATGCAGCGCGCGAAGCAACGCATGAAGCTGGTGATCCCCGCCACGCTTGGGATCGTCTTCATTCTGCTCTACTTCAACTTTAAGAGCGTGCCGGAGGCATTGATCGTCATGCTCTCGCTCCCCTTCGCCCTGGTGGGCGGGATCTGGTTCCTCTGGCTCCTGGGGTACAACATGTCGGTGGCGGTTGCGATCGGCTTCATCGCGCTGGCCGGCGTGGCGGCGGAGACCGGGGTGGTGATGCTGATCTACCTCGATCACGCCTGGGCGGCGCGG
>CAYTMW010000077.1:0-5914 GCA_964439025.1 uncultured Gemmatimonas sp. | reverse complement strand
CGGGTTACCACCCTATCCAGAAGCTACAGCAGAACGCAGATTCAGAGATACAAGGTAGCATCGACAACCAGCAACAGCGTTGGGGTGTTTGCTCCGTGCGCCGCCGATCTGCGACGTCTCGAGCGGCCCGGGGGTACCCCGGCGTCCAGCCTCATGCCCCCCACGGACCTTCGGCCCCCGCCCGCCAGGGGCTCCCCGCCGGGGCGGGCATCTGCGGGTGAGGATCTGGCTGGCGGCCCTCCCTGTGAAGCGGGCACGGCGCTCCACGGAGGTGGGCAGGCCGTCACGGTCATTGGTCCACGCCCTGTGTGGGGCGCGGCCTGCCCCGGAGTTCTTGGGCCGCTGGGTGGGGCGGTTGGCGGTGTTCAGCGGTGCGCCTTGACTGCCCGCCGGCGCTCCCGGGCACTCGGTGGGCGGCAGGTCTGGTTGTCCGGAGCCGCTACATAACACGCATTTGCTGCTGCCGGGGCGTGAGCGCGTCGGCAGCCGCGCGGGTATCATTCCGGGAGGGATGCGCGGCTGCCGCCACACGCCCCGCAGCAGAAATGCAGTCCGTTCGGCCGACCGCAAATGACTGCCGGTGACAAACGCGTGAGGCGAGTGCCACACTCTTAATGAACACCTTCGGACGTCTCGTCGCTTCTCTAGCTGGCTTCTGCGCGACGCTGATCGTAGCGCCGCAGAGGATCTCGGCGGGACAGGAGCTGTTGGTGGACCCTGTGCACCCGCCAGTACTCGAGCGGCATCGGGTCGTCGTCGTTTTTCATGCCGGACAGCCTGCACGGGCACGAGATGACACGCTTGGCTGGCTCTCCTTCTCCATCGCCTCAGGCTTAGAGCAGTATGCAGCGGGGCGCGTCGTGACATTTCGTTCGGTGCAGCGTTTCCTACACGCCTGGGTCGTGGTCGAGCGGGACGCGTCAAGCGATCACCTCGCCAACCTGGCCGCCTTGACGCGTGCCCGATGGGCGGTGACGGGATCGCATGCCATTGAGGGCGATACCGTGCATCTGACCCTAAACGTCGTTGACCTGCTGACCGGTGTTCGCGAGCGATCCATTGCGGTTTCGGCAGGTGGTCCGGCTCCGATGGCCCGAATAATCGCGACGGGAGTGCAACGACTGGCGTTCACCCTGACCGGATTGGCGACCCCCGATTATGCCACGCCTCCGGTACTCTCGCGCCCGCCGCCGTCCTTCGCGGCGTACCGCTCGTTCGACACCGGGTTGCGACTCGTAGCCGATGGGCGACACGCCGACGCGCTGAGCAACCTGGACCAAGCGGTTGCAATCGACTCGACATTCCTTGCTGCACGGTTGGAGGGACTGTTTATCCGATGGCTTCGATACGACATTGCCGCCGTTGATTCGGTGCTCCGTGACCTCGACCGGCGCGAGGCCACGCTAGTCGCAAGGGAGCGCATCGAGGTCGACTTGGCGCGCGCGCAGCGGGCGGATGACGTGGAAGCAGGGCTCGCCGCAGCGCGTCGATATGTGGACTACGTTCCGGAGGACCGGTATCCTTTGGGCCTCTTTGCCTTGAGAGGCAACTATCTGCGGGAGGCCCTCGGCGCATTCCGCGGCGGCCCTGTGGGGTCGCCCTTCACCGCGCGATCGATTGACCACTGGTCGCAGTACCTGCGCACGCTTCACATGGTTGGCCAATATGACGAGGAGCGGGAGGAGGCGGCCCGGGCCGCCGCGCTATTCCCAAGCTCCCGCGGCACCGCGTGGTATGAAGTGCGGGCGCTCATCGGCCAGCGAAAGGTCGGTGAGGCATTGCGCCTGCACCGCGAGATCGAGCCCCTCCCCGACGCCACCTCAGACGGTAGGATCGGGCAGTGGGGCAACACAGTGCGTGAGTTGTTTGCCCACGATGCGCAGGACTCGGCTGCCGCGGTGCTCGCGCGTCTCATCCGCGCGCAGGAGGCGCTGCCGCCGGAACGACGTGCCGCGGCGCGCGCTTCGATGGCCGCCCACTATGAACTCGCGGGCCGCTGGGCCGATGCCCAACTCGTTGTGGAGTCGCTGCTCCGGGACACGCCTCCTGGCGCGGTGTGGCAGCGAAAGAACCACATGATGGCGCTCGGCTGCATCGCCGCCGCCCGTGGCGCGGATGAGGCCGCGAGGCGATGGGTCGCGCGACTTGACAGCCTGCGCGCAACCGTCCCTGACCAGCTTCGGGTTACGATAGGGGCTGCTATCGATGTCGCGCAGGGCACCGTGCTGGGGTGCTTGGGTGAACGCGAGGGCGCGCTTGTCCTGCTCGAGCGCGGGATGCGCACGCCCGGGGCACCCGGCTATGGATTCGGCTACGGCTTCGGGCCGTGGCTCCACCGCAACGTGTTCTACGAGAAGCTCCGCGGATTCGAACCGTTCGAACGGCTCATGCGACCGCGGAATTGAGAAACCGAACTGTGTGGCCGGAGGGCAATGATGGACGAGGCACCATGAGGCCTGCGCGGGCGGGAACGTTGCTCTCGACGCTCGCCATCCTCTGCATGGCGGGTTCGCCGGTCGCCGCACAGGAACGCGGCGCGCGCCCCGCCCCCGTGGCCCTGCCAGAAGGTGTCCAGTTCGCGCCGGATGTCGCTTTCCGGGTTACCGGCCTGTGGGGCCGCGGCGCGGACACGTCGCGCATGGATCTCTTCTTGCCTACCGGCGCTGGGCAGCGACCTGCCATCGTGTTCATCAGCGACGACAGCGGCGCGGCGCGCACCGCGCACGTCGGACCCGAAGCCGCGCGTATGGCATCGCAGGGGTTCGTGACGGCGGTCGTGGACTACCGCCCACGCCCGATCGGAGGCCGGCCACCACTCGCTGCGGCCGTCGAGGACGCCGCCCTCGCCGTGCGATGGCTGCGGGCGCACGCTACGGAGTACGGGATTGATCGCGCGCGCATTGCCATGATCGGCATCTCGCGAGGCGCGTTGGTCGCAGCGCTGGCAGCATATCCGCAATGGCTCGGCGTTCGGAACAACGATAACGTCGCCTACGACGAGGTTCCCACGACAGTGATCCTCATCGAACTACTGGTCGACTTTACGGACTCAACCCTCGGTGAGGAGGCGCGTGCCGTCGTGGCGGAGGCCCTGGGCTCGACGGGGAGTGCAGTCGAGCGCGAGCGGGTGTCACCCGCATCCTTCGTGAGCGGCCAAGCGAACGCCGACGTGCGACCGCACGTCCCGCCCAGGCTCCTGCTCCATGGTGCTGCCGACACCGTGTTCCCGTTCCGGCAGGCGCAGAAGTTGGTCGGCCAACTACGCGCAAGAGGATTCTTTGCCGAGCTCGCACCCATGCGTGGCGCAGGACACGGCTTCTTCGGCGTGGTCCCGTGGCGAGATGCAGCGCGACGGGTCGTCGACGCATTCCTCGAACGCACGCTGGTCGGATCGCAAGGAGACCGACGCTGGGCGGACAGCCATCCCGCCTGGTCGCCAGACGGCCGCCACATCGCGTTCGAGTCGAATTACGGAGGTGTGTGGCAGATCTGGGTGATGCAGGCCGACGGGTCGAACCCGCGCAGCCTCGGCGTCAACGGAGGATCTCCCTCCTGGTCGCCCGACGGCTCCCGAATCGTCTTCGCCGGTGGCGATGGGCGGCTCCGGATCGTCAACGCGGACGGCTCCGGCAAGATGCTGGTCACGCGGGACACCAGCGAGTGGGCCGGAGGTCCGAGATGGCTTCCTGACGGGCAACATATCCTGTATGGGAACGACGGCGTAGCATCGTTGGTGCGCCTGGTTGACGGCGATGTGTCCCCGGTCACTTGGATTCCGCCGCGTGGCGGCTGCATCTCTGTGTCCGCCGACGGATCCGAAGCGTTCTATCATGTCGAGCGGGATCAGTCCGACCTCTATCGGACATGGATCGCCGGCGGCACGCCGGTACGCATCACGGACTCACCCACCAACGAGTTCTGCCCCGCCATTTCGCCGGACGGGACTCGGATCGCGTTCCAGCGGCGCCAGCCGGGCACGCTGCACGAGCACATCGACTTGTTCGTGATGAACGTGGATGGCACCGGGGAGATCAACCTTACGGACCATTTCGCCAACGACCGCTACGCGTCGTGGTCCCCCGACGGACAATGGATCGCGTTCTCCTCGACCCGCGGGGGCAACTACGACATCTACGTGGTCCGGCCGGACGGCAGCGCACTCCGGCGCCTGACGAAACGCTGAGCGCAACCGGGAACCACGAGCGTACCGTGTACCAAAGCTGCAGTCGGCGACGGCCGAACATCAGCATGCAGCTGGCGGCGCTGCGCGCCGCAGCTGATGCTCAGCGTTAGACGGCATGGAAGAGGGGGAATGGTCATCCTCAGAACAACGGCCAAGCTCCACCGCTCCCTACCACCGACCGAGGAGCCGTCACAGGGCTCGGATACCGCGCTCGGGGATTGGTATGCGAACGCGCTCAAGGTCGATTATCAACCGCTGCTGCTTCTCTTAAGCGCTCAGTCCCTCCTGAGCATCCTCCTGCCCGCCCGGCAGGTCGCCACGCTCCCGGAGCGCCTCCCTACACTTGTAGCCGGGCGGCTTCGGCGCCTAGGCGTCACAGCCGACCTCATCGAGGCGGAGGTGGCCGCGATGACTCCCGTTCGGATTGCGCGCACTCGAGACCGGTCAGTACTCGGTTCGTTGGTGGAATTCGCCAAGAGCATACCGTTTCATCTGCCCATTCGGGCCTGGGACGAGACGACGCTCCCATTGCTTGAGATACGGCTTGCCGAAACCCCCTGTCGCTGCGGAGATCGCTCCACCAGGACCATCTTTCCTGAGGAAGAAGCTGTGAGCCTTCTTCAGGATCGTTGGGCACCAAGGCGGGCGAGCTAGAAGATGTTGTGGAGGCATGGCGGGCGCCGGGCCGAGGGAACGCATGCCGTCTAACCCCATTAAGCGGGAATTGCGCAAGAGGGCAGACTCGTGCTGCACGGTGAGGGCTCACTCATCGTCAGGAGACCGCGATGTTCCAGTGGCACCGGTCGATATGGATCGTTCGCGACCGTCAGTGAGTGACGGTCAAACACCATTCGGGGCTCGACTCCGCTCGCGGTGAGGCTGGCGGAGCGCGGTCACTCGACCGCGTCCCAGATCTTGACCTCGGCATGACCGACGGGCTTCCCAATCACGCAATGGAACTCATTGCCGAGTTCAGTTAGACGGAGGGGCTTGCCCGACGGGGCCACTGCACTTTTTTCTGCCGGGTGAGCGGCGTTCCCTTGAACTGTTGATTGAAGTCCACCTGCTCGCGCAGCACGACGTACACGCTCTTCGCGAGTTCCTTGGCCACCAAGGCGCGCGCGATCCGGATCGGCTTCTTCCGCTTCCAGCGCTGATACCACTGGCGAACTTCGGGGAAATACTGAATCGCCCGGATCGTGGCGTGGCTGAACGCCAGTTTGAGGTAGCGGTTGCCGTCCTTGCTGGACCGGTGGCGCTGCCGGCCGGCCGAATTGGCGGCGCCAGGGACCAGCCGGCAGTAGGACCAGAAGTGGCCCACCGTCGGGAAGCGGTGAATGTCGTCGATCTCGAGCGCCAGCGTGAAGGCGACGATGCGCCCGATCCCGGGGATCCACAGGAGTCGCTGGATGGCGGGCGAGTCCAAGAGCTCCCCCTGGACCGCCCGTTCGAGGGTGTGGATCTGCTCGGTGAAGAGGGTGATCTGCCCCTGCTGCATCTGCGCCTGGAGCTGATAGAGGGGCGGGAGCTGCTCCACCGCCGGTACGTTGAACTTCTCGAGCAACCGGTCTAGGCTATTCTTCGCGCGACTGCGCCGCTCGACCAGCCGAAGCCGGGCGCGCAGCACATCGCGCGGACCGCGCCGCGCGTCGCTGATCATGTGGGCTTCGGGAATGAGCCCAACGCGCAGGAGCTGGGCGAGGGTGTCAGAATCGACCGCATCGGTCTTCA
>CAYTMW010000076.1:0-6015 GCA_964439025.1 uncultured Gemmatimonas sp. | reverse complement strand
ACCAGGCCCTGCACCGCGCGCACCGAGTCGGCGGGCCGGCTCGCGAGGTAGTCCGCGAGCGCCGCGTCCTCTGCCGCCGCGGTCCCCGCGAGCAGCCGTTTCACCACCGCGAGCCGGACTTCCCGGTCGGGCGCCGGGAGCTCGACGACGAGGCCGCCCTGCAGGCGGTCGAGCAGACGGGGATCGAAGCCGACCAGCTCCTCGAGCGGCAGGGCGCTGGTGAAGACCATCTGCCGTCCCCCCTCCAGGAGCTCGCCGACCAGGAGCTGCAGCTCGTCCTGCGCGCGCACCGATCCCGAGAGGAGATGGAGGTCGTCGATGAGCAGCGCCCCGACCCAGCGGTAGCGGAGGCGCCACGCGGCGAGCGCCTCCGCATCGGCCAGCGCCCCGACTTCGGCGGCAAAGGAATGCGTCCCGAGACAGGCGGCGGGCGCCACCCCGCGCGCCACGAGCGCGTTGCCAAGTCCGTGCAGGAAATGCGTCTTCCCTGAGCCGGGGAGACCGACGATGAGGAGCGGCGAGTACCGGCGCCCCGGCTCCGCCAGGATGTCCCGGGCGGCGAGCATCGGCAGGCGGGTGGTGGGACCTTCCGCGATATCCTCCCAGCGATACTGGGAGAGCGGGGCGCTGAGCGGCGCGCTGCGTTGCCGCGCCTGCGCCACCATCGCCCGCGCCGCGGCAAGCTGATCGGGATCGCGGAACACCTGCGCTCCCGCCAGATCGGGAGCGAGGTCCGCTGCCTCCCGCGCGAGCGCCTGGATTTCCCGCGCGTCGGACTCGAACGCGGCGAGGACCGGCTCGGCGTCGCCGGGCGATTCCTCGTTGAGGAGCGCCTCGAGCCGCCGGGTGGCAAGGCCTTCCCCACCCCACCGGAGCACCGCCTCGCCGACGCGCCACCGCCATCGGTCCACCTGCTCGGAGAGACTCGCCTCCACCTCCGAGAGGAAGGAACCGAACTCGTCGGCGCCGGGAGACGCGGGCGCCGGCGTCGGCGCCAGCTGCGCGCCCGGCGCGCCGATCAGCATCAGCGCGTCAGCGGCCGAGAGCGGCAGCGCGCTCGCCTCTTGGAAGGCGATGAGACGGGCCAGCGCGCCGGTGTAATCGCGCATCGAGGGAAACATGGCGTCCGCAACGGCGCGCACCACCGGATCGGGGAGCGCATCGGGGGTCTCGCCGAGCCGGCGGCGAAGAATCCCCAGCCGAGCCTCCGGTCCCGGCAGCGTCAGGGGAACGACGGTGCCCTCCCCGAGGCGGCGGACCAGCCGCGGGTCGAGCCCCACCAGCCGCTCCAGCGGGAGGGAGAGCGTGAGCACCACGTCGCGTCCGGCGGCGCGGCGCGCATCGAGCAGGTCGGCCACGAACCCCTGGCAGTCGGGATGCCGGGCGAGCCGCTCAAAATCGTCGAGCAGGACGAGATCGGCGTCGAAGATCTCCGCCCGGCAGGATTCGCCCCGCGCCACCAGCAGCGCGCTGCGATACCGTTCCGCGAGCGCGTCGAGGGTGAGGTGCTCCACCGCCGCGCCGGGATGGGTCTCGCGGATGCGCGCGGCGATCACCTGCAGCAGCTCCGTCTTCCCGCTTCCCGGCTCCCCGATCACCACGAGCGGCCCGTACGGCACCCCGCTGGAATCGGCCACCGCGCGAGCGGCCGCCGCCGCCGGGCGGTTGGCGGCGTCGAGCATGAAGGTCTCGAAGCCCGTCACGAGGCGGGGGCCCGCGTGGCGAGCCGTTGCAGCACCAGCCCGGACAGCGCCTTCAGGGTTTCGAACACGCCGGTGCCGTGCAGCGCATCAGCGGGCAGGCTCGGCACACTCCGGAAATTGAAGGCGTCCTCCAGCTCTGGCGGAGCGAGGATGAGATCGGGCGGCAGGTCCTGCTTGTTGTACTGCAGCACGAGTGGGAGGCTCCGGATGTCCACCCCCTGGTCGAGCAGGTTCTCCTGCAGATTCTGGAAGCTCTCCAGGTTGTCGTCGAACCGCCGCGCCTGGCTGTCCACTACGAAGACCACGCCATCGGCGCCCTGGAGCACGAGCCGCCGCGTGGCGTTGTAGTAGACCTGGCCGGGCACGGTGTAGAGCTGGAATCGCGTCGTAAACCCCGAGATCACGCCCAGCTCGAGCGGCAGAAAATCGAAAAAGAGGGTGCGGTCCGACTGCGTCGCCAGCGACACCATGGTGCCCCGCCGCTGCTCCGGCACCCGGCCGTGGATGTAGAGCAGGTTGGTCGTCTTTCCGCAACGGCCGGGACCGTAGTACACCAGTTTGCAGGTAATCTCACGGGTTGTGAAGTTCACGAGAGGCATCGGTTCACCGTCCGAAGAGCGTCCGCAGACTGGCATTCAGGTCGTCCTCGAAATCCTCCGCCAGCACCTGCCGCGGCGGCTCTTCGGCCGGCGCCGCCTGTCCCAGGTCGGACACCAGCCGCGCGAAGAACATCTGCACGAGGCCGAGCGACGTCTCCTGCCCGAACACGACGAGTCCGAGCCAGCGTCCCCGCGGGGTCTCGAACCCGGCGAGGTACACGCCGACCGCGGTGCCCTGGTGGACCACCGCGTCGAGCGGACGGGTGCCCATGACGCGCGCGAGCTCCGCCGTCGAGGCCAGGATTCCCGCGCCCAGCGCCGCCGCGGACATGACGTCGAGCGAGCGGGTGAAGCCGTGCTGGGCCACCACCTGCCCCGATGAGGTCATCAGCAGCGTGACCCGCGCCGCCGACTCCGCGAGAAACATCTGCAGCGGGGCCTCGACCCACCGCTCGATGGCGCGCATCAGAAGCTGGTCCCCGCCGCGGCAAGGACGCCGAGACGAAGCTCGGCGACGTGCACATCCGCTCCCGCGACGGCCACCAGGAGGAGACCCGACGGTCCCGGGGCGAGCAGCAGGATCCCCTCGGTGCCGCCGAGCATGAGGAGCACCGGCTCCGGCTGGCCCAGCACCGTCGTCACGTTTCGCATCCGGGCGGCGAGACTCGCGGCGAGGGCGGCGACCGCATTGCCATCCACCCCCTCCATCAATGCGTCGGCCACGACGAGTCCGTCCTCGCGCGAGACGACCAGCGCGCCCCGCACGCCCGGAATGCGGGTGATGTCGGTGAGCGCGTCCGACAGGCTCATCGGAGCTCCTCCAGCCACCGGCGCGCCGCGGCGGCGGCCCGGTCGGCGAGCATCGCGAGCCGCCCAGCGGGAATGTGGCGTCCTCGCGTCAGCAACAGCACCGAATCGATCGTCGGAGTCCGGAGCTCGAAATGGGCCGGCCCCCCCTCGAGCGAAATCCGCCGCCAGGGGCCGAGCCCGAGCAGCCGCGCGGCGCGCTCCGCCTCGCGGGTTACGCCGGTGAGGGCGGCAGCCACCGCGTCGCCGGCAGGCTGGCCATCGGCGCCCCGGATTTCACCGGCAAGCACGCGGCCCTGCAGATCGACCAGCAGCGCCTGATCCGGCTCGGAATCCATGGCGCGAAGGGGATCGGGGGCCGGATCCGCGAAGCCCGGCACCGGGCGGGCGCCGGCGATCTCCCGCACCCGAACCAGCGCGGACATTAGCGCGTCATCGTCGGGAAGGAGCTCGGCGGCGCGCTGCAGGTAGCGAAGGCTCCGCGCGAGGTCGCCGGCGCGGTAGCAGAGAAACCCGAGTCCCTTGTAGGCGCCGATGTGTGCCGGGTCGAGACGGAGCACCGTGGTCCAGGCATCGAAGGCGAGGTCGCCCTCCCCGCGGTCGCTCTGGATGCGCGCGATCAGGTCCCAGGCGCCGGCCATCTCGGGATACCGCGCGGCGCCGGCCGTGGCGACCGTGAGCGCGGAGTCGAGCTGACCCCGGCGGCGAAGCGCTTCGGCGAGCGGGAGGAAGACGAGGCTTCCCGGATCGCGCGCGAGCTGCGCGGTCAGCGCCTGAATCGTCTCGGGGATCATCGGGCCGCCCGAAGCTGGGTCACCAGGTGCCGCGCCGCTGGAACGACCCCGCGCACCCCCTCGGCGTGCTTTTCCTCCTCCGCATTCTTCCCGGGCAGCGCGAGCCACGCTTCGAATCCGTGCACCGCTTCCTCCAGCCGGCCGGCGCCGAGAAGCGCCCAGGCCAGCAGGCGGAGCGGCGTGGCGCCGCCGGGATCGAGCCGCACCGCCTCGCGGAGCGCAGCGTCGGCTTCGGCAAACCGGCGCTCGGCGAGCAGTATCCCGCCGATGAGCAGATGGGTTCGCGGATCCTCGGGAAAGGCGTCGAGCGCCGCCTGGGCCGCGCTCCGCGCCGCCTCGGCATTCCCGGCGCGGAGCTGTTCCTCGCCCTGGCGCAGCAGCGCTTCGGCGTCGCCGCGGGGCGCGGCGCGCGCCGAATCGAGCGCCGGGTCGCGGAGCGTGACGACACCCGCGCTGGCCAGTCCGAAGAGCGCGCGGGCCACATCGAATTCCGCTTCGCCGAGCGACAGCGCGATCGCCTGGACGTCGCGCTCGCCGTCGGCGGCGGAGATGACGCGCCATTCGAACGGCGAGAGACTCAGCGAGCCCGCGACCTCCGACACCGGCGGCGCGAGCCTCGGCACGACGCCGACATGCGCCACCCGCCCCTGAATGCGGGACCATTCGTCGATCCGGCGGGCCCCTTCGAGCAGCAGGTGCTCGACCGAGATGCGGAGATCGGTTTCCCGTGGAATGATGTCGGGGGAGCATTCCTCGAAGACGAAGTATCCCTCGCTCCACCCGAGCATGGTGAACACCACGTCCTCGATGTGGGTCCGGACCTGTTTTCTGAGCTCGCGCTCGCCAAGGGCGCCGGCGGCCGCGAGGATTTCGCCGATGCGCCGGGCGTCGCCCTGCTCCTGGAGCGCGCGGGCCCGGATCAGATCTTCCTCGCGAATCTTGCCGGCGCGAAGGAGCGCCGTGCCCAGCGGGAGCGGATTCGATTGAATCGACGCCGCGACCACCGCGGCCTCATGGAACCAGATGGTGCCCTCGTTCTGCCGGAGCGCCGACGTGATGCGCAACACGCCCGTCTTCCGCCCCAGGTTGAGGAGCTGGAACACGTCGTGAATTCCCAGCTCGCGGAGCGGCCCCTGGATCGCCACGTCACGCCTGCGCCGGCTGGAGGATGTGCGCGAGCTCCCGCGCGGAGCGCGCCTGCGCCCGCGCGGCCGAGGCCAGCGCTCCGGTGGGTTCGATCAGGATCACGCGATCCCAGTCGGCGATCGCGGCGCCATAGCGCCGGCGCTTCGATTCCGCGAGCCCGCGATGGAAGAGCGCCTCGGTGTGTTCCGGATGGAAGCGGAGCGCGCGCGAGAAGGCGGCGATCGCGTCGGCGGTGCGCCCGTCGTCGGCCAGCGTTCGTCCGAGGAGTACCAGCGCGCCGAGCGCGTAGGGCTCCGCAAGCAGGAGGTCCACCAGGAGCCGCGTGGCCTGTGCGGTGAGGCCGGTCCGCCGCAGGAGATCACCGAGCGCGAGTCCCGCGTCGAGATACGTCGGCAGCAGCTCGAGCGCGCGCTGGTAGGCGGTGCGCGCCGCGCCGGGCCGCTGCAGCTCTTCTTCCACCGCGCCCCGCTCGTACCAGGCGCGCACCAGCGTCGGATCGAGTTCGAGCGCCGCGGTGAAGGCGTCGAGCGCCGCGGTGGCGTCGCCCAGCTGGCGCAGAATGCTTCCGCAAAGGACGAGCGGATCGGGGCGCCCGGGTGCGAGGGCGGCGGCGGCGTGCGCATCGGCCACGGCGCCGTGGAGATCGCCGATGAGCTGTCGTGCGCGCGCGCGCGTGAGCAGCACCTCGGCGTTTCCGGGCGCGAGCTCGGCGAGCCGGTCGGCCACGGCCACCGCTTCTTCCCCGCGGCCGAGGGCGACGAGCGCCCCCGCCTGTCCCAGCAGGATCTCGGGATCGTCGGGCGCGAGCGCCCCCGCCGCCCGGTACCGCTCCAGCGCTTCGCCGAAGAGGCCACGCCGGGCGAAGACCTCGCCGAGGAGCGCGGCGGCGGTGGCGGCGGGGGCCCCGCGCCACATGGCGCGGTGCGCCTCGGCTGCGGCGGTGTCGAGGAGCCCCTTCCCGATCAG
>CAYTMW010000075.1:0-6069 GCA_964439025.1 uncultured Gemmatimonas sp. | reverse complement strand
TTGGCGGAATTGGCGGCTTCCGCCACCTTCCGCGCGCTGAGCAGCTCGGTGACGTCATGGTAGATCCCCATCATGCCGGTGCGCTCGCCGTCGACGACCACCGGCACCGCGAGCACCTCGACATCTACCATGCTGCCGTCCTTGCGGCGGCGCTGCCCGATGCCCTGCACCGTCTGGTGATCTGCGGCCTGGACGGTGTACGAGACCGCCTCCGCGCGGGTCTCCGGGGTGGTGATCAGATCGTCGAGGTTTTGTCCGATGACCTCTGACTGCGTAAAGCCGTAGAGCGTCTCGAAGGCGGGATTGCAGGAGAGTACCCGGTGCTCGACGTCGAGCACCACGATCGCGACAGGGCTGTTGCGGACCAGCACTTCGAAGTACTGGCGCTCTCTCCGGCCCGCGGTGAACAGACGCGCGTTCTCGAGCGCGATCGCGGCCTGCTGTCCGAAGAGATTGAGGAGCCGGCGGTCAGCCTCGCTGAATTTCCGCGCCGGATCCTCATGCCAGACGTTGATCGCCCCCACCGGGCGCCGGCCGATGAGCAGCGGCGCGACCACGACCGCATGGGCATCGATCCGGGCGTACTTCCGGGAGCGGCCCTCCCAGGTCTGGTAGTCGGGGATCATCATCTGTTCCCCGGTCCGTACCACGTGCCCCATCGCCCCCTCGCCCACCTTGAGCCTCGCGTTCCTGGAGTCCTCGCGCATGTTGTGGTTGGCGGCGATGACCAGCTCGCCCCGCGCTTCATCGAAGGTGGCGAGCTCGCCGCCCGCGGCGCCGAGGAGAGTCACGGCCCTGCTGAGCACCGCCTCCAGCAGGCGGGAGAGCTCCAGCTCTGCGGAGAGATCGGTGATGGTGGCGAGCAGCGCCTCCCGCTCGTCGGCGCGGCGGCGCTCCCGATCGACCAACCGGTGCTGCTCGTCGAGGAGCCGGATCCGCGCGAGGGCAATGCCGGCATGTTGCGCAGCCGCGGTGAGGATTTCGAAATCGGCGGGCCTGAACGCCTCCGGCTCGCGGCTTTCGACGACGAGCACGCCGAGCACGTCGTCGCCGGCGCGGAGCGGAACATCGACCTCCGAGCCGCTGGAGAGGCCGGGGACGTACTCCGGCTCCTTCGTCACATCAGGGGTGTAGCGGAGCTGGCCATCGGCGAGCGGCCGCGCGCTCAAGCCTTTACCGGGCGGCACCCGCATGTCGGCAGGGATATCGGCCCATCCGATCGCCGCGCCGAGGACGCGGTCCCCGGAGGCGGGATCCAGGAGGAAGACGCCGAGAAAATCGTAGCCGAGCGCTTCGTCGTGGAGCCCATCCACCACCGCCCGGCAGACGTCGGTCTCGGTCTGCGCCGAGGCGATGGCCGCGCTCAGCCGCAGCAGGGACGATTGCCGCCGGGCGAGGCTTCCATCCCGCTCCGCGCGGGACGGCTGGGATCGGACGCGTTTGGGCGTGGGGTCCTCCGGGGGATCGCCGGGAGCAGTACCGGTCGCCGCATGGGGTGGCCATGAAAACGTACGGTCCACTCCGTGCATGTCAAGCGCGCGCGCGCTG
This sequence comes from uncultured Gemmatimonas sp., assembly GCA_964439025.1. Taxonomy (GTDB): domain Bacteria; phylum Gemmatimonadota; class Gemmatimonadetes; order Gemmatimonadales; family GWC2-71-9; genus JABFSM01. Next base: position 4,521 of record CAYTMW010000075.1, on the reverse strand, counting down.
CTGGCGCCTGTGTGACGCGCCGGGTACATTTCGCCGACCCCTTCCCCAGGGCGGTTTTTCCGCTCCCGTGCCCACCGATCTGCGCGACGACCTGCAGGCGACCCTAGGGTCCGGGTTTCACGTCACCCGCGAGCTGCCCGCGGGGGGCATGTCACGGGTCTTCGTCGTCGAGGAAAAGCTGCTCCAGCGGGAAATCGTGGTCAAGCTCCTGCCACCGGACCTCATGGCGGGGCTCAGCGTCGATCGCTTCCGGATGGAAATCCACCACGCGGCCAAATTGCAGCATCCGCACATCGTGCCGGTGCTGGCCGCGGGTGTGATCGAGTACGCCGGCGGTTCCCGCGGGCCGTACTACACGATGCCTCTCATCCGGGGCGACACGCTCCGCGCCAGGCTCGTCAAGGACGGACCACTGCCGCAGGAAGAGGTACGTCGCATCCTCTGCGACGTCGTGGACGCGTTGGAGCACGCGCACGATCACGGCATCGTCCATCGCGATATCAAGCCGGATAACATCTTTCTCGTTGGCAAGAGCGCGCTGGTGACGGATTTCGGCGTCTCCAAGGCGCTGATGCCCTCGCGTTCCGACGGACTCGTCACCGGTGTGGGCGTGACGCTGGGGACGCCGGGATACATGGCGCCGGAGCAGGCCGCCGCTGAGCAGGATCTCGACCACCGGGCGGACATCTACTCGGTCGGCGTGCTGGCCTACGAGCTGCTGACCGGCCATCGTCCGTTCAACGGACCCACCATCCAGAAGCTCCTGGTCGCGCAGGCGGTCGAAACACCGGTGCCGATCCGGGAGCGCCAGCCGTCGGTTCCTCCCGCGCTCGCCGCGATCGTCATGCGCTGTCTCGAGAAGCGGCCCGACGACCGGTTCCAGAGCGCCCACGCGCTCATGCTGGCACTGGACGCACTTCCCACCGGAAATCACACGGCGGTCTATCCCGTGCCCGGCCGCCATGCCCTCTCGCGGCCATTGCTGCTGACCGCCGCCGCCATCGCACTCACCGCCATGGTGGTCTGGTGGTTGGCTCGTTGGGGGGACGATCCCGTTGCGGCACCAAGCGGTCAGATCGCATCGGTGGCAGTCCTTCCTCCGGAATACTTCCGGCCCGACTCCGCGGTCGCGGGGACGCTCGCCGACCTCGTGGACCACATCAGCAACAACCTGAGCCGCGTCGAAGGGCTCAAGGTGGTGAACTACATGTCGGTGGGCGCCTTCCTCCGGCGCGGCAGCACACCCACGCTCAAGGAAATCGGCGAGGCGCTCGGCGTGCAGTACTTCGTGCTCTTCGTGCCGCGCCGGAGCGGGCGTGGTGCGGAGGTCGCCGTGCAGCTCATCGCGGCCGCCACCCAGGCGCAGCTCTGGGTGGTGAGCTATAGCCCCGATTCGACGAATTTCGAGGATATCGACGCCGACGTGGTGTCCCGTGTAACGCATGCGCTGCTGGGGGCCGGGACCACGCTGCCGAGGGAGACCTATGCGGGCCGGGCTCGGCGGGAAGGCGCGCACGGAGAATATCTGGCCGGCCAGCGCGCGCTCCGGCGGCGGACGCCGGAAGGCATCGCGGAAGCGATCCGCCATTTCGAGAGTGCGGTGGGTCTTGATTCGAGCCACGCGGAGGCGGTGGGACGGCTCGCCACCGCGCTCGCGCTCCAACTGAGCTACGGCTATCGCACCACGCTCCCCAGCTACCCGACCGCCGCCCGCTCGCTGGCGCTTGCGGAACGGGCCATCGCCCTCGACCCGGCGCGCGGCGATCCGATCGCGTTCCGCGCCTACATCGAATACCTCGCCTACGCCCCGTTCGAGAGGGTGCGCGCCGACTTCGAGCGCGCGATCGCGATGCGGCCTTCGGAGGCGGACGTGGCGGGGTGGCACGCGCTCATGCTGCTCCGCCAGGGCGAGATCGATCGCTCGCTACAGGAATCGCAGCGGGCGCTCGAGCTGGACCCGCTCTCTTCGGCGCGGCATCTGTCGCTCGGGCTCGCGGCGCTCGGGGCCCGGCGGTATGACCTCGCGGCAGCGGCCGCCAGGCGCGCCCTCGAAACCGAGCCCAGTCTGCGGCGCCCCCGGCAAGTCGAGGCGCTGGCCTTGCTGCTGCAAAATCGGGCGGGGGAATGCGCCACGATGGATCTCTGGCCCTACCTCGGCGTGAAGGCGCTCTGTCTGCGTGCAGTGGGACGGGAGGTGGAGGCGACGAAGCTGGTCGATTCGCTCCGGCGCGCCGCCACCGCGGTCGGCGACGCGGGAGTGGTGTACTCCGATGTGGTGCTCGCGCAGGAGTTGGCGACCTACTATGCCTGGCGCGGAGACGGCGAGGAAACGCTGAAGTTCGTGCGCCTCGCTTTCGAACGCTCTCCGGTCGGCATCGACCAGCGTCTCATTCAGTCGGGGTTGTTCGACAAGGTCCGGAAGATGCCGGGATTCGAAAACGAGCTGCGCCGGCTGGAGGAGGGAACCTGGCCGCGGGTGCTGGAGCAGCGGCAGCGACTCGAATCGTCCGACGGGACGGTTCCGTTTGCCGTGCGACCACGACGAGGCATCGATGATCCGGCGTGAATTCACGAGGCACCTGCTCGCGGGTGTCTCGGGCTTCCTCCTTCCCTGGCCGGCGCGGGGACAGGCAGGCCTCCGGGTGGATGGAAGCCGTCTCCAGGCTCACCTTTCCGCCCTCTCGGAATTCGGCAGGAACCCCGAGGGCGGAGTCTCCCGGGTAGCCTACACCGAGGCCGATCGGCAGGCGCGGGAGGCGGTGCTCGGCTGGATGCGCGAGGCGCGTTTGGACGCCGGTGTGGATGCCGCGGGGAACCTCGTCGGGCGCCGCGCCGGCCGAGAGCCCTCGCGAAAGCCGCTGCTGATCGGATCGCACATCGATTCCGTTCCTCAGGGAGGAAACTTCGACGGCGACGTCGGCTCGGTCGGTGCGATCGAGGCGGCCCGAGCGCTGGAAGCCGCCGGTGTGACCCTCCGGCATCCTCTGGAGGTCGTGATCTTCCAGAACGAGGAAGGCGGCACCACCGGGAGCCGCGCGATGGCGGCGGGATTGACGCCGGCGGAGCTCGATCGCGTGGCACAGAGCGGCATGAGCATCCGCGACGGCATTCGCTTCCTCGGCGGCGATCCCGATCGCCTGGATTCGGCCCGGCGCGCCCGCGGGGACATCGCGGCCTACCTAGAGCTCCACATCGAGCAGGGTGGCGTGCTCGATGAGACCGGGATTCCGATCGGCGTGGTCCTCGGAATCGTGGGTATCCGCCACTGGGATATCACCATCACCGGGTTCGCGAACCATGCCGGGACCACCCCGATGAGCCGCCGCAAGGACGCCCTCCTCACGGCGGCGCGATGCATCGAGGCGGTCAACCGGATCGTGCGGAGCATTCCGGGACGCCAGGTTGGGACCGTTGGAAAGCTCGTCGTCGAACCGGGAGCATACAACGTCATCCCGGGGCGGGTCAGCTTTGGACTGGAGCTTCGCGATCTCGACGACGCGAAGGTCCTCCGGCTCTACCAGCGGATCCTGGCGCAGTGCCGCCGGATCGCGGCGCTGGACGGAACCGCGCTGACGTCGACGGAGACACTGGCGATCACGCCGGCACTCACCGATCCGGTGATCCGGGGAGAGATCGCCGGGGTCGCGCGCGAGCTCGGCCTGCGTACCACCCAGTTGCCGAGCGGGGCGGGACACGATGCGCAGGAGATGGCGCGGCTGGGACCGGTGGGCATGATCTTCGTGCCCAGCGTCGGCGGGATCAGTCACTCACCCAGGGAATTCTCCCGGTCCGGCGAAATCGAGAATGGCGCCAATGTGCTGCTTCATACCCTCCTGCGACTCGATACGGCGTTCTAGGGAAGCTCTGAACCAGCTCGGTTGAAGGATCGTTTCGTGAGTGGGGAGTCGCCCTGCTCGGGGAAGAGGGGGGGAGGGGGGGAGGCGATTGGTGCCCCTCGCGCATTTGTTTGATGCGCGTGCGGGTACCTGTCCAGCCTCGGATCTCCCGTGCAGTCTAAACCGAAGCTCCTGCAGCTCCTGCGGTCGAATCTCCGACTCCGCCATTTCAGCCCTCGAACCGAGGAGGCGTACACCTGGTGGGTCCGCCGGTTCGTGCGCTATCACGGCGTACGGCATCCGGCGGAGCTGGGCGAGGCGGAGGTGCGAGGGTTCTTGATCCATCTGGCGGAAGAGCGGCAACTGGGGGCGAGCAGCCTCAACCAGGCGTTGGCGGCGCTGCTCTTTCTGTACGCCGAGGTGCTGCGCCGCCCGGTCGGGGCACTCGGGCGGCTTCCGCGGGCGAAGCAGCCGACCCGGCTGCCGGTGGTGCTGACGGTCGAGGAGGTCCGGCGGGTCCTGGCCGAGCTGCAGGGGGTGTCGCGGTTGATCGGCCTGGTGCTGTACGGAAGCGGCGCGCGATTGCTGGAGTGTCTCAGCCTGCGGGTCAAGGACGTGGACCTCGCCCGAGGCGAGCTCATGATCCGGCGGGGGAAGGGCGCGAAGGATCGGGTGACCGTGCTGC
>CAYTMW010000074.1:0-6239 GCA_964439025.1 uncultured Gemmatimonas sp. | reverse complement strand
GTCGATGACGCCATCGTCGAAGGCGAGGTCATGGACCCGGGCATCGTGGCCGACGTGGTGCGCGGCCTCTTTGCCGCCGCGAACCTGAAGCCCAAACACGTCACCACCGCCGTGGGCGGCCGGGACGTGATCATCAAGAAGATTCCAATGGACCGCATGAAGGAGTCGGAGGCCCGCGAGGTGATCCGCTGGGAAGCCGAGCAGCACGTGCCGTTCGACATGGACAACGTGGAGCTCGATTTCCAGATCCTGGATCCCGATGGCGAGGGCCTCCAGATGACGGTGCTTCTCGTCGCGGCCAAGCGGGAGCTGATCGACAACAAGCTCGCCCTGCTGGCGGAAGTGGGTATCGATCCTTTCGTCATCGACGTGGACTCCTTCGCCCTGCACAACGCGTTCGAGCTGAGCTATCCCGAGGGCATGAAGGGTGTCGTCGGGCTGGTCAACATCGGGCACGAAATGACGAACGTGAACATTCTGGATGACGGCATCCCGGTGCTCACGCGGGACCTGCCTGTCGGCACCCGCCGTTTTCGCGAGGATCTCCAGCGGGAGCGGGGCCTCTCGGCGGACGAAGCGGATAAGCTGCTGCAGGGATTCGATGCCAGCGACGTGCTGACGCCGTTTCTGACCACGCGGGGAGAAGAGCTCGCGGTTGGCATCGAGCGCGCGGCGGCGTTCCTGCAGACTGCGGCACGATCTTCCACCGGTCTTTCCCGGCTTTATACCTCGGGTGGCGGGGCGCGCATTCCCGGCCTCACCAAGACGCTGTCGGAGCGGCTCCGCCTGCCGGTGGAGCTGGCCAATCCGATCAAGCGGCTTCAGGTCGGGGACGGTGTGTTCGACGGCATGAATATCGATGAAGTTGCGCCGCTCCTGATGCTCCCGGTGGGCCTCGCGCTCCGTACAGCGGCTTGAGCTCCGCCCTCATGCACCGAAGGCGTCCATGATCACGATCAACCTCAAGCCGGGTTCCAAGCGCGCCCGAGCGGGATTCCCGCTCGCCGGCGGCCTGAGCGCGCTCAAGGGGCTTCCGGCCCGGGTCAAGGATCCCTGGCCGATGGCCGCGGTCGTCATTTTCGGCCTCACGGTCCTCTTCCTCGCCTGGGTCGGCATCAGCTCCGCTTCGCGACAAAGCGCGCTGGAAACCCAGCTGGATGTCGCGCGCGCCGAGAATCAGCGGTATCGCGCCTTCCTGGTGGAGAAGCGGCGGGCGGAAACGGCGCGCGACTCGGTGGTGCTCCAGATCGCGACCATCCGGTCGGTGGATGACGATCGCTACGTCTGGCCGCATATCCTCGACGAAGTCACCCGTGCGGTCCCCCAGTACACCTGGCTCACCGAGGTTACGACGATCACCTCGGTCTCGGCGGACACGACCTCTCTGTCCCAGCCGGTGGGAGTCCAGATGTCGGGCCGCACCATGGATCTCCAGGGCTTCACGCGGTTCATGAGGAAGCTCGAAGATTCGCCCTGGCTCTCGGACGTGACGATGCTCTCGACCCAGACGATCATCGACCGGGGGCGGGCTGTCACCCAGTTCATCCTCAAGGCGAACTACGACCGGCATGGCCGGGCGCAAGTGGCGGCCGCACCTTCCGGGGGGAGATAAACATGGCGCTCCTCAACACACCCCGCAGCCAGTCGATCGCGGCGATACTCGTCTCGGTGCTGCTGGGGTACATGATCTACAGTGGCGACGGCCTCAGCACGTTCGGGATGACCGGACTCAAGGCCCAGCAGGACCATGTCAAGGCGATGGGCGATTCGCTCGCGCTGCTCGTGGCCGAGACCGACAGCGTCAAGCGCGATCTGGCGCGCGGCTCGGTCGAGGATCTCAAGAAGAAGACCGAGGCCTATCGTGGCACGCTGGAGAATCTGCGCCAGCTCGTGCCCGCCGGAGGCGAAGTCCCCGGCCTGATCGATGCCATCACCACCCGGGCGAAAATCCGCGGTGTGACGCTCTCCTCGCTGACCCCACAGCCGGTCGAGCCGGGTCCCGCGCCTTTCGACACGCACCGCTACCGGGTGTCGGTGATCGGGCGGTACGATCAGGTGGGGGAGTTCCTTACCGACATCGCGAACCTGCGGCGCATCATCGTTCCACTCGAGGTGCAGATGACCGCGGCCAACGCGGCAACCGCTCGCGCCCTGGGCGACACCTCCAAGGCCATGTTGGAGGCCCGCTTCATGATGAAGACCTACGTCAAGTCCGTCGGGGGAGAGGCAGGGCCGCGTGGCAACTAGAGCGATTGCACCTGCCGTCCTGCTCCTGGCTCTCCTGGCGGGGTGCGGAGGGGCAGAGCCCGACGCGGCGCCGGCCGCCGACCCCACGGCTGAGGCGAATCCGGCGCAGACGTCCGTCACGCCTCCGGCTCCGCTGGTCCGCCGGATCGACGAGTCGCTGATTCCCGCGCCGGGCCAGCCGATCGTCCGGGAGACCTACTCCTACGCCGGCGGCGCCCGGGATCCGTTCGAGTCGGCTCTGGACATCGCCAACGCCGGCCCCGAATTCCCCGATTTGGAGCTGGTCGCCGTGTATTACCAGGAGCGCGCCCCGGCTTCCAGTGTCGTGGTGCTCCGAGATCGTCTTAACGGGAAGCGATACACTGTCCGTGAGGGAGAGCGCCTCGGCCGCATGCGGATCGCCAGCATCCGGCTTAAGGACGTGACCTTCACCATTGATGACTACGGGACCGAGCGGCAAGAAACGCTGTCGATCCGCAAGCCGGAGGGCAATTCCCCATGAAACAACGTTCCTGGTCGCTCCTCGCGAGCGCACTTCTCCTCGCGGTCCCTCTTCACGCCGGGGCTGTCCCGGACGGCGAGGTCCGGGCGGTGAGCCTGGTACCGACCTCGGGGAGGGCCCAGCTGGTCATTCAGGTGCAGGGAGACGTCCAGGTCTCCGACCGCACCCTGACCGATCCCAACCGCATCGTCCTCGATATCACCGGCGCCACGCTCGCGGCCGGGATGGATCAGTCGGGGCGATACGACGGCGTCAAGCGCGCCGGCGTGCTCAATGTCCGGGTGCGGCAGTACACCCCAGACGTCGTCCGCGTCGTCCTCGACGTCGAGCGGCTGATGCCGTACCGGGTGGAGCGCTCGAGCAAGGCCATTACGGTATCGTTCGGCGCCGAGCAGGGTTTCGCGGCATGGAACGGGACCTCGGGAGCGGCCACCGCGGAGCTCCTGGTCGAGACCGCCCCGGCCCCCACGCGAGCAGAGCCCGCGCCCGCCGGGGAAGAGGCGACCCTTTCCCGTGCGATGGGCCGGACCCAGAACCGTCCGATCCCGCGTATCTCGGTGAGCTGGAACAACGCCAGCATCGAAGAGGTGGTCGCCGGCTTCCAGGCAGTGAGCGGCCTCTCGATCATCATCGGAAAAGGCGTCAAGGCGTCGGTGACCGCGGAAATCCGCGACAAGCCGTGGACCGAGGCGTTCTACGCCATCCTGGCGTCGCAGGGTCTGTCGATGCAGGAGATGCCTGGCGGCATCCTCCGGGTCGATGCGCCCCAGAACCTGGCGGAAATAGATTCGCTGGAGCCGACCCAGACCGCGGTCGTCCGAGTCAACTATGCGCGGGTGGGCGAGCTCTCGAATTCCCTCAAGGGCGTGCTCACGCCGAAGCGCGGCTCGGTGATTCCCGATACCGCTACCAACTCGGTCATCATCACCGACACCAAGAGCAACATCCAGAACGTGATCGATTTCGTCACCCAGCTCGATCTTCGGCCCAAGCAGGTGTCGATCCAGGCCAAGATCATCTTCGTCGACCGGACCGACCTCGAGCAGCTCGGCTTCAAATACGACATCGGAAGCCGGACCCAGTATTACAACCGGGTCGTTCAGCGTCCCGACCCGCTCAAGGGCGGCCAGCCGTCTGATCCCGGGATCAACGTGGTGAACCTGGGTGGCAACGAGGTGTCCGCCATCGGGAACGCGGGGGCCGTCCTGCAGAATCCGGCCCTTGACCTGTTGTTCTCGACGGCAATCGGCGGGTTCTCGATCACCGGCTTCCTGAACGCGCTGGAGCAGGTCGATCTCTCCGATGTGCAGGCGGAGCCGACCATTGTCACCCAGGACAACAAGCAGGCGACAATCCGTGTCGGTGAAGACATTCCGGTGCGCGTGATCGACGCCAATTCGCCCTCGGCGGCGGGACAGGCTGCCCGCGCCAACGTGCAATTCCGCGAGACCGGCATCAAGCTGCTGGTGACGCCGCACGTGACCAATGACGGGCAGATCTCCCTCGACCTCGCGACCGAACGGTCCAGCCTGCAGATCCTCGCGGCGTCGGACCTGGGCTTCATCATCGCGAAGCAGGAAACCAAGAACCAGATCCTGGTCTCCGACGGCGAAACCGCGGTCATCGGCGGGCTCACCGTCACCACGGTGGAGAAGACCCGCTCCGGGATTCCGCTCCTCTCGAGCCTTCCCTTGATCGGCAGCCTGTTCAGCTTCTCCACCACTCGGGAGAACCGGAAAGACCTCATTATCTTGGTCACGCCGAGAGTGCTTGACGACGGCAGGGCGGTACCGGAGTCCTGACCCCAGCTTCGACTGGCGAACAGGATCCTCCCCGGGCCCGGCGCTGCCGGGCTCGGTTGTTTCTGGGAAGCCGGAGGCAAAGAGGGAAAGAGGCAAAGGAGCACCTTTGAGGCTGCGCTTCACCACCGCCGGCGAATCCCATGGCAAGGCCCTCGTCGTCATCGTCGAGGGCCTTCCGGCCGGACTGCCGGTAACCGCCGAACAGATCGACCGGGAGCTGGACCGGCGAATGCAGGGCTACGGCCGGGGCGCCCGGATGAAAATCGAGCGCGACCGCATCGAGTGGCTGGCCGGGGTCCGCGCCGGCGAGACGCTCGGCTCCCCGGTCGCGATGATGATCCCCAACCTCGACTGGGACAACTGGGTTGACGTGATGGCGGCCGAGGGCACCCCGGGCGACCTGCGCCGCCGCCGGGTGACCCGCCCCCGCCCGGGGCACGCCGACCTGGTCGGGGTGCTCAAGTACGACCGGATCGACGCCCGCGACATCCTGGAGCGCGCCAGCGCGCGGGAGACGGCGGCGCGGGTGGCGGCCGGGGCGCTGGCACGGCGGCTGCTCGAGGAATTCGGGGTCGAGATCGGGAGCCACGTCGTCTCGCTCGGAGGTATCCCCTCCGTTGCCCCTTCCCCTCTCCCGGTTCCCCTCAACGCCGCTTCCGACCGCTCCGAGGTGCGGGTACTCGATTCCTCCGCGGAGGCGGCGATCATAACCCGCATCGACCTCGCCAAGAAGGCCGGCGACACGCTGGGCGGTGAGATCGAAGTCGTGGCCCGCGGCGTGGTGCTGGGGCTCGGGAGTCACACGAGCTGGGATCGCAAGCTCGACGGGCGCCTGGCGGGAATGCTGATGTCGATCCCCGCGGTCAAAGGCGTCGAGATCGGGATGGGCTTTACCGCGGCACGGGTACCGGGCTCGCAGGTGCACGATCCCATCGAGTCGCACGCCGAGGGCAGTGCCGCCTCCGACCCCCGGGGAGGCTTCCGTCGTCTCACCAACAACGCCGGCGGGCTCGAAGGGGGAATGACCACCGGCGAGCCGCTCGTGGTGCGGGTGGCGATGAAGCCGATTTCCACTCTGATGTCGCCCCTCAAGACCGTCGATCTCTCCACCGGCTCCTCCGCCAACGCGCAGAGCGAGCGGTCCGACGTCACCGCGGTGCCGGCGATGGGGGTAATCGCGGAGGCGCTGGTGGCGTTGGTGCTGGCCGATGCCATGCTCGAAAAGTTCGCCGGCGACTCCCTTTCCGAGATGCGGCGCAATTACGACGGATACACCGCGAGCCTGGGCCGGCGCTGGAGCGAGCTGGGCCGAAACGTCTCCGGGCCGGAGTCGTGAAGCGGCACCTCGTGCTCGTGGGACTCCCCGGCTCGGGCAAGACCACGGTCGGGCGCCGCGTCGCAGAGCTTCTTCATGCCGCCTTCAGTGACATCGATCAGATCGTGGTTTTCGCCGCCGGGATGCCGGTGGGGAAACTGTTTGCGGCCCAGGGTGAGGCGCAGTTCCGCCGGCTGGAGCGCGCGGCGATGGACGGGGTGATGGCCGCGCCGCCCCACGTCATCGCGCCGGGAGCGGGCTGGGCGGCGGAGCCGGGAAATCTCGATGGGGCGGGGGACGCGCTGCTGGTCTACCTGCGGATTGCTTCGGACGCCGCAGCGGAGCGCCTTCAGGGAGATATCACCCGGCCGCT
>CAYTMW010000073.1:0-6333 GCA_964439025.1 uncultured Gemmatimonas sp. | reverse complement strand
GATCGGTCGGGAGTCCCTCCCGCAGACAGTTGATCAGCCGCCAGTCCTCCAGCCAATCCATCCCGCCGTGGCCCACGCTTGCCTGCTTGACCTTTTCGCTTTTCCAAAAAGGATGGTCGTGGGTTTCGAACCATGACTCCACCGGGTCCCAGCGGTGGGGGGCCTTGCTCACTCCTTCCACATACACGCGGCGGGGGTAGCCCTCGATGATCCCGCGGGTACCCTGGAGGACGTACTTCCGGCTATAGGGGCGGGGCAGATTGGTGTCGTGGGTGACGTAGATCGTCTGCCCGGCCATGGTGCGAAGCAGGGTCGCATTCACATCGCCCAGCACATAGCGCTCTTTCCTGCGCGGGTCATCCCCCGCGAGATGCTCCGCCTGCCACGCTTGGAGCCCGCGCGCCGGCCCGCTCAGGGAGACGAGGTAGTCGAGCTGATTGCCGCGCGTGATCCCCATCGCCTCCGCGATCGGTCCCAGGCCGTGGCTGGGATAGAGGTTTCCGTTCCGCTTCGTGGCATGGGCGCGGCGCCAGAGCCCTTCGCCATCGGCCGAGAACTTGATCTCCCGCAAGTCGTGATTGTAGCCGCATTCGCCGTGGAGCAGCTCGCCGAGCAGGCCTTTCCGCGCGAGATTGAGCCCGAGCATTTCGAGCCGGTCGTAGTTGCAGTTTTCCATCATCACGCAGTGCTTTCGGTACTTTTCCGCCGCCTCGACCAGCGCCCAGCAATCGTCCACAGTGTAGGCGAGCGGAATTTCCGACGCGTTGTGCTTCCCGTTCTTCATCGCCGCCAGGCCGATCGGCACGTGCCATTCCCAGGGCGTCGCGTTGAACACCAGGTCGAGCTCCTGCTCGGCGCACATCCGCTCGAAGTCGTGCGGTCCCCTGGTGTAGGCGACCGGTTCCTTCCTCCCCATCTCGCGGATCTTCCGCTGCCACGTTGTCACCTTTTCCGGGACGATGTCGCAGAGCGCGGCGATCTCGACGCCGTCCAGGGTGAGCAGGATCTCGACGTGGCCGCTCCCCTGGCCGCCGATACCGACGAAGCCGATCCGGACGGTGGGAATCGGCGCAGCCCGGAAGCGGAGCGGCTCCTGAGTGGTCAGGGGCCAGTGGTCAGTGGTCAGGGGGATGGCGCTTGCGATCCCCACGGCCGCGGCGGCCTTGACGAAATCCCTGCGCGTGTGATCCATATTCCCTCCTGCCTGCTGCCTGCTGCCTGCTGCCTGCTGCCTGCTGCCTGCTGCCTCCCTCTTCGCTCCTCGCTCTTCGCTACTCCCTGATTATGGACTCATCCTGGCCGAGGAGAGTTGTTTGACGAGCTCATACCAGTACTCCGCCGCCATGTGGTACTCCTTCACTCCGACCCGCTCGTCCCGTCCATGCGCCCGTGAATCGTTGAGGTCGTCGAAGATCGCTCCGACACCATAGGTCGGGATCCCGATGTTCCGGGTGTAGAGGCCATCGGTCGCACCGGTGGACATTTCGGGGACGATCGGCACCCCGGGCCAGTACCTGGCCGTCAGCGCCTCGAGCGGCTGCATCAGATCGGCACGCAGCGGCGAAGGGGGACTGGGATGCGCTTCGGATACCCGAGACAATCGAATGGCGGTGTCGGTGACGATTCGCCGGAGGACGGCTTCCACGCTGTCGACCGACTGGTCCGGAAGGATCCTGCAGTTGACCGTGGCGCGCGCGAGCTGCGGCAGCGCGTTGTCAGCGTGCCCGGCAAAGAGCCGGGTCGCGACGCAGGTGGTCCGTAGGGTCGAGTTGTAGTACGGTGAGGCCGCCGAAAGACGGCGCGCGGCGAGGGCGTTGCCGGTGCGGGCCACCAGGCGCATGTCGGCCGCCAGCGCGGGGGACTCGGCCGCGGCGCCCCGCCCGAAAAATGCGCGGGTGACCTCATTGAGGCGCACCGGGAATTCGTAGTCGGCGATCCGCGAGAGTCCGCGCGACAAGTGATTGATGGCGTTGTCGGGGACCGGCCGGGAGCTGTGACCTCCCTTGTTGCGCACTTCGAGGACGAAGCTCTGATAAACCTTTTCGGCCGCTTGCACGTTGAAGCGGATCGGCTTGCTCTCGCGATAGTCGCCTCCGCCCCCATCGGTGTTCAGGGCGTAGTCGGCATCGATCAGGGCGCGGTGCTCCTGGGTGAGCCACCGGATGCCGTCGCCGGTCGTCTCCTCGTCCCCGGTCAGCACGACGATGAGATCGCGCTCCGGAACGAATCCCTCCTTTTTGTAGCGGATGAAATTGGCCACCAGCATCGCGGCGCCCGCCTTGTTATCACTGGTGCCCCGGCCGTAGTACCAGCCTTCCTTCTCCACAAACTGATACGGATCGGTGGTCCAGTCTTCCTTGCGGGCATCCACCACGTCGAGGTGCGCCATCAGGAGAATCGGCTTCCGAGCGGAGTCGCGGCCCCGGTAGCGTACGACCACGTTCTGGACCCGCGGCGTCTGTCCCATCATCCGCACGTCCGCGGCCGGGAAGCCGGCTGCCAGGAGCCGGTCGGCAACTGCCTTGGCCGCGGCAGGCGTTCCCCCTGCGGAGTCGCTGGTATTGATCCGGATCAGCTCTTCGAGGATCTCGCGCTCGAGGCGGCGGGCTGCGGGGTCTTTGCTCTCCTGGGCTCCGAGCGGTGCGGCGAGCACGAGCGCGGTGGTGCACAATGTGGCAAGGGAAGCGAACATTTGGCGAGGCATGCTGGCCCGGGGTTACGGTAATGGAGACGGGAACTGCGGGAATCTGGCGGTGACCCCGCGCTCGCGGAAGTGCGAGGACGAGGGCGGTGTGACTGGGGACGTTGAGAACGGATCTCCCGGAGCCGGAGAGATGGTCGGCAAGATCGCCACGGGCCATTCGGGCCCTCGCGATGACAATTCTGCGGCGCTCAGGGTAACCCCTTGCCCAGCTCCCGCAACCGCTCGACCAGCTTCATCAGCCCCATGGTGTCGAATCCGCAATACGCCAGCAGCTCCTCCCTGATCCGCCGCCGCTCGGCGGGATCGGCGGGCTCTCCCGCGAGGAGCCGCCTGAGCCGGACGCTGGCGGTCTGTCCCTCCTGCACCGCGAGATCGCCGTACCCGGTCAGCTCTGGCACCAGCGCCGGCTGCACCACCTTGAGGGAAAAGCCCCCGCGGAAGGCGGGATCGTAGACGTGGGCACGAACGACCGGGAGGGCATCCACGAGCTTCCGTTCGATCTCCCCGAGCGGCTCCGCGAGCTCCGGCACCGCCGCCTGCAAGTGGCGGAGGCACCCCCGTTCGAAATCGGCGTAATAGGCGACGATCGTCCCGGCGCCCCGGCACGCCTCGACCAGCTCCCGGGCCAGCGCGGGACGAGGGTCTTCCTCGCGGTCGGCGATCCATGCGGCCGATCGCCCGTCCTGGTGATGCACGCTGAACTGTACCGGAATCTGCTCCCACGCCGAGCTGCCGGCGTAACGAGGGATCGCGCTGCTTACAGTTTCGAAATCGAGGAAGGCGAGCGGCCTCCACCACGCGTCGAGCGCGGCCGAGAGACCCTCCTCGATGATCCGCCGTCCCTCCTTGATCGAGCGGACCTGCCTCCGGGTTTCGGCCCTCGGCAGGGCGACGTCATCGGGGAGGTCCCCGATTACCTGATAGCCGCGCGTGGCGAGCTCGGGCCACTTCTTGCCGATGTAATACAAGGTGCTCACATGGTGCTCGGGCACCGAGTCCCAGCACCGGTCGATGAAGGGACACTCGTCCTCCTTGCCGCGCCCGCAATACGCCCCGATCGGGGTGTCGGGGAGGGGACCGAGCAGATCGGCACGGGCCTGCTGGATTGCCCGGGCGATGATCGGGAGGCGCCGTTCGACCTTCGCGGTCACGTCCACGCGGGTCAGGAGATTCGAGAGATCGGGGGCACGGCAGGCTGGGTCGAGGTGCATCAGCTCGGCGGCGACGACCGGGACTCCGGTGGCGCGCAGGACATGGACCTGGACCGCAAGATCGTCGATATGCGCGGCATCCACGCTATTCGAGGCCTTCACCTCGATGATCGCGACCCCTCCCTCCCGCTGCTCCAGGATATCCACCCGAACCGAGACGCCGTCGGCCTGGTAGGACACTTCGTACTCCCGGCCTGAGAGGAATTCGCGCGCCGCGCGTCCCACCGCCCGGCCTTCGGCGAACCGGTCGAGGGTCACCTCGTCCGGCGCCAGCTCCGGGGCGTCCGGCTCATGGTAAGTCCACCAGAGGCGGCGGGCGCAGAGCATCCCTTCGAGTACCTGCCGCTTGTTCACGTTCGTCCCGGAGAGCGATGCATTCAGGATTATAGCGGCGATCCGGATCGTGATATCCGGAGAATTCCCTGGGGAAAGTAAGAACGGGGGGCCTCTCTCGAAGCCCCCCGTTTCCCCCGATCGGTGCGCCGAACCTGGCTTAGCGCTCGACCAGGATCAGGAATTTGTGCTGACCCCAGAACCGGTCCGGAGAAGTGATCTGGAGCGAGCCTTTGACGCGGTAGTTCGCGTCGAGCGGAATGTTGCTGTACGCGATGTTCTGATTCGTGACCAGCTGATATTCCTTCATCGGGTCCGGGAGCTTGATTTCCGTGACGTTCCGGCGATCCACCGCCGTGAAGGCCGAAGGATCGAGGTTGTCGCCCGGCTTGAGCACTTCACCGGTACGGGTAAAGATCAGGAATCGGGTGCCGCCCGCTTCCTTGATGATCCCGCGGTCCTTGAGCTCGCTGCGGGTCCCGATGATGTAGTACGCCGTGTTCTCGCGGGTCGTGATCACGGACACGGTGTCGGTCAGCTCCGCTTTTTCGGTCGAGAGCGTCGAGACCTGCTGACGGGCGCCCGTCAGATCGGCTTCCATCGTCGCGATGGTCGTCCGCTGGCTCTCGAGGGTCGCATTCAGGCCGTCGAGCGTGGCCTGGAGGTCGGTGACGAAACCCTTGAGGCTGTCCGACTGGGATGTCAACTGCCGCAGACGCTTCTGGCTCGCGGCCAGGCGCGATTCGTTGGCCTTGAGGCGGGCGGTGAGGTCCTGAACACGCTTCAGCACGAGGGCGCGGTCGTTGGTCGCCACGCCTTCGCCCCCGACCACCGGCTCAACCGGCTTCCGGGTCGAGGTCACCTTCATGATCTCGGTGTTGATGTCGGAGAGAAGCCGCGTCGTCTCGGCGAGGTCCCGGACAAGGCTGTCCTTGGCGGCCGCGATCGTCGTCATCTCCTCTATCTGGGTGCGATAAAACTGGGACGAGTCGGCCGGAATGCGCTGCGCGACGTCGGATCCCTTCGCGCATGCAAGGGCGGCGACGAGCGCCAGCGGTGCCACGGCAGTCCATTTGATCATTAGGATTCCTCCATAGGTCGGTCTTGGAGGCCGGCGCTCCGAACGAGGCCAAGTCCCTCCAAGACCCTGAAAACTCTGAATTTCGTGGTTTCAATCTACACAGACGAGGCCCGCCAGGCATCTTGCACACCGATTTATCGCTGCGTCCGCCCCGTCGTGCGAATCCTTGACACTTGTCGCGGTGTAGGTCGTATATTGAGCCTTGTCTCGCTCTTTCTTTCCCCCACGAGGATCTCCTGTATGGCGCGCGCGCTCAGAACGTTTCTGATCTCGTTCGTGATGGCGCTGGTAACCATCGTTCCCGCGTGGGCGCAGTCCGGCACGGTTTCCGGAAAGGTGACGGGCGCCGACGGCGGTGGTGCGCTCCCCGGGGCGATCGTCCGGCTCGAGGCGAACGACATCCTCGCCGCGCAGGGCAAGGCGGGATCGGACGGCCGCTATCGCATTACCGGTGTCGCTCCGGGCACCTATACCGTGCGCGTCGTCAATGTCGGGTACGCTCCCCGCGAGTTTCCCAACACCACCGTGTCTGCGGGCGGCACCGCCATGGTCGACGCCGTCCTCACGCAGGCCCCGATGCGGCTCGAGGAGGTTTCAGTCACCACGGTCTCCCGGGTCCAGGAGAAGCAGACCGACACCCCTGCGGCGGTCTTTGCGCAGTTGCGACAGGAGATCGAAGAGCGTCCGGCGCTCACCATCGCCGATCATTTGAAGGGCATTCCTGGTGCCGACGTCGTCCAGGGCGGTTTGGTGCAATCCAACGTCGTCGCCCGGGGCTTCAACAACATCTTTTCCGGCGCGCTGCTGACCCTGATCGATTACCGGTATGCCGCGGTACCCTCCCTGCGGGTGAACGTGGCGACCTTCTTCCCGACGACCAACGAAGACATCGAGAAGATCGAGTTCGTGCTCGGACCCGGTGCGGCGCTGTATGGTCCCAACTCGGCGAACGGGGTGCTCAACATCATCACCCGCTCGCCGTTCACCTCCACGGGGACCACGCT
>CAYTMW010000072.1:0-6452 GCA_964439025.1 uncultured Gemmatimonas sp. | reverse complement strand
AATCGAGCACCTGCACCTCGTACAGCTTCATCAGGAACACCCCGCTGTTGCCCCGGTCCTGGTCTGCTCCCTTGCCAGGGCTGGGCGTGGCCCATTCGATGTGCAGCTGCGCATCGCCGAATCCCCGCGCCGTTTCGATCCCGCCGGTTCCCGGCTCGATTTCCATGTACCCGCTCCGGACCTTCCACCGAGCGGGGCTGCCGTCCGGTCTCCGCCACTCCGAGAGACTCTTGCCGTCAAAGAGGACGACCGCATCCATCGGGGGTGCAACCAGGGGGCCGGGAGGTCCGACGTTGATGACGGGAGGCGCCGGGCAGTCCTGTGCATGCTGGGCGCAGGGCGGGATGGCCTGGGCGCCCAACGGAGGCACCGCCAACGTGGCGGTGGCGAGGGCCGGAATCAGGAGTGAACGACGCATTCGGTCATTTCGCCAGGACGCGTTCGGCGCGCCGGTCGGGGAGCACTGAACGCCTCGAGCCGGTTCTTGTTCATTACTGCTCCGGCCGGAGCTTCATTTCCATGATCTGCATCCAGGTCGTGCCGTCGCGGGGGAATTCACCCACTTCGTGCCACTCCCCGTTGGCAATCTTCGCGGTATTGCGGATGCGGCCGCCGGGGACCTCCCGGGACCAGCTCACGCCGCCCTCGCCGAGGCCTTCGACCAGGAGCGCCACCCCACCGAGCTTCCGCTCGATGGCCTCGGTCATGGTGGTCTGGACGCGCTCGGCGCCCCGGACCATCCACGCCTCGCCCCTCCAGCGTCCGACCATGAAATCCAGCTTCTGCATCGCGGTGCGGCTGGCGGAGCCGTCGGGCATCTGGGCCCGGGCCGGCGGACTCGCGAAGAGGAAAACCCCGGCTATCGCCGTGGCAAGGAGGACGCGCATGCTGGGATCTCCGTGAAGAGTGGATCGGAGCCGGGAGTGGCTCCGAATCCAATCCTAACGGGGAAGCGGGAAGGGGGAAGGGGGAAGAGGGAACCCTGACCCCTTTCCCCTGATCTCCCTCCTGGCAACCTTTTCAGGCCATAGAGCGTCTACCCCATAGACAGGCTATGTTTCTTCCATGACCTCCTCATCCAGGCGGGACCTGCTCCCGGGTACGCTCGACATGCTCATCCTCAAGACCCTGACCACCCAGCCGATGCACGGCTACGGGATCGCCCAGCACCTCCTTCGTCTCTCCGAGGATGTCATCCAGGTGGAGGAAGGCTCGCTCTACCCCGCCCTCCAGCGGATGCGGCAAAAGGGCTGGATCAAGGCGGAGTGGCGGCAGACCCCCAACAACCAGCGGGCCCGGTATTACACCGTGACCCGCGAGGGTCGCCGGCATCTCGGCCAGCAGGAATCCGGATTCCTGGAGCTGGTGGCCGCCATCGGACGCATCATGCGGCCCGCATAAACTAGCAACCAGCAACCAGCAACCAGCACCCAGCACCCAGGAGACCCCCATGCGAGAATGGTTGGCGCGACTGCGAGACTGGCTCCGGCGCGACGAGCTCGACCGCGAGCTTACTGAAGAGTTGCGCTTTCACCGGGAGCAGTTGGAGCGCGATGCCTTGGGGGAGGGGGCTCCTGCAGAGGAGGCGCCCTACGTGGCGCGCCGCCGCCTCGGGAACCTGACCCGGGTCCGGGAAGAAGCCCGCGACCGGTGGTCTTGGCCCTGGCTCGATCACTTCCAGAAGGACCTCCGCTACGCCCTCCGCGGCCTCCGGCGATCTCCCGGTTTCTCGGCGACGGTCATCATCACCCTGGGTCTTGGCATCGGCGCCAATGCCGCCATGTTCGGCGTGATCGACCGGCTGATGTTCCGGCCGTTTCCCTACCTCCGCGATCCTGCCGCCGTGCACCGGGTGTATCTGACCTGGCACGACCGGGAGCGGAGCCTCACCAGGTCGGCGTTCGAGTACACCCGCTACCTCGATCTCGTGAAATTCACCTCCTCGTTCTCCCAGTTCGCCGGATTCACCACCCGAACGGTGGCGGTGGGCGTGGGCGACGCCTCGCGGGAGCGTCCGGTCGCGGTGGTCAATGCGTCGTTCTTCGACTTCTTCGACCTGCGCCCGGCGCTCGGCCGGTTCTTCGTCGAGTCGGAAGACGTGACCCCCAAGGGCGCCAACGTCGCCGTGCTGGAATACGGTTTCTGGCAGCGCGAGTTCGGGGGGCGCAGCGTGCTTGGAGAGACGATCCACGTCCGAAACATTCCCTGTGTGATCATCGGCGTCGCGCCGAAGGGTTTCGTCGGCGTCGAGGAGAACGAGCCGCCTGCCGTGTTCATCCCGATCACCACCGCTGCGGGGAACGAGCCCATCGAGCGGATGGCCACCACCTATTACACGACGTACAACTGGGGCTGGATGAGCGTGATGCTCCGACGCAAGCCGGGCGTGTCGGTGGCTGCGGCGTCGCAGGACCTGAGTCAGGCCTACGTAAAGAGCTGGGACGCCGAGGTGGAGCTCAGCGGTGGTGGCGCGCCGTCGAAAATCGCCCAGCCCGCGGCGATCGCGGGACCGCTCAAGACCGCGGCGGGTCCCGATGCCGGGCTCGAGTCGAAGACGCTGCTCTGGGTGACCGGCGTGGCGGTGATCGTGATGCTGATCGCCTGCGCCAACGTGACAAACCTCATGCTGGCGCGGGTGCTCCGGCGGCGGCGGGAGATCGCCGTGCGGCTGGCGCTCGGGGTGAGCCGCAAGCGGCTGCTCGCGCAGTGCCTGACCGAGAGCATGCTGCTCGCCGCCCTCGGCTGCGTGGCGGGTGTGGCGATCGCACAGTGGGGTGGTGCCGCGCTCCGCCACCTCTTCGTCCGGAACATCTCGGCACTTGATGTGGTCACCGACTGGCGCACCCTCCTTGTCGCGGCGGGCTTCGCGCTCGCCGCAGGGCTGCTCACGGGCCTGGGCCCTGCGTTTCTGGCGGGCAGCGGGGATCTGGCCGGCGCCCTCAAGGCCGGCGCGCGGGAGGGAGGATACCACCGCTCGCGGATGCGCTCGGCGCTGCTGGTGCTGCAGGGCGCCTTGTCGGTGATTCTGCTGGTGGGCGCCGGGCTCTTCGTCAAGAGCCTCGACAACGTCCGCTCCATGCGGATGGGGTTCGATGCGGAGCCTGTGTTGCTCGCCACGGCCGACATGCGGGGGATGCCCACCACCGAGGCCGGACAAGAGGCGCTGGGCCAGCGGCTCCTCGAGGCGGGGCAGGCGATTCCCGGCGTGGAGTACGCGGCCTGGGTGAGCGCCATCCCGTTCTGGAGCAGCTCCGCCACGAGACTCTACGTCGAGGGGATCGACTCGGTAAGAAAGCTGGGGCGGTTCACCTACCAGACCACCACGCCGGACTTCTTCAAGACCATGGACACCCGCATCCTGCGGGGCCGCTCCTTCACCGTGCTGGACCGGAAGGGCACCCCACGGGTGGTGGTGGTGAGCGAGGCCATGGGCAAGGCGCTCTGGCCCGGGAAGGAAGCGCTCGGGCAGTGCATGCGGGTCGGTAACGACACCATGCCCTGCACCACGGTGATCGGCATCGCCGAGAACGCGGTGGAGCGAAGCCTAACCGGCGAAAAAGGATTCATGTACTACCTGCCGACCGCCCAGTACGAACCCGGGTCCGGCTTCGCGCTGATGCTGCGGATGCGAGGCGATCCTCTCCCCCACCAGGAAACGGTGCGGAAGGTGCTGCAGGCGGTGATGCCGGGGCAGAGCTACGTGCGGGTGCGGCCGCTCAACGACATCATCGACAGCCAGCGGCGGTCGTGGAAAGTGGGGGCGACGATGTTCGTCGCCTTCGGCATCCTGGCACTGGTGGTGGCGGCGGTCGGGCTCTACGGCGTGATCACATACAACGTGGCGCAGCGGATGCACGAGCTGGGGGTGCGGATCGCGCTCGGCGCCCAGGCGGTGGATGTGGTGCGTCTCGTGGTGGGGCAGGGAGTGAAATTCGCGCTGGTCGGGGTGACCCTCGGCCTGGCTCTGGCGTTGATAGGCGCCAAATGGATTCAGCCGCTGCTCTTCGAGCAGTCGGCGCGCGACCCCGCCACCTACGGCATGGTTGCGGTATTGCTCCTGACCGTGGCGCTCGTGGCGAGTGTCGTACCGGCCATGCGCGCGACCCGTGCGGATCCCAATGCTGCCCTTCGGGGAGAGTGAATCCGCAGATTACGCAGATTGCACCGATGAAAAAACAGAAAACAGTTGCTGTTCCGTTCGTGTAATCTGTGAAATCTGTGGATCAACGGACCTGAAGCGAGATCTAAGAGGTACGGTCATTAAAGCAACTGCACCGAGCGTCCTCGCCAAGTGGCAGTCGGTAATGAGGCGTGAGGTGTGAAACGAACTGCTGCCCCCAGGCCTACACCGATGAACAATGAATCTGCGGGGGCTGCGAAATCTGTGGGTGGTGCCTGCTGTACTTATCAGCAGAGAGAAATTGATCCGGGCGACGGGGAGGGCTCGCCATAGGGGACGTCGGGCCGCGAGGGCCTGACGAAGATCGAGATGCATGTTGGCCCGCAGGCCCCGTGGGCGAGTCCTACCCTAGCCCGGAGGAGAAACAGGCAACTGCGCCCGCAGACGACACAGATCAACAAGGAATCTGAGAAATCCGTGGGCGCAGTTGTCGTTCGTCAGGGCATCGGGCGCGGAGCCACGACCTCCCTGCTCGCATCCCGCCGGAAATCCTTCTCGAGGTAGGGAACTCCTTCGGTCATCCACCGCGCAGCAGGCGCGCCACGCAGATAGTGGTCGAAGAACTGGAAGTACCGGATCGTGAGGTCCCGCCGATTGGCCAGCCCGCGCAGTCCGTGCCCCTCGCCCGGGTAGGCCAGCAGGGTCGCGTTCTTCCCGTTGAACCGGAGCGCGTTGTAGAACCCGAGCCCCTCCTGGAACGCCACCGTTGGATCAGCGGTCCCGTGCATGATCAGGAACGGCGCGGTCACTTCGCGGACGTGGGTCATCGCCGACTCGAAGCGGTAGAGCTCCGGGTTGTCCCACGGCGTCGTGCCCTGGCGGCCCTGCCCGTAGAGGTAGTAGTCGTAGCCGTTGGACCCGTCGCGGCCCAGGACCTGGTATGACCAGCCCCAGTTGTGATTGAAGTCCGCGGTCAGGTCGGTGACGCCGGCGCCCATGCCCACCGCCGCAAACATCCGCGAGCGGGTGCCGATGAACGCCACACCCTGCCCGCCATAGCTGTGGCCATGCACCCCGATCCGCTTCGGATCGGCGTAGCCCATCTCGATCACCTTGCGGGTCGCCGCCTCGACGGCCTCCAGCATGTCGCTGTGGGACGCGCCGGTATTGAAGTGCACGTCCGGGAGCATGGTGATGTAGCCCTTGCTCACCGCCTCAATCGGAATCGATCCCATGCCGGTGAGGAACGTTGGCGTCGGGTAGCGATGCAGGTTCTGGGAGTTCTTCTCGTAGAACGTCACGATCATCGGCCGCCGCTCACCCGGCTTGTAGTGGTCGGGAAGGGCCAGGATTCCCTGCAGCCGGACGCCCTTCCTGTTGGTGAAGTCGAAGAGCAACCGGCGTCCCCAGGCGTACTCGGCTTGCTGTGGATTCGCGTTGGTGATCGTCTTCGCATCGGTGAGCGCGGGGCCCGAAATGCGGAGGTCGGGGAATTCGGTGAACGTCTCCCGGGTATACAAGAACTTGTCCGCTTTGGCCGCCTTGGTGAGCGAGCCGAACGCGGCGTCCTCGTACAGCAGCTCCTTCAAGCGTCCATCGCGCAGCTCATAAAAGCCGGCTTTCTTGGTCCAATGGCCGTTCGCCGAGAGGAGCATCGGCTTCGACGGGTCGTATGCCAGCGTCTGGGCCCGCTCGATGGGGCCCATTCCTCCGACTGATTCGGTATTGAGGAAACGGAGCCGAATCTCGTTCTTCGCGCCGAAGCCGCCGGTGAGGTTTGTCGGTGCGCTCCCGTCCAGCGGCACCAGCCAGGGATCGTACCGGTTGAGGAGGACGACGGATTTCCCGTCCCTGGCCCACGACGAGAGTCCATACGCCGGCTTCGGCCCCGGATGATCGAACTCCACATCGACGAAACTCATCGCGCCAGCCCTGGTGATGGTGATCGAGCGCGCCTCGTCGAGGTTGTAAAGCTGAAACTGTCCGTCACGCCAATAGAGGAAGTGACGCCCGTCGGGAGAGGTCCCGAACACATGGCTGCCGGTCGAAGTATTGGTGATCTGCGCGCGCAGCAGCGGTGTCCGCTCGCCGGTCACGGGGTTGACCCGGTACAGATCCGCCGAGGGCCGCTTATAGTCGGAGATATAGGCCCGGTCGTCGCGCCCGACGCCCCAGCGGCCGTCGAGCGTCAGCTCGACCTCGCGCATGGTGGAATCGGCCAAGGTGATGAAGCGCCGGTCCTCCACGGCAAAAGCCGAGCGGTAGGTGAAGTTCCGGTCGTCGTCGGCGCGGGCCATCTGCACCGACTGGATGCGCGGGTCCTTGGTGTGCC
>CAYTMW010000071.1:0-6945 GCA_964439025.1 uncultured Gemmatimonas sp. | reverse complement strand
CGCGCGCCCGGGGACCGTCGCGGGGCGCCGAGGGGACGGCCCGCCCCCGGCCTCGGAGGTTGGGAGGGGCGAAGGAAATGCCTATTCGTGGCGCTCAAGTTCGCGGCGAGTCACGACACCGAGGGTTTCCTGGCGCACGAGGCGGAGGAGCGGAAGAGCCCGCCCTATCCGCCGGAGACGAGTCTACTGAATGTGATTGTGTCGGCAGAGCAGGAGGAGAAGGCGACAGAAGAGGCGCTCGCGGTGGCGGACTGGCTGGAGAAGCTGATTGCGACGCAGGGATTGCCGCTGGTTCTCCTTGGGCCGGCGCCCTGCCCGCTAACCCGGATCAAAGCCAGGTGGCGCTGGCACGTGCTGGTGAAGGGGCCGGTCGAGGAGATCGGAAGGGTGGTGCGCTATGCCGCCCCGCGGCTCGAGGGCCAGGGGACGGCGCGGGTGGTCCTGGATCGGGATCCGGAAAGCTTGCTGTAGCACTTGAAGCCCGCCGCTCCCCTGTTGGTTTTTCAGCTTGTTGATCGCCTCGGACAGGTCCCCGTCGATCACGGTGGCCAGGTTCCAGTCCAGCCGCTTCAGCAATCGCGACGCGACGTAGTTCGGCACGCGGTTGAATTGCTCGGCGATCGGGTCCTCGGCGGTGACGCGGGGCGAGTGTGTTGCGGTCAGTGGGGGCCACCTCCCACGGTTAGTATTCCGGGAGTCTCAGCTCCGCGCCCCGACCGTGAAACGGGTGTGGTCGAATTGCGCACTGCCCGGGAGTGATCATGCGACTCTCTCTGCGGTTCATCATCCCGCTCCTGGTGGCCCTCGCCCTGTTCGCCTATGCGGTCATGCCACTGACGGACCGGTTGACCCTGCAGTGGTTCGTGCGAGACCTGGAGATGCGGGCCACGCTCATCGCCAACACCGTGCAGGAGCCGCTGGGAGTCCTGATTCGGGATCAGAACAAGGCTCAGATCGAGCAATACTTCACCCACTTGACCCAGGATGAGCGGCTGTTCGCGGTGGCCTTCTGCCCTCTGTCGCCGGGCCCGGCCATCGCCACGTCGACCATGCCCGCCGAGGTCCGGTGCGATGACCTGGCGCGGTACTCCGGTGCCGGTGGTCTCCTGAAGTCCGCCCATGGTCCATTGCTGGCATCGGTACGACGACTGGAGACCAGCGCGGGACCCTCCGGCTCCCTGGTCTTGATGCACGACATGAGCTTCGTCACCCGTCGCAGCGCGGAAACCAGGAAGTATCTGTTTCTCTTCTTCGTCGGTCTCGGCCTCACGGTGTCGCTCATCACCGTCGTCATCGCGCAGGTGAGCTGGCGTGGATGGTTGCAGGGACTCCGTGGGATGTTGCGAGGTGAAATACTCCTGGGGCCGACCAAACGGCCGAGTGCACCGGAGTTCGCACCCATCGCGGACGACCTCCGGTCCCTGATTCGCGATCTCGAGGCGGAGCATCGCACTCGCGACCACGAGCACATGACCTGGACGGCTGAGACCTTGCGTGGAATTCTGAACGGAGAGCTGCGCGGCCAGCAAGTTATTGTGGTGTCGAACCGCGAGCCGTACATCCACCATCGTCAGGGGGACCACATCGAGGTGTGGCGTCCGGCGAGCGGGCTGGTGACGGCGCTGGAGCCGATCATGCGGGCATGCTCAGGGACCTGGATCGCGCACGGGGGCGGGTCGGCAGACCGGGAGGTGGTGGACCGGCACGATCGAGTGGGTGTGCCTCCAAAGGCCCCTTCCTATCAGCTTCGCAGGGTCTGGCTCACCCAGGAGCAGGAGGAGGGGTACTACTACGGCTTCGCGAACGAGGGGCTTTGGCCGCTCTGTCACATCGCGCACGTGCGCCCCACGTTCCGCACTGCGGACTGGGAACAGTATGTCGCGGTCAACCGCAAGTTCGCGCGCGCGGTCCTCGATGAGGCCACCTCGCCCGATCCAATCCTGCTGGTGCAGGACTATCACCTGGCACTGCTTCCTCGAATGATCCAGGAGGCGATGCCGAGGGCCACGATTATCTCGTTCTGGCATATCCCGTGGCCCAACCCCGAGGCGTTCACCATCTGTCCCTGGCGAGAAGAGCTGCTGGACGGACTCCTCGGGAGCAGTATTCTCGGTTTTCACACCCAGTTCCATTGCAACAATTTTCTGGATACGGTCGACCGGCTGGTCGAAGCCCGGGTCGATCGTGAGATGTTCACGGTGACCTCCCGTGGCAAACTCACCGCGGTCAACCGGTACCCGATCTCAGTGGAGTGGCCGCCGTCTCCCGGGCTGATGACCCTACCGGTCCCGGAGTGCCGGAAGAAGGTGTTCGAGCGGCATGGGCTTCCGGCCGGCCATCGCCTGGGCATCGGGGTGGACCGACTCGACTACACCAAGGGCATCGAAGAACGGTTCCGGGCGGTGGAGCGGCTGCTTCAACTGTACCCTGAATGGGTGGGGCGATTCACCCTGGTCCAGATCGCTGCGCCCTCCAGAACCCGCATCGAGCAGTACCAGGACTGCGAGCGCCGGGTCCGCGCCATGGCGGCGCGGATCAACGACCGTTTCGCGAGCGCCCGTCATCCTCCGATCATACTCAAGGTCGAACACCATCAGCCCGTGGAGATCTACGAGTACTACCGCGCCGCCGCTCTCTGCGTGGTGACCAGCTTGCACGACGGTATGAACCTGGTCGCCAAGGAGTTCGTGTCCGCCCGCGATGACGAGCGGGGCGTGCTGATCCTGAGCCAATTCACCGGGGCAGCCCGGGAGTTGTCCGAGGCGCTGGTGGTCAATCCGTACGACAGCGACGAGTGCGCCGCGGCCCTTCACCTGGCGCTCGAGATGCCCGAGGGGGAACAGCGCGCCCGCATACGGCTGATGCGCGGGCTGATCGAGGAGTTCAATGTCTATCGCTGGGCCGGCCGGATGCTGATCGACGCCGCAGGTACACGACGCAAGGGGCGCCTGCTCGCCCGCGCCTCGGGGAGCTTCCTGTCCCCCCCGGGCGTGCCGCGGCACCCGTCGCCGGCTCCATCATGATCGAGGCGGAGCCGGATTGGGCATATTTCTTCGATATTGACGGCACCCTTCTTGAAATCGCCGCGTCGCCCGGCGCTGTAAACGTCGATCATGCCTTGCAACATCTGATAGTCGACCTGCATACCTCCTCGGCCGGCGCGGTGGCCCTCATCAGCGGTCGCTCGCTCGTGGACATCGATCGCCTCTTTCCCATGATCCTGCTCCCTGCCGCGGGGCAGCACGGCGTGGAACGTCGGGATGCCTGGGGCCGCGTATTCTACCACGCCTTCCCATCCCGCCGGCTCGAGAGCGTGTACCGGCATTTGACCCACGTGGTGGAGGGCCATCCCGGACTACTCCTCGAGCACAAGGGCCTTTCGATTGCGCTTCACTACCGCCGCGCGCCCCATCTGGCCGGATACGTTCATCGTGTGGCTCGCGCGGCGCTGGGTCGGCTCGGGGCGCGGTATTGCGTCCAAAGCGGGAAAGCCGTAGTCGAGCTGAAGCCGGCGGGCAAGGACAAGGGAGCCGCGATCCAGGAGTTCATGCTTGAGACCCCCTTTCAGGGTCACACGCCGGTCTTCGTGGGCGACGACGCGACCGACGAATTCGGGTTCGCGATGGTCAACCGGCTGCACGGTCATTCGGTCAAGGTCGGCCCGGGACCGACTGTCGCCCGGTACAGATTGCGGGACGTGACGCTCGTGCGCGCGTGGCTGACGCGCGCCTTGACGCCGGCGACCCCGTCATGACCTCGCTCGATCTGGCCTTGCTCGGCAATGGGACGCTCGGCGTGCTGGTGGATCCGTCCGCCGAAATGGTCTGGGGCTGCTTCCCTCGATTCGACGGCGATCCGGTATTCTGCACTCTGCTCCGGGAACCACGTGGCGAGGCGGATTTCGGCTATTTTGCCATCGAACTCTTCGATTGTATCCGGCGCGAACAGGAATACCTCGTCAACACGCCGATCGTGGTCACCAGGCTCTTCGACGCCCGCGGCGGGTGCGTCGAGGTCACCGATTTCGCGCCGCGCTTCATGCAATTCGGGCGGGTCTTTGCGCCGATGATGCTGGTCCGGAAGCTTCAGCGAATCAGCGGGGCCCCGCGAGTGAGAATTCGCTTGCGCCCCGCGCGCGAATATGGTGCCGTGCCGGCCGGCTCCAGCATGGGAAGCAATCACCTGCGATTCCTCGGCGGAGAACCGGTGCTCCGGCTGACCACGGATGTGTCGATCACGGCGCTGGCCGAGGAGCTGCCGTTCTTCCTCGACGGCAGCGCGACCCTCCTGCTCGGCCCCGACGAGACGGTGACCGGAAGCATTGCGGAGCTCGGCGAACGCTTCCTGGCGGAGACCGGTGCCTACTGGCGGGACTGGGTTCGCAATCTCGCAATCCCGTTCGAGTGGCAGGACGCCGTCATTCGCGCGGCCATCACCCTGCAATTGAATGTCTTCGAAGACACCGGCGCCATCATCGCCGCCATGACAACCTCGATTCCCGAGTCGCCCGACAGCGGCCGGAACTGGGACTACCGGCATTGCTGGCTGCGCGACGGGTATTTCGTGGTCGACGCACTCAACCGATTGGGCGCCACGCGAACGATGGAGCGCTATCTCGGCTACGTCGTCAACATCGTCGCCGGCGCCCCGGAGTGGAGGCTGCAGCCGGTCTACTCGCTCAGCGGCCGGACCGTCACCGAAGAGCACACCGTGGAATCGCTGCGGGGGTATCGGGGAATGGGCCCGGTCCGCGTCGGGAACCAGGCCAATCAGCAGGTGCAGCACGACGTGTACGGGTCGGCCATCCTGGCCGCCACCCACGTCTTCTTCGACCAGCGTCTGGAACATCGGGGCGACGAGGCGCTGTTTCGCCGTCTCGAGCCGCTCGGTCTGCAAGCCGCCGCGCTGTTCGATCAGCCCGATGCCGGAATCTGGGAGCTGCGGGGAACCATCCGGGTGCACACCTATTCGAGCGTGATGTGCTGGGCGGCGTGCGACCGCCTGGCCCGGATCGCGGCGCGCCTTGCGCTGGGAGCACGCGCGGACTTCTGGTCCGCCGAAGCGGCGCGGATACATGCGTTCATATCCGAGCGAGCCTGGAACTCGGAGCTGAACAGCTTCGTGGCGACGATGAACGGCACCGAGCTCGATGCGAGTTTGTTGTGCCTCAACGACCTGGGTTTTCTCAAGGCCGACGATCCGAAGTTTGTCGGCACGGTGCGTGCCGTCCAGCGATGTCTGGGCCGGGGGGACTGCATCTTTCGTTACACCGAAGCGGACGATTTCGGGGCACCCGAGAACGCGTTCCTTGTCTGCACCCTCTGGTTCGTGAACGCCCTGGCGGCGATGGGGGAACACGACGAAGCACGAGCGCTGTTTGAAAAGGTGTTGGCCCGCAGGAATCGCCACGGCCTCCTGTCCGAGGACATCGATCCGGTGACTGGCGAGCTGTGGGGGAACTTTGTGCAGACCTACAGCATGGTCGGCCTCATCGTCGCCGCCATGCGCCTCTCCATTCCGTGGGATGAGGCCTTCTGATCAGCCCATACGGTCCTTACTTGCCGGAGCGTCGCGAGATGTCTAGCAGGTTGCTGAAAAAGTAGCCGCAAAGTGTCTGGCGCGACTGGGCGAATCATATAGGTTGGAATGACCCTCCCAGCGAGAGCGCCGATGCGTGGTCCCGACGAGCGGCAGGCAATCCTCTTCAGCTACCGGTCGATCGAGGATCGGATTCCTGCCGATCACCCGCTGCGGGCGATGCGTCGCCTGGTGGATCCTCTGCTCGTCGAGCTGTCGCCGCGCTTCCAGACCCTGTATTCCGTCATCGGGCGGCCGTCGATCCCTCCCGAGCAGCTGCTCCGGGCGCTGCTCCTGCAAGTGCTGTACACGATTCGCAGTGAGCGGCAGCTCATGAAGCAGCTCGACTACAATCTGCTTTACCGCTGGTTTGTCGGCCTGACCCCGGATGATACGGTCTGGGTACCGACGGTGTTCACCAAGAATCGTGACCGGCTGCTGGAGGGGAATATCGCGGAGGCGTTCTTTCAGCAGGTGTTGGCCCTGGCCGACCAGCACCACGGCCTCTCCCACGAGCACTTCACCGTGGATGGCACGCTGCTTGAGGCGTGGGCCAGCCCCAAGAGCTTTCGCCCGCTCGACGAGCCGCCCGCGCCGTCGGACGACGATCCCAGCAACCCGAGTGTGAACTTCCGCGGGGAGAAGCGCTCCAACACGACGCACGGCTCGGTGACCGATCCCGAAGCGCGGCTGGTGCGCAAGACGCACCACGGCGCTGCCTTCTTGGGGTATCAAGCGAGCGTGCTCACTGAGAATCGGCATGGTTTGATCGTGCAGACCGACGTGCGCGCCCCGGAGTACCACGCGGAGCGGGACGCGGCGCTAGAGATGCTCACCCTCCTGGCGCCGACGCAGCGCCGGCGGACCCTGGGGGCAGACAAGGGCTACGATACCCCGGAATTCATTGCGGGCGTCCGCACCCTGGGCTTCACGCCGCATGTCAGTCCCAATCTCCATCGGTTTCGCCGCCGGAGCCTTATCGATGGCCGAACCACCCGCCACGCGGGTTCTGCTCTCAGCCAGCGGAAGCGCACACTGGTCGAGGAAAGCTTCGGCTGGCAGAAATGTGTCGGCCTGCTCCGCAAGCTGCACCACCGCGGGTGCGAGAAAGTGAGCTGGGTGTTTGCTTTCACGAGTGCGGCCTACAATCTGGTGCGCCTCCGCACCCTGCTCGCCGCGGCGACGACGTGACCACGACGCTGGCAACGGGTCTCAAGCGCCGCGCAAAAGGACCGGCGGGCGGAGACGGAACCCCAACGGCATCCACCCGACTGATCGCGCGCCGAGGACCAGGCATTTCTCGTTTTGGACACGGCCGACGGGCCCACGGCCGGCACCGCCACCGTGGACCCGCTGGAGTTCCTGGCC
>CAYTMW010000070.1:0-6990 GCA_964439025.1 uncultured Gemmatimonas sp. | reverse complement strand
GGGAGCTCGGTGACGCAGCGCTCGTTCTTCATGTGGTGAAAGCAGCGCGACGCGAACGGGCATCCGGGTGGCGGCTCGGTCGGTTTCGGCGGGTCGCCGCGCAGCACGATGCGGGTCCGCTGCCGGGCAGGGTCGGGCTCCGGCACCGCCGAGAGCAGCGCCTGGGTGTACGGATGGAGCGGAGTCCGGATCACGGTCTCGGTGGGAGCAAGCTCGACGATCCGCCCGAAGTACATCACCGCGATGCGGTGGGCGAGCTGCCGCACCACCGCGAGATCGTGCGCGATGAACAGGAAGGCGATTCCGCGCCGACGCTGGAGATCCGCGAGCAGGTTAAGCACCTGCGCCTGCACCGACACATCGAGGGAGGAAACCGGCTCGTCGCACACCAGAAAGGCCGGGTCAACGGCCAGGGCGCGTGCGATCCCGATCCGCTGGCGCTGGCCTCCGCTGCATTCGTGAGGGAATTTCGCGGTGAAGGAGGGATCGAGTCCCACTTCCTGAAACAGCTCGTCGACCCGGCGAGGGATCTCTCCCGGCGGGAGGAGGCGATGAATCTCGAGCCCTTCCGCAACCGCCGATCCCGCCTTCATGCGAGGATCGAGTGAGCTATAGGGATCCTGGAACACGATCTGCATTCGCCGCCGAATCGACCGGAGCTCCCTGCCCGAGAGGCCGAAGACGTCGACGCCACCGAACCGGACGGTGCCCTCGGACGCCTCGGTCAGCCGGAGGATCACGCGGCCGACGGTGGATTTCCCGGACCCCGATTCTCCCACCAGGCCGAGCGTCTCGCTGGGCGCCAGGTCGAAACTCACGCCGTTCACCGCGTGTACGGTGGCGCGCGCTCCGCGAAGGAGACCGCCGGTGTCGAACCGCTTCACAAGATCCCTCACCTCGAGGAGCGCGGTCACCGGGCGCCCTTCACCAGAAGCCAGCACCGGGACGTCTCGCCCGGTGCGAGCAGGACGACGGGGGGCGTGTCGATGGAGCACCTCGCCAGGACTTCAGGGCAGCGCGGATGGAAGCGGCATGCGGAGGGCCAGGCATCCGGCAGCGGTACCGCGCCCGCGATCGGCAGCAGACGATCCACGGCGCCATCGAGCCGGGGAATCGAGCCGAAGAGCGCGCGGGTGTAAGGGTGCGACGGCGACCGGAAGAGCCGTGAAGTGGAAGCCTCCTCGACGATCTGCCCCGCGTACATCACCGCCACCCGGTCGGCGCGACCCGCCACCAGGCCGAGATCGTGGCTGATCAGCAGCACGGCCATCCCCCGCGACGTCCGAAGCTGATCGAGCAGCTCGAGGATCTGCGCCTGCACGGTGACATCGAGGGCGGTGGTGGGCTCGTCGGCAATGAGGATATCGGGCTCTCCCGCGAGCGCGATGGCGATGAGCGCGCGCTGGCGCAGACCTCCCGACAACTCGTGCGGGTACGAGCGGTAGCGGGTGCTCGCCCCCGGAATCCCGACCTCATTGAGCAGCGCGACCGCCCGCTCGCGCGCTTCCTTGCCGCGAAGGCTTCGATGGGCGGCGACCGTCTCCCGGACCTGCTCGCCGATCGAGATGACCGGGTTGAGGCTGGTCATCGCGTCCTGGAAGACGAGGCCGATGCGGCCGCCGCGCACCGCCCGAAGCGCCTCGCCCTGGAGCTCGAGCAGGTTCACCCCTTCGAGGACGATCCGGCTTGCGGGATCGATCACACCTGGAGGGGGTACGAGGCGCAGGAGCGCGAGCGCGGTGAGGCTTTTGCCGCTGCCCGATTCGCCCACCAGCGCGAGGGTCTCGCCGCGGGCGAGCCGGAGCGAGACGCCATCCACCGGAACGGAGGTGCCGCCGCCCGATGCGGGAAAGCGGATCCGGAGATCCTGGACCTCGAGCAGATCGCTCATGCGCTGCGCGGATCCAGCGCCGCCTGGAGCGCGTCGCCGAGGAGGTTGACCGACAGCACCGTCAGCACGATCGCGGCGCCGGGGAAGATCGCGGTCCACGGCGCGGTCACGATCAGCGACCGCGCCTCCAGCACCATGCCACCCCACGAAGGAGTCGGGGGCTGCACGCCGAGTCCGAGAAAGGAGAGGCCGGCTTCGAGCAGAATCACGTCACCGACTCCAAGGGTCGCCGCGACCAGGAGCGGTCCGGCCGCATTGGGAAGGAGATGCCGCGCGATCGTTCGCCACCCCGGCGCGCCCAGTGCCTGCGACGCCGTCACGAAGGGCTCATGCCGCAGCCGGAGGACCTCGCCGCGGACCAGGCGGCTGGTCGCGAACCAGCCGGTGGTGCCGATCACCAGAATCAGCGCGCCGAGGGGAATGCGCTCCCACACGACGAGCAGGAGAAGCAGCACGAAGAGCCGGGGGATCGCGAGCGCCGCATCTACCCCGCGCATGAGGATCGCATCCATCCAGCCGCCGGCGTATCCCGCGAGGAGCCCGACCAGGGAGCCCAGGGTGAGAGAAAGTAGCACCGCGAGCCCCGCGACTGACAGCGAGATGCGCCCTCCGACCACGACGCGCGCCAGCATG
This sequence comes from uncultured Gemmatimonas sp., assembly GCA_964439025.1. GTDB lineage: Bacteria > Gemmatimonadota > Gemmatimonadetes > Gemmatimonadales > GWC2-71-9 > JABFSM01. Next base: position 4,466 of record CAYTMW010000070.1, on the reverse strand, counting down.
TCGCGATTGAGCTGGTCGGTGCCCATCGGATGCGCCAGCGAGGGTGCCGTCGCGCCCGCGACGGCATCGGGCATCTCGGCGGGATCGGGGAGGAGCGGGGGGGCCGCGACCGCAACCAGGGCCAGCATCACCAGGGCGAGCGCGGCCCATCGCCCAGAGGGGTACCGCCAGGCGCGGCGCAGCAGATCCCCGAGCGAGCCGATCATGACGGGCGCACGCGGGCATCGACGAGGGCGTACCCGAGATCGGCGACGAGTCCCGCCAGCACGACCGTTGCAGATACGAGCATCGCGGTGCCCAGCAGCACGGGGTAATCACGCGAGGCGATGGCCTGGGCGGCGAGCGAGCCGAGGCCCGGCCAATTGAAGACCGACTCGACGAAGACCGAGCCGGAGACCAGCATCGGCAGCCAGAGCCCGAGAAGGGTGAGCATCGGTACCAGGGTGTTCCGCCAGGCATGGCCCCAGAGCACCTGCCGTTCAGGGAGGCCGCGCGCCCGTGCCGCGGTGACGTAGTCGAGCCGGAACACCGCAAGCATCGCGGCGCGCTGGTGGCGCATCGTGAGCGCGATACTCGTAAGGGAGAGCGTGAGCGCTGGGAGCACCAGGTGGCGCAGGAGATCGACCGCGCGCATCACCGTGTCAGCGTCGGCGGGCAGCAGGGGATCGGTCATCTGCGCCGCGGGGAACAGTCGCCACCGCAGACTCAGGAAGGCCACCAGCACGAGACCGAGCCAGAAGCCGGGCATCGCGTAGGCCGCGAGGGCGAGGCGGCCGGCCCAGCGGTCCAATCGGGAGCCGCGCCGCACCGCCTGGCGGACACCGAGCCAGATCCCCACCGTGAAATTAAGGAGCAGCACCACCCCGCCGAGCAGGAGCGTGGCGGGGATCCGGGACGCGATGAGCGTCGTGACCCGGTCGGGGTAGTGCTCGATCGAGATGCCCAGGTCGCCGCGCGCGGCGCCCGCGAGAAACGCCCGGAGCTGGGTGAGCAGCGGCTGGTCCACGCCGAAGCGCTGGCGCAGCTGCTGAATTTCCGCGGCGGAGGCATCGCGATCGCCCACGAGCCGGGATAGCGGATCGCCCGGTGCGAGACGCATCAGGATGAAGAGGAGAAGTACGGCGATGGCGAAGGTCGCCGCGGCCTGCAGCGTCCGCCGAACGAGCCAGCGAATCACCGGGGAGACGCGGCGATTCCGTCGCGCGCGATCCGGCGGCCGGGGTCGACCGACCAGCGCCAGAGATCACCGTACGGCGACTCCGGCCGGATGGTCACGTTGCGAAATCGCGAGTGCACCGCGATCGAATACGCCGGCGAGGCGAGGAATACCGCCGGGGCGTCCGCTTGAAGCCGCGCATACGCGGACTGCCAGCTTTTCTCGGTGCTCCCGGGGGTGTAGATGGTGCGGTCCAGGAGGCTGTCGAGTCCCGGGTTACAGTACCAGCCCACGTTGCTGCCTCCGCGGCCGGCGCAGGTCCAGCTCTGGACGATCCCGGAGGGACTTGGATCCATGTTGGCCACGGTCAGATCGAGATCGAATTCTCCCTTGCTGCGCCGCTCGATGAAGACGGGAAAATCGAGCCGGGCGATCTCCACCCGTACGCCGATGCGCCGGAGCTGCTCCTGGACCTGCGGCGCCATGATCGCCCGGGTTGCGCTCGTCGCGGGAATATTCAGCCGCAGCACGAGCAGCACGCCGTCCTTCTCGAGGATCCCGTCGCCATTGCGATCGACCCATCCCCGTTTCGCGAGCAACCCGCGCGCCCCGGTGGGGTTATAGGCGGCTCCCTTCGGGACCATGCCCTGGGTCCAGTGCGCCTGTGCCGCGGGAGCGTCCGCGGGAAGCGCGAAACGGCCGTAGGTGCTCCGCGCGAGATTCAGTCGGTCAAGCGCCATGGCGATGGCGCGGCGGACGTCCACGTCAGCGAGGATCGGGTGCGGCCGGTTCCGGTCGCCGGAAGCGCGCTGATTGAACAGGAGGTACAGGACGCTCAGCGACGGAACATTGAGCAGTTTTACGGCGGGATTGGCGGCGAGGCGGACCGGTCCGGAAACCGGCGGCACTGCCTCGAAGATGTCCGCTGTCCCGTCGAGCAGGAGATTGATCTGCGCTTCGGGATCGCGCGCGGTGAGAAAGACCAGCCGGTCGAGCTTGGGGGTGCCCAGAAAAAACCCGGAATTCGCGGCCAGCTCGAGCTGGCGGCCCGGGTCGCGGCGGACCCAGCGGTACGGGCCGTTCCCCACGGGCCGTTTCACGAACTCGGAGCTCGCGAAGCGCGGACCGGGAGGAAGCGTGTCGACCAGGTGGGCGGGAAGGAGCTGGACGTGATACGACGCGTCGTAGAACTGCTCCGGATAGGCGCGCCGGAATCGCATGACCACCCGCTGGTCGCTTTCGGCGGTGACCGAGGCGAGGTAGCGGAGCAGTAAGGCGCGCTGTGCATCCACCGTCGAGTCGCGCATCCGCGCAAAGCTGAACACCACGTCCTTTGCGGTGACGGCGACGCCATCGTGCCAGCGCGCCCGCGGATCCAGCTCGAACACGATGGTGAGCGAGTCCCGGCGACTCCAGCTCCTGGCGAGCTGCGGCTCGAAAGTGCGCTCGTCGGTGGTGGAGAGGCCGACTCCAGGGCGAGCGAGACGGAGAAAGAGGAGATCCGACACGGCGTTGTTGGCCGACCCGCTGAGCAGCGTCGGAATCGGGGTGGCCGGCTCCTGCCCCATGATGATCACGGCCGATCCGTGATCGTTGATGCGCTGGAGGGCCGCGGCGGGACTCGCCGCCGCGAGGAGGGCAGGGATCAGCAGTCGGTGGATGAGCACCGGCACCTCCCGAACAGGCGTGTTTGGCGGGAATTCTCTCGAAAAGTAACCCTCCGCCTACCGGCGCCAGGTCCAGGCATCGGACTGAAAACGCCCGGCATGCAGGGCCGCCCCCAACTCGATGGATTCCGGCAACCGGTCGACCTGGACCAGCCCGTCGAAGCGGGGCAGGACGGTCGTTGCCAGGGCATCTGCCGCCTCCTCGAAGGTCACTGGACGGCCCAGGAGGCTTGCGAGGGCCGCTTCGGCGGGGTTTGCCAAGGAGAGCCCCGCCAGATCGCGCAACAGACTCTGGTCATCCTCGAGGAGCAGCGAGCCGTGCTGGAGGAATGTGTCGCCGGCCCGGAGCTGGGCGCTCCCCACGATCTTTCGGCCCTGCACCAGTACTTCGCCACCCACCGGCGTTGCAAAACAGGGGCCGGAGGCGAGACCAGGGGTGAGCGCGGAGCGAGGAGCGAGGAGGGCATTGACACCAAGGGATCCGATTGCGGCGGCCAGCAGGCCGTGGATGGCCGCGTAGGCTTCCCGCATCCCGCCGAACGCGGAGAGCGGCGCGGAGACGGCGTAGGTGAGCTCTCGGGCATGCCAGACCGCGCGGCCGCCGGTCGGACGTCGCACGCAGGAGAGTCCCTCGGCGCGGATCCGGGCGACGTCGTAGCGCCGCAGCGCCGGCTCGTGCCGGCCGAACGAAAGGCAGTAGGGTTCCCACTGATAACAGCGGAAAAAGGCGTCTTCGGTTTCGGCAGTCTGGTCGAGCATCGCGGCATCGACCGCCATGTTTTCCCAGCCGGGGCGAGCGCGGTCGATGAGGAGTGACCAGTGACCGGTAACCGGTGACCTGTCCCTGGCGTCGGGTATCGAGTTACTGGTCACAGGTCACAGGTCACAGGTCACAGGTCACAGGTCACACGTCACACGTACTCCTCCACCGGCGGACACACACACACCAAATTCCTGTCCCCGTACGCGCCGTCGATCCGCCCGACGGTGGGCCAGACCTTGTGCACGCGCGTCGCCGGCGCGGGAAAGGCGGCGCGCTCGCGGGAGTACGGGCGAGTCCACCCGTCGGCGGTGACGAGCCGCAGCGTGTGCGGCGCATGAAAGAGCAGATTGTCGCCGCGTGCCGCGATCCCACTCTCGACCTCGCGGATCTCCTCCCGGATCGCGATCATCGCCTCGCAGAATCGGTCGAGCTCCTCCTTCGACTCACTCTCGGTGGGCTCCACCATGAGCGTGCCGGCGACAGGGAACGACACCGTCGGCGGGTGGAACGAGTAGTCGATGAGCCGCTTGGCGACGTCCTCGACTTCGACCCCCGCCGATGTCTTGAACGGCCGGCAATCGAGAATGCACTCGTGCGCGATCAGTCCGGCGTGGCCCGAATAGAGCGTCTTGTAGTGCCCTTCCAGCCGCTTGGCGACGTAATTGGCGTTCAGAATCGCGTAGCGCGTCGCCTCGGTGAGCCCGTCGGGGCCCATCATCGCGATGTAGGCCCACGAGATCGGGAGAATCGACGGACTTCCCCACGGCCCCGAGGACACCGTTCCGCTCGACGTCGGCGGACTGTCGATGAGCGGATGGCCCGGCAGATAGGGCGCGAGATGCGCCGCGACGCCGATCGGGCCCATGCCGGGCCCGCCGCC
>CAYTMW010000069.1:0-7106 GCA_964439025.1 uncultured Gemmatimonas sp. | reverse complement strand
CGGCGGGGGCCGGAGCAACACCCGGAACAATGACGTGAGGGTGGAATGGACGGTTCGGGTACCCCGAGGCGTCCTGTTCGCCGGCCGCACGGTGAATGGCGACGTGGTCGCGCGGGGGCTTACGGCGGCGGCGGAAGCCCACACGGTGAACGGCGATATCACCATCGAAACCACCAGCTGGGCAACGGCCTCCACCGTCAACGGCTCCATCGGCGCCCGCATCGGCGCCACCCTGTGGGACGGCGATGCGGAGTTCGACACCGTGAACGGCCGCATCACCGTCGACCTCCCGCACGATGCCAGCATGGAGGTCCACGCCTCCACCGTTAACGGCTCGATGACTGCCGATTTCCCGCTCACGGTCCAGGGTAAATGGGGTCCGAAGCGGATGAGAGGGACGGTGGGTGAGGGCGGGCGGACCCTCAGTCTTTCGACCGTCAATGGGGATCTGATGCTCCGCAGGCGGTAGGAGCTTCAGTGCACCTCGAAGCCTTCTCCCACCAATGGGCCCAGGCCTGGGCTCGCGCGCTGAATGAGAGCGACGAATACCGCAGTGCCGCGGCATCCTGGGAAGGAGCAGTGGGACTCCTCCTCGACGACGGCGAGCCCGCCGGCCGACGCGCAGTCCTCCTCGATCTTTGGCATGGCGCCTGCCGATCGGCGAGGATCACGGACCCCGACAACCTCGACGCCGCCAGGTTCGTCTTCCGGGGGTCCAGCGCCGCCTGGCGCCAGATCCTGACCGAGGGGGGCTCGCCCGTTCTTGCCCTCATGACCGGCCGGATCCGCCTCGCCAAAGGGGACCTGTCTGCGCTACTCCCGTACGCTGGCGCCGCCCGGGAGCTGCTCAGCCTGGCCGGAAGCGTCCCGACCCGGTTCGTCGAGGGTTGATACAAGGGCAATCCGGGCGCATATTCAGCCGACTCTCAACCCCAGTCTGGCCGGGGTTCCTCCGCATGGCTGTGTCAGCTGGACATGAATCGAGGCTCGCCCATCGTGTCGAAATCACACATTTCGACCGGTCGTGATGCATAAGTTGGTGCAGGGCAGGATCTTTCCGGGTAGTGTGTTGCGGCACATTCCCTGCTTTCCAGGAGGGAAGTCGCTCGCCGGCACAGCCCGACGCATTCGCACCGATTCTCATTATTTCGAGGGATCGCTCACCATGACCATCGCGGCAATTCGCAGTCTCGCTCGCCGCCCCCTGCTGGTTCTCGCCCTCCTGCTGGGCTCGACCGGCATCGCGGCGGCGCAGGGCAACGTGTCAGGACGTGTCACCGATCAGGCCGACGGCAGCGCGCTCGTGGGCGCCCGGGTCGTCGTGGTCGGGACCAGCCTCACCGCCTCGACCAACGCCGAGGGTCGCTACCGGATCACCGGCGTTCCGGCCGGGACGGTCCAGGTGCGCGCCTCGCAGATCGGGTACGCCTCCGGCACCAAGTCGGCGACGGTGGCCGACCAGGGCGCGGCAACGGTCGACTTCGGACTGGTGCTGACGCCCTACTCCCTCGATGAGGTCGTGGTCACCGCGACCGGCGATCAGGCCAAGCGCGAGGTCGGCCACGCCGTCTCCACGGTGGATGCCGCACTGCTGGTTGCCAACGGTCCGGTCTCCAACATGAACGACCTGCTGGTCGGCAAGGCGCCGGGAGTCCAAGTGTTGCCGGGCAGCACCACCGGCACCGGCGGCCGGGTGCGGATCCGCGGCAACAGCTCGCTCTCCCTTTCCAACAACCCGATCTACGTGATCGACGGGGTGCGGATGGTGAGCGACGTCGGCTCCGGATCGATCGGCATCGGGGGGAGCAACCCCACGCGCGTGAACGATCTCAACCCCGAGGACATCGAGTCGATCGACGTGGTGCGGGGGCCGTCGGCTTCGACCCTCTACGGCACCGACGCCGCCAACGGCGTCATCGTCATCAAGACCAAGCGCGGCAAGGCGGGCCGGCCGGTGTGGAACGTCTACGCCGAGCAGGGGTACATCACCGACGGGAACAAGTACCCCACGGCATTCCGCGGCTGGCGGAGCGGCTCGACCGTCCGGAACACCACCCAGTGCCTGCTGTCGCAGGTCGTGACCACCAACACCGCGGCGCGCTGCACCCAGGATAGCGTCAGCTCCTACAACCTCTGGGAGGACAAGCAGGTTTCCCCGCTCGGCAGCGGCGACCGGAATCAGGTTGGCGTCCAGATCAGCGGCGGGAGCGACGTGGTCCGCTACTTCGTCTCCAGCGAGTGGGAGCGGGAGCTCGGTGTGCTGCAGATGCCCGCGATCTTCGAGCAGCGGATCCTGGCCACCCGCGGCGTGAGCGAGGTGTCCGGCGAGCAGATGCAGCCGAACCACCTCCGCCGGGTCAACCTGCGGGCCAATCTGAGCACCAATTTCAGCGACAAGCTGGACCTGCAAGTGTCGAGCGGCTTCGTCACCAGTTCGCTCCGGCTCCCGCAGATCGACAACAATGCCTTCGGGGTGGGCTCGAACGGATTCGGCGGACCCGGATTCAAGAATTTCCTGAGCGACCCGGACGGCACCACCGGCCCAGCTCCCGAGCGCAATAACTACGGCTTCCGCGCCTCCACGCCGGACGAGATCTTCTCGGTCATTCACTACCAGGATGTCAACCGCGCGATCTCCAGCGGGACGCTGAACTACCGCCCGACCTCCTGGCTTTCCGCCAGAGCGACGGCGGGCCTCGACTTCATCTCGCGGGTGGACACCGAGCTTTGCCGCCGCGACGAGTGCCCCTTCATCGGCACCGCGCGGACCGGCTTCAAACAGCACAACCGCACCACGTTCTTCGTCTACACCGGCGACGCCTCGGGCACCGCGTCCTACAAGCTCGCCGACAATGTCCGCGCGAAGACCATCGCCGGCGCGCAGTACACCAAGGACAACAACACCCGGAACATCGCGGGCTCGGAGAACCTCGGCCCCGGTTCGACCACGGTCAGCGCGGGGTCGATCGTGAGCGCGGCCGAAGCGACCAATACGGCGGTCACGCTGGGCTTCTATGCCTCCCAGCAGTTCGCCTTCAAGGACCGGCTCTACCTGACCGCCGAAGTCCGCTCCGACCGCAACAGCGCCTTCGGCAACCTGTACGACCGGGTGTACTACCCGAAGTTCGCGGTGTCGTACGTGATCTCGGATGAGGGCTTCTTTCCGAGAGACGGGATGCTCGGGAGCCTCCGGCTCCGCGGCGCCTGGGGCTCCTCGGGCCGCCAGCCGGGCGCGAACGACGCGCTGCTGTTCTTCTCGCCACTGACCACGAACGTGGACCAGCAGGATACGCCTGGCCTGGTGCTCAGCGCGCTGGGCAACCCGCTGCTCAAGCCGGAACGGTCGCAGGAACTCGAGCTGGGATTCGACGCCGCCCTGCTCAACAACCGGATGAATCTCGAGTTCACCTACTATGACAAGTCGAGCAAGGACGCGCTGATCAGCCGGATCATCGCCCCCTCAGCCGGGACCGCGGCCTCCCGCTTCGAAAACATCGGCGAGGTGCGGAACCGGGGTTTCGAAGTGGCGATCAATTCCAGCATCATCGACAGCCGCAACTTCAGTTGGGACCTGACCGCCAGTGGCTCCTACAACCGCAACAAGATCGTGAGCATGGGCGGCCTCCCGCCCAGTCGCGGAACCACCACCTCCGACATCGAGGGGTACCCGATTCAGGCCTGGTTCCTCCGTCCGTACACCTACAAGGATGTGAACGGCGACGGCATCATCCAGGGCGACACGGCCACGGCGGTGCGCGAGCTCTTCGTCGGCGACACCGCGGTCTATGTCGGACCGCCGATCCCGCCGGCCGAGCTGTCGGCGTACAGCACGATGACGTTCTTGAACAAGAAGCTGGAACTGCGGACCCTGGTGGACGCCAAGATCGGCGGCTACCAGCTCAACGGGACCGAGCGGATCCGCTGTCAGAACCGGCTCAATTGTCAGGGAGACGTGGATCCCAAGGCGCCGCTTTCGGAGCAGGCGCGCGCCATCGCGGTTCGGGTGCATCCCAGCGCCACGCAGTACGGCTACGTCGAAAAGACCAACCTGCTCCGGCTGCGCGAGATCTCGCTCACCTACTACCTGCCGGACCGCATCGCCAACTACTTCTCGGCCGGCCAGATCAGCTTCACGGCCGCGGGACGGAACCTGGGAATCCTCACCGGGTACAGCGGCATCGATCCCGAGGGCGGCTACTTCGGTGACAACATCGGCGTGCAGAGCGACTTCCAGACGCCGCCGCCGCCCACGTACTACACCTTCCGGATCAATGTCCGGTTCTAAAATGGCCTTCACTCGGCAAGGACTCATGACGATTTCTCAGACGACCGGGGTCGCCGTCCGCCGCTGGACCGGCGGCCTCGCGGTCGGTCTCATGCTGGGCCTCGGCGCCTGCGACAGCGTGCTCGAGGTCAACGATCCGGATATCATCGTCGATGCCGGCTCCGCCGCGGGCGCCCTCGCGCTCCGAAACGGGGTCATCCATCGCTTCAACCAGGCGATGGACGGCTCCGGCGACGCCCCCGACGGATACTTTCTCATGGGCGGTCTGCTGGCCGACGAGTGGCGCTCCGGCGACACCTTCGAGCAGCGCAACACAACCGACTTCCGGATCGTCCAGACCACGAACAGCTTCATCTCCGACCTGTTCCGCCGCGCGAATCGGGTCCGGAACGAAGGCCAGGCGGCGATCAACGCGCTGCGGCAGTATTCCCCGACGCCGCTGTCGAACATCGGCCAGATGTTCGCCTTCATGGCGTTTTCGGAGAACCAGGTCGGCGAATTCTTCTGCAACGGCATCCCGTTCACCGAACTCAACGGGAACGTGATCGTTTTCGGAAATCCAGTGTCCTACGACTCGGCATTCAAGCGGGCGGTGAATCATGCCGACTCCGCGCTGTCGTGGCTGGCCGGAGCGGACAGCGCCCGGATCCGCCAGTTCGCGTCGGTCATCAAGGGCCGCGCGCTGCTCAACCGGAACTTGCCGGCCGCCGCGGCGACCGCGGTCGCGAACGTGGCGACCAGCTTTCAGTACCTGAGCACCCATTCCACCAACTCGACCGACAACGTGATCTGGTTGCAGTCCACAAGCCTCAGACGACTGGTGATCGGAGACGTGGAGGGGACCAACGGTCTCAACTTCCGGAGCGCGGCTGATCCCCGGATACCCACCGCACCGGTGGGCAATTCCTTCGACAACTCGCTGCAGGGTATCGTGGCTCCAACGATCTGGAACGAGCGAACCGATCCGGTGATCATCGCGTCGGGGATCGAGGCCCGTTTGATCGAGGCGGAAGCGGCGCTCCGGGCGAGTGACGCGACCACCTACCTCGCGAAGCTGAATGCGGCGCGCGCAACACGGACTGACCTTCCAGACCTCACCGACCCCGGCACGCCGGTCGCCCGCGAAGACCTCCTCTTCCGGGAGCGGGCGTTCTGGATGTTCAGCACCGGACACCGGCAGGGCGATCTGCGCCGCATGATCCGGCAGTACGGCCGCGCCGAGAACACCGTCTTTCCAACCGGGGTCTGGTTCAAGGGCGGACCGTTCGGATCCGACGTGAATTTCCCGATTCCGTTCTCGGAGACCAATAATCCGAACTTTGTCCAATGCACCGATAGAGTGGCGTAACTCTGGTGAGAGGTGAGCGGTGCGCGGGAAGAGCTGGTCCCGCTCACTGCTCACCGCTCACCATTCAACGCTCCTCCCGCTTTCGACGTATCTTCCGCAGTTCTCCCGGCGCCACCGCACGACAACACAAGGATGCATCATGGCCGTGACCGCTCTCCGTCGCGCCCGGCACGCCGCTTTGGCGGCTGCCGTCGCCCTCGCTTCCGTCCCCGCTCTGCTCGCGCAGGGACGAGTCACCACTCCCAAGGATCAATTCGGCTGGACCATCGGCGACGATTACCGTCTCGTCAGCTACACCCAGCTCAGCGACTACTGGAAGAAGCTGGACGGCGAATCGGACCGGCTCAAGCTGGTCTCGATCGGAAAGTCCGCGGAGGGGCGCGAGCAATGGATGATGATCGTGACCTCGCCGGCGAATTTCGCGAAACTCGACCGGTACAAGGACATCGCCGCCCGGCTGGCCCGGGCCGAGGGCCTCAGCGACGAGCAGGCCCGCGCTCTGGCCCGCGAGGGCAAAGCGGTGGTCTGGATCGACGGCGGTCTCCATGCAACGGAGGTGCTCGGCGCCCAGCAACTCCTCGAGCACGTCTGGCAGATGGCGGGGATGAGCGATCCGGAAACGCTCCGCCTGCTGGACGACGTGATCCAGTTGGTGGTGACCGCCAATCCGGATGGCATGGAGCTGGTCTCCAACTGGTACATGCGCCGCTCCGATGAGAAGCAGCGGATCACGGGCGGCCTGCCCCGGCTCTACCAGAAATACGTCGGACACGACAACAACCGCGACCACTACATGAACGCGCAGCCCGAATCGGAGAACATGAGCCGCGTCATGTACCGCGAGTGGTACCCGCAGATCATGTACAACCATCACCAGACCGGTCCCGCGGGCACCGTCATCTTCGCCCCGCCGTTCCGCGATCCCAACAATTACTTCTTCGATCCGCTGGTGGTGGACGGCCTGTCGCTGGTGGGTGCCGCGATGCACTCCCGCTTTTCCGCCGAGGGCAAAGGCGGAGTGGTGGAGCGCGAGGGCGCGAGCTACCAGACCTGGTGGAACGGCGGCCTCCGCACGACGGCCTACTTCCACAACATCGTCGGGATCCTGACCGAAGCCATCGGAAACCCGACCCCGATCACCATTCCGCTGGTTCCGGATCGCCAGCTGGCCAGCGGGACGCTGCCGATGCCGATTGCGCCGCAGCCGTGGCGTTTCCGGCAGTCGATTGAGTACGAGATCACCGCCAACCGCGCCATCCTCGATCTCGCCTCGCGCTTCCGGGAGACGTTCCTCTACAACATCTACGTGATGGGACGGAACAGCATCGCCCGCGGGAATTCCGACAGCTGGACCACCACCCCGAGCGAAATCGACGCGCTCAAGGCGCAGGTGGCCAAGGACCGGCCGGCCCAGAGCGTCGCCGGTCAGGGCGGGTTCGGGGGCGGCGGCGGGGGCGGCGGCGGCGGCGGGGG
>CAYTMW010000068.1:0-7287 GCA_964439025.1 uncultured Gemmatimonas sp. | reverse complement strand
CTCCGTACTTCCCAATGCCACGCAGCAGTTCACCGCCGTCGGCAGGGATGCGAACGGCAACGTCGTCGCGATCACGCCCGTCTGGTCGGTCGTCGCCGGTGGTGGCGCCATTAATAGCGCGGGTCTGTTCACCGCGGGTGCGGTGACCGGGACGTTTACCAACACCGTCATGGCGACCAGTGGCACGATCTCCGGGACGGCGACGGTGACAGTCTCATCGACTGCCACGTCACTGGCGACCATCACCGTGACGCCGAACCCGGTCTCCGTACTTCCCAATGCCACGCAGCAGTTCACCGCCGTCGGCAGGGATGCGAACGGCAACGTCGTCGCGATCACGCCCGTCTGGTCGGTCGTCGCCGGTGGTGGCGCCATTAATAGCGCGGGTCTGTTCACCGCGGGTGCGGTGACCGGGACGTTTACCAACACCGTCATGGCGACCAGTGGCACGATCTCCGGGACGGCGACGGTGACAGTCTCATCGACTCCCCCGACGCCAATCATAAATCTCGGAACGGCAGCACCTAACGGCATCATGGCCGGCACGGCCGTCACCTGTATCACTGGCGGCACTATCAACGCCGACGTGAGCATCAGCCCAGGCAACACGATCACCGGCTTCGGCCCGTGTGTGATCACGGGCGTGCAGCATCTAGCCGACGCGGTAGCGGCGCAGGGGCAGATCGACCTCACTACCGCGTACAACACGCTGGCCGGCCTGCCGTGCCCACCGGCGAACGCCATCGTGGCCAACCTTGGCGGAACGACCAAGCCGGCCGGTGTCTACTGCACCGCGAGCGGAATCGGCGTGACCGGCACGCTGACGCTGGATGGCGGGGGAGATCCGAACGCGACCTTTGTCTTCCAAGCCGGCAGCTCGCTCACCACGGCCGGAAATATCGTCCTGATCAATGGTGCGCAGGCCGCGAACGTGTACTGGCAGGTTGGCAGTTCGGCCACGCTCGGCACGGCGTCGCAATGGCAGGGCAACATCCTCGCCCTGACGAGCATCACGCTGGTGGACAACGCTACGCTCCTCGGACGCGCCCTGGCGCGGAACGGTGCCGTGACACTGGGCACCAATAACGTCATTACTCTGCCCTAAGGCTGGCGGGGCGCCGGGGTCGGACACGGGTCCGGCCTCGGCAAGGTCGTTTGCGAACAAGCAGCTCCGGGATCGAGTTCCGCCGGACGCCGCGACTGGCGGGCAGGCAAGCCGCCACAGGGAACTCCCAAGGAGAGTCACCATGTTAGCGAGAGCCATTACGGTCGGCATCGCGGTACTGGTAGGGGCCGTGCCCGCCACAGCACAGCAGCGGGGGACGATGGAGTTCGGCGTATTCGGCAGCCGAAATGCCTTCGATGACAATCTGGGTATGAACAGCAGTTGGGGCGCAGGCGTGCGGATTGGCATGTTCGTCATTCCCCGGTTGTCGGTCGAGTTCGAAGGCGGCGGGAGCAAGGCGGGTCGTACGCTCGGACTCCCCAATGTGAACGTGGGGCTCCTTACGGCGCGGTTGACGGCCGTCCCATTCAAATTCGGCCGCGTGTCCGTGCTCCTGGGCGCCGGCGTCGATCACACGGACACCTTCTTCCTGGAGAGTTACGGTATCCACGGGCTGTTGGGCGCGAAGTTCGCGCTCTCGGACGCCGTGGCGCTGCGGATCGATGGAATCGTGAGCCACTTGGCGAACGGGAGCCACACGAATAAGGCCCTGCATGCGGGCTTGAGCGTCTACCGGAGCCCGCGAGGCCGCACCGACACGGTAATCCGCATGGAGACCGCGGCTCCCGTGGCACAGCGGCCTGATTCGGTCAGTGCTTCCGAGACGGCGCGCTTACGCGCCGCCGCGGTCGGCTACCAGGCACTGCGCGACTCGCTTGGCAGGCCTATGGCGGCGTCGTCCGCCGAGGCGCTCGCGACGATGCAACAGATGATCTACTTCAAGCACGACAGATCGGACCTCAGCGACTCGGCGAGGGCGATCCTCAGCGACAAGGTCCCGGTCTTCCGGGCCAACCCGGCGATGCGAATCGTCATCGTTGGGTTTGCCAGCCAGCCTGGCACCACAGGGTACAACCTGGCGCTCGGCCTCCGGCGTGCCGAGGCGGCCAAGGCCTACCTGGTCTCGCAGGGCATCGATCCGATCCGGATCGAGATTGCCACGCGTGGCGAGGGAGACTTGGTGGTTGAAGGTCCCGGGGAAGCCGCGGACGCGGCGAATCGGCGCGGCCAGTTCCGGCTCCTGATCTCCGATCCATATCTCGTGGCGCCGAACAGGTAAAAGAGGGAACGCCGAGAGGATTCGCCGGGTGCGGGAGACCGTGCCCGGCACTTCTCGGAGATCCGCCCTCTTGCCTCTCCGGCACCCCGCGATTATTATGGAAAGCACATCCCGGATCGGCGGATCAAAGCCGGTCCCCTTGTCGCAAGGGCAAGACGGCCCGTGAGACGAAGGCGTGATCGAGGCTCCCGCGGGAGCTGCCCGATCGCGCCCTTTTTGTTCCAGGCAGGGAGCCAGGACGGGCGAGCAGGCGGGTCGCCAGTCGGAGGCGGAATCGGGCCCAGGCCCGTCGCCGCCTTTTTTCGTTTTCGAGACCTACCCCGGATGGGAGCGGGCACATGAATTGGGATCGCATCCAAGGCCGCTGGCAGCAGGCGAAAGGAAGGGTGCGGGAACAGTGGGGCAAGCTGACGGACGACGATCTCGACATCATCGCCGGCAAGCGGGACCAGTTGGTGGGCCTCCTGCAAGCGCGCTACGGGGCCTCGCAGGATGAGATCGAGCGTGAGGTTCGCGAATTCGAGTCCCGTCTTGCGGACGCGCCGTAGCGTCTGCATCACCCGAACGCTGAATGGAGTCGCACATGTCTCGGTCCGGACTGCTGGTGCTCCTGCTCGCGGTGGTCGCCGGGTACTTCGGGCTCGGCGCCGTCGCCGGCAACCCGGTGACCGCCGCGGCCGCCCTGGTCGGCGTCTTCGTCGCCGTGTTCTTCATCACGCTGGTCTATGAATCCGCGTCGCGACGCCGGTGGCCGGTCTGAACGGGCCAACCGCGGCGCGAAGGCCGGGGCGCTGGCGGCGGGGACGCGGATAACGGACAGCGGCTGATGGAAGAGGTGGGGCCCCTCGCGTCTCTCCGCGGGCTCGGGAGCGAACTGGCCTCCGGGTGCGCTCGAGTTCGCTGCGCTCACTAGCACCCCCGTCGTCAGCCCGCTCCCTGCACCCGCTCAGACCCAGGCGGTTCCCGTCGACCGTTCACCGTTCACGCCGTATTGCAAAGAACCGTCGCAGCAACGCACCGCACTCTGATTCGAGAACCCCCCCCAGCACCTCCGCGCGATGATTCAGCCGCGGATGACGCAAAAGATCTCCCACCGACCCCGCCATGCCCGCCTTTGGATCCCGGGCGCCAAAGACCACCCGGCCCACCTTGGCCAGGACGATCGCGCCAGCGCATTGGGCGCATGGCTCGAGTGTGATGTAGAGCGTCGCCTCGGGCAGACGATCGGTCCCGAGTAGTGCGAGGCTCTGCGCCACGGCGAGCAACTCGGCGTGCGCGGTGGGATCGTTGCGCAGAACGGTCTCGTTGTGCGCTTCGCCGAGGGTCCTCTCTCCCTGCATCACGACCGCCCCCACGGGCATCTCGCCCCGCTCGAGTGCCCGGCCCGCCAGGCGGAGCGCCCTCCGCATCCCCTCCTCGTCCGCCGGCGAGCGCGGCGGACTAGACACCCTGAAGCGCCTCGACCGGGGCGGTCTTCTTGCTGAATCGCAGATGGTCGCCATCCCGGTCGGCAACAATGCGGTCGCCCGCGATATACCCGCCCTCCAGCAGCGTTAACGCCATCGGGTTCTGCAGCATCATCTGGATCACGCGCTTGAGGGGACGCGCACCGTAGATCGGATCGTACCCGCGGTCGGCCAGCAGTTCGCGCGCCGCCGGAGTCAGCTCGAGCGTGAGCTGACGGTCGGCCAGGAGCTTGTCGAACCGGGTGAGCTGGAGGTCCACGATCTTATCGATGTCTTCGCGCGAAAGCGGCCGGAAGACCACGATGTCGTCCACCCGGTTCAGGAATTCGGGCCGGAAATGATTGCGGAGCTCGACGCGCACCCGCTCCTCCACCAGCGCCCACCCCTCGGGGGACGCCACCGCGCCGGCCTCCACAATGAGGTGACTGCCGAGGTTCGAGGTCATGATCAGCACCGTGTTCCGGAAATCCACGGTGCGTCCGTGACTGTCGGTCAGCCGGCCCTCATCGAGAATCGAGAGCAGGATGTTGAAGACATCGGGGTGGGCCTTTTCGATCTCGTCGAAGAGGACGACGCTGTAGGGCCGGCGCCGGACCGCTTCGGTGAGCTGCCCACCTTCGTCGTAGCCGATGTATCCGGGGGGCGCCCCGATCATCCGCGCCACCGAGTGCTTCTCCATGTACTCCGACATGTCGAGCCGGACCATCGCGCGCTCGTCGTCGAAGAGAAACTCCGCCAGCGCGCGCGCCGTCTCCGTTTTCCCGACGCCGGTCGGGCCGAGGAAGATGAACGACCCGGTGGGGCGGTGCGGGTCCTGCAGGCCGGCCCGAGCGCGCCGCACGGCGTTGGCGACGGCGGAGAGCGCCTCCGGCTGCCCGACCACGCGGTGGCGCAGCTCCTCTTCCAGCCGGGTCAGCCGCTCCCGGTCCGATTCGAGCATCTTCGACACCGGAATCCCGGTCCATTTGGCCACGATCTCGGCGATGTCCTCGGCGTCCACCTCTTCCTTGAGGTACTTGGCCTTCTGCTGGATGCCGGCGAGACGCGCCTCCTCCTCGTGGATCTTCTGCTCGAGCTGGGGAATCCGTCCGTACCGCAGCTCGGCGGCCTTCTGCAGATCGCCCCGGCGGGTAACCTGATCCACTTCGCTCTTGAGCTGCTCCACTTCCGCCTTCATGGTCCGGAGCGACTGGATCGCCGCCTTTTCCGCCTGCCATTGCGCCTTCATCGCGCCCGACTTCTCCTTGAGCTCGGCGATCTCCTGCTCCACCACTTTGAGGCGCTCTCGCCCAGCCTTGTCCTTTTCCTTGAGCAGCGCATGCCGCTGGATCTCGAGCTGGAGGATGCGCCGCTCCACCTCGTCGATTTCCTGGGGCAGCGAATCGATCTCGATTCGGAGCCGGCTCGCCGCCTCGTCCACCAGGTCGATCGCCTTGTCGGGAAGGAACCGGTCGCCGATATACCGGTCGGAAAGCTGGGCGGCCGCCACCAGGGCGTTATCGGTGATCCGCACGCCGTGGTGCACCTCGTAGCGCTCCTTCAGTCCGCGGAGGATCGCAATGGTATCCTCGACGCTCGGCGGACTCACCAGCACCGGCTGGAACCGCCGCTCGAGCGCGGCGTCCTTCTCGATGCGCTTGCGGTATTCGTCGAGTGTGGTGGCGCCGACGACGTGCAGTTCGCCGCGTGCCAGCGCCGGCTTCAGCATGTTGCTCGCGTCCACCGCCCCTTCCGCCGCGCCGGCGCCCACGATGGTGTGCAGCTCGTCGATGAAGACGATGTAGCGGCCCTCCGCGGCGGTCAGCTCCTTCACCACCGCCTTGAGCCGCTCCTCGAACTCGCCGCGGTACTTGGCGCCTGCCAGGAGCAGCCCGATGTCGAGCGCCACGATCTCCTTGTCGCGCAGCGACTCGGGGATGTCGCCGTTGACGATGCGCTGGGCCAGCCCTTCCACGATGGCGGTCTTGCCGACCCCCGGCTCCCCGATCAGCACCGGGTTGTTCTTGGTGCGACGGGAGAGGACCTGCATCACCCGGCGGACCTCTTCGTCTCGCCCGATGACGGGATCGAGCTTTCCCTGGCGGGCCTGGTCGGTGAGGTTCCGGGTATAGCGCTCCAGCGCCTGGTAGGACTGCTCCGGTGTCTGGTCGGTGACGCGGTGAGAGCCACGGACCGCCACCAGCGCCGCCCGCAGCTCCTTGGCGGTGAGGTCGAAGGTGCTGAGAAGGGCGCGCGCGGTGGTGCCCTTTTCCTCCACCAAGCCAATCAGAATGTGCTCAGTGGAAACGTAGGCGTCGCGCAGGTCCTTGGCTTCCTGCTCCGCCCGGTCGAACACCTTGTGGAGCTCCCTGCTGTAGGTCGGCTCGGCGCCGCCCTGCTGGGTGGGAAACTTGGCGAGCTCCCGACCGGTGGACTCGCGCAATGCGGCGACGTTGACGCCGGCCTTCTGCAGGAGCGGCTGCACCACTCCCTCATCCTGGCTCAGGAGGGCGGCAAAGAGGTGGGCATCGTTGACGACCGGATTGCTGCGCTCGGAGGCGAGCGCCGCGGCGTCGCGGAAGGCTTCCTGGCCTTTTATGGTGAGACGGTCTGGGCGGATCATAGGACCTCGGATGCTGGGTACTGGATGCTGGGTACCGGGAACTGGGTACCGGGTCGTTACCAGCACCCAGCACCTTGCACCCAGCACCTAACATAGTACCCGAACGTCCCCCACCCTCCGGGTCACCCCGGCCCGGTCTGCGTACTCCAGGAGGGGGATGAGATACTTCCGGCTGAGGCCGGTTCGCTCCCGGATCACTAGTGGCGTAAGTGGTCCGACAGCACCGAGATCCCGGAGAATTACAAGAAATCCGTTCACCTGTTGTGTGGAAAAGTAACGATCGCTTTCCACCGGGATCACCCGTCCGTCCTTCGCCCCAAAACGGAGCGCCCCAAGAATCCCCGTCAAACCGGTGGCCTGCTCCAACTCGCCCACGGTCGGCGGGGTGAGACCTGCCCCCTCCAGCAGGGCGACGATCCGGTCGAGATCAGCCTCGCCGCCGACGAGGCTGGGAACGAATCCGGGAATCACAACGATGCCTTCGGCGATCAGGAGCTCCCCGCGCCGGGCCATTCCCGAGAGGATTGAGCCGGTGACCTCCGCTGGACCCCGCAGCCCCCGCCGCAACGTCTCCAGCGAGAGACCCCGCTCGGAGGGATGCGCCTGGTGGAACGCCTGGACCAGCCGGGTCGCTTCCTCACGGAGCGCCGCGGTCGTCGCCTTGGCGATGAGCAGGGAGCCGATGACGCTGAAATCGCGAAGCCCGTCGGTGAGTTTGTGGCACTCGCTCTCGGGAAGCCCGAGCAGAAGGGGAAGCGTTTTCATTTCCACTCCGCGGGGCCGCCGGGTGATGAGCGCGGCGGCACGGTCCGCAGGGGCGCTGGCTTCCAGTCCCGCGGGCCACGCCGCGCGCCGGGGCGGGAGCGGATCGAGCACCATCCCGCCGCCGATTGTCACGACCGGGGAGTAGCTCCGGAGCACGAAGCGATCGCCA
>CAYTMW010000067.1:7349-7428 GCA_964439025.1 uncultured Gemmatimonas sp. | reverse complement strand
GCGACCCCCTGAACCCCATTCAGGTGCGCTACCGGGCTGCGCTACGTCCCGTCAACTCCGATACTCCCCGATCGTCGTG
>CAYTMW010000067.1:0-7249 GCA_964439025.1 uncultured Gemmatimonas sp. | reverse complement strand
CCCCGCGATCCCCCTGACGCGAGCCTCGCACCGCGAGGCGAGCGTGCGCCTGCAACATCTTGATCGTCCTAGGGACCCCGGGCGCATACCCCATCCATTTGCGCTACCGGGCTGCGCTACGTCCCGTCAACTCCGATACTCCCCGATCGTCGTGGGGTCGCGGGTTCCCCGCGATCCCCCTGACGCGAGCCTCGCACCGCGAGGCGAGCGTGCGCCTGCAAGTTCTCGATCGTCCTCGGGACTCCGGGCGCATACCCCATCCAATGGCGCTACCGGGCTGCGCTACGTCCCGCTGTGCAGGGGACTCAATATAGGCTGGGGACTGGGGACCGGGTACTGGGCTTGCGGACATGCCTACCGCCCATTGCCTGCTGCCTGCTGCCTGCTGCCAGTTGCCTGCTGCCTCCCTGGCTCCCTGGCTCCCTAGCTCCCTAGCTCCCTGGCTCCCTACTTCGTGAGCAAGACGAAAATCAACGCGCCAATCGCCACCGCGGCGACCGCCGCCACCCCGTAGAGCAGCCGGCGGTCGTTGCTGATCGGCGCGGCCGGCGCGGGGACCCCACCTACCGCAGTCGGGATGTTGGTCGCGGTGCGCTCCGCGGTGGGAAACGACCGCTCCATCGTCGTCGCCGCGGCCACGAGCCGGAGCGCCTCGACCATCTCGTCCGCCGTCTGATACCGCCCCGCTCGGTCCTTGGCGAGCGCCCGGGTCAGTATCCGGTCCAGCGCTTCCGGAGCCTCCGGGCGATGCTCCCGGAGCGAAGGAATCGGCGCCTGCAGGTGCTGCTGAATGACCCGGCCCACCGACACGCCGACGTACGGCGGCCGCCCGGAGATCATCTCGAACAGCATGCACCCGAGCGCGTAGATGTCGCTCCGGTGGTCGATGTTCTCCAACCCCTGCGCCTGTTCCGGGCTCATGTAGGGCGGCGTGCCGAGCGGAATGCCGATCGCGGTGATGGAGCGCTGGCCCTCGCTCACCGCCCGCGCGATTCCGAAATCGGCGACGATGGCATGCCCCGCGGAGAAGAGAATGTTCTCCGGCTTGATGTCCCGGTGCACCACCCCGCGCGAATGCGCGTAGGCCAGGGCGCTGGCGACCTCGATCGTCACCTGCACACCGAGGTCCACCGAAAGCATCTTGTCCCACAGCAGCCGGTCCCGCAGGCTTTCCCCCTCCACGTGCGGCATCACGTAATAGCAGAGCCCGTCCTCCGCGCCCGAGTCGAAGAGGCCAAGGATGTTCGGGTGCTGGAGCGTGGCCGTGATATGGATTTCCCGGAGGAAGCGCTCCGCGGTCAGCGACGTCGTGATTTCCGGCTGCAGCAGCTTGATCGCGACGGTGCGCCCGTGCCGGAGGTCCCGGGCCAGGTAGACCGTCGCCATGCCGCCCCGCCCGAGCTCGCGCTCGATCGCATAGCGGCCTTCGAGCAGTGCCTGGAATCGCTGGGTCTGCGCATCGCTCACGGGAGAAGCCGGTCGTGAAGGTGGGGGTGGTCGGGCCCGGGCCTCCCCTGTCGCACATAGGTGCCGTCGGGCCCAAGAAGCCAGGCCGACGGCTCTGCGAGCAGCGCGCTGAGAAGAGCGTCGAGTCGAGCGACCAGAGTCGGAGCCCGCACGGGAGTCACCACCTCGACCCGCCGCCTGAGATTCCGGGGCCGCCAGTCAGCCGACCCGATAAGATACTCCTGCTCCCCGCCATTGCCGAAGTGGTAGATCCGCTCGTGCTCCAGGAACCGGCCCAGGACGCTCACCACCCGGATCCGCTCCGACACTCCGCCCACCCCCGGCCGGAGAATGCAGAGCCCCCGCACCACCAGCCGGACGTCCACCCCCGCCGCCCCCGCCTTGTAGAGTGCCGCAACGATCTCGGGGTCCTCCACGCCATTCAGCTGGGCCCGGATGAGGCCGCCCCGCCCGGCCCTCGCATGGCCGATCTCCCGCTCGATCCGCTCCAGGAATCCCGGCAGCATAGTGGCCGGCGCCACCAGCAGCCGGCGGTAGCTCGAGCCCGGCGCCCGGGAGGAGCCGGTCAGCTGATTGAAAAAATCGGTGAGATCGGCGGTGATCTCCGGGTCGGCAGTGAGCAGCCCCAGATCGGTATAGAACCGCGCGGTGGACTCGTTGTAGTTCCCAGTGCCGACGTGGGCGTAGCGCCGGAGCCCCGCAGCGGTGCGCCGCACCACGAGCGAGACCTTGGCGTGGGTCTTGAGACCCACCAGCCCGTAAATCACCTGGGCGCCGGCGTCTTCGAGCCGCCGCACCGAGCCCACATTCCGCGTCTCGTCGAACCGGGCCTTGAGCTCGATGAACACCGCGACGTCCTTCCCCTTTTCCGCCGCGCGCACCAGTGCGTCCACCACCAGCGAGTGCTCTCCCAGGCGGTAGAGCGTAAGCTTCAGCGCCACGACACCGGGGTCCTCGGCCGCCTCGTGGAGAAAGCGGCCCACCGACGCGGTAAACTCCTCGTAGGGATGATGAATCAGGATGTCGCCCTGATCGATCTGGTCGAAGACGCTCTGATTCGCGGCGAGCGGACGTCGGGCGTGGAAGGGGCGGAACGACTGCGCGGGGGGAAGCCGCCCGGCAAGCTCGCGCAGGACGGTGAGATCGAGCGGCGGATCCAGCTCATAGAGATCCTCGGGACCTAGGAGCGCGGTCACTCCTCTCCGCTCGAAGCGCAGCTCACGGAGAATCGTCTCCCGCACAGCGGGGGGCATGCTGGCCTCGACCTCGACCCGGACCGGGGCGTTTCCGGGCCGGCGCTTCACTTCTTCCTCGATGGCCTGCAGGAGATCCCCCGCTTCCTCCTCGTTCACCTCGAGATCGGCGCAGCGGGTGATCCGGAACAGCCAGGCGCCTTCCACGATCCGGTCGGGATAGAAGGCCTGGATGTTGGCGCGGATGACCTCCTCCACCAGGATCAGGTCGTCGCTACCGGGCACCTTGAGAATCCGCTCCAGCCGGGCGCGGAGAGGCAGCGTCGCGAAGTGGACCGGGCCGGTGCGAACGTCGAGGAGCACCACACCGAAGGTGAGCGTGAGCTGGGGAATGACCGGAAAGGGGTGACCGGGGGAGAGCGTCATGGCCCTGGGCGTCAGGACCGGGAGCATCTCCGATTCAAAGTGCCGGGTGAGCGCCGCGCGCGCGGTGTCATCCAGCCCGTCCCAGCGGCGGGTCCGCACTCCCTTCTCCTCCGCCGCGGCGAGACATTCTTCGGCGCAACGGGTCTGCCGGGCGAGCAGGGGTGGCACCCGCGCGCTGATTGCTTCGAGCTGCTCCCGCGCGGTCAGCCCGTCGAATCCGCGCGAGGACGAGCCCGCGAGGACCGCCGCCTTGAGCGCGCCCACGCGCACGGAGAAGAACTCATCGAAGTTGGAGCCGACGATCGCGAGGAAACGGAGCCGCTCGGCGAGCGGTACCCCCGGATCCTCCGCCATCTCGAGCACCCGCTCGTTGAACGCGAGCTGCGACAGCTCGACGTTGAGGAACCGATCGGGCGGAAGATCGGTGCTCGCGCGCGGCGGCGCCGCGCGATGCGGCGTCGATGGGGCAGCACGACGCTTCGGCTGGGGCGGCGGGGCAAACCGCTCGGTGGGGCCGCGCACCGGACTCGCGAGAAGATTGGCCCGCGTGGCCACGGCGAGCGCCGCCAGCGTCTCGGCGGTGCGGATTTCGGGGGTGCCGATCCGGGCGACGGCTTCGCTCGCCGTCACCCACTGCAAGTGATTGGCGCCATCGCCGTCACCCCGGATTCTGCGCGCCACCCACACCTCCAGCGCGTCACGATCTTCGGTGCCGGGCAGCGACCCCAGGAGCGAGAGCGTGCCCACACTGCTTCCGGTGACGCGACTCAGGAGATGCCGCGCCGCCTCCTCGCCGCTGCCGCGCGCCACAGGAAGGGCATGCCCTCCTTCATGCTCCACGAA
Organism: uncultured Gemmatimonas sp.; assembly: GCA_964439025.1. GTDB lineage: Bacteria > Gemmatimonadota > Gemmatimonadetes > Gemmatimonadales > GWC2-71-9 > JABFSM01. Next base: position 3,320 of record CAYTMW010000067.1, on the reverse strand, counting down.
GCCGACGCGCCCCTCGTCGAGCGCCAGCAGCACCACTGCGGTCTGGGTGGAGAACCTCCGCTCGGCGACTTCGGCGGACATCGCCCCCACCAGCTGGGCGGCGCGCTGGTGCCGCGGCGCCACCAGCGGCCGAAGACCGTGCTGCCGCTCGAGCGCCTGGGCGATCTCCTCGAGGTGCGGCGCACCGGGCGCGAGCCGGCGGACCTGGAGCTCTTCGAAGCTCCGGCTGAGTCCCCCGTGGCGAATGGTGCAGAGATCGTAGAGGAAGGCGAAGCGGGGCTCGCGCCGGAAGAATCCCGCGCTGGCGATCCGGCTCCAGCGCTCGACCTCGAGCTCGATGCTGGGCTTGAGGGAGAGAGGATCGACCAGGCCGCGGAGCCGGCGCGCCGGCTCAGAGCTCCCCTCCAGCGCCTGGCGGGGATCGAGCTCGGGCACCTCCCCCTCGTACCGCTCTCCGCGCGACGAGGTGCCGCCGCTGATAAAAAGCGTCAACAGTCTTCGGTCGTCAGTCTGGACGCGTACCCGGCAGGAAACCCCCTTGGCCAGCAGGGTCTGGTCGACGGTGTCGAGGTAGATGTCGCGGTGAAAGCTGCGGGCGGGCGATGAGCCGCGGAGGCGGGGCGGAAGCGCTGCGTCGCGAAGCTCGGCGAGCGCTTCCGGTCCCGCCACATCACAGCGGAACTGGGACTCTGCGGCCATCAGACATCACGCACGTCGATCGTCACCACTTTGGGGAGAACCGCGCGCCGCATGGACTCGACCACGAGGGTGCTCGGAATGCTCTTCTTGAAGCGCACTTTGTATTGTGCGCTGGCCCGACCGCCGTCGCCGGCGCCGGCCTTCTCGAATTCCCACCGCTTGGTCTGCCCCGCCAGGATCTGCTCGATCGATTGCCGGATCGCCACCGCGTCGTCGGGCTGCATCTGAATCCGGAGCAGGGAGTCGAATTTCAGTTTTTTCTCCTCGTCGGACTCGTCGCGGTCGGCATCGGAGCCGGGCATGCCGAGGTCGGCCGCCACCTTGCGGCCGCGCTCGGAGGCGCGCTGCGCGATGGCCTGGAGCTGATCGGGGGTCATGGACCGCAGGAGCTGCTTGTCCACCAGGTTGAGGAAGTCGGCCCCCTGGGCGGGGGCCTCGGCGCGCACCCGGTCCAGCCGCTTCTGCGCCACGCTCGCCTCCAGGTGGGCCGGCATGCGCCCGAAGTCGACCTTCCAGGCAAAGAGCACCACGACGTTGTAGAACATCGAGATGGCCAGTGCGACGGCCATCACCTGCACCCCAGACGCGAGACCCACCGCGATCGAGAGAAAGATGTAGATCGCGTCCTTGGGATCTTCGAGCCGGTTGCGGAAGGCGACCGCGCCGACCACGCCGCCCAGACCGAAGGCGAGAGCGAGACTGCTCCGCACCAGCAGGATCAGTCCGGCCACCACGATCGGCAGAAAGATCAGCGTCTGCACGGTGGACTGGTTGAACCCACGGCGCGCCCGGGTCAGGATGTACACCCAGGCAACCGGAATCATGAGCAGCACCGCGCCCAGCATCGCCATGACGGTTTCGAAGGCCATGGTGGCCGGGGCGAGAGGGACGTAGCTCCCGGTATCCTGGCGGAGCACCCCCCCGCCTGTCGCCACCGCCTCCTGAAACCGATCCATCGAGAATATGCCCTGCATATTCGGGTCGATGTACCAGAGAATGAGCACCCCGAGCGCGAGAACGACGTAGTAAGCGATGATCTGCTGAACGGGATGGGCGGAAAACCAGGACGGCGAGCTCGAACGGCTGGACTCCATCGAGGTCCTCACGGCTGGGCTGGAGGCGGAAGGGGTGATTGCCAAATAAGATAACTCCCGACGGCGGGATGGGAGTTGCCTGCGAAACGCCGGGATATTAGCTTAGTACTGAGGATGTTGAATCGGACCCGTTTCCGAAGCATTTGCCCATGCTCCGCACCCCTGGTTTTCATCGCGTCACGCTGGTTTCCGGCCACGCTCCCCGCACCATCCGCTTCTATAGGGACCTGCTCGGATTCGAGCTTCTTCCGACTATGGACAGAGGCACCGGCCTGGCCGTCCCCGATCTGATTTTCGGTATGGGTGGTGGGCGGCCGGGAAGCCTGATTGCCTTCCTCGAGCGGCCGGGCGCCCCACGAGGGCGTCCCGGCATCGGTGGGGTCCACCACGTGGCCCTCGGCGTTGCCGATGAGGCGGCGCTGCTCATGTGGAAACGGTGGCTCAATCAACACGGCGTCGCCACCAGCGGCCCGATCAATCGGGGCTACTTCAAGAGCCTCTACTTCACCGATCCCGACGGCCAGATTCTGGAGCTGGCCACCGCCGGACCGGGCTACGCCATCGACGAGCCGGCGGACGCGCTCGGGCGCGAAGTGATTGCCCATCACGAGCACCTGCTCCAGCAGACCGACGACGGGAGCGAGTATGCCGCGCGGACCCATCCCGAGCCGATTCCCGCCGTGATGGCGCCGATGGCGATCTCGGGGATTCACCATGTATCGGCCATCACCTCGGACACCGAACGCGCGGATCTCTTCTATTCGACGCATCTCGGGCTCACCCGGGTCAAGAAGACGGTGAATCAGGACGACCTCAGGATGCCGCACCACTTCTGGGCCAACTACGACGGCCACCGCGTGGTACCGCACAGCAGCTGGACGCTGTTCGAGTATCCGGCGCGGTTCCACCGGACGATTGAGGGCGTCGGGCAAACCCACGCCGTGGGCTTCCGCGTGTCGAGCGAGGAGGAGCAAGGGAACTGGCGGGAACGATTGCTGGAGGCGGGCGTTCCGGTGTCTCCCGTCGTGGAGAGGGGCGGGTTCATGAGCATCGAGTTCAAGGATCCTGATGGGATTCTGCTGGAGCTGGTCGCGTCACGCTGAGCGAAGCGAAGGGACGCCGCCGCGTGTCTCACCGCGTAAGTCACTCGGGCGATGAGTGGGGCTCGCCATAGGGGACGTCGGGCCGTGAGGGATCCGCGTGAATCTGCGAATTGCGTTGGCCCGCAGGCCCCGTGGGCGAGCCTCACTCGAGCCCGGGGGCGAGACATCGCGAGAAAGGCACCGTTCACCGTTCACGCATCTCTAGAACGGGAACCCGAACCCGACGATGACCCGATTCCCTTCCTTGTCCTTTGTGGGCCGGGCCACGCCCACGAACGCCACGCTGCTCCTGGTCAGGAACGACATCCAGAACCCGCCCCCGATCGCGGAATGCATCTCATCCGAAGTTTCCCCATCGACATAGACCCTGCCGGCGTCATAAAACCCGAAGACGCCCTGCTGCCCAGGCACCACGAATTTGATC
>CAYTMW010000066.1:0-7696 GCA_964439025.1 uncultured Gemmatimonas sp. | reverse complement strand
TCGGCGAGAATGTCCACGATGCGGGTCGCGGCGTGGCCGTCGCCGAAGGGGTTGCCGCCACTGATCATGGCGCGGTACGCGACGGGATCCGAGAGGATGTGGGACGCCTCCTCGACGATCAGGTCACGGTCGGTGCCCACCAGCTTGCCGAATCCCGAGTCCACGACTTCGGGCCGCTCGGTGACGCTGCGCAGGATGAGCACCGGTTTGTGCATCGCCGGCGCTTCTTCCTGGATCCCGCCGGAATCGGTGAGCACGAGCACGCTCCGCCGCATGACCTCGATCAGATCCGGATACTCCAGCGGCTCGAGCAGGGTGATACCCGGCACCTCACGCAAGTCTTCGAAGATGATCTCGCGCACGTACGGATTGGGGTGGACCGGGATCACGATCTCGGTGTTCCTATGCGTTTCGACCAGACGCCGGAACGCGGCGCAGACGTTTCGCAGGTTCTGTCCGAGGTTTTCGCGGCGGTGCACCGTCGCCAGGATGATCTGCTTCGAATCCCACCCCAGCCCGTTGAGCGCGGGGTCGTCAAACACCCCGTCGTGCCGGATGGAGGCGAGGGCGTCCACGATGGTGTTGCCGGTGACGTAGATGTGCTCCTCGGAAACCCCCTCCGCCCGGAGGTTGCGCCGGGCCCGCTCGGTGGGGGCAAAATGAATGTCGGTGACGCAGCTCACCATCCGCCGGTTGACTTCCTCGGGGAATGGGCGGCGGGTGTCGCCGGAGCGGAGTCCCGCCTCGACGTGCCCGATCGGGATGCCGTTGTAGAACGCGGCGAGGGCCGCGGCGATCACGGTGCTGGTGTCGCCCTGCACGAGGAGGAGGTCGGGCTTCACTTCGCGGAAAGTTCCGGTCAGCGCAATCAGCGCGCGGGCGGTGAAGTCCGCGAGCGTCTGGTTGGCATGGGTGAGACCGAGGTCGATGTCGGAAGAAAGCGAGAAGGCGTGCATCGCCTGCGCTAGCATCTCCCGCTGCTGTGACGTGATGATGACGATGGTCTCGAAGGTGTCGGAACGGCGCCGAAGCTCCTGGATGACGGGAGCCATCTTGATCGCCTCGGGGCGGGTGCCGAGGACGACGGCGATGCGGTGCTTCGGCCTGCCGGTGGGAGACATGGACATCGATGAAATGCAAGATGGGGGCCGGGTGACCTGGTCTCCTAAACCCTTGCAGGATAAGAGGCTGGTACCGGTCGGTGGGCGGCGTGGCCGGGTACCCGGGCGGTGATCGCGGCCTAGCGGTACTTCGCGGTGTACCGGGCGATAGAGTCGCTGATGGTCCGGTATGAGGCCGGCCGATCCTCCCACCCGAGAATCTCGACCCGCTTTCCCTCGAGATCCTTGTAGGTCTGGAAGAAGTGCTGGATCTCCGTGAGGAGATGCTTCGGCACGTCGGTCAGCTCGCGATACTCCTCCTGGAGCGGATCCTCGGTCGGCACGGCGAGGATTTTTTCGTCGGGCACCCCGCGGTCGAGCATGTGGAGCACGCCGAGCGCGCGAAGATCCACCTCGCACCCGGGAAAGGTCGGCTCCTTCAGGAGAATGAGGACGTCCATCGGATCGTCATCCTCGGCCAGGGTTTGGGGGATGAAGCCATAGTCGGCCGGGTAGTGCACCGCGGAGTAGAGCACCCGGTCGAGCCGGAGAATACCCGAGACTTTGTCGAGCTCGTACTTGTTCCGGCTGCCTCCCGGAATCTCCACGATGGCGCGAATGTCCTCGGGCGGGTTGCGGCCGGGAGTGAGGTCGTGCCAGAGGTGGCGCAGGCGAGGTCCTAGGTGAAAGCCGTTAGCGAATTCTCAGAAAGCCAGACTCATTCCAACCCCTCCCGGCCCCACCGCCAGCTTTGCCTGGAAGCGATGGACGAAGCGGGCCGAGAGGATGCCCACACCCGCGCCAAACACGACATCCGACGCCCAGTGCTTGTCGTCGTGCATGCGGGCATAGGCGGTCAACGTCGCAAGGGCGAAGAAGCCGAGGTCGGTCCACTTGTCCGGGGTTTCTCGCGCGAACGAAGTCGCCAGCGCAAAGGCGACCGCGGCATGGCCGGAGGGGAAGGCGTTGTCCTTGAAACGAAACAGGTGGAAGCTGTAGGGATCATCGATCGAGTTCAAGGGACGATCTCTCCCGACAATCACCTTGAGGACAATCGCCGATGCTCCCCCCAGTAGGGTGGACTTGAGGGCGCGCGAGGTCACCCCGTACACCCCTTTTTTGTTGAGTGCCTTGCTGCCCACCGAGAGGGCAAGCAGGCTGGAATAGACGATCACTCCATCACCGAATCCGTTGCCGATGTCGGAGATGGTTCTCCCCAACTGGTCATGGGGATCGTTGAGACGGTTACGGATGCTCTGGTCGTTGGCGAGCGCCAGGCCCGTCGCCGCGGCGACACCGATGACTTCTCCCCAGCGGAGCAGGGGCCGTCGGGCACGCCGAATCGTCGCCGAATCCTGTTTGGGCTGCTGCGCGAGCAAAGGCGGGGCGGACATCAGGGTGATCACGGCGAGCATGGCTGCACCAGCGCGCATCAGGTCAACCTCCCTTGCCGGCGGCGTGGACGAAACCCTCGAAAAGTCTGTGGGTTCGCTCATCGCGCTGCTCGAATACCTCGGGATGCCATTGGACCCCGACGAGATATCCCGGGCCCTCCGACTCGATCGCTTCGATCACTCCATCTTCGGCCCGGGCAGACACGACGAGGCCCGGCGCGAGCGTTTTCACCGCCTGGTGATGCATGCTGTTCACCGGCATCGTCGGCGCGCCGATCGCCGTGTGGAGCCGGGAGCCTTTGGTCAGGAAAACCTCGTGCGCGAGATAATCCCGCGGGAAGCCCGGGAAGTAGTCGTGCCGGATCGCGTCGGGGATCTGCGCCTCGATGTCCTGATAGAGCGTTCCGCCGAGCGCCACGTTCAGCACCTGGTGACCGCGGCAGAGCCCGAGGATCGGCTTGCCTTCGGCGATTGCCCAGTGCGCGAGCCGGAGCTCGACCTCGTCCCGGGAGCGGTCGGTGCGACCGAGCCGGGGATGGGGCGTCTCGCCGAAGGTGCGGGGCTCCATGTCCACCCCGCCGGCGAGGAGCACGCCGTCGAGCCGGTCGTAGAGCGCCCGGAGGGTTACCTCGTCGCGGTCGAACAGGGGAATCATCACCGGCACCGCGCCCATCGCGGCGGCGGCGAGATAATACCGGGAATTCATCACCCAGGAATGCGGCAGCACATCCGGGATGTCGTCGATGGACTGCAGGGTCTGCGCCGGAATACCGATCAGGGGGCGGGCCACTACAGGACTCCTTCTTCGGTCTCGCGGATCAGCTGATCCACGACCGCCTTAAGATCTCCGGTGCGCTCGTAGACGGCAAGCTGCCGGTCCGCGCTGGTCCCCTCGGCGAGGATCTTGAACGCGTACTCGACTTCCTTCCGGCTCCCCAGGTCGTCGAGCACGTCGTCGAGGAACCAGGCGAGCATCTCCTGGATCAAGCTTCGCGCGGGGAATTCCTTCTGCTTCCCGAAGTCGATCATGTTCCCATCGAGGCCGTAACGGAGCGCGCGCCACTTATTCTCCTCGATGAAAGCGACGGGATAGAGCCGGAACGATATGTTGTCACAGCGAAGCTTCCAGAGCTTGGCGATGATCGCCTGGAAGATGGCGCCGATGCACACCGCTTCGTCCACCCGGGTGCAAACGTCGCAGACCCGGAACTCGAGGGTGGGGTAGTTCCAGCTCGGCCGCAGATCCCACCAGATCTTCGAGGCGTTGGGAATCGAGTTCGTCTCCACCATCACGTTGACGAGGTTTTCGAATTCTCCCCATGACGCGAGGGAGCGGGGAATCCCGGTACGCGGGAAGGAGCGGAACACGACGCTGCGATAGGACTTGAGCCCGGTGCGCCGCCCCATCCAGAAGGGCGAACTGGTGGAAAGCGCAAGGACGTGGGGGAGGAAATACCGGGAGACGTTCATCGCATCGATGAGAAACTCCTTGTCCTCGATGCCGATGTGCACATGGGTGCCGAAGATAAGCAGCGCCTGGGCCAGGTCCTGCAAGTCCTCTCGCACCCCCATGTATCGCTCGAGCGGGGTGATCTCCTGGTCCATCCAGGACGAGAATGGATGGCTTCCCGCCGCGGCGACCTTAAGCCCCTTCCTGGCGGCGAGGTCCATCACCAGCCGGCGGAGCCGGACCAGCTCCGCCCGCACCTCTGCCGGGGTGTGGCAGACCTTGGTCCCCACCTCCACCATCGACTGGTGCAGCTCGGGCTTGATCTCACCCAGCACCAGCGACTCGTCCCCCAGGATCTCCGTGATGTACGACCGGAGCTCCCGGGTGACGGGGTCGATGATTTGGTATTCCTCTTCGATGCCGAGAGTGAGGCTGGGTGCCTTCATATGGATACGGGCCCCCCTGATTGAACGGCGTGAACGGTGAACGGTGAACGGTGACCATTGACCATCAACGCTTCTCAACCACGAACGTCGGCACAGTGGAGCCTCCTCCCGCCGTCACATTCACGAGCGTCGCCGTCGAGACGCGCGTCAGGCAGCCGTCGGCGTAGGCGCCCTGAAAGATGAATGGGGCAGTATCCACGATCCGGTCGGCAAAGACCAGCGAGCCGTCGGCCCAGCTCGGAAAGGTCTCGCTCGGTAGGCCGATGCGTTCCTGTACGATGAACGGCTCCGTCATTGCCTTCCGGATCGCGTCGCTCCACGTCGCTCCATCCACTTCCCACCCCAGCACGATGCCGGCGCCGCCGTAGTCGTCGTTGGGCTTGAGCACCAGCTGCTCGCGGTGATCGGCCATCCAGGGCAGCAGGTCGATGGCTTCTCCCCGGAAGGTGGTGGTGCGCTCCTCTACGACCCGGGTCCATGGGATGTGGTCGGAGATGATTTTCTGCTCCTTCTTGCCGAAGAGCCCGGCATTGCGCTCATCCGACAGGACCGCCAGCGACGCCTTCTTGTGGAGGATCTTGCAGCGGAACGGATTGGCCATGCAGACGGCGCCGCTGGTGACCGCGCGCACGATGGGATGCTCGATCCCCATTCTGCCGATCAGCTCGTGGATCAGGACCCGCTTGTAGATCAGGTCGATCGGGGTGCCGGCGGCCACAAGCCGGCCGCCTACCAGCTCACATTCCCGCACATCGGCGACGATGCAACGCACTCCCATTGATTCGAAGTACTGTTGGTACAGCAGGAACTCGCTCCGGGTCGGCACCTCGGCCCAGTCGAGGATGCCGATGACCGGCAGCTCACGGCGCCCCGACCACTGCTCCCAGGCGCCGAGCAAGGCGTGCAGGACGTTCGGCACCACCGGCAGAGGGCGTAGCGCGTGGGAGCGCAGGAACTCACGCGCGGCGGGAATGGCGAGGAAGAGCTCGGTCAGCGCGTCGTTGTACGCCGAGCCGGCGGGGGTCTCGGCGTTGTATTCCGTGAACCGGAGCCGTCCGTCTCCCGGGTCGAAAAAGGCGTCGAGCCGCGACACCGGCGAGGCGGGAATGCCGGGATCCACGAGCGCCAGGCTCCGTTCCCAGTCGAGCAGTCCGAACTGGTCGAGCAGCCTGGGCCGTTTGAGGGCGGCCTTGAGCGCCTTGTCGAAGGCGCGGAGAAGAATCGCGATGCGCTGCTGCAGGAGCTGGTACTGGGCCGGGGAGAGAAAGCGGGGCCGCAGCACGGTGCAGAGGGGCCGGTCTCCGAAGAAGAGGCCGCGCCGGCGGAGCTGTTCGCTGAGCCAGGCGGAGGACTCTCCGGCCCGCTCCGGCGTGAGCGCTTGGTGCCAGGCGTCGATCGCCCCCTGCAATTCGGCCGGAGCCGTCATCCGGCGTCAGCCGCCCTTCGACACTTTGGGCTTCGGCCGGCCCTTGAGGAAGCTCTCCCATGACGGCTTGGGGAGCGTGCGTGGCTGCTTCGCGAACCGGAGCGCCATGTCGGCCATGCTGCTCACGACCCATTCGAAATGGGTTGGGGTGAGCGAGTAGATGTCCATGTCGGGGGCAGGATTCATGAAATCGATCGCGTACGGTACCCCGTCGCGCACCGCCCACTCGATGGAATTCATGTCGTAGCCGAGGGCCCGCACCAGCGACTTCGAATCCTCGACGACCCGCTGCATCAGCGCGGGGGGGAGGAAATCGAGCTCGGGGTGGTACTTCCGTGCCTTGGGATCGTACTTGATCGGCCGGATGACGTCCTGGCCCAGGCAGATGCAGCGGATGAACTCGTCCCACTGAATGAACTCCTGCACGATCATCGTGAGGAGGCCGGAATGGTCGTAGTGATGGAGCAGCTCCTCCATCGTCTGGCAGACATAGACTTCCTTCCATCCGCCGCCGTGCGCGTCCTTGAGGATGCACGGAAGCCCGACGTAGTCGACGATCCCCTGCCAATCGAGCGGGTAGGTCAGGTTGCGCAGCGACTCGCTGTGGACGATCCCCGGGATGTACTCCTTGTTGGGAAGGGCGACGGTCTTCGGGCTGGCGAGTCCGAGCGACGTAGCCAGTGTCGCGCCGAAAAATTTGTCGTCGGCGCTCCACATGAAGGGATTGTTGACCACCGTAGCACCGGCCAGGACCGCGTGCTTGAGATAGGTCCGGTAGAACGGCACCTCATGGGAGATCCGGTCGATGATGACACGGTACTCCGCCGGATCGTCCATCCGGGGCGCGCCGAGCTTCACCAGCTCGGCCGTGACCCCCTCGTTCCGCCGGTTCACTTCTTCGATGAAGGCGGGGGGGAAGGACCATTCGCGGCCGACGATTAAGCCAATCTTTGTCATGCGATCATCTCCTCCCGCGGGCGCAACGGCGCAACGGCGCTAAGGCGGAAAGGGTTTCATTGCGTCTTTGCGTCTTTGCGCCTTTCCGCCTAGTCATGTCCCCCGACATACATCCGAATCATCCGCTCCCAGTACGGCCAATCATGCGCCCAGCCGTCCCACTCGCGCAGCGCGTTGCCGACGCCTTTGTCCCAGAGGGTTTCCGAGAACGCCACGTTGTTGGCGTGGGAGGGATCGTCCTTGCCGATGGCAAAGATGATATCCTGCCGGCGGAAATCGGCGAGCCGGGCCGGGTCATGCTCGTGCTGCATGAAGTCGAACGGATTGCAGCTGTAGACATTCAAATCCGAGTACCCCTCGGTCATCGACTTCACGTCGTAGAGCCCGCTCATGCCGATGATCCGATGCACCCGGTTGGGGTGCCGAAATCCGAAGCAGGCGGCCTGATAGGCGCCGAAGCTGGCGCCGACGGCGATCACGAAGGGACACTGATTCAGCTGCTCGGTGAACGGGAGCACCTCGTTGAGCAGGTAGTGGTCGTACTGAAGGTGCCGCCAGGCGCGGGCGCCGGCGTCCAGGCTTTTATTGTACCAGCTCTCGTCGTGGACATGGTCGAGACAGAAGAGCTGAATCCCTCCGGCCTCGAGGTGATCGGACAGCACTTCATGCATGTGCCGGTCGCGCCACTCGTAGCAGCTGCCCAGCGTGGTGGGAAAGACCAGCACCCGCGCGCCGGCGTGCCCAAAGACCTCGATGGGCATCTCCCGGCCGAGCGATGGGCTGATCCAATCGTGATGTGAGTGGAGCATGACTGTGGCCCTTGAGGGCAATCGGCTATCAGCTATCACCTATCGGTCGGCTATTTCTTCCTGGCTCCCTGGCTCCCTGGCTCCCTGGCTCCCTGGCTCCCTGGCTCCCTGGCT
>CAYTMW010000065.1:0-7981 GCA_964439025.1 uncultured Gemmatimonas sp. | reverse complement strand
ATCCAGACTGCTGCTCGACCAGCGAGAACTCGGACCACGGCAGCGGCACCTGGTCGTTCGCAACCACGCCGTTCACGTTGCCGTACACCCCGGTCCACAGTGCGGCATGACTCGGCGCGGTATTGCTCGGCCACATTGTGCGGGCCCCGTCGGCGCAGCTCGCCTCACTGAACAGCCGGAGGAAGATTGGGATCGCTGCGGGGTCCACCGTCCCCCGCGCGCGCTCCTCGTTCATCGAGTCGAAGCTTGCGAAGATGGCCCGCGGGGTGGCCGGCGTCCCTCCCGTCGCGGGGGGAGACGCCGGCGCGCAGCCGAGCGCGACGAGCGCGAGACCGGAGAGCGTGAGGCGTGCGGACGCCATGCCGGTCAGTTGCTCCAAGGCGGCTTGATGTTGTTGCTGCGGGCGTAGGCGATCAGCTGGCCCAGGTGCTCGTGCAGGTGCGTGGCGGTGAGAATGAGGAACTGCTGCTTCGTGAACGTCTGCCCGAACATGTTGATCGACTCGGACATTTGCGCAGGTGTGATGCCCGACAGCGCCTGCTTCAGATGCGCGAACGACTTCTCCAGGTCGGCGATCACGTCGTCCCGTGATGCCTTCCGGGTTTCATACGCCTGGACGGTCTTGTAGTCGGCCGGATTGATGCCGGTCATGGCAGGCGCCGTGGCGCCGACGGCGGTGGGCAGGAAGTAGTTGTCGGCCGCGACGTGCTGAAAGGCCTCTGACGTCGTGCGGGCCGATCCCGCCCGCCAGCCGTACGTGGCCTCCGGCATGGCCTTGGCCAGCCCCACGAGCTTGACCTCCAGCTCCCCGATGTCCTTGAGGACGTCCGCTACGAGCTTGTCGCTCTGGGCGGCACCCGAAGACGAGAGCGTGACGAACATCGCGGCGGCGGCGGCGGCGGATCGAATCATTGAGCGCATGGGAAGCATCCTCGATTTAGGTGGTGGATCTTACGGTGCCTTCGTCTTGTCCCTGAATACCGGACGCTTGAGAGTGGCCGGAGGATTCTTGCGGAGCTCCTCCATCACCCACGCGACGGCGCGGTCGAGCTGGGGGATCCACCGGCCGTTCGCGCTCGCTGCCGGCTGGGAGAGGAGCCTCGTGTCGGTGGTGCCGACCTGGGCGGGGACGGTTCCGGCGGTCGCGAAGAGCAGCGCGATCGCGAAGCCGGGAATGCGGCGGATCATCGGCATGGCGGCAAGCCTCTGGAAGACGCAAGGGCGCAACGGCGCAAGGGCGCAAGGGCGCAAGGACAGAAAGTAGCTCACTTTCCGCCTTTGCGTCTTTGCGTCTTTGCGTCCTACCCGCCGAGGAGCCGTGCCGCATTTCCGCCCAGAATCTTTGCCTCGTCGGCCGCCGGGAGGCCAAGCGACCGGATGCTCGACAACATCTTCGGAATGCTTCCGATCTGGTGCGGGTAGTCGCTCCCGGCCAGAATCTGATCCACCCCGGCGAATTCGATGGCCAGGCGCAGCGCCTTAGGGTCGAAATTGACGGTGTCGTAGTAGAACCTCTTCAGGTGCTCGCTCGGCGGCCGCTTCAAATCCTTGCGGCAGTCGCTGAACATTTCGAATCCGCGATCGAGGCGCTCGGCAAGGTAGGGAATCGTTCCTCCGAGGTGTCCCAGCACCCAGCGGATGCCCGGAAATCGCTCGGGAATCCCGGCGAAGACCAGATGTGCTGCGGCCAGCGTGGTGTCGAAGAGGAATCCGACCAGCGGCATCAGCCAGTACTCGCGCATCGCCTCGACGCCGAGCGGAAAAGTGGGATGGATGTACATCACTGCGCCGGCGTCGCTCGCGCGCTCCCAGAGCGGCCAGAACCGCCGGTCGGCGAGCGGGGTGCCGTTCACGTTGCCCATCAGCAGGCATCCCTTGAATCCCATCGTGCGCACCCGCTCGAACTCGGCCACAGACGCCTTCGGGTCGTTGAGCGGAAGGGTGGCCAGGGCGGTGAATCGGCGGCCGCGGGTATCAATCACCTCGCGGAAGGCGTCGTTCACCAGTGTGGCCAACTTTGCCGAGCGGGCCGGTGTTTCGAGCAGCGTGCCGGGGCAGGTGAGCGAGATGAGCTGGCGGTCTACCCCCTCTTTCGCAAGCACCTCTTCGCGATAGGCGATATCGCGATGCCCGCGCACCGCGATGTTCGCGTCACCCGGGGAGTAGAGAACCGGATTCCCCTCCGGATCGTCGGAGACCTTGAGCGCGCTCGCGCCGTTTCGCAATGCGTCGATGAAGGCGGGCGGATAGTAGTGGTTGTGGACGTCGATCACCGTCATGAGGCGGCTTTCTGTGGGAGGCCCTTCCGGACCCGGAAGAAGTAGACCGGCAACCCGAGCAGCACGAGCCCGAGTCCCTTGAGGGTGTTGGCGGGATCGGCATACACCTGATTGGCGACCACCGCGAACGCCGCGATCGCGAAGAGAGCGGGGAGGACGGGATAGCCCGCGACGGAGTACTCGCGGGTCAGGTCGCGCCGCTGCCGCAGGCGGAACAGTCCGACGGCCATAAGCCCGAAGAAAACCCACTCGGTGTACACCACCAGCGTGAAGAGGGTCCGGAAGGTGCCGGTTGCCACGAGCACCGAGGCCCAGATCGCCTGGAGGACGATTGCGCGGTGCGGAGTGTGAAACGTCGGGTGGATCGCGCCCGCCCAGCGGAAGAGCAGGCCGTCCTGCGCCATTGCGAGATAAACCCGTGGCCCCGCCAGGATGATCCCCGCCAAACCGCCGAAGGTCGAGAACATCACGATGGCCGAGATCGCGCTGCCGCCGCCCGTGCCGACCAGCCGGTCGGCAAAGTCGGCCGCGACGCGGGTGGACGAAGCGACGGTGTCGAGGGGGAGCACGTACATGTACACCGCATTCATGGCCAGGTACACCGCTGTGACGACGAGGGTACCGACGGCGAGCGCCCGTGGTATGGTGCGCTTCGGGTCCACCGTCTCGTCGGAGGTGTAGGTGACCATGTGCCAGCCGCCGAACGCGAAGAGGCCGGCGACGAGGCCGCTCAGGAAATCACCGGTCGTGACCGCGCGCTCGGCGGCAGCGCCGACGAAATGCTCCGGAACCCGGCCGCCGAGCAGGAGACCCATCCCGACGATCAGCAGGACGGCGAGCAGCTTGCCGGCGGTGAACCAGGTCTGCAGCCGGCTCCCCTGGCGCACGCCGAAATAGTTGACTAGGGAAAGGAGGAGGATGACTCCGATCGCGACCGCCTTGGTTCCTGCCGGACCGAGGGGCACGATGTACCCTGCGTAACGGGCAAACACCACGGCGATTGCCGCGATGATTCCGGAGTGCATGCTCCAGAACATCGCCCAGCCCCAGAGAAACCCGAGCCAGGGGCCGAACGCCTCGCTGAGGTAGACGTAGACGCCACCGGTGCGGGAAAAGGTGGAGGCGAGCTCGGCGCAGATGAGCGCGCCGATGAGGGTGATGCCGCCGGCAAGGAGCCAGACGGCCAAGACGCCGGCAACCGAGGGGACCTTGCTGGTGACTTCGGATGGCTGCACGAAAATCGAGGCGCCGATGATAGTGCCGACAACCAATGCGGTTGCGTGGGGAAGCCGGAGGACGCGGCGGAGGGTGGTCATAGCGCCGCCATGAACGCCCTCGCTCTCTCCGGCGCCGGCCCCGGGGAGCGCGGCCCCGGTGCACCGGGAAGGGAAGCGATCGTGAGCACGGCGAAGACGGGTCCCCGGGCGGCAAGCACCTCGTCGAGGCCGCGCGTCCACTCGTCGAGGGTGCCGAATCGGAAGACGGCCTCGAAGCCGCTCGCCCGTGCCAGCGCGGCGAGATCGACCGGGGGCGCCCCCGACCGACCTGCCTCCGCGGCCGGTGTCGGTTGCGCGCCGGTCACCTCGTACACGCCGTTGTCGAAGATCAGGATGATGAGGTTCGCCGGGGCTTGCCCCGTGATGGTGATGAGCGAGCCGAGGTTCATGATCAGCCCGCCGTCCCCAGCAAGCACGATCACGCGGAGGTCGGGGCGTGCCAGCGCGATGCCAAGGCCGAGCGACGTCGCCTGCCCCATGCTCGATGGCACGAAGATCCAGTCACGGGGATGAGTGCCCAGCGCCATCCAGTCTCGCGCGGCTCCCATCGCGGACACCACGACGTCGCGATCCTTGCGCACCGCGCGGAGCAGCCTGAGCGCGTCGAGGCTGGTCATTCGGCGACCAGCACCGCGCCGGGCGTGCCGGCCGCGAGGGAAGCGCGCAGGTGATCGGCCATCAGGTCGAAGTGGGCCGGCTCCGTCACCAGCCGATAGTCGATCTGCCAGGCGCGCAGGATCGGCTCGGTAAAGATGAGGCAGGTATCGCCGGGGAGAGTGTCCTGATTCAGGAAGCTCCGGTAGCCGATGATCGAGGGGATCGGAAGCCGCCAGTCGTGCAGCACGTTGCGGAGCGAGTCCCCCGACTCGAAGAGGCCGGTGCACTGGATCATGACCAGTGGCCGGGCGCCGCCGAGGTAGAGACCCGCTGCGATCGCCCAGGCCTCGCCTTCGCGACAGACCCGGATGAGACGGATGCCGCTTGCTTCGATGTCCTGTTCCCACTGGCCCAGTGTCGAGTCGGGGACGGTGACGACGTGAGTGATGCCACAGTCGCGCAGGAGGGCGGCGACCCGTGCACCGGAAAAGATCGAGCTCACTGTACCGGGCGGCGCCGAGCCACGATCAGCACCTGGATCTCATCGAGTCGCGGGTTCACGAAGTCGAGGCGGACGCGACCGTCGGGCATCAGCGAGACGGTCGCTGGGACGGCGCTGTGGGTGAGGTACCATCCGGCCGGAAGCACCACCGCATTGGCCGGACGGCCGAAGGCGCGGTCCCAGATCAACTCGTCACCTTCGATCCGGTAGCGCGCCGAGTCGGTGTAGGTCTCGGAAATCCGGAGCCGGACCGACTGGCCTTTCTTCACGGCCGGAAATGAAATTATCACGACCTCGGTTTCGGATTTCACTGCCTCCCCGATGTCCAGTCCGGCCCGGCTGATCTCGGCGCCGCGAAGGAATCGGGTCTCCAGCGGCTGTCCGGTGTCGAGAATGAACGCCGACGGATTGGAGACCGTGCTCCCCGCGCGAACCACATTGAGGTATTTGTCGACGCCTTCGCGCGTCTCGGTGTAGTCGTGGTAGAGATCAAAGGCGTGGGTGTCCGGCTGCCGCAGGAAATACACGATGTCGCGGGTCTGGGTGGCGCGCTCGGTAAGGCGACCCGCGCGGGACTGCGGCGCACCCGGGGAGGCTGGCGTCCTCCGCGCCCGCAGCACGAGCGAGGCCGCATCGGGGCCGGCGTTGATGAAGCTGATGAGGGTCCGGCCGTCCGGTTCGGTGAGTACCTGGGAGGGCACCGTGCAGCTGATGAGCTCATACCCCGGGGGGAGCACGACCGCGTTGCGCTTGATCCCGAGCGAGCGGGAAAAAACGAGCTCGCCGTTATCCTCGTAATAGCTCTTCGAATCTTCGTAGGTCTTGTCGATCAGGATTCGGATCGTGCCGGTGGCCGGGACGGGGCGGGGCAGCTCCACCCGAATGTAGCGCGATCCGGTATCCGCTCCGGCGAGCCCGGTGGCGCGCGCGGTGGCGCCGTCTACCTCCTGGAAGCGAAGCGGCTGTCCGCTGGCGCGGTCGAACACCGCCTCGTCACTGGCGATGCTCCCCTTCCGGATCGGATTGAAGTAGTAGCGCGCGCCCGGCGTGGTGGCCCAGACCTCGTAGAGGATGCGGAATTTCCCGCTTCCGGGCGCGAGCAGCTCGTAGCGGGTGTACTCGCCGGCCGAGGTCTGCCGCGGGGGCGGTGTCTGAGCGCACAGGGTGACGAACGGAGCCCCGGCCAGGAGGAGGGCCACCGCGCCGGCCAGCGACGACCTCATACGCTGGTTCATCGAGTCGCGCTCCGCGCCGCGCCGTCCCCGCGCAGCGTCGCGGTCCAGTTGAGTGCGACCACGACCTGGGCCACGTCGCCGGTTGGTGCGAGATGAATATGAATAGGAATTTCCTTCGCCTCCCCCAACCTACGGGCCGGCTCGCAGGGTGTCCACTCAGGCGTCCTTGGGGTGCGATGGCGACCGCCCGGGGCCGATGCGGTCCGCGCAGCTGCCGACCTGGCCCTCGGAGGACGGCCTGCCGCCGCCTCCGGGGAGGTCCGGGCACGCCAGTGGCCGAGCCAGGGGGCCCGGGACTACGGGTGGGAGTAACCGGCTGCGGTCCGGGTGGGTGACCGTCGTCGCGGCGGCGGACTCCGCGACCGGTGGGCGGGGTCCCGGGCGCGAGCCCGATGGGCGAGGATCCGGGTGATCACGGCGGGATCGGTGAGGACGGCCACGAGCCGCATCAGTCCACGGCACCGGGGGCAGGTAAGCGGGTCGACCTCGAAGATTCGGCGGAGCAGCTCAGCCCAGCGGAACCGGGCCGCGCGGAGGGACCACTCGACCGGGTCGACGATGGCGACCGGCGCCTCGGCCCCGGGCGGTTCCGGCTCTTGGCGCCGCCGCCTGCCCCGGGTCCGGCTGGCGTACCAGCCATTGTCGCGCTGCATCACCTGGCCGGGATCGGGGATGTGGGTGACGAGGCGGGCGAGGGCCGAAGTGGAGGCGCGCGAGGTGCTATCGGCGTGACCACCCCATTTGATGCTGCCATCGAAGCAATCCGAAAACATGGGTATCACAACCACCGTCTCGAGACTCACTCCGATACAGTAAGCCAGGGCATGTTTGCCGATCCTTTTCGAGAACGACCACGTGCGGGTCCTCGAGGCTCGGGCCTCGCATCCGGCTGCCAACCCCATGCACAGCCATCCGCCCTTCGTCTTCATCGGCTTGGAGACCGCGCGAGCCAAGATGCGCCTGCCGGACGGCAAGAGCGTGATGCTCGATGTTTATCCGGGGCAGGTCATGTGGGCCGGCGACGGCATGGAGCATTCCTGGGAGCTGCTCTCGGGAAACGTGCGCGTCATCGCGGTGGAGGTGAAATCGGCTCAGAAGCCGTCCTCGGGTGCGCTCCCTGCCGTCACCCGGAAAGGCAATGACGCAGTGGCTGTGGACTCCGATGTGCACCATGTCCTCCTGGAGAACGAGCACGTCCGCGTCCTTGACGCGCGTGCGGCCAAGGGCAGGAAGAGTCCCATGCATTCCCACTCCCCGTTTGTTTTCGTCAGCCTCGGTACGGCACGCCTGTACCTTACGCTCCCGGACGGCAAGAACGCCGTCCTCGACACTTATCCCGGACAGGTCATCTGGATGGAAAACGCGGAACACGCCTGGGAGCTGCTTTCCGGCCCAGCCCACGTCATCGCCGTGGAAGTGAAGTCGGCGCAGAGAGCTCCGTAGGCCAAGGCGATCAGGCCCGCTGTGCCGCGCTCGCGGCGGCATGGGCGGAATGTACTAGTAGGCAGTCACCATGAGGTGCGAAGCACCGAAGGAGCCGATCTCAAAGAATGACCAACCGGGGGCAGGGGAGAGATCTCCTGCCCTCGGCGTACTTTTTTGGGGAGCAGAGCAGTGCAAATCAGAGTTAGACTGTGGCAGGACAATCGCTTATCACATAGATTCTTGACATGACACATCATCCAATTTCGGCCGAGCACGTTGCGACTCAAATCGCTGGGGCACACGCCGAGATTCTCGGCTTGGGGGTCCAGCGTCTAGCACTGTTCGGCTCAGTGCAACGCGATGCCGCGCAATCCGATAGCGATGTCGATCTCCTCGTCGAGTTCGCACCAGGTGGCAAGAGCTATAATCGTTTCGTGTCCCTCGCGGAGCTTCTTGAGCGAATTCTTCAACGTCCCGTCGAGCTTGTCACGCGGGAGGCACTTTCGCCTTTTCTAGGGCCGCACATTCTCGCGGAGGCCAAATGAATAGGAATTTCCTTCGCCTCCCCCAATCTACGGGCCGGTTCGCAGGGTGTCCGCGCAGGCGTCCTCGGGGTGCGATGGCGACCGCCCGGGGCCGATGCGGTCCGCGCAGCTGCCGACCTGG
>CAYTMW010000064.1:0-8191 GCA_964439025.1 uncultured Gemmatimonas sp. | reverse complement strand
CTGGGGCTCTGGCTGGCGCAGCTGATGTTGTGCGAGCGGCCCTCCGGAGAGCCCTGCGGGGCCTGCAAGCCCTGCCTGCAGGTGCTCGGACTGGCCCACCCCGATCTGCACTGGTTCGTGCCGATTCCGCGGCCCAAGGCGGGGGAGCCGGACAAGCAGGTGGAGGAGGCGTCGGAGCTCCTCACCGAGGCAATGGCGGCGAGGAGGGAGGAGCCCCTCTACCGGCGCGCAGATGGGATGGCCTCGCATCCGATCGCCAGCGCCCGCCTGCTGCTCCGGCGGGCGTCGCTGACCCCGGTGCAGGGCGGCAGGAAGGTGTTCCTGGTGGGCGAAGCGGACCGGCTCGTCCCCCAGGAGGGAAGCAGCGACGCTGCCAACGCGCTGCTCAAGTTCCTGGAAGAGCCCCCGGCGGATACCTGGATCGTCCTCACGACGACCGAGCCGGAGCGGGTCCTTCCGACGATCCGGTCCCGGGCGGTCCCGCTCCGGCTGGCCCGACTCCCCGATGCGCTGGTGCGGGAGTTCGCGGAGCGCTCGTTGCCGGACACGCCGCGCGGCGAAGCGCTGAACGCGCTGGTCCGCCATGCCGACGGAGCCATCGGTCGGTTGCTCGAAGGGGGAGAAGGCGCGAGCAAGGCGGCGCAGGATGCGCGTGCCCTGCTCGATGCCGTGACGAGCGGTGGCGGCTCTCGATTCGAGAAGAGTCTGAAGCAGCCGCCCTGGTCGGCGCGCGGACCCTTCACCGATCTTTTGGACGCGCTGGCCGTGGAGCTGGCAGGCCGGGCGCGAGAGAGCGCGCCGCGGGGAAAAGCGGCGCCGTTCGTGGCCGCGCTGGAACGGGTGCAGGCGGCGCGCGCCGAGGCGCAGGGAAACGTGAATCCGCAACTGCTGCTGGCGTCCCTCGCGGGTGAGCTGTCGGAGGTGCTGTGACGTTGAGTCACGTCGGTCCCGATGGCGACGCACGGATGGTGGATGTGGGGGAGAAGGCCGTCACCCGGCGGCAGGCGGTGGCCGAAGGGTGCGTGCGGATGTCGGCGGAGGCGTTCGGGCTGGTGCAGTCGCACAGCGTCGCCAAGGGTGATGTGCTCGCGGTGGCGCGGATCGCCGGCATCCAGGGCGCCAAACGCACCGCGGAGCTGATCCCGCTCTGTCACCCGCTCGCGCTCGACTACATCGACATCGAGGCGACGCTGGACGAGGCACTGCCCGGGGTGCGGGTGACGGCGACGACGGCCGTCGAGGGAAAGACCGGCGTGGAGATGGAAGCCCTGACCGCGGTGACCGTCGCATGCCTCACGGTGTACGACATGGTCAAGGCCGCGGACCGGGCAATGACAATCGAAGCAGTTCGGCTCGTTCACAAGAGCGGCGGCAGAAGCGGAGACTATTCCGCGCGCAGCCCCTCCGATTGACGGGAGAGCAGATGCAGCATCCTTGGGACCAGATCAAACAGGGCAACTGGCGCTCCTCGCGCCTTCACAGCCGTCTTGCCGCGCTGGGCACTCTGCTCGGCGGCGCCGTCGTGGTCGGCACCCTTGCCGCGATGCTCACGGGCATGAGCGCCGCCAATCCGCCGCGGGTCCCGGCGGCCGCCGCGGCCGCCGCGGAAGTGACCGCGCTTCTGGACGAGTTGGATGACACCCGGGGCCTGCTTGCGCTCGCCGAAGTCCGGCTCGAGAGAATGTTGGCAGTGGCGAAGTATTCAGGACTCTACAAGGTGCCGGCGGATCTCGCCGGGGCCATTTATGACATCGCGCTGGCCGAGGGCATCCATCCATCGCTCGGATTTCAGCTGGTGAAGGTGGAGAGCGGCTTCAAGCCGGGGGCGAAGAGCGACAAGGGCGCGATCGGATATGCGCAGGTTCGCCTCAAGACGGCGCGTGGCTACGACCCGTCGCTCACCGAGCGGGATCTGCAGGAACGCGACACCAACCTGCGCATCGGCTTCCGGTTTCTGAAGGACATGCTGGAGAAGTTCGACCAGGATCCGCAGATGGCGCTGCTCGCCTACAATCGCGGGCCCGGCCGGGTGGTGGAGCTGATGTCGCGGGGAGAGGATCCGTCGAACGGCTATGCGCAGTCGGTGCTGAAAGGCGTCAAGAAGGGATCCTGAGGCGCTGGCCGGCGAGGAGCGTCCGCCTCGCCGAGAGACCGTTCGCGCTGCGCAGCGCGGAAATCGTGGTCCCGTACCGGCGGGCGATGCTCGAAAGGGTATCGCCCGCTCGGACAAGGTGGATCTTCGCCATCGCAGCCGCCCCAGCCGCCCCAGCCGCCCCAGCCGCCCCAGCCGCCGCGGGCTTGCTCGCGGCGCGAGTGCGGCCGGGACGGAGGCGGAGAACCTGGCCGATTCGCAGGGTGTTCGAGCGGAGACCATTCCAGGAACGGAGCTGCGACACGCTCACCCGGTAGCGCTTCGCGATGCCGCTCAGTGTCTCACCCCGCCGCACCCGATGGCTCACCCCGCCGCTGATCGGCTCGCTGGTATTGACCCGCCGGTTCTCCGCGACCCATCCCTTGAGACGCGCTTCGCCTGGAATCCGCACCACGTCGCCCTTGCGCGGGCCCTTGCTGGCGAACTCCGGGTTCGCGGCCCGCATCGCCGTGAGCGTCACCCCGTAGCGCTTGCCGAGGGACGCGAGCGTCTCGCCCGGCTTGGCGCGATGGGGAAAGCTGCCGAGCCGCTCGGAAGCGGGGAGCGCCTCGAGCTCTTTCTGCGTCGAGGCGCCGGTGCCCTCGGGGAGGCGGACCACCGACGTCCGCTTGGGCGGCGTCAGCTCGCGCAGATAGGACGGGTTGAGCTCGCGGACGGCGGCGGGAGTGACGCCGGCGAAGCGCGCGATGACGTCGAGTCCGGTGGCGTCGTGCACGACGACCGAATCGAGCGGCAGCGGGCCCCCCATTGGCACAGGGAACCCGTAGCGCTGGGGCTGCTTCGCGATCATCGCCGCGGCGATCAGCTTCGGGACGTAGTCCTTGGTTTCCTGCCGGATGTAGCGCGTGTCGGCGAGCTGGAAGAACGCCATGTCGCCGTCGTCGGCCGCGAGCGAATCATCGGCGGCGGCCTCCATATCCTCCTCGTCGCCGGGGCCCATGCGCTTGAGGCCGCGGCCGATCCGGCCGGGACCGCCGTTGTATGCCGCGGCCGCGAGATAGTAGGAGTCGAATCGCTTGGTGAGATCGGCGAGGTATCGCACCGCGGCGTCGGTGGACTTGGGCACGTCGCGCCGCTCATCCACCCAGGTGTCGATGGTGAGTCCGTAGAACTTGCCGGTCGCCCGCATGAACTGCCACATTCCGACGGCGCGGGAGCGGCTCACCGCGGTCGAGGAATAGCCCGATTCGATGATCGGGAGATACGCGAGATCGCCCGGCAGCCCGCGCGAAACGAGGAGGGCGCGAATCGTCGGCTCGTAGCGCGGCATGCGCTTGAGCCAGATGGCCATCCGCTCCTTTGCGGGTCCGGTGAAGAAATCCACCCAGTAGCGAACCCGGCCGTGGTCTTCAAAGTTCGCGACATCGATGTCGAACATCGAGCGCAGCGTCGCCGACTCTCCCTCGGCGGGAACGGCGGGAAGCTCTGTCGTCGCCGGGGGACGCGCCGCCGCGATGCGATCGAGCATTGCCTCATCGAGCGCCGAGTCGCGCGCGACGGCGGCCATCGCCGCGGAATCGCGAACGACGGAGTCCCGGACCATGGGGTTCTGAGGAGCGGGAGCAGTGGGGGGAGCAGCGGAATCGCGGATGGACGGAGCCGGGCCCGGGAGCGCCGATGACGGCTGGGGAGCCGGCAGCGTCCTGGGACTGGACGATGACGCGCACGATGCGACGAAAAGCGCGATTCCGAATCCGGCCCAATTCCGCATGGCGTTCCCGGTTCAGTGTGGAAGTGCAAGCCAGGTCGGAAGTTCGGCTACCGAACCAGGGCCGGTATTCGAGTAAGATGCAGAAAGTACGCCCAGCGTTGCGGCGACTACTTTCCGGACGGCTTCCGCTGCGCCAGAAGCCGATTCGTCGCGTTGAGGACGGCGAGGGCGGCGCCCCGGGGCACATCGCCCTCGGCCAGACATGATCCCACAACGCGGGGGCCTTCGGAACCCCCCGGCACGCCGAGCGAGACGATAACGACGGTCGCGTCGAAGGCGCGAATGGACTTGACCCCGACCAGCTCGAAATTCGGCTCGCGGATCGCCTGCGCAAGGGCAAGAAGCGAGGCCTGGGCCGCGCAACGGAGCTCACCTGCCTGTGAGGTGAGGCCACGGGCCTCGCCCTCGAAGCTCGGACCATCCGGCCACGCCAGTGTCACCCGCACGCGACACTCGCCGCTGGGGAGCCGGTCCAGCTTGAAGTTGACGAAGCGGAGTCTTTCCTTCATCGCGCAGTATCTTTCACCCTCATGACCTCACTCCTGCTTCTCCTCGTCACGGCGGCCGGCCTGGGGCCTGCCGATTCGCTTCGCGCCGCGATCCGCTCCCGCGTCACACGCGATTCCGGTGCCAGTGTGGCCGTTGTGCTGTCTGATCCGGTCTCCGGATTCTTCGTGGCCGCGAACGCCGATCAGCGCTTTCACGCGGCGAGCACGATGAAGGTTCCACTGCTCATCGAGCTGGGCCGACGGATCGATGCGCGCGAGATGCCGCCAGCGACGGCGACAGCACCGTCTACCACTCCATCGGAGCCCGGCTTTCGCTCCGGCAGCTCGCCACGCGAATGATCGTGCGCTCGAGCAATCTTGCGACCAATCTGCTGATCGAGCGGCTCGACCCGACGCGGGTGACGCGGACGATCCGCAAGCTCGGCGCCGACTCGATGCTGGTGCTGCGCGGCGTCGAGGACGGGAAGGCGTACGCGCAGGGGCTCAACAATACCACCACGGCGCGCGACCTCGCCACGCTGCTGCTCGCGATCGCCGGCGGGAGGGCGGTCCATCGGGAGACCACGGCGGAGCTGCTCGGGATTCTCGAGGCGCAGGAATTCAACGACGGCATTCCCGGGGGACTCCCGCCGGGAACCCGCGTCGCACACAAGACCGGCGAAATCACCGCGACCTGGCACGACGCCGCGCTGGTCTATCCCGCCGACGGCGCCCGACCCTATGCCCTGGTGGTGCTGACCCGCGGCGTGCCGGAACGGAGTCGCGGCATTGCGCTGCAGGCCGACATCGCGCGGCTGGCCCACGCCGCCATACTCGACGCGCGCGCTAGGATGCACGGGCGTACGCCTTGAAGCGCGTCATCAGGTCGCGGGTGATGGGCCCCGCCTTGCCGCTCCCGATGCTGCGGCCGTCGTAGGAGCGGATCGGGGCGATCTCGCTCGCCGATCCGGTCAGAAACGCTTCGTCGGCGGTGTAGACGTCGAAGCGGTTCAGCATGTCTTCCCTGACGGTGTGGCCCGCCTGGCCCGCCAGCTCCATCACCACGCCGCGGGTAATCCCCGAGAGTATCCCGGCGTGAAGCGGTGGGGTGCGCAGGACGCCCTTCTTCACCACGAAGATGTTCTGCCCGGTTCCTTCGGCGACGTGGCCGGAGGAGTCGAGCATGAGCGCTTCATCGGCGCCGGCGACGTTTGCCTCCATCTTGGCCATGGCGTGGCAGAGGTAGTTGAGCGATTTGACCCGCGGGGAGATCGACTCGCGGTGCGGAATCGGGGTGCCGGCGGTGACCACCGAGAGCCCCTGCTCGTAGCGCTCGGAAGGCCAGATATTGATCGCGTCGACGATGACGATCATCGTGGGCCGGCCGCAGTTGCGGGGATCGATGCCGAGGTCGCCGGCGCCGCGAGTCACGATGGGCCGGATATATGCCTCCTGCATCCCCGAGCGCCGGACCGCTTCCTCGATGACCTTGCCGAACTCCGCCTTCGGCATCGGGACCTTGAGCAGCACAGCATGGGCGCATTCGTACAGCCGGTCGAGGTGCTCCTGGAGCTTGAAGATTCTGCCGGCGTACACCCGAATTCCCTCGAAGACGCCGTCGCCGTAGAGGAGCCCGTGGTCGAAGACCGAGACCTTGCCGGTGTCCTTGGTGTGCCACTCGCCATCGATCCAGATCGTCGCCATGCAGGCTCCCGGGGGGGTTGAGGACCGACGGCTGTCGCCGCGCCCGCGGAAAAACTAACTTGGCTGACCGGGATCGGCCATGCGCCCGCGATGGTTCGCGAGCGACGCTCGTCACCCCTCAAAAAACGGGAAGCTTCCCATGCTGGTGCTTCTGGTACGACACGCGCAGGCCGCCGAGCAGGATGCCGAGAAATACCCCGACGATTCGCTGCGTCCGCTGGTCCCGAAGGGGCGGCGCGCCCAGCGGCAGATGAGCCGGCTGCTCCGGAAGCAGGGCATCGTCCCCGACCGGGTGTTCAGCAGTCCGTGGAAGCGGGCCTGGCAGACCGCGCGGATTATGATGCGAGAGATGGGCGTCCCCAAGGAGCAGCGGTTCCCCTCCGACTCGCTCGCCATGCCGCCGGACCTGTCGGCCCTCGCTACCGAGATCGGGGAGATCGGGGCGGACGAGACCATCGCGCTGGTGGGGCACGAGCCGTGGATGAGCAGCCTCGCGGCGCAACTCCTGGCCGGCGGGAGGTCGGATCTCCGGATCGATTTTTCCAAGAGCGGGGTGATGGGGATCGAGATGGAGACTCTGGAACCGGGCGGCGGAATCCTCAGGTTCTTCTATACGCCGTAGCGCTCCGGGCTAGCAGACTGAACCTTGGTTTCGTTCCGCTTGGCCAGCGAGAATGCCAGGGGGAGAACTCGCCACGGGCTACGCGCTCAGTTCCCCGTCACTTGGCGGATCCCACGGGCATCGCCGGCGCGTCGATCATGTTGGCCGCCTTATAATTGATCGGCACGATCCTGTAGCGATAGACCATGCCGTGCTCGCCAGCGACGTATCCCCGGCTTCGCGACGTGAGGGTAAACCCGTTGATGACGGCGGGGAACTGCAGCTTTCGGGACATCCAGCGTTTCCCTCCGTCCACCGTGTAGATGAAGGACCCATAGGGCGAGATCCCCCAGCCGACCTCCCCATCCACGAACTTGAGCTTGGCAGCCTTGCCGCCCTCCAGCGTTGCGCCGGCGACCCCGGCCCATGTTTTCCCGCCGTCGCGAGTCACCCAGATCTTTCCGCCCCACATCCTGATGAATCCGGTGTTCTCGTTGGTGAACACGACGTACTCGGTGCTGGCGGCCGGGTCCGGGATCGTCCAGGCCGTCCACTCCGCCCCGCCGTTGGTAGTCTTCGCGATAACGAACGCGGCCTGCTCCAGATTCCGGCTTACGGCATAGCCAATCTGCGAAGTCGGGAAAGAGACGCTTTCGAGATGACACGCTGCATTCCGGGTGAGGCCCTGCACGGCGACGCTGATATCGCACGAGTAGACCGATTTCCAATTCTTCCCGCCGTCTGTCGTATGAAAGATGTTCTTGCCAGACAGGTACACGCCGTTCTTGGCTGAGGTAAACTGGAAGTCGCCCCGATGCTGGCCCACAGTTCCAGATTCCGACCAGGTCTCACCGTCGGCTGTGTGGTAGAGGCGATGGTCACCGCTACTGGTGCTCTGCGTGGCGAATCCGACCTTGTCGCTCAGAAAGCGGAGGTTGGCGATCGGGTTGTCCGCCCCCTGCGGGTCGCCCCCGAGCTGCGCCGTCCACGTCTTGCCGCCATTGCGCGTGTTGAGGATCGTACCCGCCGCACCGGAGGCCCACCCCACCGAATCATTGACGAAGACGATGTCGGTCAACTCGAGATCCTGCGGATAGCTCACGGGCTCGAAGATCGCCTTGAACCGCGCAGGCGTCGCGGTCGGGCGGCTGGGGGTCTGAGCACCGAGAGCGGACGCGAGAAAAGCGAGACAGATCAAAAGAGTACAGACGGGTCGTCGAGAGCCTGAGTTCATCATTGCTCCAATGAATAGAAATTTCCTTCGCCCCTCCCAACCTACGAGGCCAGGGGCGGGCTGTCCACTCGGCGCCCCGCGCCCACGGATCGGGGTGACTGGTGGGGGGGGCCGGCCGCAGTCGGGGTGGGTGACGGTCGTCGGCGCGGCGGGGGGCTCCGCGACTGCGGAGTCTGCGCCCGGGCCCGGTGGGCGAGGATCCGGCCGATCACGGCGGGATCGGTGAGGACGGCGACGATCCGCATCCGCCCCTGGCACTGGGGGCAGCGGAGCGGGTCGACTTCAAAGATCCGGCGGAGCA
>CAYTMW010000063.1:0-8722 GCA_964439025.1 uncultured Gemmatimonas sp. | reverse complement strand
GACCTCATCATCCGGCGCCTGCAGGCGGACGGGCTCCATCTGCTGACCGAATCGTACGTCCACGAGTACCCGCACTGCTGGCGCTGCAAGAGCAAGCTGATCTACTACGCCCGCGACTCCTGGTTCGTCCGCACCTCCGCGATCAAGGATCGCCTGCTCGAGCTCAACGCCGGGATCAACTGGCAGCCGCCCACGACCGGCTCCGGCCGTTTCGGTGACTGGCTCAGCAACAACGTCGACTGGGCCATTTCGCGCGACCGCTACTGGGGCACCCCGCTTCCGGTCTGGGTCTCCGACCAGGATCCGTCCGTCGTCGAGGTGATCGGCAGTTTCGCGGAGCTCTCGGAAAAGCTGGGACGGCCCCTCGCCGCCGATTTCGACCCGCACAAGCCGGCGGTCGATGCCCTCACCTGGCCCGCCCCCGGTGGCGGCACGATGCGGCGCGCGCGGGAAGTGATCGATACCTGGTTCGATTCGGGCTCGATGCCCTCCGCGCAGTGGCACTATCCCTTCGAGCACAAGGAAGAGTTCGAGCGGCACTTTCCCGCCGACTTCATCTGCGAAGGGGTGGATCAGACCCGCGGGTGGTTCTACTCGCTGCTCGCCATCTCGGCCGCGGTGTTCGACCGGGCGCCGTACCGCAACGTGGTGGTCAACGACCTCGTGCTCGACGCCGCCGGCCAGAAGATGTCGAAGAGCCGCGGCAACATCATCGAGCCGTGGGAGGTGGTCAGGCGATTCGGCGCCGACAGCGCGCGGCTCTATCTCCTCGCCTCGAGCGAGGTGTGGCTGCCGAAGCGCTTCGACACGGCCGCCATTCCCGACGTGGCGGGCTCGTTCCTCAAGACGCTCCAGAGCACCTACAAGTTCTTCCAGCTCTTCGCCGGGGACCAGCTCCCCGAGCGCATGGCCGGCCAGGAAACGCCGCTCGATCGCTGGCTCCGGAGCCGGCTCGAGGCCACCGTGGGCGAGGTGACCGCCGCGTGGGAGAACTACGACCCGACCGGCGGGGTTCGTCCCATCATCAACTTCGTGGTGGACGATCTCTCCAACTGGTACGTCCGGCTCTCCCGTCCGCGCTTCTGGGCCCCCGACAAGGAGGCCGATCCCGCGGCGGTGCGGACGCTCTATGACGCGCTGGTGACGGTGAGCCGTCTCCTTGCCCCGGCGGCGCCGTTCACCAGCGATTGGCTGCACCGCGCGCTCACCGGAACGTCGGTGCATCTCGCCCTCTTTCCCGATCGGACCTGCGAGCGGGACCAGGAGCTGGAGACCGCGGTGGCGGCAGTGCGCCGGCTCGCCTCCCTGGCGCGCGCGGCGCGCGAAGCGAAGAGCATCAAGGTGCGGCAGCCGCTCCAGCGCATGCGGGTTGCCGTGCCGCGCAGCGCGGACGGCGCCCGTTTCCGTCACCTCCTGCCGCTCCTCGCCCAGGAGGTGAATGTGCGCGAGGTGGAAGTGGTTGCATCCGACGCCGACCTGGTGCGGCTCAAGGCCAGACCCAACTTTCGCGCCCTCGGGAAGCGATACGGCAAGCGCACCCCCGAGGCCGCCGCCGCATCCGCGCGCCTCAGCGCCGATCAGCTTCGAATCCTGGAGGATGGCGGGACGGTGAGCCTCAACGGCGACGGCAACCTCTGGGAATACGGACCGGAGGACGTGACGGTGGAGCGGCAGGTCGTCTCCGACTGGCTGGTCCAGAGCGAGGGGAGCTACGTGGCGGCGCTCGATCCCGAGCTGACCGACGAGCTCCGGCGTGAAGGATTGGCGCGCGAGATCGTCAACCGTATCCAACGCCTCCGCAAGGAGGCGGAGTACGAGTACACCACCCGCATCGAAGTGTGGGTGGATGGTCCGGCGCCGCTGCTCGACGCGGCCCGGGTGCACGCCAAGTTCATCGGCGCGGAAACCCTGGCCCGGGCGGTACACGTCGGTACCGGCGCACCAACGTCCGATCGCCAGGAAACGATGGATATCGACGGCCATGAAGCAGTGATCGCGGTTCAGCGCTACGTCCCACCTCTCGCGGAACGGCCATGAACAAGAAGCAGATGCAGCATCTCGAGTCCCGGTTGCACGACGAGCGGGCTCGGGTCATGAAGGAGCTCGGGTATTACGACGAGTCCTTCAGCAACACCCTCCAGTCGTCCGATGGCGACCTCTCGTCCTATTCCTTCCATATGGCGGACCAGGGCACCGACACGATGGAGCGCGAAAAGCAGTTCCTGTTCGCGTCGCAGGAAGGCCGCTACCTCTGGCACGTGAATCAGGCGCTCCGGCGGATGTACGCCGAGCCCGAAAACTTCGGCAAGTGCCATCAGTGCGGCGCCGACATCGCGTTCGAGCGGCTCGACGCGCTCCCGCACGCGCGGCTCTGCATTACGTGCAAGGAAAAGGAAGAGGATGAGAAGCGCCGCTGAGGGCCGCCGGCTGTTCTGGTCGGTGGCGCTCGGGCTGCTCGTCGCCGACATCGTCACCAAGCGGATCGCGGAGCGCGCCTTGCTCCCGATTCCGCCGGTGGAAGTGCTGAGCGACTGGCTGCAGCTCCGGCTGGTATACAACCAGGGGGCCGCGTTCGGTCTCCATCTCGGCCCCTGGTCGCGCTGGATCTTTCTGCTGATCGCCGTGGTGGCGGTGGTGCTGCTCTACCGCGTCGCGCGCAGCAGCTCGCCGCGCAACCTGATGCGCCAGATCGCCTGTGGGCTGGTGGCGGGGGGCGCCGCGGGCAACCTGGTCGACCGGATCCGCAGCGCCGAGGGCGTGGTAGACTTCATCGATGTCGGCGTCGGGGCGACCCGGTGGCCGACCTTCAACGTCGCCGACATGGGAGTGAGCTGCGGCGCGATCGCGCTGGCCATCTCGCTCTGGATGGAAGACGCGCGACGTGCCCGGGCCGAGGCGGCCCAGTCCGTGAGCCGGGACCCTGCCTGACGTCCGCTTTTCCGTCGTCGCCGCGGTCGCCGAGCGCATCGACCGCTTCCTTGCCGACCAGCTGAGTCTCTCCCGCACCCAGGCGGCCCGGCTCGTCGCGGCCGGCGCCGTCCGGGTCAACGGAAAAGTGGTGCGCGCCTCGCGGATCCCCGAGCGCCGCGAGCTGGTGGAGATCGCCTTTCCCGACGACGAGCCGCCCCGCACGCTGGTTCCGAACCCGCTGGCCCTGGACATCGTCTACGAAGACGAGGATCTCGCCGTCATCGACAAGCCGGCCGGGCTGGTCGTGCATCCCGCCCCCGGCCACTGGGATGACACCCTCGTGAACGCCCTCGTCGCCCGCGGAACCACCCTCTCCGGCGGCGCGGCGGGGCGCCCCGGGATCGTGCACCGGCTCGACCGCGACACCAGCGGGCTCATGGTCGTCGCCAAGACCGACGCTGCGCACCGGAAGCTCGGCGCGGCGCTCGCGGCGCGCCAGATCAAGCGCGCCTACGCGGTGCTCTCGTGGGGACATTTCGATGAATCGCCGGTGGTGATCGAGGCCGCGATGGCCCGAAGTCCCAACGACCGCAAGCGGATGATGGTGCGACCCGACGGCCGCGCCGCCCGGACCGACGTCTTCGTGCTGGCGCGGTTCGCGGTATGCGACCTGCTCCGCGCCGAGCTGCACAGCGGCCGAACCCATCAGATAAGGGTGCATCTCGCCCACGC
Source organism: uncultured Gemmatimonas sp. (assembly GCA_964439025.1). Taxonomy (GTDB): domain Bacteria; phylum Gemmatimonadota; class Gemmatimonadetes; order Gemmatimonadales; family GWC2-71-9; genus JABFSM01. The sequence goes on along the minus strand of CAYTMW010000063.1, from coordinate 5,080 downwards.
GGGCCATCCCGTGGTGGGCGACGCGGTGTACTCGGGCGGGGGTCCCCGGCGGATGACCGGTCCCGGCCGGCTCGAGGCCGAACGCCTCGCCCGGGCGACACCGCGCCAGGCCTTGCACGCAGCCGAGCTGCTGTTCCAACACCCGATCTCCGGGAAGCGGCTCGCCTTTCGCTCAGAGTGGCCAAAGGATCTTGCCGCAGCACTCGAGGCGGCCCGTGGCCCGCAGACCCAAGTTGCTCCGGCACCGGGACTTACGTATTTTGAGTTCTTCAAGTATCCAGCCGATGACTGAGGGGGAAGCCGGGCGGGTCGTCGTCTGCCGCGTAGGTGCGGAGCGATTTGCATTGCCTGTCACGGCGGTGCGGGAGATCATCGCCGCGCCCGAGCTGACCCGAATCCCGGGCGTCCCGGCTTCGATCCGCGGAGTCGCCAACGTGCGGGGTACTCTGGTCACCGCCGTCAGCGGCCGGTTTCTCCTCGGAGCGCTGGGCACCGATGCGGGCGACTGGCTCCTGGTGCTCACCATGCGGGACGGCCGTGTCGGGATCGTGATGGACGAGGTGGAGGATCTCCAGGTATCGGCGGCCGCGGGTACGCTGCCTGTACTCGACATCGAGGCGCTTGTCCTGCCGCTGCTCGCGGCGGAGCCGAGCAGGGCGTAACGGAAGAGGAGGTCACCGTGGGCCACACCGTGCTCGTCTGCGACGACGCGATCTTTATGCGGACGTTGATCACCGACATCCTCACCCAGGCCGGCTACGACGTCATCGGCGAAGCGGAAACCGGTGCGCAGGCGGTGGAGAAGTACCGCCAGCTCAAACCCGACCTGGTCACGATGGATATCGTGATGCCCGACATGGGCGGGATCGAAGCGGTGCGCGAAATCTGCAAGACCAGTCCCGAAGCCAAGATTCTGATGTGCAGCGCGATGGGCCAGCAGGCGCTGGTGGTCGAGGCGATCCAGGCCGGCGCCAAGGATTTCGTCGTTAAGCCGTTTCAACCTTCCCGCGTCCTCGAAGCGGTACAGCGGCTGCTCGGGTGAGCGCCGGTGGATCTCGCCCGGTACACCGCTCTCTTTCTCTCCGACAGCCGAGACCATCTCCAGCGCTGTAACGAGCTGCTCCTCGCGTGGGAGCGTGCCCCCGGCGCGACGGCGCCGGTCGCCGAGCTGTTCCGCGCCTTCCATTCCATCAAGGGCTCTTCCGCCGCGCTCTCGCTCGAGCCGGTCACCGCAATCGCCCATGCCGCCGAGCAGGTACTCGGGGCGGTGCGGCAGGGATCGCTTACACCGTCCGCCGACGTCGTCAACGCGCTGTTCACCGCCGTGGACGGCCTCTCCCTGGGCGTCGAAGCGGTCGGACGCGGTGAGCCGCCCGAAAGCAACCCGCCGCTGGTGGAAATGCTGTCCGGTCTCGTGCCTCCCGATCCCGGCCGCAGCGTCGAGATGTCCGTGCCGGAGCGTCGGCTGCAGGCCCGCCCCACCGGAGAGTTCGTCGCGGCGCGGCTCCCGGCCCGCCAGGTGCGGGTGGACCTGGATCGGCTCGACACGCTGGTGCACGACGTGGGCGAGCTGGTAGTCGCGCGGAACCGGCTCGCGTCGATCGCCGATCGCGACATCGGCTCTGAGCTGGAGCAGGTGAGCGGCCGGATCTCGGCATTGGTCGCCGGACTGCAGAGCGGTGTCTTCCGCGCCCGCATGGCTCCTGTGGACGAAGTGTTCGACCGGTTTCCCCGCATGGTGCGCGACCTGGGCCGGGAGCTCGGGAAGGAGATTCGTCTCGAGGTGCAGGGCGCCGAGATCGAGCTCGACCGATCGGTGCTCGATGCGCTGACCGAGCCGCTCACCCATCTGCTGCGCAACGCGGCCGATCACGGCCTCGAGACGCCGGCCGAGCGCGCCGCGGCGGGGAAGCAACGGGAAGGAACCGTCCGGCTCCGCGCCGAACGGATGCGCGACGAGGTGACGGTGATCGTGAGCGACGACGGCCGGGGAATCGACCGGAGCGCCGTGCGGGAGCGGGGCGTGGCGCGTGGGCTCGTCGAAGCCGGCTCGCCGCTGCCCGATGCGGCCGGACTGCTCCGTGTGCTCGCCCACCCGGGCCTCACGACCCGCAGCAAGGTCAGCACCGTGTCGGGCCGCGGCGTCGGGATCGACGCGGTGCTCAGCAGAATCCGCTCGCTAGGCGGCCGGATGGAGCTCAAGACCCAGGCGGGGCGAGGCACCACCTTCCTCCTTCATCTCCCGATTACCCGCGTGATCGTGCGCGCGCTGATGGTGGGTGTGGGCGGGGAACGCTATGCCATTCCCTTCGGGCTTCTGGCGGAGGCGACGGTGCATGAGGCGCCCGAAGGCGAGGTTACTTTACGAGGGGAATCGCTCCCCACCGCAGATCTCCGCCAGGTGGTTGGCCTCCCCGGAGACAACGACAACCGGTGTCCGGCGGCCGGCCCCGGACCGATGATCGGCAAGCGGCCCGCCATCGTGATCGACGCCGGCGGGCGCCGTACCGCGCTCATTGTGGACATCCTGCTCGGGCAGCAGGACGTGGTCGTGCAGCAGCTCGCGCAGCCGGCGGGTCTGCCCGCGTGGGTGGGTGGCGCCACCATCCTCCCAGACGGTGCTCCCGCGCTCATCCTGGACCCGGCCGCTCTCTTTTAGACGGAGGACGCGATGGTAGACCTGGTGACGCTGACGGACCTGGAGCGCGATGCCCTCCGCGAGGTGGCGAACATCGGCGCGGGACACGCCGCGACCGCCTTGTCCCAGATGACCGGGCGGCGGATCATGATCAGTGTCCCCGAAGTGAGCGTGCGCCGCCTCGAGGAAGTCGCGCTGCTGGTGGGACCCCCCGACACTGTCATCGCCGGCGTGCTGATGCACATGATGGGCGATTTCACCGGCCGTACCATGGTCGTGCTGGGACAGGATTCCGCGCACGCCCTCTGCGAGCTGCTGCTCCGGAGGCCGAGCCAGGGCCCCACCTTCGACGTCATGCAGCAGTCGACGATCAAGGAAACCGGCAACATCCTCTGCTCGGCGTACATGAATGCCCTCTCGGATTTCCTCGGCATGATGCTGGTGCCGTCGGTGCCCGCGCTGGTGGTGGACCTGGCCGGCGCGGTGCTCACGACGGCCTACCTCAATTTCGGGCATGACCGGGATGCCGTCATCTGCGTCGAAACCACCTTCCGGATCGAGGGCTCGGAGCAGGCGCTCACCGGGCAATTCCTCCTCATGCCCGATCCTCCGTCGCTGAAGGTGATTTTCGATTCGATTCGCGTCGCGCGCTGAGCCATGCCCGCGGCCGCACCGTCCGGCCGGGACGCCGACGCTCTTCGCTCGCTGGCTCGGCGCACCGATCCCTCCGATCCGGGCGCGCAGAACAATCTCGGAGTCTTTTACTACGAACGTGGGATGATCCCCGAGGCGATCGCCGCGTTCAGCCGCGCGCTCGAGCTCGACCCCGAAATGCGGGTGGCGCAGGACAACCTGGAGACGGTGCAGCGGGAGTCCGGCTACTACGACACCCGCATCGGCGCGTTGCGCGAGCACCTGGCGCGCGACCCGAACGCGCGCACCGCGCGACTCGAGCTGGCGCGCGCTTACCTGGCACTCAGCCAGCACGATCAGGCCGCACAGCAGTACGAAGAGCTGCTGCGCAGCCACCCCGGCGACCCAACCGCGCTGCTTCAGCTCGGGCTGGTCGAGCAGTCCCGAGGCCGCCCGGAGCTGGCCACCGAATGGTTCCAGCGCGCCGTGGAAGTCGACCCGTCGAGCTCGGTCGCCAAGCTGTGCCTCGGACGGGCGTACTACAACCGCGGGCACAACGACAAGGCGCTCACCGTGCTGACCGAGGCGAGCGTGCTCAACCCGGATCACGCCGAGGTGCACTACCTGCTGGGATTCCTCTACGGCGACCTGGGACATCACGAAGCCGCGCGCACCGCCACCCGCCGCGCCATCGCGCTCAATCCCTCGCTCGGCACCGCGCAACCCAATCTCTTGATCGGCGGGCAGCGCGGCTCCGCCCCGCGGCGCGCGCCGGTCGCGGTTCCGGCGAGCGGGGAGGGCACCATGGCCCTGCAGCCGCACCTAAGTCTCGCTGTGGCGTTCCGGAAGCGCGGCTACCTCACCGAAGCGCTCCGGGAGAGCCGGCTCGCGCTGGAAACGGGCGAGGATGAGGCGACGGCGCTCGAGGGAATGGCCGAGACACATCTCCTCCGCAAGGATTTCGGCGCGGCGATCCAGCTCTACGACCGGCTCCTCGCGCGCCAGCCCGGCAACGCCGAGCTCTGGAACGAGCGCGGCGTCGCGTTGCACCAGGCGGGGCGGCGCGAGGAGGCCCGTGGCAGTTATAGGAAGGGAGTGGACGCCGATCCCTCCTATGCCCTTGCCTGGAACAATCTCGGCGTGGCCGGGGCGGGAGATGCCGACAGCAACGCCGCGGTCCTGGCGTTTCACGCAGCGCTCCGCGCCCGCCCCGATTTCACCGGGGCGCGGCTCAACCTGGGCCTGCTTCATTTGCAGCGGCGTGAGCCGCAGGCGGCGCTCGAGGCGTATCGCGCCGTGCTTGCGGTGCGGCCCAACGACGCCGCGGCGTGGAATGGCGTCGGGCTCGTGCTGATGGAGCTCTCCCGGCATCAGGACGCCCGCAACGCCTTCGCCCGCGCCGTCGAGGAAGATCCCAGCAGCGCCCCGGCCCACTACAATCTCGGGTTCGCGCTGAGCCAGATCGGGGCGTTCGACGAGGCCCTCCGGGAAACTCGCCGGGCGCTCGAGCTCGATCCGTTCTACGTTCCGCAGAGCTATGCCCTCGCGGTGCAGTTGCAGTTCGAGGAGTCGCTGCTGCCGGTGCCGCCGTCGCTCGCCAGCGCGCCGGGCGCGCAGCCCGCGGGAAAAGACTTTGCCTTCGACGCGGGACTGCTGGACGATCTCTTCGGGCAGCTCTCCCCGGAGGAGGCGGAGCCGGCGCCGGCACCCCGCGACGATCCCTTCGCCCTGGCGCGTGACCTGATCGGGAAGGGGCTCCTCGACACCGCCGCAGCCGAGGCGCACCGCGCCATGCGGCGCGGCGCCCCC
>CAYTMW010000062.1:0-11333 GCA_964439025.1 uncultured Gemmatimonas sp. | reverse complement strand
ACCGAGGCAGCCCTGCTCGTGTCGGTCGGGGCGCCGCGGCTCCGGCAACTGGGCTACCCGGTCCCCGATCCGTTCCCCGATCCCGAACAGGCCCTGTTTACCCTCCTGGCAGGGGAAGATCCCGCCTCCGCGCACAGCCGGTACAACGCGCTGGTGCGCCGGCTGGTGAGCTTCGAACGGGCCGCGGCGTGCGCGCGTTAGCCGACCAGGAGCGAATCAACCGGTTTATGGAGGCGCTCGGTCGCGCCGCGCGCCGGGACATCCGCGTCTATCTGGTCGGGGGGACGACCGCCGTATTGCTCGGCTGGCGCCCGACGACCATCGACATCGACCTGGTGATGCAGCCCGAGGACGATGCGCTCCTGCGGGTTATCAGCGAGCTGAAGGAATCACTCCAGCTCAACGTTGAGCTGGCATCTCCCGCGGACTTCATTCCCGTGCCGGACGGCTGGGAGGACCGCAGCATCTTCATTACCCAGGTCGGCCGGGTCTCCTTCTATCACTACGATCTCTATGCCCAGGCGCTCGCCAAGGTGGAACGCGGGCACCAGCAGGACCTGCGGGATGTCCAGGAAATGATCTCGCGCGGACTCATCGATCCGGAGAAGGCACGAGCGTATTTCGCCCGGATCGAGCCTGCGCTGTACCGGTTTCCCGCCGTTCATGCTCCGGCTTTCCGCGCGGCAGTCGATGAGGCCTTCCGGCCGTGACCGACGCGCCCGCTCGACTGGCCATGGCCCTCGCCGACCGGTACCGCCTGGAGCGCGAGCTGGGCCAGGGCGGGATGGCAGCGGCACCCCGGAATCGCTGCTGTTCCGCCCCGGCCCGGCCGCACGCCAACTTACGACATCTCCGCCGACGGCAAACACTTCGTGATGTTGCGGCGGAGTCCGTCCACCCACATCGTAGTCATTCAAAACCTTCGGGCTCTGGTGGAGCGGGGGCAACGGAGGTGAGCGGTTTCATCTTCCGTATCACCACTTGATAGTCCTGGTGGACCAGCTCGAAGCGGCCGGCGAAGGACTCGAGAAATAGGTCAATGGCCATCTGGGGACGCTGCGAAGGGTTCTTCTCCGGTTCCCAGCGGTAGTCGTCAAAGAGCAGCAGGCCACCCGGTTTCAGCAGCGTCCAGCTCAGCAGCGCATCCATCAGCACGGCGCTGGCCTCATGGGAGCCGTCGACATAGATGACGTCGTAACTGGCACGGGGCAGCCCCGGCAACAGATCTTCCGAACGGCCCTTGAGCTTCCTCAGCTTGCGGCCCAACCCGGAGACCCGGATGTTGTGATCGAACCGCAGCTCCCAGCGCGGCTCGCTGAAGATATCGACGCAGGTGATCTCGGCATCCTCCTGGGTGAGGATATTCTCGAGGAACCACACCGTGGACCGGCCTTCGTAGCTGCCGATCTCCAGCATTTTCACTTCCCGCCCGGCGCAGGGACCGAGAATCCGGGTCCAGTGCTCCAGATTGCCGCTGACATAGTCCGCGGTATGGGAGTAGCCACGAGTCGCGGCGAGCTGCTGCGCCAGCTCGACCCGCTCGCGCTCGCGCCGGCGGCGCTGGAGCCGCGCGCGGAATCGCCGGAGCAATCGCAGGAACCCCATAGAGCCTCAGCCGCCGCGCGCGGCGTCCGCTGCCTGGATCTTCGCGAGCGTCAGGAGATGATTCTGATTCTTCAGCATCTTGTTGCAGAACACGTCCTTCCATTCGTCCGCGAAGGCTCGCTGGACGCCGTGCCGATCGTAGATGTCCTGCACGAGCGAAATGAACGTCTGCCGGTGGCTTTGCATCCTCTCGAGGGTGGCCTGGCGAATGCGTTCGGGTTGCAGTCCTCGTCCGACCAGCTCCGCCACCGCCTCCCTCACCGCCCCTGGCTCCGGCGGCACCGTGGCGACGAAACTCTCCTCGAAGAACACCTCGCGACCGCCGCTGCTGGGTGTCGTCACCACGGGCAACCCACTGAGGAGGTATTGCCCACTCGCATACATCGCCCCCTCCGCCGCCGAGAGGCAGAGGCCCACCCGACAGGCGTTCAGGGCGTGGTTAACCTCCTGCGGGCTCAAGTACCGGTGAAATCCTGGTTCGATGTGGTTGAAAAAGTGAGCATGCGAAAACTCCCGGCGGACCTTCCGGGCGTAATCCTCGTCTTCTCCCGGAATCGGAAAATAGATCAACGCCAGGCGCTCGACCTCGCGCGCGAGTGCGTGCCTTTTCCACTCCACCAGGCGGGCATCGTACACCGCGTCGAATCGCTTCTCAACGGACGGCAACGGCTTGAAGATCGAGTCGTCGAGAAAGCAGTTGTGATTGCAGAAGACCGCCCACGCGCCGCGAGCTGCGAAAAGGTCCACCTGACCGGGCTCATTGCACAGGTGAATCAATTGGAGATCGGGAAACTCCCGGCCTGAGCGGTCTTCCAAGCGCCGAACCGAGTCGAACACTTTGGGCGTGAGACTCCAGGTGTAGGCGCACAGGCAGTAGGACTTCCGTCCCTCGAGCGAAGCGAACAGCAATTGATACGTAGGGAAAAAGCTCTCCGGCTGGCCGAGGTCCAGCATCACAAAAAAGATCGGCGGGTTGAGTGAGACGATCGAATAGGGGAGGAGGTGCTCCCGCTCCAATCGCAGCAAGGCATCCCGCACCTGCGGCTTCATCGGGCCTCCGCGCAGACCGCTCCGGGCTGTGTGGACCGAGTGGCGTCTCTCAGCAGCATCGACTACTCTCTCCTGCGGTGCGCCTCCGGATATCCGCGCAATAGCAGGGTTCCGTTATGAAGCGGGTTGACTGGCTCCTCCAGATCTTGCGCGATCGTCTGCATGACGAACGGCAACCGGTACCGTCGATATCAGGCGGAGCAGAATCGACACTCTACTACAACGACACTCGAAACGACCAATGGATTGCCGAGCGCGTCTTCCCCGGCAAGCGGAACGGATATTTCGTGGAAGCCGGTGCCGGCAACGGGAGAGAAGCTAGCAGTTGTTATGTACTGGAGAAAGAGTTGGGATGGACGGGCATCTGCGTGGAGCCGAATGACGCCTTTTTCGAAGAGCTGGTCCTCAACAGGCCGCAAAGCGTCTGCGAGAAAGTCTGTCTGGCCGGGAAGGCCGGGAAGGTCGACTATGTCGAGGGGACGGGCGGAACCGTGAACCCGTATCTGGGAGGGATCAAGGCCAATCTGGAGACGGTCAAATTCGGAGGGAAGGATGTGGTCCGAAAGGGGAAGTGTGTCGTGAAGGATGCGATCACCCTGGGGGAACTCCTCGCGCGACATGCGGCTCCCTCCCTCATCGACTACGCGGCCTTTGACATCGAAGGAAGTGAGTGGGAGGTGTTGGAGAATTTCTCCTTCCAGCAGTACACTTTCCTGGCTCTGAGCCTGGAATGTGATGGCGCCATCTGGGCGCCTGTCTCGAAGCTCCTGGGCGGGAACGGCTACCGAGAAGTTTCCAATCCGTTCAATCGGCATCAGCCTTGGGAGCGCTACTGGCTTCATGAGCAGGTCGCTGCGACAGGGAACCTGACCTGAGGCTCCTGGGCCACAGCTTGGAGTTCCCAGTCGCACCGACGCAACACTGGATCCGCCGCGGAGCTTTCAGCGTCCCGGTCGCGCGTCTAAGTTGTTATGTGGTTGTCGATTGGATTCCGGACTGTCTAGCATAGTACTTGCCCCATTCAGGAAACTCCCGTTGTCGTGGAAGAAATCCATGGAACGTCGGTTCAGAGCCAATGCCCCGGCAGTCGCCTCCGAGATCATCGATGGCGAAGCCGTAATCATGAATCTCAAGTCGGGCGTTTATTTCAGCACTCGGGCAGCGGGCAGCCTGCTCTGGGGCTGGATCGAGCAGGGAGTCCCCGAGGGCACGATGGTCCAGTCGCTCCTCGCGACCTACGACGGCTCTCCCGAGGTGGTGCAGGGGGCCGTCGCGGGCTTTATCTCCGAGCTGATGGAGCATGATCTCATCCGCCAACTTCCGCCGACCGCGCCTTCGCGATCCCTCGAGCCTGACCCGCCGACCCGGAGCGGAGCAGCCTTCGTCGCCCCGGTCCTCGACGTCTACGACGACATGCAGGATTTGCTGCTCCTGGATCCGATTCACGACGTCGACGAGGACGCCGGCTGGCCCAGCCCGAAGCCGCCGGAAGAAATCGTCGCGTGAACGATCAGCCCGGCATCAGTGTCATCCTGATCGTGCGGGATGGCGAGAAATTCATTGCGGAGGCCTTGGAGAGTGTCTTGTGTTCCGCCCGGCGTCCGACCGAGATCCTGGTGATCGATGGCGGTTCGACCGACCGGACACTGGAGATTGCCGCGCGTTTTCCCGAGGTCACGCCAGTCCAGCAGCGCTCTTCCGGGCTCACCAACGCCTACAATGAGGGAATCGAACTGGCCCGGGGCGACCTGCTCGCCTTCATTTCGCATGACGATCGCTGGCTTCCCGGCAAGCTCGACCACCAGGTCGGCTACATGGTGGAGCACCCCGAAGTGCTCTACACGGTGACGCACGTTCAGCATGTGCTCGAGCCGGGAGCTGCGCCACCTCGCGGCTTCCGGACCGAGCTGCTCGAGCGGCCAGTGCCGGGTCTGATCATGGAAGCACTGGTGGCCAGGCGCCGCTGTTTCGACATCGTTGGCCGGCTCGATCCGAGGATCGGGGTCCCTTCCGACACCGACTGGTTCGCGCGCGCGAAGGACCTTCGCGTTCCCATGGCGGTGCTGCCGGAGACGCTGGTGCACAAGCGAGTGCACGGGAGCAATGCTTCGCTGGTCGAACCGCGGATCAATGGGCTCTTGCTGGGCGCCCTGCGGAACTCGATCGGTCGGAAGCGAGCAAATCCCAGGGTCGCCTGAGGGCCGGCCGTGAACGTCAGCGTGCTGGTTCCCTGTTTCAACGCGGCCGGCTATCTCGGGGAGGCGCTCGAGAGCGCTTTCGTTCAGGTGCCCACGCCGTTCGAGGTCATCGTGGTCGATGATGGGTCCACCGACGGGAGCGCGGCGATCGCCGAGCGCTTCGGCCCGCGGGTTCGCTGCGATCGGCAGCCGCATCAGGGGATCAGCGCAGCCCGCAATCGGGCCTTGAGCCTCGCTCAGGGAGAAGCGGTTGCCTTCCTCGATGCGGACGATGCCTGGCCAGCCGGCAGCCTGGGGAGTCGCCGGCGTTGTCTCGCCGCCGATCAGGCGGTGGATTGTGCCGTCGGGCTGGTCGAAGAATTCATCAGTCCCGAGCTCGATGCCGAGACGCGCCGCGGGCTCTTCTGTCTTCCCCACGCACTCCCGGGCCGATTGGTGGGGGCCATGCTGGTGCGGCGCGAGGTATTCGACCGGATCGGCTCGTTCGACACGGCGTACGAGCTCGGCGAAACGATCGACTGGGTGGCGCGCGCCACTGCCGCCGGAGTGGTCATGCAGTCCGTGAATCAAGTCGTACTCCGCCGCCGGATTCATCTCTCCAACACCGGCGCACGACTGCGATATCAGCGGACCGATTACCTGCGTGTTCTCAGGGCCTCGCTCGATCGGCAACGCCGGACCGCTTCGTCCCGCCCGCTCGAGTAAGTCGGGACCAACGTGTCCAGCGATATTCCCCTTCAAGCCCCACTCAGGCAGGATCTCTGGCCGACACCCGAGCAGCGCTTGCTGCTCGAGGCCGCCCTCTGGCCCGGTGAGCGCGGAATCGCAGCATTTCGCGACTGGCGGACGCGGGTTGCACCCGAGGGACATTTTGGTTGGAACGTGCTTCGCTTGTTACCGCTGGTGTACCACAATCTTCACTGCCAGGGAGTACGCGACCCGTTGATGGCCCGCCTCAAGGGAGTCTATCGGCGTGCCTGGTGCGAGAACCACCGGCTGTTCCATGGCACGGCACCCGTGGTCGCGCAACTGGCAGCGAGCGGCTGCGAGCTCCTCCTCCTCAAGGGTGCCCCCCTGGTCCTCTCCTACTACCGCAACCACGCGCTGCGACCGATGGCGGATCTCGACCTCGTGGTTCGCGGGAGCCAACTCCACGCCGCAATCGACGTACTCCGCGGCGCGGGCTACCGCGGCGCTCGTTCGGTGACGAGCGATCTGCTGCGCTTTGCGCACGCGCTCCAGTTCGTTCATCCGGACGGCGCCCAGCTCGATCTCCACTGGCACGTGATGTTCGAGGCCGCCAGCGAGCCGGCCGACCGGGAGTTCTGGGCCGCCACGGAAGCCGGTGAGTTCATGGGCACACCCGTCCGCCAACCGGATCCGACGAGCTTGCTGCTCCAGGTCATCGTGCACGGAGTTCGCTCCAACGAGGAAACCCCGATCCGGTGGATTCCCGACGCGCTCACGATTCTCCGAACGCGCGCTGGAGCGCTCGACTGGCAACGCCTGCTGGCTCTCGCCGGCGCCTACCGGCTCACCTCCCGGCTGGCTTTGGGATTGGCATACCTCGCCGAGACATTTGAGGCGCCGATTCCCACCTCCGTCATCGCGGCATTGGGGCGGCGGCAATCCCTGCTGGAACGAGTCGAGAATACCGTGATGCTGGCGGACAGCGCGCGTTTCACGCGAAGCGCGCTCGGCACGCAATGGGTGTCGTTTACGGAGTACTGCCGGTACGCCGAGCCTCGGGGGCCGTGGGCGTTCCTCAAGGGGTACTCCGAGTACCTTCGTTTCCGCTGGGACCTGAATGGACGTCGCGAGATCGTTCCCATGATCGTACGCGGCGTGGGGCGAAGGCTGCGTAACGGCAGGGTTCCGAAGGTTCTGTGCTAGAGCACGGGGTTCCGGTTGATCCCATGACCGCCGCCGAGGCTCGACTACCCGGGCACTGGCTGTCCGAGGAAGCCCAGGTCGAGTTCTTCGATGCCGTGCTGCAGCGGGCTCTCCAGGCGGAGCACAGTTCGGGGGCCCTCACCCACTACCTGGATCTGGCAGGAACCCTGGTCGAGCTCGTCTTTGCCGGCGACCGGTTGGCGCGCCGTTTCATGCCCGCGCTGGCGCATCTGGGCGTAGCGCCTGAGCGCTCGCCGGATATTCGCTTCCATGTCTGGGACAGCGCATCCACCGGCGTCGCCATGATTCCTCCGCCGTGCAAGCACGACTGCTTCACGGACCGCGGGGACATCTGGGGCATGGCGAGTGAGCGGATCAAGAGCGCGTTTCACTGGTCGGAGTACTCGGTCAATCTGATGGATCTCGAGCGGCGCCGCGCGATCTTCTGGGTGCGCGCCGAGGCGGAGCTGCCCTATTGGACCACGGCATCTCCGCTGCGCACGCTCTTCCACTGGTGGATGGAGCAGAACGGGGGGCAGCTCCTGCATGCGGCGGCGGTTGGCACCGAGGATGGGGCCCTCCTCATCACCGGGAAAGGCGGCGTGGGCAAATCCTCCGTGGCGCTCTCGTGTCTGGAGGCGGGGATGCGGTACGTCGCGGACGACTATCTCGTCGTCCGGCTGGATCCGGAGCCCCGAGTGTTCAGTCTCTACGGCACTGCGAAGCTCGACCCTGAACAGACCCAGCAGTTCCCCTGGCTGCGGCCATTCGTCGCCCACGAGGGTTCCGGGGCCGACGAAAAGGCCGTCCTGCGGCTTTTTCCGGAATTCACCGAACAGCTGGCGCGTTCGCTCCCGCTCAAGGCCATTGCAACGCCCAGGTTCGTGCCCCAGCCCGCCACCAGTTTTGCCGCGACCGAAGGGGTGCGCCTGGAGCGCGCGGCGGCGTTTACCACCATGTCGCAACTGCCGCACGCCGGACGGACCACCCATCGCTTCATCAAGCGGCTGGTTGCCGAACTGCCCGGGCTGGAACTCCGGCTGGGACATGAATTGCAGCGGATCCCCGGTGCGATCCGGGAACTCCTGCGGCAACCGTCCGACGAGCTCTGGCGCACCTCCCGCGGCAGAGAGCCAAAGGAGTTCCTGGCCAGCCGTCCGCTGATCTCGGTGATCATCCCGGTCTACAATGGGGCCAGGTTTCTGGAGGAAGCGGTCGGCAATATTCTCGGGCAGAACTACGATGCGCTCGAGTTGATCGTCGTCGATGATGGATCGACCGATGACATTGCGGCGGTGCTCGGTCGTCTCCCCGTCGATGTGCGGTATTTCCGGCAGGACAACGCCGGCGCCGGCGCAGCCCGGAATCGGGGAATCAAGGATGCCTCGGGTGACCTGATCGCGTTCCTCGACGTGGATGACTTGTGGCCGGATGAGAATCTCAACATCCTCAGCAGCTGCCTGGCGGGAGATCCAGCGCTCGACCTGGTGCACGGACGCGGCCAGCTGACGCGATACAGCGGCGGCGCGGGAATCGGTGAGTACCTCGGCAATCCGCGTGAATCCTTTCCCTGCTATATCGGCGCCGGCATCTATCGCCGGCAGGCATTCGAAAAGGTCGGCCTGTTCGACCCTGAGCTCCGCTTCGGCGAGGACACCGACTGGTTCAATCGCGCGATGGAGTGCGGGCTCCGCATGGCCCGGCTGGATGAAGTGACCCTCTTTGTTCGCCGCCACGAGGCAAACATGACGCGGGGAAAGTCGCTGGTGGAGCGCAACATGATCCGGGTCCTCAAGAAGCAGCTGGACCGCCGTTCGGCCGGTCAGCGCCAGGAGGAGTAGCCAACGGCGTTACGTCTCCCCGCACTCCTCTCACCAGTCATGGCATCGTCGCGGCCGGCGCGGACGCGGGAAGTTCGCGTCTTCGTTTCGGGCACCGCTCGCGTCTCGTTCTGAATTGCACCATCTTAGGGCTCCATGGTCAACATTTCCGAGCGACTGACCCGGCACCTCTCCGACCGCTACCGCCTCGACCGTGAGCTCGACCCGGGCGGCAGACGGGGGGACGGCAGCGCTAGGTGGATTCCACGGCGACCGGAGGCGTGTGACGGAGGGGCCCGCGGGCTCTTGCGGGTAGCGGATGCGACGATAAGATGATGGCGACCTCCTGCAAGGAACCGCCATGTTGAGCCGCTTTGCTCCCGCCCTGCTGTTCGTCGCTGCGAGCCTTCCCGCCCAGCAGCCCACCGTTCCGCTCTACGCCGATCTGGGCGCCCACCGCCGCGCCATCGGCACCCGCGTCCCCCTTGCGCAACAGTACTTCGATCAGGGCCTGCGCCTGGTGTACGGCTTCAACCACGCGGAGGCAGTCAGATCATTCACCCGCGCGACCGAGCTCGACCCCGCCTGCGCCATGTGCTGGTGGGGCATCGCATACGCCTTGGGGCCCCACGTGAATGCGGGGATGGATTCCGCCAGCGGGGTGAAGGCCTATCAGGCGGCGCAGAGTGCGCTCTCGCGGAGCGGCGGCGCGGGTGCATGGGAGCGCGCCTATATCCGGGCGGTGGCTGCCCGGTACGCCCCGGTGCCGCCCGCCGATCGCGCCGGCCTCGACTCCGCGTATGCGCGCGAGATGGGCGCGGTGGCCCGGACGTATCCCGACGATCTCGATGCCCAGGCGCTCCACGCCGAGGCGCTGATGGATCTCAGGCCCTGGAACTACTGGACGCCAGAGGGGAAGCCGTACCCCGGTACCGAGGAAATCGTCCGGCTGCTGGAGGGGGCCATCGCCCGCAATCCGGAGCATCCAGGCGCCTGTCACTACTACATCCATGCGGTGGAGGCGGTGACGCCGGAGCGGGCGGTTCCCTGTGCCGAGCGCCTCGCGCGCCTGATGCCAGGGGTCGGGCACATGGTGCACATGCCGGCCCACATCTATATCCGGGTCGGCCGGTACAACGACGCGGCCGCGAGCAACGTGCACGCGATCCACACCGACGAGACGTTCATCGAGGGACAGAAGCCGGTGACGGTCTATTCGCTGGCCTACTATCCGCACAACATCCACTTCCTCGCGTTCGTCTCGACGCTGGCCGGGCGGAGCGCCCAGGCGCTCAAGGCGTCGCGGACCTTGAAATCGAAAGTGAATCTCGACGTGGCGCGGGGTGTCTTCATGCTGCAGGAGATGGTGCCCTACCACGTGCTCACCCTCACGACATTCGGGCGCTGGGACGAGGTGCTCGCCGAGCCGCTTCCGCCGTCCGACATCCGGATGCCGCTGGCGCTGGCGTACTATGCGCGCGGCGTGGCACTTGCCGCCAAGGGACGGTTCGCGGAGGCGCGCGTGGCCCTGGACACTGTCCGGGCCATTGACGCCGCTACTCCCGCCGGCGCCGATGCGAAGACGGCCGTCTCGGTCGCCGTCCACGCCCTCATGGGCGAGATCGCGACCCGGAGCGGCAGCGCCGATGAGGGGATCGCGCACTTTCGCGAGGCCTTGAAAATCGAGGACGCCGGTCTGTACTTCGAGCCACCCCGCTGGTATTACCCGATCCGCCACTCGCTGGGCGCCGCGCTGCTGAAAGCCGGCCGCAGCGCCGAAGCGGAGGCCGTCTACCGGGAAGACCTGAAGCGGTTTCCCGAGAACGGGTGGTCGCTGTTCGGTCTCACCGCTGCTCTCCGGGCACAGGGGAAAGCGACCGAGGCGGCGGCGGTGGAGCAGCGGTTTGCGAAGGCGTGGGCGGAATCCGATGTCAAGCTGACCGCATCGCGCTTCTGAGCGATGGAAGCCTGGCTTGCCCAGCTCGATGATGGCGATGGACAGGCCGCGTGGAATCTCTTTGAGAAACGCTATCGCCGGCTGATCCTCGCGACGATTCGGCGGCTGCTGCACGACCATGACGATGTCATGGACGTGTTTGCCAGCGTTTGCATCGCTCTGACCGCCGACAACTTTGCCCGCCTGCGGCGCTATTCGGAGCGTTCCCCATCGGGTGCCGCGGTTTCGACCTGGCTGGTCATCGTCGTGCGCAACCTGGTGATCGACTGGCTGCGCAAGGTCGAGGGACGCCGCCGCCCAACCATCCCCTCCGATCTATCCGGGCTCCATCGCGAGATCTACTCGGCGCTCTGGCGCTGGCCCGGCTGGCCGAGCCACGACACCCTCCAGTTGACCGAGGCGTTCCGCCGCGCGGTGCTCCGGCTCTTCGTGCGCCGCGGCCTGTTCGACGAAGACCAGGCCCAGGGGATGCTCCAGTGGCCCCACTCGGGCTTTCACGTCCATGCCGGTGTGGGGGTGCCCGAGGACGATCGCGTCTTTGCCCTCCGGCTGGCCCGCTATTGCGCCCGCAATCCCGTCGCGCTGGAGCGGATGAGGTACGATCCCGTGATCGAGCAGGTGACCTACCGTTCCGACAAGGCCGACGGGCCCACAGCCGGCACCGCCACCGTGGACCCGCTGGAGTTCCTGGCCCGCCTCGTCACCCACATCCCCGATCCCGGCCAGGTGATGCAGCGCTATGACGGCTGGTACGTCAGCCGGACCCGGGGCAGGCGGCGGCGGCAGGCCAACGACGCGGCCGAGGCGCCG
>CAYTMW010000061.1:0-11962 GCA_964439025.1 uncultured Gemmatimonas sp. | reverse complement strand
GGTAGAGCAGGTCGGCCAGCTGGAATTGGGCCTCGAGATCGTCGGGGTAGTCGCGGAGCAGGCCGCGATAGAAACTCTCCGCGGAATCCACCGCCCCCCGGCGAAAGGCGGCATAGGCGCCGAGGAGCCGGCGGTCGCGCTCGACCAAGCGATCGCTCATGGCGAGGGCTCGCCCGGTGGCCCAGCTGGCGAGGTCATGCCGATCGCGCCACCCCGCTGCCACCGCAAGCCGATAGTACGCGAGGGCGAAGGTGCTGTCATGGTCCAGCGCGCGTTGGAACCCGGCGATCGCCGTGTCCTTCCCGGAACCTGGGGCGCTCCCGGCCCTATCGCCGGCCCGGAGCGCAGCCTCCGCGTTGAGATACTCCTTGAGCGCTGGTAGAGAAGTCGTGGTCAGCGCGGCGGTCGCGATCAGGCGGTGCGCCGCTCCTCGACGAGTCGCCACGATGAGCCTGGAGGCGAGCTGGTCCATCAGCCGGAATACCTCCCCGCCGCCGCCGTCCACCGACGCCTGGGCCAGGGCCGCGCCAGGCGTTCCCTTGATGGCGTCGTAGAGCTGCGCCTGGATCCGGAGCTGCCCGCCCGCGGCGTGGACGCTTCCCGTCACATAGAGCCCGGCGCCCACCCGCCGCGCCACGCTTCGCGCCCGGTCGGAATCGAGGGGCCCTGACCCGCTCTTTCCGACCGCCGAGAGCATGGTGCCGGGATCAACGGTCCGAAGCCCCTCGAACCCGTCGAGATTCCGGCTCAGGAGGTCCACGATGCCTTCGCCCAGATACGCCTCCGCGTCCGTCGCACGAACGGCGAAGGGAAACACGGCGAGTCGCGAGTCCGACAAGGAAGCCGACGGCCCGGAGCGCGGGCGAAAGATTCCCCAAGCGAGGGCGGCGAGCAAGAGAAGCCCGACGGCGGCTGCCGAAATCTTCCATCGCGCGCGACGCTGGATCCGGCTGCGCGTCGGCGGCGCCCCGCTGCCGAGTGCGACCGCGAATTGCGCGGCGGTCCGAAATCGGTCGGCTGGCGATCGGGCCATTGCCTGACGCAGCGCAGGGTCCACCTTCTCCGGCATTCCCTGTCGGGTCCGGTTCAAAGGGGGTACCGGCTCCGTCAGCCGACGGGAGAGGATGGCTTGGGCGGTCGGCCCGGTGTACGGCGCCTCGCCGGCCAGCATCTCGTACACCACGCATCCGAGCGCATAGATGTCGGTTCGGTTGTCCACCGCCCCACCGGTCGCCTGCTCGGGGCTCATGTACGCCGGGGTGCCTATCGCCATCCCGGTTCTGGTGAGTTGGACTCCTCCGGCCTCCGTGATCGCCCGGGCGATCCCGAAGTCGCAAATGCTGGCGTGGCCAGCCTGGAAGAGAATGTTTTCCGGCTTGATGTCCCGGTGCACGACGCCCTGCGAGTGGGCGTAGTCCAGAGCTTCCGCCAGTTCACCGGTGATCTTCAGCACTTCGTCGAGCGGCAGCTGCCCTTCGCGGGTGAGGCGGTCGCGCAGCGATTCCCCCGTCACCCACGGCATGACGTAGTAGAGGAACGACTCCCTCTCGCCGGAATCGAAGAGCGGGAGGATATGCGGATGCTGGAGATTCGCGGTGGTCTTGATTTCGGCGAGGAAGCGTTCGGCACCGATGGCAGCGGCAATCTCGGGCCGCAGCACCTTCACGGCGACCTTCCGGTCGTGGCGGATGTCCTCGGCGAGATAGACGATGGCCATCCCACCCGCGCCGAGCTCGCGCTCGATACGGTAACGGTCGGCGAGGGCCAGCTCCAAATTCTTCAAGTGTGCTTCCATCTCCCGGGCCCCAATACCTTCCTCAGCAACCTGTTAGATGGCATCCACTTGCTTCACCTCGGGAACCATCTGCCGGAGGCGGGCTTCGATCCCCTGGCGCAGGGTTATGGACGAGGCGCTACAGCCCGAGCAAGTGCCGCCGAGGCGAAGCAGCAGCACGCCGTCGGACTCGTCAA
This sequence comes from uncultured Gemmatimonas sp., assembly GCA_964439025.1. Classification (GTDB taxonomy): domain Bacteria; phylum Gemmatimonadota; class Gemmatimonadetes; order Gemmatimonadales; family GWC2-71-9; genus JABFSM01. Next base: position 9,991 of record CAYTMW010000061.1, on the reverse strand, counting down.
AGTCCACGACCTCCACCTGTCCCCGGTGCGAGGCGATGTAGGGCCGGAGGGTGTCGAGGGTTTTTTCGATGCGTTCGAGGGTGTTGGTCATGGGGGGAATATAGCTGCTAACGGCTAACTGCTAATGGCCGTTAGCGGTTAGCGGTTAGCCGTTTGCGGTTACCCATTGCTTCCAAGAAATTGCCTCGCCGCCTCCAGCACCCGGGCCTGCACGTCGGACAACGAACCCTCGAGTGCCATCCCCGCGGCATGCCTGTGACCGCCTCCACCGTACGGCTTGGCAAAGGCGGCGACGTCGACGTCGCCCACAGAGCGAAGGGAGACTTTGACCCGCCCCTGGGACATTTCGCGGAAGAGAATCGCCATCCTGACGCCGGAGACCGAGCGGGGGAACTCGACAATCCCTTCGAGATCGTCCACCGTCACCCCATGCCGCTCGACGGCGCCGGGGGGAACCGTCACCCAGCCGAGGCCGACCTCCGGCTCCACCACGAGCGTCTGGAGTGCTTCGGCGAGCAGGCGCGGCCGGCCGATGGGGGCGTTGGCATAGACGTCGAGATAAATGGATTCGGGGTCGAGTCCGGTCTCCAGCAACTCCGCCGCGATGCGCAGCGTCCGCGGATGGGTGTTGCTGAAGCGGAACCCGCCGGTGTCGGTCAGAAGGGCCACGTAGAGGGCGCGCGCCACCTGCTCCGTAAGCGGCCAGCGGTTCGCCAGCGCAATTTCCGCCACCAGCTCGCCGGTGGCCGCGGCGGTGGGATCGACATACCGCGGCCCGGGCGGAAGCGTGCCCGGGCTCTTATGGTGATCGATGCACGCCACCGGTACGCCGCGCTCCGCCACGGTGCCTGAGAGCATCCCGAGTCGGCCGAGGTCGGAGATGTCGACGACGACGATGACGTCGGCGCCGCGAAGGGTCTTCACCGCCTCGGCGGTGCGGTCGGCCCTGGGAACGTCGCGGAAGAGAAAATCGAACCGGGGAGGCGTCGGTGTCGGATTGGCGATCACCGCCTCAACGCCGAGCTCTCGGAGGAGGAGCACCAGCCCCGCCTCGCTGCCGAGCCCGTCACCGTCGGGATTGACGTGGGTGGTGAGACAGACTCGCCGCCCGGGCACCAGTAACTCGGCGAACGCCTGGGCGGCGGTGAGTTTTTCGGCACTGAGCTTTATGGGCATCGTTGTAAGGTAAGAGGTGAGAGGTGAGAGGTGAGAGGTGAGAGGGGAACCCTCACATCTCAGGTCTCACCCCTCGGAGTGGACGCGCCAAACCTGAGGCGATTCTCCTCTGCGCCTCCACTCAATCGCTGAGTGAGCTCGGTCTGTGTCCTCACCAGCTGATCGAGCTGGCTCGCCGCATAGTCGAGCCCCTGTTCCAGGCGGGCCAGGCGCTCCTCCGTCCAGACGGGCTGGAGCTGTTCCGCCTCGAGCTTCCGGACCCGGGCTCGGGCCCGCCACCAGGCGATCCCGAAACCAACGGCGGCAATCGCCGATACCTTGGCGGCGCCCAATAAGAGTCCGAGCGCAAACCCGCTCAGCTGTGGATCCATTGCCCTTGCTCCCTATCGGAGGTAACCGGGGAAGGCAGGACGAGCCCAGTAACCAATCGCGCTGCACGCGCGGGTTGTCAAGTTGACCCCCGAGAACCCCCTTGCCGCGACCCGGTGATCAGATCATTTTCTGGCCCAACGATACGGGTGTAGCTGGCGGACGCCGCTACAGGGAGCTCTCGGCTGGTCGGGCCGCCATCCGCGAGGCCGCAAGGCCAGGACGCCCCGTGTCCCAGACGCCGGTTTCATTCCTGCAAGCGGTCCCTCGCCTCGCGGCCCGACCTTTCGAGCAATTCGCGCGAACCGGCTCGCTGAGCGGCATCCTCCTCCTCACCTGCACGATGGTTGCACTCGCCTGGGCGAATTCGCCATGGCACGAGCCGTACTTCGCGCTGTGGCAACAGCATTTCAGCATCCGTTTCCACGCGCTCTCGCTCGACCTTTCCCTGCTCTCCTGGCTCAACGATGGCCTGATGGCCGCATTCTTCCTGCTGGTGGGCCTCGAGATTAAACGGGAACTGCTCGTCGGGGAGCTGGCTTCGCCTCGACAGGCGGCCCTCCCGATCGCGGCAGCCGTCGGTGGGATGGTGGTACCCGCTCTCTTCTACTGGAGTGTCAATCCTGCCGGTGCGGCATCGGCCGGCTGGGCGATACCCATGGCCACGGATATCGCGTTCGCGCTCGGCGTGCTCGCATTGCTGGGGCCGCGAGTCCCGATCGGGCTCAAGGTCTTTCTCACCGCGCTTGCCGTCGTCGACGACCTCGGTGCCGTTCTGATCATCGCCATTTTCTATACGGGTGGAGTACATGTCGTTCCGCTCGCGATCGCTGTGGCGGCGGTGGGGTTGCTCGTCGCGTTCAATCGGCTCCGAATCCGACACCTCGCACCGTACCTTCTGGCCGGCATCGCACTGTGGGTCGCGCTGCATGAGTCCGGAATTCACGCGACCCTTGCCGGCATTGCACTTGCGCTTGCCATCCCATCGCGGACTCGGATCGATGCCGCGGAGTTTTCGACGCGTGCCCGCGGCCTGATCACGGAGTTCGATCGCGCGGAAACCGGCGATCGATTGGTGATCACGAGCCAGGGGCAGCAGGAGGCACTCTACGCGCTGGAGACGGCCGCCGAGCAGGTGCAGGCTCCGCTGCTCCGGCTGGAACACGGGATGCAACCTTTGGTGCAGTATGGAATCATGCCGTTGTTTGCCTTTGCGAATGCCGGAGTGCGAATCGCGGGAGCCAGTTCGGAGCTGGTCGGTCCAGTGACCATGGGTGTTCTGATGGGGCTCATTCTGGGGAAACCGGTCGGCATCATGCTCGCCTCCTGGCTGGTCGTTCGTCAGGGGTGGGCAACACTGCCTTCCGGGACATCCTGGCACCTGATCCATGGCGCGGCGTGGCTGGGCGGGATTGGATTCACGATGTCGCTCTTCATCGCCAGCCTCGCTTTCGACGGCAGTGCCAACCTGCTCGCCGCCAAGCTCGGCATACTACTCGCATCAACAGCCGCGGGAGTCGCCGGTGCCCTCATTCTGCGGCGGGGATTGCGCGGATCGGGCGTCCCGATGGCGTCGCATCAAGCACGCGGTTTCAACGCAAGCTGAATGCAGCACTCACCTCACCCGTGACCTGCAACCGGAAAAGGCGATGACATCTGATTCCATCTCCAGTTACGCCCTCCTGATCTCCACGCTGGGCCTGCTGGTCGCGTTCCACACCTTTCTTGCTATCAAGCGGCTCGCCGAAGGCTCCGACCTCATGAAGGATCTGGCGGGCCAGATTCGGCTGGGAGCCCTGGCCTTTCTCCGGCGGGAATACCTGGTCCTCCTGCCGTTCTTGATTGTTGTCGGCGGGTTACTCTCCGGCGTGATCGGGACGAAGACCGGCATCGCATATGGATTCGGAGGGCTTTGCTCGATCGCCGCAGGATGGATCGGGATGCAAGGAGCCACGATTGCCAACGTGCGCACCGCCGAGGCGGCTCGCACAAGTGGTCAGAGCTCGGCTCTTCGGATTGCCTTCGGGGGCGGGTCGATTATGGGCCTAGCCGTGGCATCGCTTGGCTTGGCAGGGGTCGCCTTGGTGTTTCTGGTGCTTGGTCGCACGGAGCTCACGACCAGCGCGCGGACCTTCTCCGAGATCATCACCGGCTTCTCCATGGGGGCCTCGTCGATCGCTCTCTTCGCGAGGGTCGGAGGCGGCATTTATACGAAGGCAGCGGATGTGGGAGCCGATCTGGTCGGAAAGGTAGAGGCGGGAATTCCCGAGGACGACCCACGGAATCCAGCTACGATCGCCGACAATGTGGGCGATAACGTCGGAGACGTTGCGGGGCTCGGAGCTGACATCTTTGAAAGTTACGTTGGCTCAGTCATAGCAACCGTGGCACTCGCCGCGACATTGCCGGTCATCGGTGAGGCAAGCCGCGTAGCGGCCATGCTCTTGCCGGTAGCCTACATCGGTGCTGGCCTGGTGGCGTCGCTGGTTGCCGTGGGCTTCATGCGGGCCTTGGCCAAGGGGAATCCCGCCACCGCGCTTCGCCAGGTTGCGTTCATCGCAGCCGGGCTGTTCCTGATGTTTGCCTTCCTGATCACGAGGGTAATGCCTCTCGATATTGCAAAGGCCGATGGCGACACCTATTCCAGCATGGGGGCGTTCTGGTCGGTCCTGGCCGGCACGGCCGCGGGTATCCTGATTGGGGTAGTAACAGAGCACTATACCTCCGCGAAGCCAGTCAGGCACATCGCCGAGGCGTCCACCACCGGGCCGGCGACCAACATCATTGCGGGTCTCGCAGTCGGAATGGAGTCCTGCGTCCTGCCCGTGTTGCTGCTCTGCGGAGCCACCTACGCCTCATATGAAGCCGCCGGCCTGTACGGCATCGCGATCTCGGCCGTCGGGATGCTCGCGACGGTCGGGGTGGTGATGACGGTCGACGCATACGGACCGATCTCTGATAATGCCGGCGGTATCGCAGAAATGAGCCATCTGGGTCCTGAAGTTCGGAAGATCACCGACGGACTTGACGCCTTGGGCAACACGACGGCCGCCATGGGAAAGGGGTTCGCGATCGGCTCCGCGGCGCTCACGTCCCTGGCATTGTTCGCAGCGTACACCTCGGCGGTCGGATTGAGCGGCCTGAACCTGATCGACCCGCGGGTGGTGATCGGCCTCTTCATCGGCGGTGTGATGCCGTTCTTCGTGGCGGCGACGACGATGACGGCCGTGGGACGAGCGGCCCAGGGCATGGTTCAGGAGGTCCGACGGCAATTCCGGGAAATCCCGGGCCTCCTCGAAGGGCTGCCCGGGGTCAAACCCGACAGCGCACGCTGCGTCGACATCTCGACCCGCGCCGCGCTCCGTGAAATGATCCTTCCCGGCGTCACCGCGATCGCGCTGCCTGTCGTCGTGGGGGTAACACTCGGCACCCGTGCGCTCGGCGGTGTCCTCGCCGGCGCCACTGTGACCGGGGTCATGCTGGCGCTCTTCATGGCCAACGCCGGGGGAGCCTGGGACAACGCCAAAAAGCACATTGAAGGCGGCGCCTTCGGAGGGAGGGGCTCGGATACCCACAAGGCGGCCGTGGTCGGCGACACGGTGGGTGACCCATTCAAGGACACGTCCGGCCCGGCCATGAATATTCTCATCAAGCTGATGAGCGTGGTCGCGCTTGTCCTGGCTCCCGGGCTCGTCAGCCTGGGCAAGTAGGATGCTGTCTGCCGCTGAATTGCGTGCTACAACCGATCCGGTTTCCCAAGGGCTCGTCGCGGCGCTCATCCTCGGCGTGTTTGCCCTGCTGGCGGTCGACAAAGCCCACCGGGTGTTGATCATGGCGGGGGCAGTCGCGATGCTCTGGCTGATCACCTACCTCACGCCCTACCATCTGATTCCGTTCGAGGCGGGCCAGCGTGCGGTCGATCTCAACGTCATTCTGCTTCTCGCGTCGATGATGGCGATCGTCGGGGTCCTCAAGACGACAGGCGTGTTCTCCTGGACGGTGGACCGTGTGCTCCATCGCTCACGCGGCCGGGCGGCGCTGATCGTCACCCTGATCGTCTGGTTTACGGGACTCATGTCGAGCATCGCGGACAATGTGACCACGGTGATCTTCGCGGTTCCCATCGCATTCGAAGTGGCGGCCCTGATGCGGATTCCGACCGCCGCGCTGTTGTTGCCGATGGTGGCGGCCTCGAACATCGGCGGAACCGCGACCTTGATCGGTGATCCGCCGAATATCCTCATTGGGTCGGGCGCACAGTTGAGCTTCTCGGCGTTTATCCTCAATCTCGGCGCACCCGTTCTCTTCATGCTGGTCATCATCGAATGGTTCTCACAGCGGTACTTTCGACCTGAGATTCGGGCAGCCCGACCCCTCGAGTTGTCCGCGGTCGGTCCCCGTCCAATTGAGCAACCGGTTCTCCTGCGCTGGGGGCTCGTCATCTCGGCGCTCGTGTTCCTTGGCTTTCTCACCCATGTTGCGACGGGAATGCCGGCTTCCGTCCCGGCCCTGATTGGCGCAGCGGCGCTCTTGATCGTGCAAGACCTCCTGGTGCTGCGAACCCAGACGCCGTCGATCGGTGAGCGAGTTCACGGCATCCTCACGGTCATCGAGCGGGAAATCGAGTGGCCCACACTCTGCTTCTTCGTCCTGCTGTTCATCGCGGTCGGTGCGGCCGCCGAGACCGGCCTCATTGATGCACTGGCGAGCGGATTGGCCGGCTTCATCCAGAACAGTCGCGCCTACTTCGGACTGACCGAGGCCGGCACGCTGCTCCTGGCCGCCTTGCTCATCCTGTGGGTCAGCGGATTCCTGTCGGCGGTGATCGATAATATCCCGTACGTGGCGGTGTCGATTCCCATCGTGGCCAAACTCGCGCCACAGCTTGGAGGGGAAACCGAGGTCCTTTGGTGGGCCCTGTCGCTGGGCGCGTGTCTCGGCGGGAACGGAACCGCCATAGGGGCATCCGCGAATGTCACCGTGATCGGCCTCGCCGAGCGGGCTGGGAGCAGGATCAGCTTCGGCGAGTTCACCCGCTTCGGGTGGCGGGTGACCGCACTTACGCTGTTCGTCTCGTCGCTGTGGGTGGCTGGTTTCGTATGCGCCGGCGGGAAATGGACGCGGGCTGCCGCATTGGGCGCGTTCGGTGGGGCGATTGTGCTCCGCCTACTGGCTCGGCGAGGAGCCGTGGGCTTGGGCCAGCGGGCGTTGTGAGTGAAAGGCGAAGAGGGAAAGGCGTCCTTGCCCTGCTCACCTCTCACCTCTCATCTCTCACCTCTCACCGCGGTTTCGCCAGCTTCGACTTCCGATATCCGTACGCGAAATACACCACCAGCCCTATCGCGAGCCAGATGCCCAGCCGCATCCAAGTCCGGCCCGGGAGATACCACATCAGGTAGAGCGCCGACAGCACACCCGCCGGCGCCACGAACCAGACCAGCGGCGTCTTGAACGGGCGCGCCAGATTCGGCTCGCGGATCCGGAGCACCAGCACTGCGGCGCAGACGATCGAGAAGGCGAGCAGCGTCCCGATCGAGACCAGCGACCCCGCCTCGCGCACGGTAAGAAAGCCCGCCGGGATCGCCACCGCGATGCCGACGATGACCTGGGTGATGTAGGGCGTCCGGAACTTCGGATGCACCTTGGCCACGACCGGCGGGAGCAGGCCGTCCTTGGACATCGAGAAGAAGATCCGGGACTGGCCGTAGAGCTGGACCAGGATGACCGAGGAGAGGCCCGCGATCGCGCCGATCTTGATGAGGGTCGAGAAGAAACCGAGCCCTGCCGCATCGGCCACCTTGGCGATCGGATCGGGGACGTTGAGCTCGCGGTAGGGGACCACGCCGGTCGCGATCGCGGCCACAATTATGTAGAGCACCGTGCAGATCAGCAGCGAGCCGATGATGGCGATCGGCATGTCGCGCTGCGGATTCTTCGCCTCCTGCGCCGCCGTGCTGACGCTGTCGAACCCGATGTAGGCGAAGAACACCACCCCCGCGCCGGCCACCACCCCGGTGAACCCGAACGCGTCGCGCGCCCCTTCGTTGGGGGGAATGAAGGGGTGCCAGTTGGCGGTGTTGACCGCACTGAAGGCGAGGGCGATGAACAGCACCACCACCGCCACCTTCACGAATACGATGACGCTATTGAGATTGGCCGACTCCTTGATGCCAACCACGAGAAGTGCGGTCACCAGCGCCACGATGAGCACGGCCGGGAGATTGAACACCGCGGACACGTAGGGACCCCCGGCCAGCGCCGCGCAGTCGGCCGCCGCCTGCGGTGAACCATCCACCACCGAGACGCAGAGTCCCCGCGCCGCCGAAAACTGAGCGGGGATGCTGATCCCGATGTCCCGGAGAAAGGACCCCACGTACCCCGACCACCCGATCGCGACGGTGGTGGCCGAGAGGCCGTACTCGAGGATCAGGTCCCACCCGATGATCCAGGCGAAGAACTCGCCCAGCGTGGCATAGCCGTAGGTGTAGGCGCTTCCGGCGATCGGGACCAGCGCCGCAAACTCGGAGTAACAGAGGGCGGCGAAGATCGAGGCGATGCCCGCGAAGACGAAGGAGAGCACCACCGCGGGACCGGCGTTCTGCGCCGCCACCGTGCCGGTCAGCACGAAGATCCCGGTGCCGATGATGGCCCCGATGCCCAGCAGCGTCAGGGCGAGCGGCCCGAGCACGCGCTTGAGGCCGGTGTCGACCGCCGCGTCGGCCTGCAGCGTGGCGATGGACTTCCGGCGGAACAGCTTCATGGTATCGAGCCCGGCGGCGGGACCGGTTCGTTCGCCGGGTCAGTGCGCATCAGCCGGTAAAAGCACCAGACGGTGAGTCCCAGCACGAAAATCCACACGGCGAGCAGGAAGACGAGCGCGGTGGTGTTCATGCCACCATCTCCTTTCGGGCGGCGCGCCGCTTCCAGGCGGCGCGAATCAAGAAAAGCTCCGCAATCAGGATCGCGAGCATCACCCCGCGCGAGGCCCAGCGCACGGTGTGCTCGCTCTCCGGTTTGCCTTCCATCAGGAGCGTCGGAATGGCGTCGGTCACCGTCCACCACCCCATCATCACCAGCAGGAAGACGGGCGTGATGTAGGTCATCACGAATTTGAAGAAGCGGGGCAGCTGGAGCGCGGCGCCCTCATGCAGCTCCCGCCACATGTTCTCCGGCCCGAAGACCCAGACGAAGAGAATCGTTTCGACCAGCGCCAGGATGACCAGGCCGAAGGTCCCCGCCCAGTAGTCCCATTCGTCGAGGAAGCCGCCTTTGTAGAACACGATGTGCAGGAGGCCAAGCCCGAGGGCGAGCGCACCGATTCCCAGACCGGATTGCTTCCGGGTCCACCCGAAGTTCTCCTCCATGAACGACATCACCGGTGTCGCCATTGACACGCTGGAGGTGATCCCGGCAACGAAGAGGAGCCCGAACCACATAACCCCAGCGGCCACCGTCATGATCTGCCCGCCCGGAAGCTGGTTGAACACCAGCGGCATCGCCACGAACCCGAGGTCGAATCCGCCGGCCTTTGAGATCGCCACCGCGCCCGTGACGCCGAAGAAGGTGACCACGGCGGGAATCGCCAGCGAGCCGCCCAGCACCACTTCCGCCGTCTCGTTGGTGGCACAGGTGGCCAGCCCCGAGAGGGTCATGTCGTCCTTCTTCTTGAGGTATGACGCGTACGCCTGCAGCGACCCCATCCCCACCGAGAGGGTGAAGAAGATCTGCCCCGCCGCGGCCAGCCAGACTTTGGCATCGCCCAGCTTCGACCAGACCGGGGTGTACATGAAGTTGAGCCCGTCGGCGGGGCTGCAGGTGCCCGCCGCCGCTCCTGCGCACCCCGCCGCATCGGCCACGGCATGTCCCGGCAGCGACAGCACCCGGATCACCAGAATCGCCGCGAAGATGAACAGGATCGGCATCCCGATCTTGGCCAGCTTTTCGATCCCTCCCATCAGCCCCTTGCTCACGATCCAGATATTCACGAAGAGCGTGACCGCGAAGAACGCGAAGGGCACCCAGATGGCGTGATAGCCCGTCCCGCTCATATCCTGGTAGGAGGAGAGAAACGTCCGCATCTCATCCTGCCCCAGACCCTGCATGGAGCCCTTGAGCGAAAAGAACGTCCACGCCAGCGTCCACGACTCGATGTAGCAGTAGTAGATCAGCACCACCAGCGGCATGAAAATGCCGAGCACACCGAGGTATTTGGCGACCGGGTTCTTCCACAGCGACTCGAACATTCCGGGAACCGAGCCGTGCCCTCTGAGCCCACCGTGGCGCCCGACGCCCCACTCGATCCACATCAGCGGAATGCCGACCAGCAGGAAGGCGACGAAGTACGGGATCATGAACGTCCCGCCGCCGTTCTCGACCGCCTGGCGGGGGAAGCGGAGGAAATTGCCCAGGCCGACCGCGTTCCCCGCCATGGCGAGGATCAAGCCGA
>CAYTMW010000060.1:0-12027 GCA_964439025.1 uncultured Gemmatimonas sp. | reverse complement strand
TGCCTCCTCCCCCGGACGGCTCGTGTTGCTGGTGAGTGGCTCGCTCGTCGCATACACCACCGCACTCGTCGCCCTGCGCAGGCTCCTGACCCCGCCAAGCCGGCCGGTTCCCCATGCGAACTGGTAATCGCGCCCTCTCGCTGCTGATCGTCCTTTGCGGGGTCGTCGCCACCCGGGCTCACGCGAGTGCGCTCGGGCAGGCCCCCGCGCCGCGCGCCATTCCCGAAGCGTCGGGCCCCGAGGGTCCCTCCATCGACATTTCGAAGCTCGATGACCCGGTCCGGCTGGAGCAGCGATTGCGGGCGCTCATCCGTGGCGCACCTGAGGCGCTCCGACTCACCGTGCCGGGGGGCAAGGCCCGCCTGGGGGATTTCAGCGTCGGCTCGTCGGAGACATTCACTGGCAACCTGCTCGTGCTGCGGGGCGATGCCGATCTGTTCGGCCGAGTTACCGGAAACGTCGTTGCGCTCGATGGTGACGTGATCCTCCACGCCGGTGCCGAGGTTGCGGGAGACGCTCTCGCCATCGGGGGGCGGGTGCAGGACCGCGGTGGCGTCGTGCGTGGCGAGCAGCGTGCCCTCGGCGCCGGGCCCCTCGAGCCGGTGGCGCGCGTGGGGGCGTTTCGTTCCGCGCTCACCAGCCTCGCCGGTCTTGCCGGAGTGCTCGTGACTCTGGGGTTCCTTGGATTCGGCATGGTGCTGTTCGCCCGGCCCAATCTCGACATCATTTCGGACACCGTTACCCACAGCCTGTTCCGGTCCTTCGTTACCGGACTCCTGGCGCAGGTGCTGGTGATCCCGACGTTCGGCATGCTGATCACCGGGCTGGTGCTGAGCGTGGTGGGCATCCTGCTGGTGCCGTTCGTCGTCATCGTCTTTCCGCTCCTTCTCGTCGCCGCGATCGTCGGTGGTTTTCTCGGGGTGATGCATGCGATGGGGGAGACCCATCTCCGGCGGCGCATGGCAGCCGGTGTCGTGGTCGGATCGGCCAATAGCTACCGGTATCTCAGCACCGGACTCCTGGGCGTCGCCGCGGTCTGGCTGGCCTGGATTCTCTTCGGCTGGGTGCCGGTCGCGGGAACACTGATGTTCGCGGCCGGCTTCCTCGCGACATGGCTTCTCGCCACCGTCGGCTTCGGCGCCTGCCTCCTCTCGCGCGCCGGGATTCAGCCGACCTTCGCGGGGCGCTATGTGCCGCCCGAGGCGCTGACCGACGAATACCTGTGGGCCACGCCGCAATTCGGGGTGAGTGCGGTCAAGCGGCCCGAGGCAAGCAAGACGCCGCGGCCGCGATCATGAAATGCTTGGCCGCCGTCGGTGCCGTGCTGCTGCTCGCGACGAGCGCATCCGCCCAGCAGATGCGCAACTACGAGTACGCGCGGCCCGTGACTGGCGAGCGCCGGCTCCATGCGGTCATTGAATTCGCCGCCGGGCGGCTGATCGTCCGTACCGCCGCGCGGGACCGGCTCTACGGACTCTCGCTCAACTACGATGCCGACCGCTTCCGCCCGATCGGCCGCTATGATCCAGTGGCCGGCGAGGTACATCTTGGCGTCGAGGTAATCGGGAGTGGAGGAATACGGGTGGACCGCCGCCGGGCGCTCCCTCAGCAGGCCTTGATCGAGTTGTCGTCCGGGGTGGAGCTCACGCTCGACGCCTCGATTGGCGCCACGGAGAGCACGCTCGATCTCGGAGGGCTTCGACTGTCTGCGCTCGAGCTCAAGACCGGCGCGAGCCGGACCACGATCAACTTCGCGACCCCGACCACAGGCGCCTGTCGCACCGCCTCGGTCACCTCGGGGGCCGGTGAGCTCACCGTGACCGGGGCCGGCAACAGCGGCTGCCGCTTCTGGCGCCTCGAAGGCGGAGTGGGCGCGGTCAATCTCGATCTGGACGGCGCGTGGCCGGCCGATGCGCGCATCACCCTGAACATGGCGCTGGGCGGAGTGACTCTGACGGCTCCAAAGGAGCTCGGCCTTCGGGTCCGCATGTCGGGGTTTCTCGCAGGGTTCGATGGGAGGGGGTTCAGCAAGGACGGAAAGACCTACACGTCGACCAACTACGTATCCGCGAAACGGCATATCGACGTGGAGGTGAGCTCGGCGCTGGGTGGGGTGAGTGTGGTTTGGAAGTGAAGTTGTCACTCTGAGCGTGACTGTCACCCTGAGCGAAGCGAAGGAGGGAAGCCCAGCGTCTCTCCGCGGGCTCGGGAGCGGGCTGATCTCCACCGTTGAGGCCGGCCCCCCTTCGCTTCGCTCGGGGCGGCGCTTCGCTCCCTCAGGGTGACAGCTACTCCAGGCCCTTCCTGCTCAAGTCGAACCGTGGTGCGCCTCTCCGCCAGAGACCAGGTTGCCATCCCACTCGGCACGCTCCATGTTCAAGTCGGCTTGGGGCGAGGCCCATTGCCCTCTTCCCCATTCCCGAGCGATCGCTCGACAATCCGACTTCGCGCTCCTCCCGGGTGGAGGGCCGCTCCCACGGCTCGGGGTACATGGGTCCACCCGCGCACGACCCCATCCCATCGAACGAGCTTTTGGCCCATTTCTTCGCTCAACGACTCGCGACGCGCATGCTTCTTCGGGGAGCTCCCTCTCCGTGAGCGGTCTGTCTCCCGATCCGCCTCAGGAGCGCGGCCCGCTCCTGCCGCCGGACTGGGCGGAGCTGGCGCCGCTGATCGATGCGGTGCTCAACGCGGCGCCGGAGCACCGGGCGGCCCTCATCGCCGAACTGAGCGCGGGCGATCCCGCCCGACAGCGGGCGCTCACGCACCTGGTCGCCGAGTGCGAGCGCGACACGCCGTTGCTCGATCGCGTGGCCGCGGAGCGATTCGACGGCCTCGCGAACGAAGCCCCGGACTCCCTTCTTCCCGGACTCCTCGGCGACCGGTACCGGGTGGGTCGAGAGCTGGGCCGGGGCGGGATGGCGCGCGTATATCTCGCGCACGACCTGAAACACGGGCGCGACGTCGCGATCAAGGTGATCCGGCCGGAACTGTCCGCCTCGCTGGGCCACGACCGCTTCCTGCGCGAGATCGAGATCGCGGCGCGGCTCCGTCACCCGAACATCGTGCCGCTTTACGATTCGGGAGAGGTCGCCGGCTCGCTCTACTTCGTGATGCCCTACGAGGAGGGCCCTTCGCTGCGGGAGCGGCTGGCTCAAGATGGGGCGCTGCCGGTCGCCGATGCGCTCAATGTCCTGCGGGACGTCGCCCGCGCCCTGGCCTACGCCCACGAGCACGGCGTGGTACACCGGGACGTGAAGCCGGACAACGTGATGCTCTCCGGCGGCACCGCGGTGGTGACGGACTTCGGGATCGCCAAGGCGGTGAGCGCCGCACTGACCGATGTCTCCGGGCCCACCCTGACCCAGTCCGGATCGGCGATCGGGACGCCGGCCTACATGGCGCCGGAGCAGGCCACCGGCGATCCGTCGACTGACCACCGCGCGGATATCTATTCGTTCGGCTGCCTGGCCTACGAGCTGTTCACCGGCAAACCCCCATTTCACAACCAGTCCATGCACGAGGTCATCGCCGCGCACATCGCGACGGTGCCGAGGCTGGTGACGGCACTCAGGGCCGATGTCCCGCCCGCCGTGGCGCAATTGCTCGCGCGGTGCCTGGAGAAGAATCCAGCCGCTCGGCCGCAAAGCGCGCGAGACCTGCTGAGCGTACTCGATGGAGCAGCCACAGCAGCGCCGCGGCGCCCGGCACGGGCGCTCCGGTGGGCCGGGCTGGCGCTGGTCGTCGGGCTGATCAGTACGGCCGGCTATCTCGCGACTCGCGAATCAGGCAGTTCCTCGCCGCTTACTCTCGCGGTGCTGCCCTTCGGCAACATCGGGGCGGACAGCGCGATGGACTTCGTCGCCCAGGGACTCGCCGACGAGGTGGCCGCGGCGCTGGCACGGGCCCCCGGCATTCAGATCAAGAGCCGGATCGGCGCCCGGGCCTATCGCGGACAGCTTGGGGTGGATCTGGCCGAGGCGGGTGCCAGGCTCAAGGCGGACTACCTGATGACCGGCGTGGTCCGGCAGGAGCGCGGGCGCTGGATTCTGTCGGCGGATCTGGCGCGCGCCGTTGATGCGACGAGCCTCTGGGGGGAGTCCTTCAACGTCAGCATGGACCAGGTGGCGGGAGCCGCCGAAGCAATCGCCGGGAGCCTGATCACCTCGCTGCGAAGCCGGTTTCCGAAGTCGATCGGCTCGGCCCCGGCGCTCGCGGCCAACCAACAGACCTCGAACAACGACGCGTACCGTCTCTACCTGCGTGGGCAGGACAAGCTCAGCCGGCGGGGCCAGAGCGTCAAGGAGAGCGCCGATCTGTTCCGCGAGGCCATTCACCAGGACACTCTCTACGCGCGGGCCTATTCCGGCTTGAGCATGGCGCTGGCGCTCTTCCCGTACTTCCAGGGAGTTCCCGCGAAGGATGTAAACGACGGCCTGGTGAGCGTCGCCCAACGCGCGCTCGACCTCGACGCCGCGCTGGCCCAACCCCACGTCGCTCTCGGGATGGCGCATTGGTTCGGCTATCGGTGGGATAGTGCGGAAACCGAATTCCAAACCGCGATTCGGCTCGATGGTCGTCACGTCGAGGCCCGGGTCCAGTACGCGCGGCACCTCTTCTATCGCGGGCGCAACGCGGAGGGGCTGAACCAGCTGCGAGCGGCCCGCGCTGAGGATCCCGCCTCGGCGCTGGTGCTGAGCTGGATGTCCTACGGGTACTACCTCGATCACCAGATGGACAGCGCGTTGGTCGAGAGCCGGCGGGCCCTAGAGAATGATTCGGCCAACATGACCAGCCTGGGGCTCGGAGCAATGGTACGACTGGGAAACAACCTTCTCGAAGAGGCTCGCAAGCTCGCCGAGCGAGGACCCAAGGCCTTCCTGAGCAATGAATATGTCCTCGCGAAGTCCGGCGATCCCGCCGCAGCACGGCAGCGCCTCCAGGAGCTGGATGCCGAGACGCCCCAACCCTGGATGGCGGAGTCGAGACGAGCCCACGCGTACCTTGGCCTGGGGGACACCGCGAGGGCCCTGTCCGCTCTGGAACGGGCGACGGACGGCAAGGAGATCTGGTTCGTGGTGTTTGGGTTGACCGATCCAATCTACGCCCCCATTCGCGGGAGCGCCCGGTATCAGGAGCTCCTTCGCCGCGTCCGACTCTCCCCCTAGAAGTGCCGGAGACCAGGTTGCCTTCCCGGTCGGCACGCTCCATGTTCAAGCCGGCGAGGGGTGAGCCCCGGTGCCCTCTGCTCCATACACGAGAGATCGCCCGGCAATCCGACATCGGGCTTCTCCCGGGGCGAGGTCGCTCCCACGGCTCGGGGCTCATGGGTTCTCCCGCAAACGATCCCATTTCATCCAAAGAGCTCCTGACCGGGCGGCGAGACACCCTCGACCGCCTGATGCCAGAGGTGTACGACGAGCTTCGGGCTATCGCCCGGCGCCAGCTCTCCGGCCGCGAGGGCGGCGGCACGCTCTCCACCACCGGCCTGGTCCACGAAGCCTACCTCAAGCTGGTCGACCAATCGCGCATTGCGTGGCGTGACCGCACCCATTTTTTCGCGCTGGCCTCCGTCGCCATGCGGCATGTCCTGGTCGATCGGGCGCGCGCGCGCCTGGCGCAAAAGCGCGAGGGCGGTCTGCATCGCATCACTCTCGACAACGAGCTGATCGCGGTACCTGATCAACCGGACGCGATGCTGCAATTGAGTGACGCGATCGAACGGCTGGCCGAGGTGGAGCCGCGCCTGGCGCGGGTAGTTGACTGCCGGTTCTTCGGCGGAATGAGCGACGAGGAGATTGCCGACGCGCTCGAGGTTACCTCACGGACGGTGCAGCGGGATTGGGCCAAGGCCCGCATGCTGCTCCGCCGAGCCCTCGCTCCGTGAGCGATCCGACCCCCGATTCGACTCGCGACGGGAAGCCGCTCCTGCCGCCGGACTGGCAGGAAATGGCACCGCTGATCGACGCCGTCCTCGATGCGGCGCCGGAGCGCCGCGCGACCCTCATCATCGAACTCTGCGAGGGCAATCTCTCACGACAACGCGCGCTAGAGCATCTGGTCGCCGAGTGCGAGCGCGACACGCCGTTGCTCGATCGCGTGGCCGCGGAGCGATTCGACGGCCTCGCGAACGAAGCCCCGGACTCCCTTCTTCCCGGACTCCTCGGCGACCGGTACCGGGTGGGTCGAGAGCTGGGCCGGGGCGGGATGGCGTGCGTGTATCTCGCGCGTGACCTGAAACACGAGCGTGACGTCGCGATCAAGGTTATCCGGCCGGAGCTGTCCGCCTCGCTGGGCCACGACCGCTTCCTCCGCGAGATCGGGATCGCGGCGCGGCTCCGCCACCCGAACATCGTGCCGCTCTACGATTCGGGAGAGGTCGCGGGCTCGCTCTACTTCGTGATGCCCTACGAGGAAGGGGTGTCGCTGCGGGAGCGGCTGGCTGAGGCCGGGGCGCTGCCGGTTTCCGATGCCCTGAATGTGTTGCGGGACGTCGCCCGCGCCCTGGCCTACGCCCACGAGCATGGCGTGGTGCACCGCGACGTGAAGCCGGACAACGTGATGCTCTCGGGCGGCGCCGCGGTGGTCACGGATTTCGGCATCGCCAAGGCGGTGAGCGCGGCGCTCACCGATGTCTCGGGGCCCACCCTCACTCAGTCCGGATCCGCCATCGGGACCCCGGCCTACATGGCGCCGGAGCAGGCCACCGGCGATCCGTCCACCGACCATCGCGCCGATATCTACTCCTTTGGCTGCCTGGCCTACGAGCTGTTCACGGGCGAGCCCCCCTTCCACAACCAGTCGATGCACGAGGTCATCGCCGCGCACATCGCGACGGTGCCGCGACCGGTGACGGCACTCCGGGCCGATGTGCCCCCCGCCGCCGCGGAGCTGATCGCGCGCTGCCTGGAGAAGAATCCGGCCGCCCGGCCGCAAAGCGCGCGCGACCTGCTGGGCGTGCTCGATGGCGCGGCGACGACGGGACCCTCAGTGACTCCGCCAGGCATAGCGGCGGTGCGGCGCCCGGCCCGGGCGCTCCAATGGGCGGGGCTGGCGCTCGCCGCCGGGGCGATTGCGGCCGCCGCGTACCTGATTACACGGAGTGTAAACGGCTCCACGCCGATCACACTTTCGGTGATTCCGTTCTTCAACATTGCTGCGGACACGACGGTCTCCTACCTCGAGGGGCTCGCGGACGAGGTCGCCGGTGCTTTGACACGGGTCCCGGGAATTCAGATCAGGAGCCGGAACGGTGCGCGGGCGTACGGCGGCCAAATGGTGGTAGACCCCGCTGAGGCGGGGGCACGACTCAATGCGGATTACCTGATGACCGGTCTCATCCGGCAGGACCGGGGACGCTGGGTGCTTTCCCTCGACCTGACGCGCACGGCCGACGCCACGAGTCTCTGGGCGGACAACTTCAACGTCAACCCGGATGAGCAAGCGGGAGCCAGCGAGGCGATCGCCGGACGGCTGGTTTCGGCGTTGCGGGAGCTCTTCCCGAAATCGATCGGCTCCGTTCCGATAGTCGCGGCCAATCAGCGCACCTCGAACCCCGAGGCGTACCGCCTTTACCTCATCGGAAAGCAGAAGCTGAACCGGCGGAGCCAGAACATCCTCCCGAGCATCGACCTGTTCCGGGACGCCCTCAAGCTGGATACCCTCTCGGCGGAGGCCTGGTCGGGCCTGAGCCTGGCGCTCGCCCTGGCACCCAGGCTTCAGCAGTTGTCTCCCGCACCGTTTACCGCGGAGGCGACCGACGCGGCCCGGCGGGCACTCCTGCTTAATCCGAATCTGTCCGAGCCGCACGTCGCGCTCGGCATGCTGGCGGAGTACGCATGGCAATGGGATCTCGCCGAGTCCGAGTTCAAAACAGCGCTCGGGCTCGACAGCCACGACGTGGAAGCCAGGCTTCAGTACGGGACCCATCTTAGAATCCGGGATCGGCTCGCCGAATCCATGCGGCAGCTGCAACTGGCGCGGGAGGATGATCCCGCGTCGGCCCCGGTAGCGAGTCACCTGGCGTACGCCTGGTACCTGAACGGACAATTGGACAGCGCGCTGGCCGAGCGGGCCCGCGCCTGGAAGATCGATTCTACGAACCTGACCACCGTAACGACGGGGGCTATGGTATTGCTTGGCGCGGGCCAGAAAGAGGAGGCGCGCCGAGTTATCCTGACCCTGCCGGCCTCCAGTGTGTTTTCCTTCTACGTCCTTGGTGCGGCTGGCGACCGGACGGCCGTCATCCAGCGCCTGCAGGCGCTGGATAGCACCCGTCCCGTGTCGCCCCGGCTGCATACTGCACATGCCCTAGCCATGTTCGGCCTCGGCGATACGGCACGGGCTCTGGATGCCCTGGAGCGGGCCACCAACGCCAGGGAGATGTGGTTTTGGGGGTTCGGAGCGCCGAGCGGACCGATCCTGGGCCGAGTCAGGGGAAGCGCCCGGTTCAAGGCGATCCAACAGCAGGTCCGAATGACCCGCTAGTGTCGCTCGCTACCTCGTCGGAAGGATTGTCGCCAGACCCCGAGCCAGCTCCACCCGGCTGATGGGGCCCGAGTGAACTTGCTGAATGATCCCGGCGGCATCGATGAATACCGTCGTGGGCAGGGCGATCAGCCGGTAGCTCCGCCTCGATTTGCCCCGCGCGTCGAGCGCCACGGTGAACTCGACTGAGTATTCCTTGACGAACGCCTGCACGTCCTTGGTGCTCAGCTCCTGATCGCCCTGATTCACCGCGAGCACCTCGAGGCCTGCTTCGCGGTACTTCCGGTGCGCCGCGACCAGCTCAGGGAACTCGTCCCGGCAGGGCGGACACCAGGTCCCCCAGAATGTGACCACCACCGGATGTCCCCGGAGGCTGGAAAGTTTGATCTTGCCGCCCTGGAGCCTCGGAAGATCGATCTCCGGAGCAGGCGTTCCTGCTTTGATCTCCTGCGCCCCGGCAGCGCCAGGAGCGAGGACGAGGGTCAGCAGCGCCATCAGCCGCGCCGCAACGGGCGGAAGTTTCCGCCAGAGCCGGGACTGGATCACGGCGCGCGTCAAAGCGTGCGGGAGACGCTGAGGAAGACGAGATACTTGGCGAAACCACCGCCGTTGACCGATCCCGGTCCCGTGGCGCGTTCTTCCAGCCCGCTCTTGATTCGGTTGACGTGCATCCGGATTGGAACGCTCAGCGTGAACGTGCTCTTGCCGCGGTTGAGCGACAAACCGGGATCCATGTAAATGATGTTCGAGGTGCGCTTGATGGTCGTGGTGTCGCCGCCCCCGAAGAGGTCGTTCTTGGGGATTCCATCCATGCGGGCGCCCAGGCTCACCGTGAGGCCCTGGTCGGGCAGCAGCGCGTAGGCCGCGCCCACCCGGGTGGAATACACATCGGGAACCGACCAATGGACGGAGGAGGACGGGTTGAATGTGATGTCGGTCTGGTCCTTGGGATTCGCCATGTAGGACCCGAAGGCGTAGGCGAACAACCCTTCGGCCACCCGGCGGAAGGCCTGAGCCTGGAGGCTGATCCCCCAGCCGCCGTCACTGGGCTGGATCGTCTGGTCCGCGGGGAACGCCACAGGTCCGCCTGCGAGCCAGAACTGGCTCGGCTTGCTGTGGCTACCGGTTGGCGCCTTGACACCGAGGCCGACCAACACGTTCCCATTTTCATGCCCCTTCGGGTTCCACAGCCACGTCTCGCCGCTCATGCTGACGTCGCCAATACCACTGGCAGTCTGCTCGTGCCGGAGGCCGTCTCCCCACCCGAGTCGGGAGATCGAGCCGGTCGAAAAGGGGACGCTGACCCGGAGCCTGATGCGGTCGCTGAGCGAATAGGAAACGTCGCCGATGAACGTGTGAATGTCGAAGACGGGAGGCTGGCCACCTGGGGCGAGGGTCGGGCTCTGTTCGGTGCCGATGTACCACTCGGTCGAATGCAGCCGCCGGTAGGCCAGGGTCACTCGCCACTGGCGGCTCTTCTGGTAGGTCTGTCCCTGCCCGCCGAGCTCGATCGGCGTGATAAACCGGATCGGCTCGCAACCCTGTGCTGCCGCGGAGGTTGGCATGAGCCCGAGGCCGGTTGCCCCGACCAGCATGGCGATGGCGCATTGCAGCCTGACGGTTCGCATGGTTCCGGTCTCCTTTGGTGCGGTGTCGGGGCCCACGAACGGTGCTGTCTTTCGGGTGGCCTCATCATACCACGAGATTCGGGCGCAGATTACGACATTGGGTTGGGAACCGGGGAAGACTGGGGAAGCCTGGGGAAGCCTGGGGAACGCCGGGGAAGACTGGGGAACGCGGTTCCCCCTAGCTCCCTAGCTCCCTGGCTCCCTGGCTCCCTATTGGTTGATCACCGGCAGCGTCATCCCCCGGGCACCCGCCTGCTGATGCACCCGCTCCGCGATTTTCATGAGTGAGCGCGCGGCCGCGCTCTCCGGCTCGGCGATCACGATCGGCTTCCCAAGATCGGCGAGCGCGGCGAGCCCCGGCTGCAGCGCTACCGACCCGAGCAGAGGCACCCCCACCTCGTCCGCCAGCCGCTGTCCCCCTCCCTCGCCGAAGAACGCCACCCGGGCTCCGCTCGCCGGATCGGTGAAGGCACCCATATTCTCCACGATGCCTAACACGGGGACGCTCACCCGCTCGAACATCTTGGCGCCCTTGAGCGCGTCACCCACCGCCATTTCCTGCGGCGTGGTCACGATCACCGCACCGGACACCGCGACCGATTGCACCAGCGAGAGCTGCGCATCGCCGGTGCCGGGCGGCATGTCCACCAGGAAGTAATCCAGATCGCCCCACTCGACGTCGCGCAGGAACTGCTGGATGACCTTCATGATGATCGGGCCGCGCCAGATCGCGGGGGCATCGCGCTCCACCAGAAACCCGATCGACATGAGCTTGACCCCATGCGCGTCGAGCGGCTGCATCCGGCCCTGAATCACCACCGGCTTGTCGAAGCGGCCGAACATCCGGGGAATGTTGGGGCCGTAGATGTCGGCGTCCATCACGCCGACCCGATGCCCCTGCCGGGCCAGCGCAATGGCGAGGTTCGCGGCGACGGTGGATTTGCCGACGCCGCCTTTGCCGGAGCTGATCGCGATTACCCGCCCGAGCTTCGGATTCTCCTGTGGCACCGGCGCCGGAATCGACCCGGCGGACTGCGGCGCCGCACCCGGCGGTCCGTGCGTCGCCTTGGCGGGACCGGAGGGATCGACGACAGTGATCTTGACGCCGTCCTGCTGTACCCCTTCGATCGCCTTCACCGCGTTGCGCGCTTCCCGCACCAGCGTCGCGGGATCCTCGCGGGAGAGGAGAAAGGTGAACGAGACCCGGCCCTCCGGGGTCACCTCGAGATCCCGGACCATGCCGGCGGAGAGGAGGTCGTTGTCGAGCCGCGGGTTGCGAATGCGAGCAAGGGCGGCGCCGACTTGGGACTGCAGAGAATCGGTCACGGATGGAAAAGGTATTTGGGGGGCCGGCGCCGGGGCTAGTGCTCAACCCGCAGTCGCCTCAGGCGTGCCCTCACCTCCTCCATCACCGCGCGCTGCGGCGGGTCGCCGTCCTGCCACAACCGCACCAGCCGCTCGTAGTGCGCGGTGGCGGCGGCGCGATCACCAGCGCGCTCCTGAATCTCGCCGAGGAGTCGGCTCAGCGGGGCGAGAAAGGCGAATTCGTTCGGGGCGCCGCGGAGACCTGCCTCGAGCCATCGCAGCGCCTCGCTGTCGCGCCGGAGGGCCGCGAGGGCGGCGGCCCGGAGGTAGCGGGCGTGCTCCTGCGCGTACTCGCGTGCGGTGAAGTACGCCGGTACGCTCACGAGCTCGAGCGGAATCTCGGGGGTCACCTCCCCCAGAGCGGTGAGCACCTCCTTGAAATCCCCCGCCTGCCAGGCGACGTCGGATCGGATGGTCTGGGCCAGACCGTGGACGACACCGGCACTGCCCGGCTGCGCAGGAAGTCGCTCGAGCTCCGCCGAGTATCGCCGCGCCTCGGCGGGCTGATCGAGACGGGAGCTGAGGAGGCCGAGAAGATAGAGCCGGA
>CAYTMW010000059.1:0-12529 GCA_964439025.1 uncultured Gemmatimonas sp. | reverse complement strand
ATGGATGCCCGGACCCGCTACTCCGACCGCGCCGGCTGACCGAGCGACTCCACCGCCTCGGTCCACCGGGTGAGCGCGAGATCGAGCGCGCGCCGGCTTTCTTTCAGCTCACGGTCCAACCGGCCCGCGCGTCGCGCCGCTTCCCCGCTCCCGTCATACATGGCGGGATCCACCAGCGCGAGCTCGAGCTCCTCGATCCGGGCTTCGAGCTGGTGGACTTCCCGCTCGCTCGTCTCGGCGGCGCGCCGAGTGGCGCGCAGCGCATGCTCGTCTTCGCGCTTGCTCTCCGCCTGCCGGCGCGCGCCGTCCCGCACTGCAAGACGGGCCGCCGCTTCCTCGCGCAGCCGGATCGCCGCGCGCCGCTTCGCGCGATCCGCCGCGTGCACCTCCCACTCGACGAACGGACCTCCGTAGTCTTCGAGCCGGTTGCCGTCAAAGGCCCATACCCGCGTGGACAGCTCCCGCAGAAACGCCCGGTCGTGGCTCACCAGGACGACGGTGCCGTCGTATTCCTCGATCGCATCCTCCAGCGCCTCGATCGATTCGACGTCGAGATGAGTGGTCGGCTCGTCGAGCACCAGCAGGTTTGCCTTGCCCAGCGTCATGAGGGCGAGGGCGGTGCGGGCGCGCTCGCCTCCGGAGAGGACCGCTGTGCTGCGTAGCACGTCATCGCCCGAAAACCCGAAACAGCCGAGGTGATTCTGGATGGGCCCGCGACCCCACTGGGGCCGGAGGTCGGCGATGCAGTCGTAGATGGAACGGGCCGCCGGCACTTGGGCGAGGTCCTGCCGGAACCACGCGGCTGTGACG
Organism: uncultured Gemmatimonas sp.; assembly: GCA_964439025.1. Lineage (GTDB taxonomy): Bacteria > Gemmatimonadota > Gemmatimonadetes > Gemmatimonadales > GWC2-71-9 > JABFSM01. The sequence goes on along the minus strand of CAYTMW010000059.1, from coordinate 11,719 downwards.
GCGCCTCCCAGGCGCGCCTCTCCCGAGGCGGGGGCGCGCGCTCCGACCAGCGTCGCAAGGAGGGTGGTCTTGCCGGCGCCGTTGGGACCGACCAGCGCGATCACGTCGCCCCGCCGCGCCACCGAGGTGAAATCCCGGACCAGCACCCGTGAGCCCACGGTGACGGTGACCTTGTCGGCCACCAGCACCTGGTCGCCGCCGCGCTCCGCGATCTCGAGCCGAAGCACCATGGCATCGTCCTCGCCGGGCGGGGGCGAGAGTCGGGGAAGCCGCGAGAGCTTTGCCCGCCGACCCTTGGCCTGGGCGCTCATCCGTCCGGCGATGTTCCGGCGGATGTAATCCTCTTCTTTGGCGATGACGCGGCGCTGCTGCGCCGCCGCGCGCGCCTGCGCGAGCTCGCGCTCGGTGCGCTGGGTGACGAACGCGGAATAGCCGCCGCGGTAGGGCGTGGCGGTCGCGGCGGAGACGTGGAGAACATGATCCACCGTATCGTCGAGAAAGGCGCGGTCGTGGCTGATCACGATGACCGTCTCGCCGAATTCTCCGAGATACTGCTTGAGCCAGTCGATCGTCTCGAGATCGAGGTGATTGGTGGGCTCGTCGAGCAGCACCAGATCCGCCGGTGCGGCGAGCTGCGCGGCGAGGCCCACCCTTCCCTTTTCCCCGCCGCTCAATCCCGCGATCGCGCGCGTCTTCGCGTCCTCCGCATCGAATCCAAGCCCCTGCAGCACCTTGTCCACCCGGGCGTGGAATTCGTACCCGCTTTCGTGCGCAAAGCGCTCCTGGTCGTGGCCATACCGCTCGAGATCTTCCTGGGTGACAGCCTCGCCAAGCTCGGCGAGCCGCTCCCCCTGGCGCTGGAGCGACGCTTCCAGCTCCATGGCCCCGCGATATCCCTGCGCCGCCGCTTCCCACACGGTCTTCGCGTCGCCGAAATCGCGGTACTGATCGAGCATGGCGATACGAAGGCTCGCCTGCCGGGCGATGGTCCCACGAGCGGGCTCCAGTGTGCCGGCCAGCAGCCGGAAGAGCGTGGTCTTGCCTGCCCCGTTGCGCCCGACGATTCCCCAGCGCTCCCCCGAATCGACCGTAAAGGTCACATCGCGGAGGAGTGTGGTGGCGCCGAATTCGACCGCGACATCGGAGACGGAGAGGATGCTCATCAAGGAAATCTACTGGGGGGTGGGGATTGGGGGTTGGGGGTGGGGGACCAGCCATCCAGCCGTCCAGCAACTATTATTCAGCAACCAGCATCTAAACCCCAGCATCCAGCATCCAGCAACCAGCAACCAGCCACCAGGTCCCAATGCCCCGCCGGCTCGCGGTCTCCTGCGTCCTCGTCGCGCTCGCCGCCTCTGCGTGCGTGCAGCCGCTCAGGCTGGCGCGGGACGACTCCCCGACGGTCCTTGCCAATCAGCTGCTCCGCGCGCCAAACCCCGCGGAACGGGGGCCGTTCCCGGTGCACACCATGTATTACGGGAGCGGGAGGGACAAACGCCGCGCCGTGTTCCGTGATTCCGTCTCGCTCCGCACCCTGGTGGTGGACGGGAGCAAATTCGCGGCGGCGCCCACTCCGGCCCTCGGCAAGGACCGGAAAAAGTACTGGGGATTCGGGTTCGATTCCCTGCCGGTCAACGGCCGTGTGTGGTATCCCGAAGGGAGCGGCCCCTTCCCGCTGGTCCTGATCGTCCACGGCAACCACAACATGAAGCAATTCTCCGACCCGGGATACGGCTACCTCGGGGAGCTGCTCGCGAGCAGGGGTTTCATCCTCGCGTCAGTGGACGAGAACTTTCTGAACGGGAATATCCGGGGGGAGAATGACGCCCGGGGCTGGATGCTGCTGCAGCATCTGCGCGCATGGAAGCGGTTCAATGATTCGGCGGGCAGCCCGTTTCACAACCGCGTGGATATGGCGAACATCGGGTTGATGGGGCATTCGCGGGGAGGCGAGGCGGTGGCGATTGCCGCCGCCTTCAACCGGCTTTCCCACTATCCGGACGACGCGACGATCGCCTTCGATTTCAACTACAATATCCGCGCGGTGGTCGCCATCGCGCCGGTGGATGGCCAGTACGAGCCGGCCAACCGGCCGACCCCGCTCGAGAACGTCAATTACCTGGTGATTCACGGTTCCCACGACGGCGACGTCTCGTCGTTCTCGGGGCTCCGCCAGTACGCGCGGATCCGGTTTACCGACGGACGACCCTGGTTCAAGGCAGCGGTCTGGATGTACCGGGCCAATCACGGCCAATGGAACACCGTTTGGGGGAACAAGGACGGCGGCCCCGCCAGCCCCCGCTTCCTGGATCTCCGCGGCCTCGTCCCCGAGGAAGCGCAGCGCCAGATGGCGCGGGTGTATCTCTCGGGATTCCTCGAGGCGACGCTCAAAGGGAAGCAGGAGTATCTCCCGCTCTTCCGCGATCACCGGGTGATCGGCGGCTGGCTTCCGAAGACCATGTACATCACCCGATTCATGGAGAGCGGATTTCACATCCTCGCCAGCTTCGACGAGGACGTGGACGTCGCCACCGGCACCGCGTCGGGTACGCGCATCGCCGCGGAAAGTCTGGCCACCTGGAAGGAGGGGGTGCTTCCGCTTCGCTCGCGGAACCCCGACGAAGGCCACTACGCGGTCTGGCTGGGCTGGAACAACCGCATTGACGGCAGCGACACGATGAAGACCGGCAAGCCGGCATCGTACACCCTCTCGGTGGGTGATTCGGTGCGCACAGCGTGGAAGGTGGGCGCGGGGTCGGCGCTGGTATTCTCGCTGTCGGCCACCTCCGCGACGCCGGGGCCGCGCGCCGCGGCGCGGGACACCACCAAGAAGGACAGCACGAAGACCGCAGCGCGGCTGAAGAACCCAGCGCCGAAGCCGCCGCCGACCCCGAAGAAAATCCCGACGGCGGCCGACTCGCTGCCGATCGAACTCTCCATCGAGGTGGTGGACGCCAGGGGGACGGCGGCTCGGCTGCCGCTCAGCCGGTACGGGGTTCCGCGGCGGCCACTCGAAGTCACCGTGCTCAAGCGGAAGGGGCGCGACAAAGCCAATTTTGTCAGCTTGTCCGAACTAGTTCCCCAGACCTACGTGATCCCGCTGGCCGATTTCGAGCGGGCCGGCGCCGGCTTCGATCCGGCCCGGCTGGTCTCGATCCGCTGGGTCTTCGACGGCACCCGCGCCGGGAGCGTGGTCCTCACCGACATCGGTCTCTCGAACATCGATCCGGTGTTCCTCACGCCGGAGAAGCGCTGAGCCGCCATGCGATGCGCCGGCCCGATCCTTCTCGCGTTCCTGGCGCTGGCGCCCGTGGCACCGGCGCAGAGCACTCCGCAGGCCCCGCTGGTGCTGCTCCTGCCGGGGGGGACGCGCGCGCTCGGCCTGGGCAATGCTTTCGTCGCGGGACGCGGCGCCGAGGTCCTGTTCTACAACCCCGCGCAGATGTTCGTGCTCCGGGGCACCACCCTCTCGGTCGAACGATTCGGATCGGCCAGCACGCTGGGCACGCTTTCGACTGTAGGGCCGTTCGGAAAAGTGTGGCTCGGGGTGGGGGTGCAGTACCTGAATTACCACACGGCCTTCTCCTCCCTTTACACTCTGCCGTCGGCGCTCACGCTGCGCGGTCCAATCAATTCATCCAGCGCCGCGGCCACGGTCGCCGTCGCACTGCGCTGGAAGGGGATCCGCTTCGGCGCCGCGGGCAAATACGTCGAAGAACGTGTCCACGGAGACCGCGGAGGCGTCGCGGCCTTCGATGTCGGCGTGGCGCGTGACGTGATGCGGGGAACGATCGGTATTGTGCTGCAGAATATCGGCGAGGACCTCGAGCTTCTCGGACAGCCCGGGGATCTGCCCACTCGCGTCACCCTGGGCGCCGCGCTGCCTTCGATCCTGCTGAGCAGCTATTTCGATTTCACCGGCTTCGCCGCGGTCTCCCGGGAGCGGGACGGGCGCATCGTGCCGGGCGCCGGGGTCGAGCTCATCTATCAGCCGGTGGACGGGTGGACCTTCATCGGACGCGCCGGCGCGCGGCGGGTGCGGGACGTGCGGGACCTGCCCGACCGGAGCGAATCACCGGTCACGCTCGGCGCGTCATTCGGACTCGATCGTCTCTGGATCGATTACGCCTTCCAGCCGTACCGCGGGCCGGGATCCGCACATCGCGTCGGCATCCGGATTCAATAACGAGGGAGTAGCGAAGAGCTACTCCCTCATGTGAGGTCACGCCTGGAGGACGCCCGCGAAATACGTTGTAACCATGAAACTGACTCGTCTCGGCGCCGTGGTTTCCCTGTCCCTCCTCATCGGGTGTCCGTTTACCGGTCCCGACTGCATCCACGAATACCGGAGCGTGACACTGGAGGAAACGTTCGAGGGGGGAATCCAGGTGTACATGGCACTCGATGAAGAACGGGACGTGGGCTCCGACCACGTGACGTCCCGACGGATGACGTGGGCGGTGACCGGCCAACTCGGAGCGGACGCCCTTATTGGGGTCCACCTGCACCGCGGTAATGGCGGGCCGGTCATCGCCACCATTCCCATCCAGAACTCCCGGGGCAGTGTCGTCCTCACCGACGGCGATGTCTTCGAGCCGCAGTTTCTGACGAAGTCATACGACGAGTTCTTCGCAATCCTCCGCACCCAGCCGGTCCTCGTCGATTTGCACACCAGCAACTCTCCGAACGGTCGCCCGCTCGGCCGGCTCCAGGTGAAGTACGACAATCCCTGGGTACACCCCTACTGCAGCTGAGAATCAGTCGGCGTCGGCGGGTGTGAGCGGCACGAGACGGGCGCGCGGCGGAATTCCCGGCTCCAGCTCCATGATCCCCACCGATGCCGGCAGATCGAATCGCCGGGGTCCCGCGCCGCCGGGGTTCATCACCGTCACCACCTGATCGACGATGGTGAGCAGCGGTTTATGGGTGTGGCCGTAGACGATGACTTCGGCGCCGGGCCAGCGTTTCGCGAGAGCTTCCGGCGTGGGCACCCCGAGCTGGTGGCCGTGCACCACGAGAAAATCGAATCCCTCGATCCGGACTTCAATCACTTCGGGGACGCGGGCGCGCACGTCGAAGCCGTCGGTGTTGCCGAACACCGCCAGAACCGGCGCGATCGCTTCGAGCTCTGTGATGATTTCGGGGGGGCCGATATCGCCGGCATGAAGGATCTGATCGACGTCGCGAAACACTTCGAAAACTTCGGGGCGCAGCAGTCCGTGGGTATCGGAGATGATGCCCAGCCGCACTGGCTAACGACCCTCCGTCGCGAGCATAAACCGGCGGCCCGTGGGGCGATCGGCGTCCTGGAAGAGATGATCGGCGATCTGGGCGATTTCCTCGGCGCCCCGCCACGCCGCCGCGAGGGCGGCGAGCTCGCCCTCCAGCGCGCGCCGCTCGGCGTCTTCGTTGGCCGCCATCTCGAGCGCGAGACGATCCACCAGCGGCAGCCTCGGCAGGAGCGTCTGCGGCTCGCTCCCGATTCCCCCGCGGCCCCAGAACGAGCGCTTGGTGATGTTGAGCGCCAGTCGCTCCGCGTCCGAAGCGACGACTTCCTCGACCGCGGTTCCGGCGGGCGCATCGGGGAACCGCCCCCACGAGCAGCGCATCGCGATCGCGGCGACGCGCGCGAAATACCCTTCCGGATTGGCCGCGTCCTCCAGCTTCGTCACGGCGTAACGCACCTCGGCTTCAGTCGCATCGGCGCCGTTGAGCACGGCGAGCAGCTTGCCGGCGACGTGGAGGCCGTTGTCGCCCGAAAGAGAGGCGACCCCGCCATCGTGCTCGACCTGGAGGCGCCACGGCTCCCGCGGATCGGGGCGGACCAGGGCGGACCGGTCGAGGTGGCGGGCGCGAATCACTGCCGGCTGACCGTCGTCGCCCCGCGTGACGGCGAGCACCCGGTTCCCCTGGCCGTGCACCCTGAGCCACGTGCTCAGATCGTAACCGAGGTGTATCCCGGTAAGACGGCGCCAGGAAAAATTGACGGCTTTCTCCCCGTGCAGGAGCCAGCGGCGCGCGACGCGGAGCATCGGATCCCGCCGGACCGCTGGGAGCCAGCGGCCGAGTAGCCGGCCGTAACGCCACGCCGCGATCTCCGGCTTGAGCGCGGGGCCGATGCGAACCAGCGCGAGACCTTCGGCGAGATACGCGAGGCCGATATTGTCGGTCGAGAACCGGATGCGGGTACCAGCAAAGCGGCGCTCGCACTCCTCGAGCGCCTCCCACCGCTCATCGAGCGGCGAGAGGTTCCACCGCTCGCACGCGGGACAAATGACCCAGAGCCGCCCCTGCCGAGCATCGAACGCAAGCCGACTTCCGACGGGGAAGGTCGGGAGGACGGCGTTGCTGCCGAGGTCGGAATCGCAGAATAAGCAGGTTGAGTACATGGCTGTTGGCTAACGGCTAATGGCCCACTGAATGTAGTAGCAGTTAGCAGTTAGCGGTCAGCACTCCAACGTGGCGCGATCTCCAACTCCAACCCCAGCTGATCCAGAATCCGTTGCACAATGAAATCGACCAGTTCACTGATCTCCCTCGGCCGGTGATAGAACCCCGGCGCCGCCGGGATCACCACCGCGCCCGCTTCGGTCGCCTGCACCAGGTTACGCAGGTGAATGAGCGAGAGCGGGGTCTCGCGGGGAACCAGGATCAGCTTGCGCCGTTCCTTGAGCGTCACATCGGCAGCGCGCTCCACCAGCGAGCGGCTGCTTCCCTGCGCGATCGCGGAGACGGTGCCCATCGAGCATGGACAGATGACCATGCCGGAGGTCTTCTGGGACCCCGACGCCGGCTTGGCACCACGATCCTCATCCGGGAAGAGCGTTACGCTCGACCAGTCGCCTCCGGTCGCCGCGCGGAGCGCGTCGCGATCGGCGATCCCGCACTCCTCCTGAAGCAGGCGCCAACCATGGTCGGAGACGATGAGCCAGAGCGGCACCTTGTTGTCCGCCAGGACTTCGAGCAGGCGAACGGCGTACGGCGCCCCCGAGGCCCCGGTGATCGCCAGGACGATGGGGTCCCGGCTCACTGCCCTTTCCGGTTCGGCGTCGGGCTCTTGACGGGGTGCTTGGGAGGCGAGGGCGGCCGGGGAAAGAACCGCTCCTTGTGGGACTGACCCTTCTTCATCGGCGGGCCGGGCCGGCCCGGACGGGAGGACTCTCGACGAGGTGACATGAGTGGAATGTACCCGATGAAATCACCGTTTGTCAGCGGGCGCAGGGAGCGGGCAGACGACGGGGGCGCCAGTGAGCAGAGCGAACTCGAGCGCCCCCGGAGGCCAGCCCGCCCCGAGCCCGCGGAGAGACCTGAAGCTTGCATCACCCCCGCACCATCCGGTCGATCAGCGCGAAGCTGAACACCGTAACGCTCATCACCCCGTTCATGGTGAAGAACGCCGCATCAAGCCGAGTGAGATCCCCCGGTTTGACGAGCTGGTGCTCGTATATGAGAATGCCGGCCGCCGCGACGACGCCGGCGTAGTACCATGCGCCGAAGCCGGCGCCATAGCCGAACAGGAGAAGGGCGGGGATCGTCACGCCGTGCAACAGCTTGGCCGCCAGGATGCTCCTCGGGAGACCGAGCCGGACGACCGCGCTTCGGAGCCCGGCGCCACGATCGAATTGCTCGTCGGGCAGCGCGTAGAAGATGTCGAATCCGGCGACCCAGGTCGCGACACCCGCCGCCACCACCAGAAGTACCCAGGCGGGGGAACTCCATTCGCCTGCAATCGCGAGATAGCCGCCGACCGGCGCGATGGCCAGCGAGGCACCGAGCCAGAGGTGAGGCCACCAGGTGAAGCGCTTGGACAGGCTGTAGGCCATCACCCAGAGGAGCGCCACCGGGGCCAGGATGCCGCAGAGCGGATTGAGCAGTGCGCTCGCACCGAGGAAGAGCACCCCCGCCACCAGGACGGAAACCCACGCCTGCGTAACGCTGAGAGCGCCGCGCGGGAGCTCGCGGTTCTCGGTCCGCGGATTGCGCGCGTCGAACTTCCGGTCGACAATCCGGTTGAACCCCATCGCCACCCAGCGCGCGCCGGAGAACGCCACGATGACCAGCCCGACCGCGCGCCAGGTCACCGGATAATGGAGGGACGCGGCAAGGACTCCGAGCAGTGCGAAGGGAAGCGCAAAGAGGGTGTGGGGGAGCTTGACGAAATTGATAAAGCGGACGAAGAGCGACGCGCCCGCGACGGTCTGGCCCTCGCTCACCGCTCACCGAGCTGGATGCCCAGCTTCGCCCAGATATCATCGACCCGTTGCTTCGTCGCGTCATCCATCTGAATCACGGAAGGCCACTCCCGGGTAAAGCCCTCCTCGGGCCACTTCCGCGTCGCATCGATTCCCATCTTGCTGCCGTAGGTGAACGCCCGGCTGGAATGGTCCAGCACGTCCATAGGCCCCATGGTGAAGCGGACGTCGCGCTCGGGGTCGATGTGATTGAGCGCCACCCACCACGCCTCGTCGGGATTCTGCACATTCACTTCCTTGTCCACGATCACCAGCACCTTGGCCAGCGACATGAGTCCCTGTCCCCAGAGCGCATTCATCACCTTGTACGCCTGACCCGGGTACTGCTTGTCGATCGAGACGAAGACCAGGTTGTGAAAAATCCCTGGCGCCGGCATGTGGTAATCGACGATTTCCGGCACGGTGAGCTTGAGCAGCGGGAGGAAAATCCGCTCGGAGGCGTGGCCGAGGTAGAAATCTTCCATGGGCGGACGGCCCACCAGCGTCGCCGGATAGACCGGGTTCTTCTTCATGGTGACGGCGGTGACGTGCACCTTCGGGTAGTAATCCGCGAGCGAGTAGAACCCGGTGTGGTCGCCGAAGGGTCCTTCGAGGACGAGATCTTCCGCGGGATCGATATGCCCCTCGAGGACGATCTCCGCCTCGGAGGGAACCTCGAGGTCGCAGGTCAGCGCCTTGGCGAGATCCACCGGCGTCCGACGCAGAAATCCGGCAAAGAGGAACTCGTCGATCGTGGGCGGAAGCGGCGCCGAGCCGGAATAGATACTCGCCGGATCGCCGCCGATGGCGATGACCACCGGCATCTTCTCACCCCGTGCCGCCATCTCCCGCCAGTGGGCGGCACCGACCTTGTGGCGCTGCCAATGCATGGCGAGCTCGCTCTTCCCGATCACCTGGATGCGATACATCCCGACGTTTCGGATCCCGCGCGTCGGATCCTCGGTGATCACCATCGGCAGCGTGATGTAGCGGCCTCCGTCCTCGGGCCATGTCACCAGGAAGGGAATCCGGTCGAGGTCGATCTCCGTTCCGCGGAGCACGACCTCCTGGCACGCCGGCCGTCCCCCGCGCGTCCTCGGTGGAAACTTGGCCATCTCGGCGAGTTTCGGGAGCATCGCCAGCTTGCCGAAGAGTCCGTCGGGTACCTTGAGATTCAGCATCTCGGATATCCGCTCACCCACTTCGTCGAGCCGCTCCACGCCAAGGGCCAGGCACATTCGCCGCATGGAGCCGAAGAGATTGATGGCGACGGGAATCGGGCTCACGCTGCCGTTTTCCATCACCGGCTTCTCGAAGAGCAGCGCCGGCCCCCCTCCCCGCGACTTCATGCAGCGGTCGGCGATCTCGGCGATCTCGAGGCGGGTGCGGACTGGTTCCCTCACGCGCACTAACTCCCCGAGCTTCTCGATCGCGGAGATGAATTCGGGCAGACTGTCGAGGGCCATTCAGCATTCCTTGTCAGGAGCTAGCGAGTAGCGAATAGTCAGTAGGGGAAGATCTCCCTTCTGACTACTCGCTACTCGCTAGCTCCTAGTTCCGACGTGTATCGCACAGATCCCGCCGAGCATCGTCGTGTAGGACACGTCGGTAAACCCGGTCGTCCGCATCCGGATCGCGAGCTCTTCCGGCTCCGGAAACGCCAGCACCGACTCTGGCAGCCAGGTGTACGCGTCCCTATGTTTCGAGACGAATCGTCCGATCGCAGGGAGGACGCGCAGGAGATAGCGGCTGTACAGCGCCCTGAACCACCGGCGGGACGGCATCGAGAATTCAAGAATCACGAGCCGGGCACCGGGTTTGAGCACGCGGGCCGCTTCAAGGAGGCCCGCGTTGAGATTCATGAGATTGCGGACGCCGAATCCGACCGTGGCGCCGTCGAATTGAGCGTCGGTGAACGGGAGTGCCAAGGCATCCCCATTGCAGGGAACCGCGCGATCGGATTTCCCGCGGCCGCGAACCAGCATCTGCTGGACGAAATCGACTGCGATGACGCGGCCCCGGAAGCCCGGCCGGTTGCCCAGCTCGGCGGCAAAGTCCAGCGTCCCCGCGCAGAGGTCGAGATACGTCCCTTCCGGCGCACGCTCCCAGCCGAGCCGGTCTACCGCAAGCCGCCGCCAGCGGCGATCGAGGTTGAGGCTCAGGAGATGATTGAGCAGGTCGTACCGCGGCGCGATGGACTGAAATATCCTCCGGACGTACGCCCGCTTTGCGGCGCCGCCGGTGAGCGGTAACTCCCTGTCTGTGGCGGACATAGCCGCCCAATGTACTCCGCTCCGAACCCCCCTCGCAAGCTTCTCGGCGGCGTTCAGTGGCTGATTCGGCCCCTGATCTCAAGTCGGCGACCGACCAGGAGGTCGTCATTCGCGCCAGGACCGGCGACGAAGCGGCCTACCGGGAGCTCGTACGACGATACGAGCGCCCGGTCTTTTCGCTGGTCTTCCGGATGGTCCGGAACCGCGAGCTCGCCGAAGACCTTTCCCAGGAAACCTTCATCAAGGTCCTGAACGCCCTCGAGAGCTACCGTCCCGAATTCAAGTTCTCCTCATGGGTGTTCAAGATTGCCAACAACGCCGCCATCGACCATCTCCGGCGGCGCGAGCTCGACACCCTTTCGCTGGAAGGATCACCGCACGCCGAGACTCCGCAGATGGTCGAAGCGACGGCACTCCAGATCGGTGAGCGGGGCGAGACCGCGCTCGAAGAAGTTGAGAATCGCGAGCTGGGGGGCGAGATCGAGCGCGCCATCGCCAAACTCCGTCCCGAGTATCGGACCTGCATTCTGCTGCGCCACGTCGAAGGACGCACATACGAGGAGATCGCCGAAATCCTGGATCTCCCCCTCGGCACCGTGAAGACCTACATCCACCGAGCGCGCAATGAGCTTCGCATCGCGCTCGCACATCTCAAATAGTGAAACCTCATTCCATCGGCTGCCGTATAGGGGACTGCTTATGACGCGATGGCCGGTGAACCACCTCACTTCCGATGATCTCGACGCGTTTCATTCTGCGTCGTTCTCCGCGCACGTGGGAGCACACCTCGCCGAATGTGAAGAGTGCCGTACCATGGCGCATCTCGACCGCGCCGTGCTCGCTGCGCTGGCCACGCTTCCGTCGTACGCTCCCGGACCCCAGTTCGCGGATCGCGTGCTCGCGAGGGTCCATCGCCCCGAGCTGGCCATCGTCCGGATCCTCGCCCCGCGCTCCCCCTCGGTCTGGGGTCGGCGCGCGCTCGCGGCCTCGGTGGTGCTGGGACTCGGCGCGAGCATCGTGTGGTCGCTCCTCAATCGGGAGCTGCTGCTTTCCTGGATCCATCTCTCCGCTGCGGAAACCGGCCGGTCCCTGTGGCTGGGCGTGCGAGTGGTGGTGGCGAATGTGGCCGAACAGCCGTGGTATGCTCCCCTGCGCGAGTTTGCCTCCTCCCCCGGACGGCTCGTGTTGCTGGTGAGTGGCTCGCTCGTCGCATAC
>CAYTMW010000058.1:0-12818 GCA_964439025.1 uncultured Gemmatimonas sp. | reverse complement strand
TCCGCATCGATACCCTGACCTACCTCATCGGCCGCCGGGGCGCCTGGGCCGATGTGAAAGACATCTCCGAGGCGCTGCTCTACGCGAAGTACTCGGTCCGCGGTGCCTCTGAAGCGCTTGCGGATGCCAGGCTGATCGAGACCCGCACCGACCGGCCGGTCAAGTACTACGCCGATCAGCGCCGGTGGACCACGCTGCTGAAACTCGACCAAACACCCGCGTGGCATCCGTGGGTGAGGGTGTATGCCTTTGTCATTCGCCTGCGGGCGTGGCTGAGGGACTCTGGCGTGCAGGCCGCTTCGCCCTCTCTCGCGGCATCGCTCGCTCGGGAGTTCATCCTTGAGCACGGACAGGTCTTGGCGCAACTTCAGCTCAACCTGCCACACGAACGGGACTATCTCGGCGAGGAGTACCTACCGGCGTTCGAGCGGACGGCGTCGGCCCTGGCGCAATGGCTCGGTGACAACGCGTAGGGAAGCCACTCATGACGAAGGGCAATGACGTGCCCAATGGAGCCGCTGCGCGACGCGCCGAACTTCTCCATGCGATCCTGGAGGAAGAGGCCGGTCTCGCCCGGCTGGCTGCCCAACACGTGGACGCGAAAAACCAGGCCGCGCGCCGGCCCTTTGAACACCGACTCTCGGTCCGGGAAACCGCCTTCCGGTTGGACAGCTCCGCTACTGATGTGGGGATTCAAGAGATCTATCGGGCGCTGGCATCGGACGAAGTCCGCAACCGGTTGATCATTGATGACGTTCTCAGCGCCCTCAGAAAGGGGCGATCCCCGATACTGCTCACCGAACGTCGAGATCATCTCGAGTACTTGGCCACGCGCCTCAGCCCATCTGTCCGGCACCTGGTGGTGCTTCAGGGAGGCATGACCCCAAAGGATCGACGCGCTCTCGGCGCAACCCTCGCCACGGTGCCGGACGGAGAGGAACGCCTTGTCCTCGCAACGGGTCGTTACGTTGGCGAGGGGTTCGACGACGCGCGGATGGATACCCTGTTCCTCGCCATGCCGGTTTCCTGGAAGGGCACGATCGTACAGTATTCGGGCCGCCTGCACCGGTTGCATCCCCGGAAGACCGAGGTGCGCATCTTCGATTACGTGGACCGCGAGGTGCCCCTGCTGCTCCGCATGTTCGAGAAGCGGTTGCGCACCTACCGCGCCATCGGCTACGCGCGCGGGATGGCGCCGCTCGGCTACGGGGAGCCCGACGAGGTGGCGGTTCCGGACCCCCAGCGGGTGTTCCTCCAGCTGTCCGAGGGTGACTGAGGTCGTGCCGCGCAAGCAGAAGAGAAGGCCTTCGATTTCGAAGACCCAGGCCCACCCATGGCCGCCCTCGCGAGCCCGCCTGGAGGAACTGATCGCCGAGGCGATCCTGGATGCCTACGGCGACGCCGAGCAACGCGGGGGATTCTACACGATGATCGAGGGCCACCTGGCACTGCCGTTCGTGACGGAAGTGTTCGACGTGGCGGTCACCGTCGAGCGGATCAATCTCACCGTCACCGACTCGATCGTGGCTATTTGCCGCCGCGGCAAGACGCGGCAGGCGATCGCTATTCTGGACCTGCCGTTGCCGGCACCGCCGCCGGCAGGCGCCGAATGGATCGAGGCGTACCGGCGCTGGGCACAGGGCAAGTGAGCTGGCAGATGGGACGAAGGCACGCTGGAGTCCCCCTGATGGTGCCACTTCCGGTGCCAATTCCTGGCCAGAATTCGTCGGATTCGCTTTCGTCGAACCCATGTAGATCGTGAGGGTATCGGCTTGATTTCCGAGAAGTTGCCTGAATCTCACCCCTGGCCGTGGCCACCTGATAAGCGTGAGGTCGGTAGTTCAACTCTACCCAGGCCCATGAACAGTGGCTATCGGCTATCGGTCAGGCTGGTAGCCGTTTTTCTTGTCGCTCACTGCGGTAAGGTTTCATGGGCACGAGTCGTCATTTCGGCTCCTGCTCCGCATAGCCTCGCCCCATCAGGGACAGCACGAGGCCAACGACGCTCAGCATCGCGATCACAAGCGCCGGGGTCCTCGCACCGGACGTCCCGGCGAGCACGAGCGGCTTTGCCCCGCCGACGATCTTCGAGGCGAGGAAGTGCGTGACGAGCAGGAGGTACATGAGCGGAATCATCGCCCGATACCGGACGAGCACGAGCAGAAGCAGCGATGCCAGCACCAGCTGTTCGAGCCCCATGCGCGCGAAGAGCCCGATCACGTTTTGCGCCGCGGAGGGTGGATAGGTATCGAGGGGGATGGTGGAGATCGACTGCGCGCCGCCGTCAGCCTTCAACAGGTGCGTGAGGCTCAGGGCCACCCGCTGAAGGGCGATCGGCACGAACAGCCAGAGCCCGAGCGGGTGACCACGGTAGCGGTTGTCGATGTGTGCGGGGAAGATCCGGCTCAGCACGGGCGCTCCTACTGCGCCCGCATGGCGATTGCCGGGTCGATCCGTGCCGCACGAGCCGCCGGCAACCAGCACGCGCCGATCCCGATCGCGGCCATCACCACCGCGACGCTGATGAAGGTGGCCGGATCGTGGGGCGCTATGCCGAAGAGGAGCCCGCGGATGACGCGGGCGGCGAAGAAGGCACCGGCGATGCCGAGCACGAGGCCGAGCGCCAGCAACACGCCGCCTTCTCTCAGGACCATCCGCTGCACCCGACCGCCGTCGGCGCCGAGGCTCATGCGGATGCCGATCTCGTTGGTCCGCGCGCTCACCGAGAACGCCAGGACACCGGCGATTCCCACCGCCGCGATGGTCACCGCCAGGATGCCGAACGACGCGATGAGCACGGCATTCAGGCGCCGGGGCGCGACGCTCTGATCCTTGATCTGGGCGATCGTCAGCACGTTCTCGAGGGGAACCCTCGGCGCGATGCCCCGAACGACGCGCGTCGTCGCGGCCGTCAGGTCCGACGCGTCGCCCCCGGCACGAATCACCAGCCCTCCCGCCATCGAGAACTCCTGCACAAAGGGCATGAACACCGCGGGCCGGGGTTCCGCGTCCAGCCCTCCATCCTGGGTATTGCCGACGACGCCGACGATCGTGCGCCACTCGCCGCTCACGGGGGTGAAGCGCAGCACTTCGCCGGTCCACGCGATCCGTTTCCCGAGCGGGTTCTCGCCGGGGAAGAACCTGTCGGCGAGCGTCTGGTTGACGATCACGACCCTGCCGGCGCCGGGCTGATCGACCGCCGAGAACTCGCGCCCTCTGAGGAGTGGAATTCCCGCGGCGCGGAAGTACTCGGGGCTCGCGGTCCGAAAGTCGGCGTGCGGCACCGCCTCGCCTACGGCGAGGGATTTGCCTTCCGCCTTGAGGTCGAAATCGATCATCGAGCGGCGCAGCGGCATGGTGGACCCGAGTCCCACCTCGATGACACCGGGGATGGCCCGGATCTCACGCCGCATGCGATCGTAGAGCTCCTTGTTCACCGCGTCCGCCGTGGGGCTCAACCGTGTCGGATCCAGCAGCGGCACCGGCATCGTCAGCACCTGCTCTGTCTCCCCCACGAGACCGGTGCTCACCGCGGAGAGTTGGATCATTGTCCGGGTGAGCAGCCCCGCGCCCGCGAGCAGAATGACGGACACCGCGATCTGCGCCACCACCAGCGCGCGCTGAAGCCGCTGTTTCCTCAAGCCGCCGGCCATCCGCCGGGCGCCCGCCGAGATCCAGGTGGCGAATGTTCCTTCCCTCGGCAGCGAGGCCATGAACGACAGCAGGAGCGCGACCGTGACCGACAGCGCGAGCGTGAAGCCAAGGACTACGCCGTCTATGCGGATCTCGCTCGCGCGCGGGGAATATCGCTCGGCGAGCGCCGTGAGCAGCCTGACGCCGCCGACCGCGATGAGTACGCCGAGGAGGGCGCCCATGATCGTCAGCGCGAG
This sequence comes from uncultured Gemmatimonas sp., assembly GCA_964439025.1. Taxonomy (GTDB): domain Bacteria; phylum Gemmatimonadota; class Gemmatimonadetes; order Gemmatimonadales; family GWC2-71-9; genus JABFSM01. The sequence goes on along the minus strand of CAYTMW010000058.1, from coordinate 8,928 downwards.
ATTCTCGACGAGCAGCAACCGCCGCAGCCGCCGAACGCCGGCGCCGAGGGCCGCCCGCACCACCAGTTCGTGTTCCCGGCGGACGCCGCGCATCAGGGTGAGGTTGGCGACGCTCGCCGCGGAGATAATCATGACGAAGGCGGCCGCGCCCATGAGCAGCCACAGCGTCAGGCTGGCGCGTTCGCCCAGTGCCTGTTTGAAGGGGACGACGGCGACCCGATAATGGGCGCCCGGGTCGTACGCCTCCTTGAATTGGCTCTGGATGCGAGTGCGCACCGCGGCGACCTCGTTCCGCGCCTGCGCCAGGCTGGCGCCGGGCGCGAGCCGGGCGACGACCTGGGTCATGCGATGCACGCGGGCCTCGACCATCTGGGCGCTCAGGTGGTGCGGGCTGATCACCATGTTGAGCAGCGCGTCGACCCGGTTGGGAAAGAATGGTGCCGGTTGCAGCACGCCGATCACCGTCACCGAGTTGCCGTCCAGCCTGACCTGCTTGCCGACGATGCTCGAATCGCCGCCGAACCGCTTCATCCAGAAGTCGTGGCTCAGCACCATCACCGGGGGAACGCCGGTTCCATCGTCGCTGGGCAGGGTCAGCCGGCCCAGCACCGGGGAGAGCCCCATGACCTCGAAGAAGTTGCCGGTAACGAGACCCATGTCGAGGCGGATCGCGTCGTCGTCACCCTGAAGGGTGCCGAACCACTGGGAGTATTCTGCAATCCCGCCGAGCGACGGGACACCCTCGCGGAAATCGCGGACTTCGGGAACCGAGAAGCTGAGGTTGGTCCCTCCCGCGCCCTCGGACGAGTGGCGCAGGTAGACCAGCCGGTCGCCCTCACGGTGGGGCAGCGGCTTGAGCAGCACGCCGCGGACGACGCTGAAGATCGCCGTGTTGGCGCCGATGCCGAGCGCCAGGGTCAGCACGACCACAGTGGTGAAGGCGGGGCTGTGTCGCAGCGCGCGCAGGGCGTACCTGATGTCGGCTGCAACGCTTTCGATCCAGGGCAGTCCGCGCTGATCCCGGACCGCTTCGGCGGCCTGAGTGAGACCTCCGGACGCCAGCAGCGCCTTCCGGCGCGCAGCGTCCGGATGCATGCCACGCCGGATGTTCTCGGCGGTCTCCATGTCGAGATGGGCTTGCAGCTCCTCGCGGAGATCGTCGTCGGCGCGGTGTTTGGTGAAGATGCCGGCGATGCGGGCGAGCGCGGTGCGAAGGTGCCTCATTGGGTCTCCCGGCGGGTGTCAAGAAAGGCGGCGATCAGATCGGCGGTCCGATGCCAGTCGCGGGCTTCGCGCGCCAGCTGCCTGCGCCCGGCGGGGGTCAGCGCATAGAACTTGGCCCGGCGATTGTTCTCGGACTGGCGCCACTCCGCGGTGACGAAACCCTCCTGTTCAAGCTTGAGGAGGGCGGGGTAGAGCGTGCCGTAGTTGAGGGTTAGGCGGTTCTTGCTCGTCTCCTCGATGCGGCGATTGATGCCGTAGCCGTGGAGCGGTCCGAGGACCTCGAGCGTCTTGAGGATCATCAGGGCAAGGGTGCCCTGCTGTACGTCCAGTTTCTCCGCCATATGCCGTCCTATGGGTTGCCCATAGTACGGTAATGCCGGCTTTTGGTTTCAGTCAATGGTCGAGTCGAGCTCGCGGATGGCCACGGGCCCTACGGGAAAAGCCCGGAAGCTAGGATGTGGTCTGGTAAGAGTGAGGTCGGTATTTCAACTCTACCCCGGCCTATGGACCAGCGGTGAGGATTCAGGATTCAGGAGTGAGGGGTTGGCCCGCCCCCGTCTAGGTCATCGGCCGTCGCTGTCGCTATCGCTGTCGTCGTCATCGGCGTCGTGATCGTGATCCTCGAAGGCCTGGTGCCTCTGCGCGATGCAGTCACGCACATCGGCGCGAAGCGAAGCGTCAATGCTAAGGCGCCGTGGGTCGATCGGAACGCCGAAGGGGTCGCGTAGGCAGGGTAGGATGTCGACCACGAACGTCACGTTTTCATCGCCATCGCCCACAACCAGCGGCGGCCGGAGTTTGAGCTCCAGCCTGCGGTTGACTTCGATGGTCACGTCGAACGGCTCGCCATCATAGATCCCCCGCAGGCGCAGGAACGCGAGGTCCAGCTCGAGCTCATCGTACGTGCCGGCCGGGATCGGCGCGCTGAAGAGCGTAAGAACGTCGCCGTCGAGCGGGAGCTCGAATGTTTCGGGGCCGCTGTGGAAGATCTCGTCGCCGTCACCACGCCGGCCGTCGGAATCGCTGTCCGAATCCTCGTCGCCACCAGCTTCGCGCCGCTCCAGGCGAACGTCGGCGACTGTGAGATCCGCGTCCCGCAGATCCAGGACGTGGCCGTTGGACGCAATGATGACATCGGCGCTTGTGGCGCCCGTTGCCGAGGCTCCATCGGATACCAGGTTGGCTCCGGTCCGTGGCACGGCGATAGAGAGGGTGACGCGACCGTCCTGGCTGGCGCCGGTGATCTCGTTGCACGCAACGGCGAGGGCGAGGGTGGCGATACTACCCAGTGCCCACCCGATACGGACTGCTGAGAATCGACCTGTAGACACGAAATCACTCCTTTGATAGGGGAGCCCGAAAGGGCCAAGCTCCACTGCCCGCGCTTAACATACATGCTAGAGACGAGTGCGGGTCCTCGGCGTCACACCACCGATTGCCAGACTACATTAGGCCCTTCTTGCTGTGGCACCTCGATGAGCGAGATTATTGGACATGCCCGACAACGAGTCGCACCCCAAGGTCCCAGTAGGCGTCCACCTGTTAGCTGGCCTACTGGTCGTGGGGTCTTTGCTACTCTCCCGGGTTGCCCCCGCACTGTATGAGAGGGCCATGCAGGAAGACCGTCCGGTCGAATGGGCGACCAGCATCACCTTTGGAATCGCGGGTTTCCTTGGACTGGTTCGGTCGTTCCGGACCCGGCGCATCTTCGACGGACTGGTGGCGCTGTTCTGCGTCTTTGTCGCGGGTGAGGAGGTGAGTTGGGGCCAGCGGCTCCTCGGCTTCACTCCGCCCACGCCATTTCTGGAGCACAACACGCAGCAGGAATTCAATCTTCACAACTTCGCCGAGCTGTTCGGGCGGCCCAAGCAAATGCTGATGCTTGCGCTGGTCGGCTACGGGCTCCTGCTTCCCACCGTCGGGCGCTGGCCAATCGGCGTGCGCTGGCTCTGGCGCATCGGAGCCACATCACCGGCACTGGCGCTCGCTCCGTGGTTCGCGGTCGCGGTTTTTCTCCTCGCCTGGTATCCGGTCAACTTCACCGGAGAGTGGGTTGAACTGCTGGCCGGGCTGCTCTTCCTGTCCGCTATCACGCCGGACCCTGCGGCGCTCGCACGGCTGTTGGCGGCCGTAATCCCCCTGTCATTCCTCCTCACCTGGGCCAGTGCTCGATCGGGGGGCGCGTCGCACGCGGAGATTGCGTGCGCGCAGAAAGAGGTCGATGCGTTACTGCTCGACCTCACGTCGCCCGGGACTACTACCGGGCGATTCGAGCGCTCGCGGTCGATCCACAAGCGGCTCCAGGGCGCCGTCGGGGATGGATACGTCGATGCGAGCCGGCTCCTCCGTTTCGGAGAAGTGGCCTGCGAACAGTCCCGGGGGATTCCGCTCCAACGGCGAGAGCATGGGGTCGATCCCTGGGGTACCGCCTATTGGATCGCCCTCGCCAGAGACGCCACTCGGGGAGCCCGAGTCACGGTCTACTCGTTCGGACCGAACCGACGCCGGGACTTCGACCCTCATCAGACGGGGAGTTCATCGGGCCGGCCGGGGCCGGTGGCAACCGGCGATGACATCGTGGCGACCACCGGATTCCGTCCCTGACGCGGGTGTTCTCCGTCCGTTTTGGAGGACAGGAGTCGAGGACACCTCGGTGCCGGGTGCTGCGCCGACAACGATTTCCGATGCGGCGCGGAGTTCGCGCGTACCGGGATGAATCCGGAAATCTGAGGAGGTGTTGCCGTGCGACTCCAGTTTCGATTGATGCACGCCCTTGGGTCGCTCCTCCTGATCGTTCCTGCGGCGGACGCCGCCGCGCAGCGTGTCAGCGCGGACATTCGGGTCGGTGTGCCCGGGCTGCCTATCGACGGAGTGATCCGGGTTGGCGACCCCTACCCCGTTTCCCGCTACCCTCATCGGGCGTACCGCTCCCGCCCCCGTGCGGTGGTCGTGGACGACTGTTACTACCGTCAGCGCCCCAATCGATACCGAAACGCCCGGCCCGTCGTGGTGGTGGTCTACTACGATGATGACGCCGACAGCTACTACGACCGTCCCTACCGACGCGGCCTTGCGAGGGACCGGGTCTACGCGGTGAATGGGGGGTATTACCGCCACGACGACGACGGGAGGCGGTATGGTAGGAAGTACCAGCACCGCTCCTACCGGCGCTCCGACTGCGACGACGATAGCGACTCGGATTCCGACAATCGTTGTTGAGGCTCGAGCCCCGAGCCCACATTACTCCGGATTTGCGATCGTGAGCTTGAATCCGTCGGGGTCGGTCAGGGCAAATCCCATCGGTCCCCACGGGAGTGGGCCCAGCTCGGTGTCGAGCGTAAACCCCGCCGATCTTGCCTGCCGAACCAGCGCCGCAAGATCCTGATCGGTCTCGAGATAGAGGCGGAGTCCCACGCCCTTGACCCGGTCGCGCCCCTTCTTCCAATCGTCCTGTCCCAGCATCAGGAGAGGTCCTCCCGCGTCGAGCATCACTCCCCGGAGCTCCCCCTCCTCCTTCATCTCCTCGCTGACGGCAAACCCCAACCCCTCCGTGTAGAAGCGAATGCTCCGCTGGAGGTCGTTCACGGTCAGGCCGGGCGCAAGGCTCCTCGCCTTGAGAGTCGCAGTGGTCATGATTGGCTCCTCGTGTTGGCAGTTATGACGTCGAACTCTCCGAACATACTCTGCCGGGACCGATTCGACAGTGTTGCCAGAGCACGCCCGCTGCGCCAACTTCAGGATGCTGCCCTTCCCCCGGCACCATATGGAATTCCTTCACCCGGCCCCCCGCGCAGGCTTCCATCTCGCAGGCTTCTGACGCTGTCGCTGCCTGCCGCGATCGCCTTCACCCTGGGCGAGCCGAGCGCGCCGTCCGCAACCTCTCCGGTCACGGTCTCCGCCGACTCGCCCCTGCTCGCCTCATACCGCTGGCGCAACATCGGCCCCGACCGCGGCGGGCGCTCCATTGCGGTGACCGGCGTGAAGGGCCGCCCCAACGAGGCCTACTTCGGCGCCACCGGCGGCGGCCTCTGGAAGACCACCGACGGCGGCGAGAACTGGACGGCGGTGACCGACGGATAGATCAAGAGCGCATCCGTAGGCGCGGTGGCGGTGAACGAGACCAATCCCGACATCGTGTTCATCGGCATGGGCGAGACCTGCATCCGCGTCAACAACATGCCGGGCGACGGGGTGTACAGGAGCACCGACGCGCCCGAGTTTGGTGCGCCGGCGACCCCAGGCGAGCGCGCCAGAACTCAAGCGCGCTCTGGTCCGGTGGTGCTGCTCCCAGGACTCTACCTTGCGGCGGCCCGACGTGGTGCCACTTTTGGTGCCAATTCCTGGCTACAACCACCCGGATTCATCATTGTCGATTCCAAGCAGATCGTGGGGAATCGCCTTGAAATCCGAGAAGTTACCGGCAGCTTTGGTCTCAGCTGTGACGTCTGATAAATAAGCGTGAGGTCGGAGGTTCAAGTCCTCCCAGGCCCATTTCTGGATGCTGGTGACTGGGTACTGGGTACTGGGTGCTGGAAACAGTACCCAGTACCCAGTACCTAGCGGATTCCCCCCCGCGACATCCCGGTCCTGCCGTAGCCGCCGCCTCCCAGGGAAGGCGCACTGCGGTTGATCGCTACGCCCGGTCGGCGGGCCCGGGGACCGTGCAGGTCGCAGTCATCATCAATGCCCCCTCGCCCGCCGCGCAGGATGATCACCGGGCCGCGGCCACCGAACTCCGGGAGTGCTCGGGTCTCGCCGGTGCCGCCGGCGTCTCCATTCAGGGGTCGTGCCGCGCCAAAAATCGGGGCTGCCGGAGCGGTCGCCATCGCCAAACGCAGCGGAATGTCCGTCGTGGCGGTCACTGTCCTGCTCATCTCCTGGATCAGTGCTGGCGCCGCCATGGCCGCGTGATCATGCCCGGCTTCGGCGGGCGCTGCCGCTCGAACCACACTCTTCCGCGCCACGCCTCGAACCGGGGCCGATTTGGGCGCATTCCGCGCCTCAAGGTCGGATACCACCGCTCCCTCCGAGCGGGGTGCTTCCGCCAGCAGGATGTCCCGGGTCCCTGATTTCGGATCGGCGTTCTGGCCGTTCTGGGAGGAGGGCTTGGAACATGCAGCAAGCCAGCCGCCCGTCACGACGGCCGCGGCGATGAGGATGCGTGCGCGCACTGGCTCCTCCTACCTTACGGGTGACAAATTGAATATACGACGAGCCACGATTTGTCCGTGAGCCCGCATATGCTGCGCCACGCACTCCTGCGACATCGCTACAGGGTGGCGCGTGATTTGGCCCCAGCCATCTGTCACCGCCCTGATACACCAATGTCGCACGAGGTGGACATGATCACCGCCCGCCAAGCCAATCGAGTCCGGTTCTGCTTCCTCTTGGCGCTGCTGGGCGCCTGCGGGACGTCGCCGCCCCGGGGCGTTCAGGGCGACGCCGCGCTCGCCGACACTCTCCGGGCACGGATCGAGGATGCGTACGATTTCAGCCGCCCCGGCGCGGTCGAGCGCATGAACGCGCTCTACCCCGATACCGGGCGGGTGATCTCGGCGAGCGGCGGGCAGATCGTCGCGTCGGCCGACTCGCTGCGGGCTGGCATCGCGGCGTTCTGGCAGAACGTCGGCCAGAACATGCGCGACGCGCGCTGGGTATGGGGGGATGTCCATGTGGACCGGCTGAGCGAGGATGCGGCGGTGCTGACCGCGACCTGGTCGATCCCGCACATCGCTCCGACCGGCCGCCCGCACGTCATACGGGGTGCGTGGACCGCAGTCTTCCGGCGTCTGGCCGGAAGGTGGATGATTGTGGTCGAGCACCTGTCGGTTCCGCCGGGTTGAGCAGAATCGCACGACGCTCTCGGTTGACTCGATCGATTCTAACTCTCGCTTCGGCAGTGTTCGGCAGTGTATAGTCCACGTTCGGTTCAGAATCCCCCCCGCCGCGGCGCCCAAGTCACCGGACCGCCCCGGCATGACCATGGATAAGAGGTAGCATGAAGACTCAGAAACATTCGATCGTCCTGGCTGCGGCCAGCCTCCTGGCACTCCTGATGAGCGGTGCCACGGCAACCGGCATGGCGCAGACCCCCACGCCGCCACCCGGCAAGATGCCCCAGCATCAGGAAGGCATGCCGGGCATGAGCGGCATGATGGGAGGACCGCATCATGTGCTGGCGATGGCCTACCGGGAAAACCTGGCGACGTTCGCTCGGGCGTTGCAAGGGCAAGTCACCCAGTCGAAGATCGTCAACCTCGACCTGGCTCGGCCGGCGGTGGCCGAGATGAGGCGCAGTTTCGACCAGATGCAGCAACACCATCAGGCGCAGATGACGATGATGGGCGACCAGACGAAGCCGCCGATGTCGGGAACGATGCAACACATGGAGACCCACCTCACGGCGCTCAGCGAGCATCTCACCGCTCTGGAATCCGAAGTGAATGCCAGTACGCCGGACCCCAAGAAAGTCTCGGAGCATACGACCGAGCTCCTGAAACAGTCTGCCGGCATGTCGGCGATGCCCGCCAAACCCAAGCCCATGAAATAGCGATGCAAGACACCACGCACGGTTTCATGGGTGGGTACGGTCTCTGGACGGTTCTCGGAGTACTGCTGGCCATTCTCCTGGTCGTTGCCATCGTCAAGATGGTGCAGAAAAAGTAGGTTTCAGGCGAAAGCCATTGGCTTCCATGTGCGCCACCATGGGGTGCGTACCCAAGCGCACACGGAAGCGATGGTTCAGTCTGCCGCGCTGCGGAGCAAGGACGGGATGACCGGGTTCTCCCCGCCGACCGAATTTGAGTTCCCGCCGAAGGCGATCAGGGGGACCCGATGGCCCTCGGGGAGGGACGCGAGGCCGACGCGCCTACGGTCTCGAGCGCCCGCACCTCCCGCTCCTTCCAGAGCGAGTAGATCGCCGGAATTACCACCAGCGTCAGCACGGTGCTGCTGATCATTCCGCCGACCATCGGAGCAGCGATCCGCTTCATGACTCTCGCGCCGGCTCCCGAGCCCCAGAGGATCGGAAGCAGGCCCGCCATGATGGCGGTGACCGTCATGATCTTGGGGCGCACCCGCTCGACCGCGCCTTCCATCACCGCCTCGTAGAGATTACGCAGGGTCGGCCGGCCTTGGGCGGCACGCCGCACCGCCCAGGCGTGGTCGAGATAAATCAGCATCACCACCCCGGTTTCCGCGGCGACGCCCGCGAGGGCGATGAACCCGATCGCTACCGCCACCGAGCTGCCCGTCACGATGACGGTTGCGCGCTCGGTCGCCATGCGCCGTCCTCCTACATTTTCATCATGCCCCGGTGCATCAGCATCATGCGCCGCATTCGCGTGATGTGCGCCTCCATGCGGCTCCTGAGGAGCTCGCCGGACAGGTCCGGCAAGTCGGTCAGGTCACGGCGCAGCGAGTCGCTCAGCGCCCTCCATACGGAGTCGGGCTGCATGTTCATCCCGTGCATGTCCGCGCCCATCGCGTCCATCATGCGCGAGGCCATGTCCTGGTGCGCCGCCATCATCACGGCCATCTGTTCGGGTTGCATGGCCGCCACCGAGTCGAGGTGCACCTGCATCGTTGGCATCATTTGCATTCCCTGCATGGCCATCGGCATCCCGGCCGTCGCTCCCGTAGTGTCCGCTGCCGGTGTTCGGGCTGCTTCCGGTTTCTTCCCGCAGGCCGCGAGCGCGACGACCG
>CAYTMW010000057.1:0-13030 GCA_964439025.1 uncultured Gemmatimonas sp. | reverse complement strand
GCCGGCTCGCACCCGATGCCCGCCCGGTCGATCACGCGCTTGGCCTCGAGGATCTCCTCATCGGAGACACTCACCACGGCGCCATCGGTGAAGCGGATGGCGCGGACCGCCCGATCCCATGACGCCGGATCGCCGATCCGTATGGCGGTCGCGATGGTATTCGCCTGCACCCGCTTTCGCTCCCGGAATCCGTCGGCGAATCCCTGGGCGAAGGGCGCTGCGCCCAGAGCCTGGACGACCAGCAGCCGCGGCACCCGTCCGATCAGTCCCCACGCGATCGCCTCCTCAAGCGCTTTCCCGAACGCGGCGGTGTTGCCGAGGTTTCCCCCGGGGAGCACGATCCACTCGGGAGGGTCCCAGCCGAGCTGCTGGAGCATCTCCAGCACGATCGTCTTTTGCCCCTCGATCCTCCAGGGATTGATGCTGTTGAGCAGATAGAGTCCCAGCGACTCGCTCGCCTCCTCGACCAGGGCGAGACAGGCGTCGAAGTCCCCGCGCACCGTGAGCACGTGGGCGCCGTACCCCACCGTCTGCGCGAGCTTGCCCATGGCGACCTTTCCCTCGGGCACGAGGACGAACGCCGGAATCCCGGCATGCGCGGCGTACGCGGCGAGGGAGGCGGAGGTGTTGCCGGTGGAGGCGCAGACCACTCCCCGGGCGCCGACCCGGCGTGCCTGCGTCATCCCCACCGTCATGCCACGGTCCTTGAACGATCCGGTCGGATTGTGACCTTCGTGCTTGAGCGTGAGGTCGTGGACGCCGGCCCACTGTGCGACCGGCTCCCGATAGAGCAGAGGCGTGTTTCCCTCGGGGTGGCTGATCGGCTCGAGGTCCGCTCCCGGCATCACCATTTCCCGGAAGCGCCAGACGCCCGACGCGGTCGTGTCGGGACGGGCGCAGCAGCGAGTCTCGAACAGCGTGCGGAGCATCGAGCCCTCCATGACGGGAGGGCGATGGCAGACGTCCAGGAGACCGCCGCAGCTCCGGCACCGGATCGCAGCATCGGTCTCCAGGCTTTCGTCGCCGCAGGCCGAGCAGGCCTGCCAGCTCATAGGGCGCGGGCTCCTTCCATGTCGGGCCGGGCGAGTCGGGCGGTGCAGGGAATACCGAGATCGCGATATGCGCATTCCATCGCGGATGCGACCCGCCGGCCGGCCACCTCGTCGGCGACGATTGCAAAGGCCGTCGGACCGCTTCCGGAGATAGAGCACCCCAGCGCTCCCGCGGCGAGCGCCGCGGCTTTTGCCTCTTGGAAGCCCGGTAGCGCCGGGGCCCGCGCCGGCTCCGCAATCCGGTCGTCGATCGACCGTCCGAGGAGCTCGATGTCGCCGTTCTGTGCCGCGGCGACGATCGCTGCGACCTGGGCCGCCTGGTGCAACGCCACCTCGCGGGTCACCATCGCCGGCAACAGCGCCCGGCCCTCGCGCGTACTCATCGCACGCTCGGGATGGGCAAGCACCAGGCAGAGCGTCGGCGGCACCGCGAGTCGCACCACGTCGAGCGGATCCATCGACCGGATCAGCACCAGACCGCCGAGGAGAATGGGCGCGATATTGTCGGCATGCCGGCCGGCGACCGCCGTTTCGGCTTCCAGCGCGGCTTCAAGCAGGGCCATCTGCGGGAGCGGCCGGTCGAGCAGGAGGTTTGCCGCCACGGCGCCCGCCACCGCGGACGCGGCACTGCCCCCCTGTCCGCCGGAAAGGGGCAGTCCCTTCTCGAGCCTGAGGGAGAGACCGAACGGCGCGCCGGCGCGACGGAGAACGGCTGACGCCGCGATGCCGCTGGTGTGGCGCGCGGGGTCTCGGGGCAGGGACGCATGGCCCGGGTCGGCAATGACGACGCCGGCCCGCGCGGTGCGCTCCGCGGTGACGATGTCGCCTTTTCCCGTGACGGCGAGTCCGAGGATGTCCAGCCCCGGGCCGAGATTGCCGATCGAGCCGGGCGCGAAGACGCGGACCTGTGCGGGCATCGGCGGATTGTATACTTTCGACGGTCGCCGGGACAGGCTTATCCCTGGCTCCCTGGCTCCCTGGCTCCCTGGCCCCTAACCTCACAACTATGCGAATTGGCGTACTCCGGGACACCGCCCCGCACGAGCATCGTGTGTCCCTGGTCCCCCAGACGGTCAAGCACCTGGTCGCGGCCAAGCACGAGATCCTGGTCGAAAGCGGCGCCGGGGCCGGCGCGAGCTTTCCCGACAGCGCCTACGCCGGGGCCGGGGGCAGGATTGCCACCAGCCGGGACGAGGTGCTCTCCGGAAGCGATGTCGTGCTGACGGTCCAGCGACTCGCCCGGGACGATCTGGCCCAGATGCGGTCCGGCGCCGCATGGATCGGCTTCGCCCAACCCGACTCGGCGCAGGAATACGCGGCGTTGGCCGCGGCGCGGGGGGTCACCCTGCTGGCCATGGAGCTGGTGCCCCGCACCACCAAGGCCCAATCCATGGACGCGCTCTCCTCCCAGGCCACCGTCGCGGGGTATCAGGCGGTGCTGCTCGGCGCGAGCCGCTGCGCCCGACTCCTCCCCATGCTCACCACCGCGGCCGGCACCATCCCGCCGGGCAAAGCGTTCATCCTCGGCGCCGGCGTCGCCGGGCTCCAGGCCATCGCCACCGCCCGGCGGCTCGGAGCGGTGGTCAGCGCGTTCGACGTGCGCCCCGTGGTCAAGGAACATGTTCAGAGCCTCGGCGCCACGTTCGTCGAAGCGGAGGCGGTTTCGACCGCGGCGGAGGGAGCGGGCGGCTATGCGAAGGAATTGGCCGCCGAGCAGCAGCAAAAGGTGCTCGAGGCGATCGGGAAGCACCTCCCGGACATGGACGTCGTGATCGCCACGGCCCAGATACCGGGGAAGCCGGCGCCCCTGCTGATCACCACCCCGATGGTTGCTTCCATGAAGCCCGGATCGGTGATCGTGGACCTGGCGGTCGAGAGCGGGGGCAATTGCGAGCTCTCCCGGGCCGGAGAGACGGTCGAGGCCCACGGGATTACCATTCTCGGGCCGCAGAACCTCCCCAGCCAGATTCCCCAGCACGCCAGCGTGATGTACAGCCGGAATCTCCAGAGTCTCCTCGAGTATCTCGTGAAGGACGGGCAGCTCGTCCTCAGCCTCGACGACCCGATTACCGGTCCGATGTGCCTGGCGCACGCCGGTACCGTCCGCACCGGGAGGTAACCATGGAAGCCCTCATCGGCAGCATCGTCATCTTCACGCTCGCCACGTTCCTCGGGGTCGAGCTCATCAATCGAGTCCCGACGATGCTGCACACCCCGCTCATGTCCGGGGCAAACGCCATCAGCGGCATCACCATCATCGGATCCCTGATCGTCGCTGGCGGGGACCACGGGTGGATCTCGACGGGTCTCGGATTCACCGGCGTCGTCTTCGCCATGATCAACGTCGTTGGTGGTTATGCCGTGACCGATCGGATGCTGCAGATGTTCAAGAAGAAGCCGGAGGCCAGGTAATGGCCGCCTGGCTCGCCCAAGTCTCCTACCTGGTCGCGGCCGTCTGCTTCATTCTCGGGCTGAAGTGGCTCTCCAGCCCCGCGACGGCGGTCCGGGGCAACCGGCTTTCCGGGTTCGGGATGCTGATTGCCATCGTGGTCACCCTCCTTGACCGGCAAATCGTCTCCTACCAGGTGATCGCTGCCGGGTTGCTGGTCGGCTCGGGGCTGGGTCTTTGGCTGGCCCGGTCCGTCAAGATGACCGCCATGCCACAGATGGTGGCCTTGCTCAACGGCCTGGGCGGGGGCGCCTCGCTGCTCGTCGGCGGGTCCGAGTACCTCAAGGCCCGGTTGGCCGGGACCCAACCGACGCTCGACGTCGCCATCACCACTCAGGCGACACTCCTGATCGGAGCGATCACCCTGACCGGCAGTCTGATCGCCTGGGCCAAGCTCGAAGAACGGATGACCGGGCGGCCGATCACCTTCCCGATGCAGAAGACGGTCAACGCGCTGGTCTTCCTGGTGATCGTCGTGCTGGGAGTCTGGCAGGTGGTCCGGTTCGATTCGCCGGCCTGGCCGTTCTATCTCGTCTGCCTGCTCTCGCTGGTCCTTGGGGTGCTGCTGGTCATCCCGATCGGCGGGGCGGACATGCCGGTGGTGATCTCGCTGCTGAACTCCTACTCCGGCATTGCGGGCGGCATGACCGGCTTCGTGATCCGCAACGAAGAGCTCATCATCGCGGGGGCGCTGGTCGGTTCGTCGGGGATCATCCTGAGCCAGATCATGTGCAAGGCGATGAACCGCTCGCTCGGGAACGTGCTCTTCGGGGCCTTCGGTGGAGGGGGGGCTGCGCTGGCGAGCGCCAAGAGCGCCGAGGGCCTCACCGTCCGCCAGGTGTCGGCGGCGGACGCGGCGGTGCAGCTCGGCTACGCCCGCAGCGTGATCATCGTCCCCGGGTATGGCCTCGCAGTGGCACAGGCCCAGCACCTGGTCAGGGAAGTGGCCGACCTGGTGGAAAAGCGGGGCGGGGAGGTCAAGTATGCGATCCACCCGGTGGCGGGCCGAATGCCGGGCCACATGAACGTGCTCCTGGCCGAGGCGAACGTCCCCTACGACAAGCTGTTCGACATGGACCAGGTCAACAGCGAGTTCGAGCGCACCGACGTGGCGCTGGTGATCGGGGCCAACGATGTGGTCAACCCCGCCGCCCGAACCGACCCCTCGAGCCCGATCTACGGCATGCCGATCCTCAACGCCGATCAGGCGCGCTCGATCATCGTTCTGAAGCGGGGGATGGGGTCGGGCTTCGCCGGCATCGAAAACGAATTGTTCTACAACCCGAAGACCGCCATGCTCTTCGGTGACGCCAAGCAGTCCCTCTCCACTCTGGTGGCCGAGCTCAAGGCCGTTTGAGGCCCGACCTTCCGTGCGCATTGGGCGGGGTCGGACGTCTCCTGCTATGTGAACCGATCGTGCAACGGCTGGGGACTGACGGCAAGGTGTCCGAAAGTCCGCCAGCCGTTAAGTCATCTGAAGGGTCCTGGACCAAAAAACGCGCAACCCCATGGACCGCACAGATTTATCTAAACCGTTGATTTTTCGTGGTTTAGGCGTTATATTATAGGCTTGGGTCTGTCGGGATGGATCTCGAGATTCAACTGAACGGAATCAGCAAAAACACGCAAGGACGAAGGAGGCATAGGACGTGGCGACAGCCCCTCGCACCAAGCGTAACGCAGTGAAGCCGGCCCAGATCGCCAAGGCGGTCGACGAGGGTCGAGAGAGCTTGGATCTCTATCTCGACGAGATCAGCCGGGTGCCCCTTCTTTCCCGCGAGGAAGAGATGGAGCTGGCCCGGAAGGCCTTCCGGGGCAATGTGGTGGCGCAGGAAAAACTTGCGCGCCACAACGTGCGTTTCGTGGTGTCGGTTGCGAAGAAGTTCCAGAACCGCGGGGTCCCGCTCGTCGACCTGATCGGCGAAGGGAACCTCGGGTTGATGACCGCTGCCCGGAAGTTCGATCCGGATCGCGGTGTCAAGTTCATCTCCTACGCGGTCTGGTGGATTCGCCAGGCTGTCCAAGCGGCCATTGCCCGGCACGGCCGGCCCGTCCGTGTGCCGCTCAACCGGACGGCGGACCTGAGCCGCCTCGGCCGGACTACGACGCTGCTCAAGGAAAAGCTCGGCCGGATGCCCACCACCGAGGAGCTGGCCCGCGCCACGGGGCTCACTCCCGAGGCGGTGCGCTCCCTTTCCGCCCTCAATTCCGAGGCGGTTCGGCTCGATCATCCCACCCGGGACGGCGACGGCAACGAGCGGATCGAGCGCTTTGCCGCGGACCAGGAAGGGACCGACGCCGGGACCATGGCCAACAGCCAGACCCAGGACATCGAGGCGGCGCTGGCCACCCTGCCGCCCCGCGATGCCAAGGTGCTGCGCCTTTACTTCGGAATCGAAGACGGCCAGAGCCGGACGCTCGAAGAGATCGGCCGCATGATGGGCGTCACCCGCGAGCGGATCCGCCAGCTGCGCGATCGGGCCCTGGTCCGGCTGCGCGAAGGGGAGACGGGGGAGCGACTGAAGGACCTGGTCGCTTAAGAGGCAAAGAGAAAGTCCTCGGCGAGTACCGGGGACTTTTTTCTTTCGTTGCCTCCTAGCCTCCTAGCCTCCGTCCAAGAACATCCTCAACACCCGCGGCAAGATCCCCCCGTCCCTGTAGTACTCGACTTCAACGGGGGAGTTGAGCCGCACGACCGCCTGGAACATCGTTTCCTTTCCCGCAACGTCCCGCGCCCGCACCGTTACCCTCCCGCCCGGCGTCACGCCGGCCGCGATGCCCGTGATGCCGTAGACCTCCTGCCCGGTGAGCCCGAGCGCCTCGCGCGATTGCCCTTCCTCGTATCCCAGGGGAAGGACTCCCATGCCGACCAGATTGCTCCGGTGGATTCGCTCGTAGCTGTCCGCCAGCACCGCCCGGACGCCGAGCAGAGTGGTGCCCTTGGCGGCCCAATCCCGGCTGGAGCCGGCTCCATACTCGCGGCCCGCCAGGACCAGCAGCGGCACCTGCTCCTGCGCGTAGCGCATGGCCGCGTCGTAGATCGAGAGGACTTCTCCCGAGGGCATGTGCAGCGTCCAGTTGCCCTCCTTGGCGGGCACCAGCTTGTTCTTGATTCGCACGTTGCCGAACGTCCCCCGCATCATCACTTCGTGATTGCCCCGCCGGGCGCCGAAGGTGTTCCAGTCCTCCTGAGCCACTCCATGCTCCAGCAGATATCGCGCGGCGGGGCCGCTCTTCGGGATGGCGCCGGCCGGGGAGATGTGATCGGTGGTCACCGAATCGCCGAGCGATGCCAGCACCCGGGCGCCGACCACATCCGTGGGCGGGACGGGCGTGCGGGAGAGTCCCTGGAAGAACGGCGGCTCCCGCACGTAGGTCGAAGCCGGGTTCCAGGCGAACCGGTCGCCTCCCGGCACCTCGAGCGCGCGCCACTCCTGGTCGCCGTCGAAGACCGATGCGTATTTTTCGGTGAAGATGCTGGGCTTGAGCGAGGCCGCCATGGTGGCGCGAATCTCTTCCGTGTCGGGCCAGATGTCGCGCAGATAAACCGGCTTGCCGTCCTTCCCTTTGCCGAGCGGCTCGGTGGCGAGGTCCACGTCCACCCGTCCCGCCAGCGCAAAGGCCACCACCAGCATCGGGGAGGCCAGGTAGTTGGCGCGGACCAGCGGGTGTATCCGGGCTTCGAAATTCCGGTTGCCGGACAGGACCGCCGCCGACACCAGCTCATGTTGCTCGATCGCCCCCGCGATGGGTTCCGGCAGGGGGCCGCTGTTGCCGATGCAAGTGGTGCACCCGTATCCGACCGTATTGAACCCCAGCCGGTCAAAGTAGAGCGTGAGCCCCGCGGCGTCGAGGTAGGCGGTCACCACCCGGGAGCCCGGCGCCATGCTGGTCTTGACCCAGGACCTGCTGGTGAGGCCTTTCTCGACCGCTTTCTTGGCCAGGAGACCGGCGCCGACCATCACCGACGGGTTGGAGGTGTTGGTGCAGCTGGTGATCGCGGCGATGACGACCATGCCGTCGCGGATGGGAAACTCGTCCCCCATCGTCTCGTGCTCGGTTTCCGGTGCCGTCTCGAGCGCCTGCGCCTCGCCGGCGGACCCGCCTTCCTCCACCCATCGCGAGTAGTTGCTCTCCGCCACCGCGCGCCGCTCTGCCGGGGTGCCCGCCGACATGAGTCCGGGAAGCGAGATGGCGAAGTTCCGCTTGAGATCCTTGAGCGGCACCAGGTCCTGCGGCCTCCGCGGACCGGCGAGGCTTGGCTCAATCGTGCCAAGGTCGAGCTCGAGTCGCGCAGTGAACTCGGGATCGGGGGTGGCATCGGTGCGGAAGAGCCCCACCTCCCGGGAATACCGCTCGGTGCGGCTCGCTTCGGTGTCGCGTCCGGTGCGCTGGAGATACTCGATCGTTTCGGCGTCCACCGGGAAGAAGCCCATGGTGGCGCCGTATTCCGGCGCCATATTGGCGATCGTGGCGCGGTCGGCCAGTCCCAGCCGGGAGATGCCGGGACCGTGGAACTCCACGAACTTGTCCACCACGCCGTGCTTGCGGAGCATCTGGGTGATGCGCAGCACCAGGTCGGTCGCCGTGGTGCCGAGCGGGAGATCGCCGGTTAGTTTCACCCCGATCACCTCGGGCACCAGCATGAAGTAGGGCTGGCCCAGCATGACGGCCTCGGCTTCGATGCCGCCCACGCCCCAGCCCAGAACCCCCATGCCGTTGATCATCGTCGTGTGGGAATCGGTGCCCACCAGGGTGTCTGGAAAGGCGGTGCGCTCGCCGTACTGGTCCCGGAGCTGGACGACGGGGGCGAGGTACTCGAGGTTCACCTGGTGCACGATGCCGGTCCCGGGGGGAACCACCCGGAACCCCGCGAAGGCCCGCTGGGCGAACTTGAGGAGTTGATAGCGCTCGGCGTTCCGCTCAAATTCCAGCGCCACGTTTTGGCGGAATGCCTCGGCCGTTCCATAGTGGTCGACCTGGACCGAGTGATCGATCACCAGATCACAGGGGACCACCGGATTGATCTGGCCGGGGTCGCCTCCCATCCGGGCCATGGCGTCGCGCATCGCCGCGAGGTCGACCACACACGGCACGCCGGTGAAGTCCTGGAGCACGACGCGGGCGGGCATGAAGGGAATCTCCCCGCCGGAGGCGGGGACCGGGCTCCACCGGGCGAGGGCCGTCACGTGATCCTCGGTCACCACGCCCCGGCCGGCATGGCGGAGGGCATTTTCCAGGAGCACGCGAATCGAAAACGGAAGCCGGTCCAGCGTGCCAACCCCCTTGCGCTCCAGCTCGCCCGGGCGGAAGATCACGGCCCGGCCGCCATCGAGCGTGAGTTCGGCTTTGGTGCCGAAAGGATTCAGGCGGGTTGTCATGAGGCGGTCGGCTCCGTCGAGAGTCCCATCGTCCGGCAAGACCCCTAAGATACATGCCCGTGTCGCCGAGACGGGAGGGAAGGACCGTCGCGTGGCCGTGGTGAATCCGCTGCCGGTTGCCGTCACCCGGCGCGACGACGGGGTGCTCGTGGAGTGGGATGCGGAGGGACATCGCGCGCTCTACCCGTCGCGGAGCCTTCGCCTGCGGTGTCCCTGCGCCGAGTGCGTCGAGGAGATGAGTGGCCGGCCCTTGCTCCAGCCGGGGACGGTGCCCGCCGACATCCGCCCGCTGGAAGTGCGGCTCGTCGGAGCGTACGGGCTCAAGATTCGGTGGAGCGACGGGCACGGGACCGGGATCTACACCTTCGAACGACTGCGCCGGGAATGCCCCTGCGCGCGATGCGTAATCCCCGGGGAGAGCTGAGGAGCGAGGATGGTCGCCGGACGGTCGTATTGGATCGCGATCTGGTACGGCATCCTGTTCCTCGGGGTGCTGGGCCTCTGGTCTTCCCTGTACTGGGGCCGCCAGACCCACTGGAAGAATGTGGACGAGCTGCTGCGCGCCATCGGGACGATCACCGTCTCCGCCGGCATGCTCCTCCTGCTGAACGGCCTGGTGACCGGCCTGGGACAGCTGCTCCTGCTCCTGGCGCTGATCTGCTTCATCGTGGCGTTCGTGCTGGGGCGCAAGGCGCGCCCGGCGCCCCCGGAGCGGGATCCCGGCGACGACTACGACGACCACGATCCGAGAGCCGGCGCATGACGCATAGGATGTTGCTGGTGCTGGCGCTGCTTCCCGTCGCCCTCCCGGCGCAGCAGGCGCTGGGCCCATCCACTGGCGGCACCGTGGCGCTCCGTCAGGCGGAGCGGATGCTGGGCCACACCAAGCGCGCCCTCCTGATCGCGGCGCATCCCGACGACGAAGACACCGAACTGCTGACGGTGCTGGTTCGGGGACAGGGCGCTGAAGCCGCCTATCTCTCGCTGTCGCGGGGCGAGGGGGGGCAGAATCTCATCGGTCCCGAGCTGGGGGAGGAGCTCGGGCTGATCCGGAGCGAGGAGCTGCTCGCGGCGCGCGCGCTCGACGGGGCGCGACAGTATTTCACCCGCGCCTTCGACTTCGGGTTCTCCAAGATCGTCGAAGAAGCCTTCCGGTTCTGGCCCCGCGATTCGGTGCTGAAGGACGTGGTTCGCGTGGTGCGCCGATTCCGCCCCCAGGTCATCATCTCGACGTTTTCGGGGACGGACCGGGACGGCCATGGCCAGCACCAGGAAGCGGGCTGGGCCGCGTACGAGGTCTTCAAGGCGGCGGGCGATCCGTCCCGCTTCCCGGAGCTTGCCAGGCAGGAAGCCCTGGCGCCGTGGACCCCGCTCAAGCTCTACCGCTCGGCGCGATTCGACAGCACCGGCGCCTCGATCGCGCTCCAGGGAGGCATCCTCGACCCCGACATCGGGCAGTCATACCGCCAGGTGGCCATGCGGGGCCGCAGCCTGCACCGCTCCCAGGACATGGGTGTGCTGCAGGAGCCGGGGCCTTCGGTGATTCGCCTTGCGCTGGTGACCGACCGGACCGGCCCCAACGGCGGCGGCCTCTGGGATGGCATCGACACGACGGCGGCGCCGCTCACGGGGCAGGGAATCGAGTCGGCGGACCAGCGCCGGCACGCCGATGACGCGGCCGCAATCCGGGCCGGGCTCGTGGTGGACGCGGCCACGGCAGACGGCCGCCTGGTGCCGGGACAGCGAGTGCCGGTTCGGCTCACGGTCTGGAACGGTGGGTCGCGATCCGCCGAAGCGAATTTCGCACTGGTCGCGCCCGCGGGGTGGGGCGTCGCGCCCTGCGCCGCGCCAAGGGCAACGGTCGCGGCGGGGACGGTCGCGGCCTGTGTGATGGAGCTGACGGTGCCGGAGCACGCGGCGATCTCCACACCGTATTTCCTCCGCGCTCCGCGGGATGGCGCGATGTATCGATGGGGCGGCGCGATCTCTGACTGGGGCGAACCGTTCGAGTCGCCGCTGCTCCGGGCGCGGGTGACGCTCACGCCGGACGGATCCCGCCCCGTGATTCAGGCGCGCGAGGTGGTGCACCGCTTCCGCGATCAGATGGTGGGAGAGGTCCGCCGACCGATTCTCGTGGTGCCGAGAGTGGACGTGAAGCTCGATCCCGCGGCAAAGATCTGGGCGACCGGCACGCGCCTGCCGCAGCTCTTCACGGTCACGCTACAGCACGGTGCTGCCGCCCCCACCAGTGGAACCGTCACACTCGAGGTGCCGGCAGGCTGGCCGGCGGTGCCGGCGCAACGCTACACGCTGAGCCGCCAGGAGGAGCGGGAAACCCTGGTGTTCCAGGTGACTCCTCCCGACGCGATGACCGCCGGGACCTACGAAATACGCGCCGTCGCCCGCGATTCCTCGGGCCGGCGGTACTCCACCGGGCTCGCCACGGTGGACTATCCCCACATCCGGCTCAAGGCCTACGCCCGCGAAGCGACCACCGTCGTGCGTGCCGCGCCAATGGTTCTTCCCGCAGTGGCCCACGTCGGCTACATCCGCGGCGCGTCCGACCGGGTGCCCGAGGCGCTGCTCGGCATTGGCCTGCCGGTGAACCTGCTCGACGGCGTCGCGCTCGAGCGCGCGGACCTGTCGCAGTACGACGTGATCGTCGTGGGCAGCCGGGCGTATGAGACCGAGCCCGCGCTCCTCGAGAACAATGCCCGGTTGCTCGACTACGTGCGCGGCGGCGGCCGCCTCATCGTGCAATACCAGCAGGGACAGTTCTTCAACGGCAACTTCGCGGCCGCTCCCCTGACGGTGGCGCCCCGGCACGACCGGGTCACCGACGAAAACGCCCCGGTCACTCTGCTGAACCCCGAACATCCGATGTTCCTGCGCCCGAACCGCCTGGGTGCGGCCGACTGGAGCGGATGGGTGCAGGAGCGCGGCCTCTACTTCGCGCGGACCTGGGACACATCCTACTTGCCCCTGCTCGAGATGTCCGATCCGCGCGAACTTCCACTGCGCGGGGGCCTCCTGGTCAAGGCGCTCGGCAAGGGCACCTACGTGTACACCGGCCTGTCTTTCTTCCGGCAGCTGCCTGCGGGCGTTCCGGGGGCGTATCGCCTGTTCCTCAACCTCCTGGACCTCCGTGCGACGCCGCCCCAGCCTTAGCCTCCTTCTCGCGGCCACAGCGCTCGGGTGCGGCGGAAGTGACGGACGCACGCCGCTGGTGCTCTACTCTCCTCACGGTCCCGACCAGCTCGGCGCGCTGGAGAAGGCGTTCGAGGCGCGAAATCCCGACATCGACGTTCGCTGGCTCGACATGGGAAGCCAGGATGTCTTCGACCGGTTGCGCTCGGAGCGCGCCAATCCGCAGGCCGATGTCTGGTTCGGCGGGCCGACGACGATCTTCGAGCGCGGGGTCGCCGATTCGCTGCTGCAGCCCTACACGCCGGACTGGGCGTCCCGGGTCGGCCCGCGCGGAGTCGGACCCGGTGAGCTCTTCTGGCCGGTCTACCGGACTCCCGCGGTCATCGCCTTCAATGCCACCGCCGTCCCCCGGGATTCCGCCCCGCGTGACTGGGACGACGTGCTGCTCCCGAAGTGGAAGGACCAGGTGCTGATCCGCGACCCGATGGCGTCCGGCACGATGCGGGCGATCTGGGGTCACATCATCTATCGCGGCATGCTGTCAGGCGGAGACACGACGCAGGGCATGGCGTGGCTCCGGCGGCTCGACGGGCAGACCCGGGCGTACGTGCTGAGTCCGCTGCTGCTGACGGAGAAGCTGGCGCGCCAGGAAGGACTGGTGACGCTCTGGGACCTGCCCGACGTCCTGATCGACCGGGCGCGCGGTCTCCCGCTCGACTACGTCTTTCCCGCGAGTGGCACCGTGGTGATCGACGACGCGATCGGCCTCGTTCGCGGTGCCCGCCACCCCGAAGCCGCGCGAAAATTCATAGACTGGGTCGCAACCGACGAAGCGCTCCTCCTCGCCGCGCGGCAGACCTTCCGTCTTCCCGCCCGGACTGATCTCCCGAAGGACTCCGTGCCGCCGTGGATTGCCGATGTCGAGTCGCGCATGCACGAGGGTCCCATGGATTGGGCGCTGCTGGCGCGCGAAGGCCCCGGGTGGATGGCCTACTGGGATC
>CAYTMW010000056.1:0-13277 GCA_964439025.1 uncultured Gemmatimonas sp. | reverse complement strand
TCTCCGGCGGCGTCTACAATCCCGCGGTCGGCACCGGTTCCTCGCTGATCAATGCGTTCATAGGTGGCGGGGACCTGACGAAGCTCTGGCTTTATCTCGTCGGGCCACTCACAGGAGGCGCGCTCGCCGCGCTGGTGTTCAAGCTGCAGGAGACGCCGGAGCTCACCGTCTAGCGATGGACATCACCAACGCCGGCGCGTTCACCGAGTACTGGGAAAACTTCCGGGGACGCACCCGGCGGATCGTCACGATCATCCCCCCGGAGCAGCTCGAGTGGGCGCCGGCCCCGGGCAAGTGGACGCTGGGAGACATCGTCCGCCACCTCGCCGGAATCGAGCGCGACATGTACGCCGAGAACGTGCAGGGCCGCCCCAGCCGCTACCCGGGACACGGGGCCGAGCTGGCCCGGGGATTGGAGGCGGTCCTGGCGTACTTTGACGGGAAGCACGCCGAATCGCTGGCGATCTTCGGCGGCCTCACGCCCCAGCAGCTCGAATCGAAGTGCACGACGCCGGCGGGAACCCCGATCACGACGAAGAAATGGCTACGCGCCATGGTGGAGCACGAGGCGCATCATCGCGGCCAGCTCTACCTGATGCTCGGCCTGCTCGGCGTGGCGACACCGCCCATTTTCGGGCTCACTGAGGAAGCGGTGCGAGCCCGCTCAGCCAGCTCGTAAGGATCCGCCCGGTTTCCGCCGGCGCCGACTGGGGAAAGAGGTGGCCGCGCCCGGGAATGGTGACGTGCGTGGCCCACGGCAGCCGCTCCCGGAGCAGCGCGACCGCCTCGGGGAGCAAGGTGTCGGAGGTGCCGCCGCCAACGACAAGGATCGGCAACGAGGGGTCGAGCCTGGCGATCTCGTCCCATGTGTCGGGATAGAACGATTCATAGTAGTGGGCCTCCCATTCCGGAGACCACACCAGCGTGAATCCTCCCGCTGGCAGCGGCCTGAGCATCGCGCCGGTGTAGCGCCACACCGCGTCATCGGACCAGTCGGCAAAGAGCGGCTTGCTCCGCCAGTACTCGAAGGCATCCGCCCCCGTCGCGAACCGGCTCCGGCGCTTCCGCGCACCCTGCGCAAGCGGCCGGAATTCCATTTCGCCTCGCTCCCGCTTTTCCCGGTACTCCTGCATGAAGGCCGGCGGGCCGATGACGGGATCGAGCAGCGCGAGCGCGCGGAAGCGGGATCGCTCCCGCACGGCGGCCAGGAGCGACGCTACCGCGCCGAAGGAATGTCCAACGGCAATGACCGGCGCCAGCCCGTGGCGACGCAGACCTGTGAGGAAATCATCGGCGAGCGATTCCCAGCTTCCCGGGGCCTCAGGCGGCGGCTCGATCCCGGGCCACATCGCCCGCGGCGGGAGGCTCACGACCCGGTGCTCCTCGAGCACCGGCATCAACGCGGGGAGATAGGTAGCCGGGGGAAATCCGTTGGCCGGGGCGAGGTGTACCAGCGGCCCTCGGCCGCCCAATTCGAGCAATGGGTGTATCATGGCGGGAGGAAGCTAATCGCCTAAATTCCCTCGAATGCACACGACCCTCCGGCGCTTCGGCGCCCAACTTCTCCTGCTCGGCTTGGCCGGGCACTCCCTTGCCGCCCAGACCCTGACACCCACCGAGAAAAAGGTCCGCGACTGGATCGCCGCCCATCACGAGGAGCAGATCGAGTTCCTCGAGAAGATGGTGAACATCCCGAGCGGCACCCTGAACGTCGCCGGGGTACAGGCCGTCGGCGCCCTCTACCGGGCCGAGCTCGACGCCCTCGGGTTCACCACGCGATGGGTCGAGATGCCGGCGGAAATGCGCCGGGGCGGACACCTGGTAGCGGAGCGCATCGGCGAGAAGGCGGGCAAGACTCCCAGGCGGATGCTCCTTCTCGGCCATTTCGACACCGTCTTCGAAGGCGAAGGCCAGAAGTTCGTGCGGGTGGATTCGATCGCCCGCGGCGCCGGCACCAGCGACATGAAGGGCGGGGATTCCGTGCTGCTGTATGCGCTCAAGGCGCTGGCGAAGAATGGTCTTCTCGATGCCATGCACCTCACCGTCGTCATCACCGGCGACGAGGAATCCACTGGCCGGCCGCTCGACGTGGCGCGGGCGCCGCTGATCGACGCCGCGAAGCGGAGCGACGTGGCCCTCTCCTTCGAGGGCGGCAGCCGCACACTGGCCAGCATCTCGCGCCGGGGCTCTTCCAACTGGCATCTTACCGTGACCGGACGGCAGGCCCACTCGGCCGGCGTCTTCGGCTCGAACTACGGCGCCATTTATGAGACGGCGCGCATCCTCAACAGCTTCCGGGAGCAGCTGGTCGGACCCGCGGGCCTCACCTTCAATCCCGGGTTCATCGTCGGCGGCACCGAAGTCACACCGGACACCTCGGGCTACAGCTTCACGGTGTCGGGCAAGACCAACATCATCTCGCCCGTGACGATGGTGCGCGGTGACCTGCGGTTCGTGACCGAGGAGCAGAAGGAGAAGGCGCGCGCGGTGATGCGGGAGATCGTCGCCCAGAACCTCCCCGGAACCAGCGCGGAGATCACCTTCGACGACAGCTATCCCGCCATGCCGGTCACGGCGGCGGGCGAAGCGCTGCTGGTCCAGTACGACAGCGCGAGCCGCGCGCTGGGCTATCCCGCTCTCCGCGCGATGGATGCCGCCAATCGTGGCGCCGGCGACCTTTCCTTCGTCGCCCCCTACATCCCCGGCCTCGACGGGATGGGGTCGCTGGGCAGCGGCGCCCACTCCCCGCAGGAGTCGGTGCACCTTCCGACGCTCGAGATGCAGACGGCCAGAGCGGCGGTGTTGATGATGCGATTGGCGGGGATCCGGAAGTGAGCTAACGGCTAGCCTCCTCGCATGCCCGAACTCCCCGACATCACCATCTATATCGAGGCCCTCTCCCGCCGCCTCCTCGGCCAGCCGCTCCAGTCGATCACCCTCAAGAGCCCCTTCATTCTCCGCACGGTCGAGCCTCCGATCAAGCTGCTCGAGGGTCGCGCGGTCCGGGCACTCGGCCGGATAGGAAAACGGATCATCTTCGATTTCGGCGACGAGCTGTTCCTGGTGGTGCACCTGATGATCGCCGGGCGGTTCAAGTGGGTGACCAGCGGAGCCAGGGGGCCGGGGCGCATCACCCTCGCGGCGCTCGATTTTCCCGCCGGCCGGCTCCTGCTGACCGAGGCGGGGACTACGCGACGAGCATCCTTGCACCTCGTACAAGGCGTCGCATCGCTCGAGGCGTTCGAGCGTGGCGGACTCGACGTCTTCACCGCGACCATCGACGCCTTCCGCGACCGGATTCGTTCGGAAAATCACACACTTAAGCGAACGCTAACCGATCCACGCCTTTTCAGTGGCATCGGAAATGCTTACTCCGACGAGATTCTGCATGCCGCGAAGCTGTCCCCGCTCGCACTCACCAGCCGCCTCGCAGACGGAGAGATCGAGGCGCTGCACCGGGCCTGCCGGGACACGCTGGCGATCTGGACCGAGCGATTGCGCAGGGAAACCGGGGAAGGATTTCCGGAACGGGTGACCGCATTTCGCGAGGGGATGGCGGTGCACGGGCGGTTCAGGCTGCCCTGCCCCGTCTGTGGCAGCCCGGTGCAGCGGATACGCTACGCCGACAACGAAACCAACTACTGCGCCCGATGCCAGACCGGTGGACGCCTGCTAGCGGACCGGGCGCTGTCCCGGCTGCTGAAGGGCGACTGGCCCAGGTCACTCGATGAGATCGACTAGGGGGAACGAATGCAGGGACATCTGATCGTGGCGAATTTTCTCGACGGCACCGTGCGGAAGGGTATGAGCCTCGACGTCGGCCCCAAGCGCCCCACGTGCCATCTCAAGACCCAGACCGGGGAGACGATCAAGGTGTCGCTCTCGGACCTCAAGGCGCTCTTCTTCGTAAAGACGTCGACCGGGCGGCCGGCCTACATTGACGCGAAGGAGGTCGCGCCGGGCGATTCCCGTCTGGTGGGCGCCAGGCGGGTGCGGGTGGTCTTTGCCGATGGCGAGGAGATCGTCGGCCTCATGAATCACTTCCCGCCGGTCACGCCCTACTTCTTCATGCTGCCCATCGATCCGCTGAGCAACAACATCCGGATCCTCGTGAATCGGGCTGCGGTGAAGGAAATGGGAGAGGTGAGAGATTAGGAATTGGAGGTTGGGGGTTGGGGAGTGCCTTCCCCCAATCCCCAGCCCCTAACCCCCAATCCCTCACCTCGTCAGCTGCGCCTCCCTCGTCGCACGAAACTCATTGCCCACCCGCCACTCGGGGTACTTGTCCGCCTGCGCCACGCGATAGCCGATGGAGAGATAGAGCCGGAGATCGTCGAGACCCCCGGTCAGATCCCAATCGGGCTTGATCTCGTCCGACGGTTTGTGGTAGTCCTCATTGGTGTACTTCGCGCGCATCGTCATCGCGAAATCCGCCGGTTTGCCGATCACCTCCACCCCCGCGTCGGCGTAGAACGCCGGCACACCCTGCTTGGCAAAGTTGAAGTGATCCGACCGGTAGTAGAAGCCCTTTTCTGATTCCGGATCGGGCTTGAGGATGCGACCCTGCTCCGCGGCGGCCGCCTGGGCGTAATCCTCGAGCTCCGAGGCGCCCATCCCCACCACGACCAGGTCCTTCGTCGCCCCTTCGGTGTTGAGCCCGTCGATGTTGATGTTCGCGAGGGTGGTGGCGAGCGGGTAGAGCGGCATGACCGAGTAGTACAGCGAGCCAAGCAGTCCCTGCTCCTCCGCGGTCACCGCCAGGAAAAGAATCGACCGCTTCGGAGCCGAGGGCATTGCCTTGAATGCCTTGGCCAGCACCAGAAGTGCCGCCGTGCCGCTCGCGTTGTCGAGCGCGCCGTTGTAAATCGAGTCGCCATCGACCGGGGTGCCCACGCCGAAATGATCCCAGTGCGCGGTGTACACCACGTGCTCGTTGGCGTGCACCGAATCACTTCCCGCCAGCCGTGCCACCACGTTGCGCGAGGAGACCGACCGGATCGTGTTGTTGATGCCGATCGTCGCGCTGAGGCCGAGCGGCACCGGCGTGAACTCGCGGGTCGTGGCGCGGGCCTTGAGCGAATCGAAGTCCTGACCGGCAAGACGAAAAAGCGCCTTGGCTTGATCGAGGTGGATCCACCCCTCCATCGGTGCCCGGGTCCGGTTGCTGTCCGACGTGGCGAGGTCGAACTTTTCCCCGCCCATCCCCTGCACCACCGGCCAGGGATATCCCGCAGGGCCCGTCTCATGCACCAGCAGCACACCGGCCGCCTTGTGCTTCATCCCCTGCTCGAACTTGTAGGTCCAGCGGCCGTAATAGGTCATCGCCTTGCCGCGGAACTGGGTCGTGTCCGCGAGCTGCGGATCGTTCACCAGCATGACCAGGATCTTGCCGCTCAGGTCCTGGCCCTTGAAATCGTCCCAGGAATATTCAGGCGCCTCGGTCCCGTAACCCCCGAATACCAGCTCGGCGTTGTCGACCGCCACCGAAGGAGAGACGTGCCGGCTCCAGGCCACGAAATCGTCGCGGTAGGTGAGCCGACGGGTGGCGCCCTTCCCCCGAACGGTCAGCACCATCTTCGGATCGGCGGTGATCGCAACCAGCGGGACGTTCTGGATGTAGGTCCCGTCGGGATTGCCGGGGAGGAGCCCGAGCGCCTTGAACTGCCCCTCCAGATACGCAACCGTCCGCTCCTCGCCAAGGCTCCCGGGAGCGCGGCCCAGCATGGAGTCATCGGCCAGCGCACGGATGTGATTCATGAGCGTCGCGGTGTCGAGCACCGCGATGGCCTCGGGTGGGAGCGCCGCGACGTCGGCCGCGCGAGATGCGCCGTCACCCGAGCCGCAGGCGGCAGCGAGCATTACGAGAGCAGGAATCAACCGAGCGCGTGACATAGGAACCGGGGAAAAGTGGGAAGGTTCGACATCGGGCCGCCAGTACAGCTTGAGAATCCACAGATTACCCAGATTGCACAGATTCGAATCATCGGTGTAATCTGAAATCTGTGGATCAACCAGGCACAGGTCTGTACGAAGATACCCGACCTGTGAACAGGACGTAAACTTTGCGACGATGCCCATACGACGCGAGTTTCTCCCGGCGCTAACGCCGTAGCGTGTCGACTGCTACGATGTCCCAACGGATCTATGCGGTGGTACGGCGGATCCCGCGAGGCAAGGTGGCCACCTATGGCCAGATAGCCCGTCTGGCTGGGCTTCCCGGCCGGGCTCGGCAGGTCGGGTATGCAATGTATGGCCTCCCCCGGGGCACCAAGGTGCCGTGGCAGCGGGTGATCAACGCCGGAGGGAAGGTAAGCCGCCGCCGCGTGCCGGGAGCCGAGCTCACCCAGCGGATGCTGCTTGTGAAAGAGGGGGTCCGATTCGGCGCCCGCGGGCGAATTTCTCTTGCCCTATTCGGGTGGAAATAGACCCATAGCCTCCGGATTTTCTGAGTGCTAGGTTCTCCCGGATGCGGCAATTGCCCCCCCGGGGGGGTATTTTCCCCTTCGTCAACCACTCGCAATCGATTCGTGTTCGCACACAAACCGTCATGGCCCATGATCAGCGACCCTGGCGATCGGCTCCCTGACCCACCTACGGCTCCGGATGATGCCGCCGACGAGCGCGGCGCGCCGGACCGAGCCGTGTCATTCCCGATCGTCGGCGTCGGCGCCTCGGCCGGCGGGCTCGAGGCCTTCACCCAGTTGCTCCATGCCTTACCGGCCGATACCGGGATGGGCTTCGTGCTGGTGCAGCATCTGGCCCCCTCGCATCCCAGCGCCTTGGCGGAGATCCTGTCACGGGCGACGCAGATGCCGGTTATGGAGGTGCACGACGAGCCGACGGTCAAGCCGAATCACATCTACGTAATCCCGCCCGGTCAGAGCATGATCATCGCCGGTGGCGCGTTGCAGCTCCTGCCGCGCGAGGGCCAAGGGATTCACCGGCCGGTCGATCGGTTCTTCCGCGCGCTGGCGGAAGACCGGGGGCACCAGGCCATCGGCGTGGTGCTGTCGGGAACCGCCACGGACGGCACCGCGGGGTTGGAGGCGATCAAGGCGGAAGGGGGGATCACCTTCGCACAGGACGCCACGGCCCAGCACGGGGGGATGCCCCAGAGCGCGATCGCCTCGGGGTGCGTGGATTTCGTGGCCGCCCCGAACGACATTGCGCGGGAGATCGTCCGCATCAGCCGGCATCCCTCCAGGGCCGCGGAGGAGGAGCCCGGTATTCCGGGCGGCGACGCATACTTCCGGCAAATCGTCCAGCGGCTGCACCAGGCGACCGGCGTCGATTTTACCCACTACAAGTTCAATACGCTCTCCCGCCGGATCACCCGCCGCCTGGTCCTTCAGAAGCTGGAAGGACTGCCCCAGTACCTGCAGTTCCTGCGCTCGACCCCGGCCGAAGTGGACGCGCTGTACCAGGACATCCTGATCAGCGTCACCAGTTTTTTTCGCGACCCCGAGGCCTTCGAAGCCCTGAAGGAGCAAGTCTTCCCCCTGCTGGTCAAGGACCGGTCCCGCCACGATCCGGTGCGGATCTGGACGCTCGGCTGCTCGACCGGGGAAGAGGCATACTCGCTGGCCATGGCTTTCACCGAGTTTGCCGAGGCCGCGGGCAGCGCCGCGCCGCTGCAGCTCTTCGCCACCGACCTGAACGCCGCGGGCGTCGACAAGGCCCGCGCGGGCGTCTACTCCCCGGACATCGTCGAGTACGTTTCACCGGATCGCCTGCGGCGCTTCTTCACCGAGGTGGACGGCGGTTACCGGATCAGCAAAACGATTCGTGACGCTTGCGTCTTTTCCCGGCACAACGTGCTGGCCGACCCCCCCTTTTCCCGCCTCGACCTGATCAGTTGCCGCAACATGCTCATCTATCTGGAGCCAGTGCTGCAGCAAAAAGTCCTGCCGATACTGCACTACGCGCTCAAGCCGGGCGGCTGGCTCTGGTTGGGTAGCTCGGAGACTATCGGCGCCGACCGGAGTCTCTTCGAGGCCAAGGACGTCAAGCACAAGCTCTATTCCCGGAAAGCCGGCTTCCACCCGGGGGCGGGCCAATTCCCCCGGCGGGCCGGAGACGCGGCATACCGGCCCCCATTCACCCCGGTCACGGCGCGGCCGGGCGACCGCACAGCGGACCTGCACCGGGAGGCGGACCGCATTCTGTCGGGTAAATTCGCCCCGCCCGGCGTGCTGGTCTCGGCGGACCTGGAGATCCTGCAGTATCGCGGCGAGACCGGCCGCTATCTGACTCCGGCCCCGGGCAAGGCCAGCCTGAACCTGCTGAAGATGCTCCGGGAAGGACTACTCGTCCCGGTCCAGGCGGTCGTTGCACAGGCCGGCGAGGAGCAGACCCCGGTCCGGAAGGAGGGGCTGCGGGTCAAATCCAACGGCGGGCACCTCGAGGTCGCCGTCGAGGTGATTCCGGTCGGGGGGCGGGCCGGCGACAAAGGCGGCTTCCTGATCCTGTTCGAGGATGCGGGTGGGGCGGGCTGGGAGCGCCGGCCGCCCGATCCTACAAGCCACCCGGAGGCTGGCACGGCCCTCGCGGCCCCCGCGGCTGCCGCCGACCGCGATGCCGAGCGCCTGGCCCAGGAGCTGGCCTCCACCCGCGAGTACCTGCAATCGGTGATCGAGCAGCAAGAGGCGGCCAACGAAGAGCTGCAATCCGCCAACGAGGAGATTCAGTCTGCCAACGAGGAGCTGCAGAGCCTCAACGAAGAGCTGGAAACGTCCAAGGAAGAAATCCAGTCGAGCAATGAAGAGCTGGCCACCGTCAACGACGAGCTGAATAACCGCAATACGGATCTGAACCGGGTCAATAACGATCTCGTCAACCTGCTCGGCAGCATCCAGATGCCCATCGTCATGCTCGGTCCGGACCTGCGGGTCCGCCGGTTCACGGTGGCAGCGGGGAAACAGCTCAACCTGATTCCCGGAGATGTGGGCCGCCCCTTCGGTGACCTCAAGCTCAACTTCGTGCCTCTCCCCGACCTGGAGCCGCTGCTGGCGGAGGTGCTCGACACGGTGCAGCCCCGGGAGCTCGAGGTCAAAGACCCGCGCGGACGCTGGTACTCACTCAGGCTCCGCCCGTACAAGACCCTGGAGCACAAGATCGACGGGGTCGTCGTGATGCTGGTCGATGTCGACGCCCTCAAGCGCGCCGAGGAGTTCACCACGAGCATCGTGGACACGGTGCGCGAGCCGCTGCTTGTGCTGGACCACGAGCTCCGCGTCCAGGCTGCGAGCCGCTCATTCTACCAGAGCTTTCGCGTTGCACCGGAGGAGACCGAGCACCGGCCCCTGTACGAGCTGAGCCACGGCCAGTGGAACATCCCCGCGCTGCGGCAGCTCCTCGAGAAGATTCTGACCCAGGACAGCCAGATCACCGACTTCGTCGTGGAACACGAATTCGAGCACATCGGGAAGCGGACGATGCGGCTCAACGCCCGCCGGCTGATCCAGGCGGAGGACCAGCCCCCGCTGATCCTGCTGGCCATCGAGGACGTCACCGAAAGCGAGGCTACCGCAAATTCGCTGCGCGAGAGCGAGCAGCGCTTCCGGGAATTGTTCGATCTGGGACCGGTGGCGGTTTTCTCCTGCGATCGAGACGGTGTGCTCCAGAACTACAACCGCTGCGCGGCGGAAATGTGGCGCCGCGAGCCGGCCCGCGACGACCCCCGCGAGCGGTACTGTGGATCGTTCGGACTCTATCATCCGGATGGGCGTCGCCTGCTCCATGAGGAGAGTCCCATGGTTCAGGTGCTGCGCACCGGCGTGCCTGTCAGGAACGTGGAAGTCTTGATCGAGCGGCCGGACGGTTCGCGGATCCCCGTGGTGATGTCCTTCGCGCCGCTCAGAAACGAACAGGGCGATATCAGCGGGGCCATCACTTCTTTTTACGACATCACCGATCGCAAGCGCGCCGAAGACTCGCTGCGGGAAAGCGAGCAGCGGATGCGGTTCGTCATGGACTCGATGCCACAGAAGCTCTTCACCGC
This sequence comes from uncultured Gemmatimonas sp., assembly GCA_964439025.1. GTDB lineage: Bacteria > Gemmatimonadota > Gemmatimonadetes > Gemmatimonadales > GWC2-71-9 > JABFSM01. The sequence continues at coordinate 3,277 of CAYTMW010000056.1, read as the reverse complement.
CACCCCAAGCGGCGGGGTCGACTACTTCAACCCGCAGTGGACCGAGTTTACCGGCCTGCCGTTCGAGACGATCAGAGATTGGGGATGGACCCAGTTCATCCATCCCGACGACGTGGCCGAGAATGTGCGGGTCTGGAAGCACTCCATCGACACCGGCGAGCCGTTTCAGTTCGAGCACCGTTTCCGGCGCGCCGACGGCGAATACCGCTGGCATTTCAGCCGGGCGCTGGCCCGGCGGGATGCCGAAGGCAAGCTGGTGATGTGGGTCGGCGGCAACACCGACATTCACGACCAGATGCAGACGGCAAACCAGTTGCGGCAGTACGCCGCCGATTTGTCGGAGGCCGATCGCCACAAGAACGAGTTCCTGGCGATGCTGGCCCACGAGCTGCGCAATCCGCTGGCCCCGATGGTGAACGCCATGCGGATCATCCAGATAGCGGGGGGGGATCCGCAGACCCTTCGCACGGCCTCGGAAATGATGGAACGTCAGATCGGCCAGATGGTGCGGCTGGTGGACGACCTCCTCGACGTCAACCGGATCAGCCGGGGAACCATCGAGCTCCGCAAGGCGCCGATGGAGCTGGCGTCGGCGGTGGCCCATGCCGTCGAAGCGGTGCGCCCGCAGTGCGAGGCCCTGGGTCACGACATGACTGTCGTCGTGCCGCCAGTCCCGATTTACCTGTTCGGCGACCCGGCCCGGCTGGCTCAGGTAATTGGCAACCTCTTGAGCAACGCCTGCAAGTTCACCGAGCCGGGCGGGCGTATCGAGCTGACCGTCGTTCGAGAAGGTGAACAGGCCATTCTCCGGGTGCGCGACAGCGGCATCGGCATTCCCGCCGATCAGGTTCCCCGGATTTTTGACATGTTCGTGCAGGTCGATGCCTCGCTGGCCGGATCGAAGGGCGGGATCGGTATGGGCCTGACGCTGGTGAAGGAGTTGGTGGAGCTGCACGATGGCACGGTGGAGGTCCACAGTGCCGGAACAGGACATGGCAGTGAGTTCGTGGTGCGTCTGCCGGTCCTGAGCGATGTGCCCATGCCGGAGCCGGAGCCGGAGCCGATCGGCAAGGAGTCGACGTCCCTGCCTCGCCGCCGCATCCTCGTCGTGGACGACAATCGCGACGCGGCAGACTCGCTCGCCGCGCTCTTGAAGCTCGCCGGACACGAAACTGAAACCGCCTACGACGGCCTGGACGCGGTGGACCGGGCGGAGACCTTTCGGCCCGAACTGATATTGCTCGACATCGGCTTGCCCAAGCTGGGCGGCTATGAAGTGGCGCGCCGCATACGGGAGCAGCCATGGGGCAACGGCACCGTGCTCGTGGCATTGACCGGCTGGGGACATGAGGACGACAGGGAGAACTCCCGGACCGCCGGATTCAGAGACCACCTGGTCAAGCCGGTGAAGCACGACGCCCTTATGAAGCTGCTCGCCGAGCTGTAGAGGGGCCGTCTACCGGCTCCGCTGCAGTATCCGCCCGCCGCCCAGATCGGGCATCGCGACCCGTCCCTCGGCATCCAGCCGGAAGGTCATGAGTCCCCCTCCGATCCATCGCTTCCGGAACACGGGGCGGAAGGTGTCGTGGTGCCAGTGCTCGAGATCGGCGGGGAGCCGATCGCTCGCCGAAAAGACCAGGTGCCCGTTTTCCTCCCGGACGGTGGCCTTCCCGTAAAGACTGTCGGCGTAGGAGCCGGCGTAGCGCTCGAGCGAGAGCGACGGACGCGTTCCCATAGCCCGTGATGAGTCGCGCCGGACCAGCGCAGCGCGGCCTGCCTCGTCACCCACCTCCCCCACCCCGGCCACGTGATGCAGCGCTACTCTGGCTGGTACGCCAGCCGGACCCGGGGCACGCGTCGACGCTGGGTGCCGGAACCGTCAGGGGCCGAGGCCTCCGGCGGCATCGTCGACCCGGTCGATGGGTCCCTCCGCGCGGCCCGGTACCGTTGGGCGGCACGGCTCCGCCGGATTGTCGAGGTCGACCCGCTCACCTGCCCCCAGTGCCGGGGACCGATGCGGATCCTCACCGTCATCACCGATCCCGCCGTGATCACCCGGATCCTCGCGCAGCGGGCCCGGGCCCGGGACTCACCCCAGCGGTCGCGGAGTCCGCCGCCGCGACGACGGTCCCCCACGCGGATCGCGGCCGGTCACCCCCAGCGGTAGTCCCGGGCCCCTGGGCTCGGGGGCCGGTGGCGTGCCCGGGTGTCCAGGAGATGGCGGCCCGCCGTCCCCCGCCAGCCTGGCCGGCATGCGCGCGGACCGCACCGGCCCCGGGCACCATCGACCTCCCGCGTGGGGACGCGAGTGGACGCCCGGCGCAGCGTGCCCGTACCTTCGGGGGGAGAAAGGAAATTCCTATTCCATGCGAACTCCTCCCGCGCTTCGAGCCAGTCGATCAGGAGACCCGTTGCCGGCGTGTCGTCCGGCACCTCCGTGTGACCATCGCGGGACGCGCCTTCCGTCGAGCGCCACGACAGAGTCGTTCCGCCCCGGCCGATCCGGTCGACCTTGCCGGATACCGATGGCTTCGGCAGTGTGCCGGCCTGGTACACCGCGAACTTGATGCTCAACGAGCCGCCGTTGATCGCCAGGACCGAGGCGGGAGCTGGTGCCATGAGTCTCAACCTACACCGGGACGTCTCACCGCGATCAAGAATGGCGTTTGGCGGCCGTTCAGGCAGTACGCGCGCATGCGCCCGCGCGGATCGTGGTGGCGGTTCCTGTGGGAGCGCGCGATATATGCGGCCAATTCGCCGACGTAGCGGACGAGATCATCTGTGCACGTACTCCAAGTCGTCCGAAGACGAGAGCCACAGTAGGGTCGCCTCCGCTGGCGTCTGCTTTTCATCTGAGACGGAGTGAGGATGCACTTCCTTGCTCCTCCGCGAGTCATGACAGGTGTTGATCGATGCAGAACCCCATCAAGCCGCCGCATCCTCACCCACGCCCGGAACCGTCACCATCACCGGTACCGGAGCCGCTGCCTCCGCCGCCCCAGCCAATAGCGCCGGCCCGGATGTGATGCTGGAATGGAACTGCCGCATCTCGAGTATCTGGCGGCTCATGCCGACGAGTACCGGTATTCGGCGTTTTGAGGGCACTACCGGCGCTGGTTCGCGACGGGCAGTTCGGCACTGTAGCCCGTGGGAGCGAATGCTCTCGTCAAACCGCCTGGTTGCGCCGAAGTCAGCCGGCACCCAAGTCACCGACCTGGGTATCGGTGATTTGTTCTTCCTGATCAGCCGGCCATCTTGCGGCAAGCCTCGGCGCAGC
>CAYTMW010000055.1:0-13312 GCA_964439025.1 uncultured Gemmatimonas sp. | reverse complement strand
CTTGATGGTCTTGGTGTCGTAGTACTCGCTGTAGCGCTTGAGCACCCGGCGGGCGTGCTCGAGGTCACGGATATTCTCACCGGAGAAGACGCCGGGACCGGTGGAGTACACGCGGGGCCCGAGAATCCGCCCGGCGTTCACCTGATCCTCGTAGGAGAGGACGTCGGTGGACCCGGTCTGCGGGTCGCGCCCGGTGGTGACGCCGTAGGCGAGGTTCGCCACGTAGCTCCAGACCGGCTCCCGGTGGATTCCGGAAGCGAGCCGGAGATGGGAATGGGTATCGACAAAGCCGGGCACGATCGTCTTGCCCGTCACATCGATGATCCGGGCGCCGCCGGGGAGGGTGACGCTGCCGCGCGCGCCGACGGCCGCGATGCGGTTGTCGGTGATGACGATGTCGGCGTTCTCGAGGACCTCCGATCCTTTCATCGTGATCACTCGCGCGCCGCGAAGCACGCTGGTGCCGCGGGGGATGTCCCGCGGGGCGCTGATCCGGATGCGGGTCTCGGCGGGCTGGAACTGGGGGGCGCGGGCAGCGGCGCCGAGCGCGGCGGAGTCGCCCGGTTGCGCGGTCGTATCGCGCCCCTCGGCCCCCGGGCCGCGGCGAGCGGCGGTGGCGCGGCGCACCGAGTCGTCGAAGGCGCGGCCCCGCTCGAGGTCGTAGACGACGTAGGCATTGCCGATGGACCAGTGGACGTTGCGGCCGTCGGCGCTCCAGGAGGGAAACTGGGCGCCGATCTCGGTCAGCTTCCGCACCGGGAAGGTGGCGCCTTCGGTACTCCCGACGCTCACGGTGGGCTCGGTGCCGCCGAGCCAGGGGATCGTCACCACGTAGAGGTCGCTGCCCACCTGCGCGAGGGCGCGATCGCCGTCGGGCGAAATGAGCACTGCAGCGGCGGCGCCGCCGGCGCCGCCGCCCCCGCCGCCGGGACCGCCGCCCCCGGTCACCCGGAGGTGGGTCCGCACGTCGGTGCCGTCCCAGCGCATGGAGACGAGCCCGCGTCCGCCGCCGTAGGCGTAGAGGCGGGTCGAATCACCGGTGAAGTGCGGCTGGGAGAGCCCGCCGGTGGGAGCAATGAACACCGCCTCTCCGCCGGCGGCCGGCAGCCAGACGAGATCCTGCGCGCCGCTGCCTGCGCCCGCGCCGAGCGACTCACGAAAGGCCCGCGCGGGCCCGCGCACCGCGACGATCCTGCTCCCGCGCGGTGCAAAAGCCGGTTGCTGCCAGAAGGCGGAGGTGGTGGTGAGCTTTTGGGGCCGGCCGGTACCGTCGCTCCTAACCCGGTACAGATGACCGCCCTGCTGGTTGTGCCAGGTCGTGTAGACGATCCATTGCCCGTCGGGACTCCAGGCCGGCTGGTATTCGCCCACTTCCAGGTCGGTCGCCCGCCGGGGCGTTCCGGCGGGCCAATCCATCAGGTAGAGCCGATCCAGGGCCACGAAAGCGAGGCGCTTCCCGTCGGGCGACGGCACGGCGTCGCGGATCTGTTTGACGATGAACGTGGCGGAGTCGCTGATCGGATAGTCGAAGCGCACCGCGGGGCCCAGCGCCTGGACCACGTCCACCTCGAGGGGAATCTCCGCGGGAGCACCACCGCCGACCGGCACCTTCCAGAGACGGCCGTTCCAGGTGGTGATCAGCTGCTTGGAGTCCGGCGTGAAGCTCATTCCGGGGTAGACATCGAGCGAGGCGCGGGACTCCTGGTCATCCCGTTGGACTCGGTGCACCAGCCAGCGCTCGTCTCCGGTGCTGAGGTCGCGGATCCGCAGCCGGGTCTCATCGACGTGGCGGGTACCGTAGACCAACCAGCGGCCATCGGGCGAAAGCGTGGGGCGGAAGGCGGAGCCCCAGCGGTTCTCGCGAGTACTCACCTGGCCCGACTCACGGTCGTACACCGCGAGGTCGTAATCGCTCATCGGGGTGTTGTAGATCCAGGAGCCGCGACGCTGGGCAAACCAGACGTAGCGCGGGTCGCTCCCGAACGCGGCGCCGGTCTGCCGGAGGACGTCCGCCTGGCCGCCGCCGGGGCCGGCGGCCGCGGGGGCGGGGGCCGGGGCGCGGATGATCTGTTGCCCCGCGCCACCTTCGGTGTGGAACATCCAGAGCTTGGTGCCGCGGGTGACGACGATGAACTTCCCGTCGGGGGTGAACTCCGGCGACTCGTACTGATTGGTCTTGCCGCGGGTAACCTGCGTGGTGTCCTTCTTGTCCAGCGCAATCGTCCAGACGTTCCACCCGCCATCGCGATCGCTCACGAAGACGATCTTTTTCCCGTCGGGAGAAAAGCGAGGCTGGCCGTCGAAGGCCATCCCGCGGGTGAGGGGGCTGGCCTTGCCACCGGCGATCGGCACGGTGTAGAGGTCGCCCAAGAGGTCGAAGACCAGGCTCTGGCCCTCGGGGCTCACGTCGACCGACATCCAATGGCCGGTCCGGGTGGTGAACGACAGGGTGCGGACCGGTTTCAACGGAAGCCCCTCCTGCATCGGGTCGCGCGGCGTCTGGGGCTGGCGCTGGGCGGCTGCGGGGAGCGGAAGGGCCAGTAAAGCGAGGGCGAAAAGCCGGAGCGATTGGGACGTGGCAGCGATAGTCATGGTCGGGCGGTCGGGAGGTAGGGAAGTCGGGAAGATACACCGGATCATTCCAGCGAATAGGAATTTCCATTGCGCCGGCTGGATGAGCTTGAACGGAATCATTTAGCCGGGTGGGACATTGGGTGATCTCGAAGGCGATGGCGGCTGCTTGTGATTCGCGCCGCCAGTTTCACCAGCGTGAGATGGTTTTTCGGCGTCTGCTGAAAACTATGCTCGACGGGCCGGTGCGCTCAGCGCACCGGCCCGTCGGACTATCCTGCCCACTTAGCTACGGAATCCGCGGGCCAAACCCTCCTACGGCGCGCAAGTCCCTGTGGTGCCGGTCTGGACGGCGCACGTTCTGATCCCACTCTGGTTGGCGGCGTCCTTCACGGTCAGCGCGACGTTAAAGGGGCCACCAGGGCCAAACTTGTGACTCACGGTCACGCCGCTGCCAGTCGTGCCGTCGCCAAAGGCCCAGGCATACGATGTAATCCCCTTGTCATCCGTCGAGCTTGTAGCGTTGAAGCTGCAGGTTCTCCCGTTCCTGCTACCGGTGCAGCTCCAGGTGTACCTGGCTACCGGTGGTGCGTCGGGGGGCGCCGCGCTCGTCGTGGCGGTCGCCGTGTTCGAGAAGACGGACGATCCGCCGGCGTTTTTCGCCAACACGCGGTAGCCGTATATCGTGCTCGCCGCGAGTCCCGTGTTCGAGAAGCTCGTGACGTTCGCGCCGAGGTTGATCACAAAGAACGTGGTGAACCCATCCGTGGAACGCTGCAGCTCGAAGCCGCTCTCGTTGGCGGAGTTGTCGGTCCAGGCGAGGTCGATCCGCTGCTGGTCGACCGTGGCAGCCGTGAGGCCCGATGGCGCCGCTGGAGGCGGCGGCGGCGGGCCGGCGCTGATGAACGCCGTGTAGAGAAGCAGATTCGGGGACCCCGTCCCGGCGCTGGTCACTTTACCGGACGTGGCGTTGCTTTCCAGCGCCGACTCAACTTGGGCCGGCGTCGCCGCGGTGTTGGTCTGCAAGTACAGCACAGCCGCTCCGACCAGGTGCGGAGTGGCCATCGACGTGCCGCTGATCGTGTTTGTGGCGGTTGGACCCGTGTGCCACGCGGAAGTGATGCTCGAACCCGGCGCGAAGATGTCTACGCAGGTGCCGAAGTTCGAGAACGAGGATCTCGCGTCCGCGATCGTGGTCGAGCCCACCGTCAGCGCCGGTCCCGCACGCGCCGGCGACGAGAGGCAGGCATCCGCATTGCTATTGCCGGCTGCGACCCCGTAGGTCACGCCGTCATTAATGGAGTTTATGACGGCGTTGTCGAGCGCCGTGGACGCTCCACCGCCAAGGCTCATGTTGGCCGCGGCTGGTGCCCCCGCCGCGTGGTTGCCGGTCACCCAGTCGATCCCGGCGATCACGCCGGCGGTCGTGCCGCTCCCGGTACAGCCGAGCACCCGCACGGCGACGAGGCGGACGTTCTTCGCGATACCATACGTGGTACCGCCGACCGTGCCGGCGACGTGGGTTCCGTGGCCATTGCAATCGGCCGCCGTCCCGCCGGTGGTGACCGCATCGAACCCCGTGAATGCACGCCCGCCGAATTCTAGGTGATCGAAACGGATACCGGTGTCGATGATGTAGGCTGTGACCCCAGTCCCGTCCGCGTTGAACTCGTACGTGGTGCTGAGCGGGAGGTTGCGCTGGTCCACCCGATCGATCCCCCAGGTGGCGCCGGTCTGCAGGGTTATCGCGCGCATGACCTGGTCCTGCTCGATGTAGGCCACGGCGGGGTCAAGCCGGAGCGCCTGTACCGCCGCCTCGGGCAGCCGTGCGGCGAACCCCTTGAGGGCGCGGGTATAGGTGAAGCGTTTTGTGCCGCTGTGCTTGCCGATAAGCCGTGTCGCGGTTTCGGGCACGTCAGGTACTTCGTCCCTGAACACAACGATATACTCGCCGGGGATTGCCTCGCCCGCCTGCGCGCTAATACTTGACGCGTTCGCCAGAAGCTGTGGCTCCGGAGCAACCGGGTTGGGACTGTCCTGACATGCCGCGAGCCCAAGAGCGGAGAGGACAAGAAAACCTGATCGATTCATAGCGACAGCTTCTCCCGAAAGGTGGCTGAGAGCGGACAGCGTATATGGACGCGGCGGCGTTCCGCTCACTGCTCTACTTTAGGGCGCTGATGCGCGGAGTGCAAGTCGCGAGGCCGAACGTGTTTTGGGGCGTAGCGCGGATGCCTTGGTGAGCCATTGCGCGTTTGCCCAAGACATTTCAGTGGGCCGAGCATGGGCCTCACGGCCCCATCTCTTGAACGAAGGCGGCCGTGAATGCCCCAAGCCGCGTCGTTCTGCTTCCAGCTAGAAGTTGCCCCGCTCGACACGCCCTACTTCACCGGCCCTCTGGTGATTGCGGTATGGTGTTCCATCACATCGAACAACTTGGCGCTGATGTTGCTGATGGCACGGCTGGATTTGAGCGCCGCCACGATCGGTCCAGCTAGATACGCCTGCGCAGCAGCGTCGCTTTCGAACAGGTAAATACCGCCCGCCTCGCGTTCTGACTCGTTCATCAACCAGACCTTCCAGCGCAGACCGGGGCAGTCGGCAATCGGCTGCGCGGCCTCGAGCCATGCCGCCTCGAGCTCGGCTCTTGGAATGCTGAACTTCAGGTTGACTTGCAGAAGTTTGTGAGACATGCGTTTCTCCTCTCAATGGGTAGTGGCGATGTGGTTGACAGCAGAACAACTCAGCCACGTGACTTGACGAGATTGTCGAGAGACGCATAACGCCCCGACACGGGGAACTCGGCTAGCAGCCACCCACAGGTTGTGGCAACGGGGCCAACCCGGCGTTCCCGAGCACCCGCGCCCCACTGCCGGAGATTGTCAAGGTGCCGCAGAAGGCGTTATTGAGCAGGGTCGTGTTGCTCCCCGCGATCTGGGTGGGGCCAACCACCCGGCTGAAGGACATCCCGAAATCGCTCCCGGGAACGGTGAGCGCGCCGGTGATACGCGCCCCACGTACACGATTGCGACTCCCGCTGACTTCGACATTGCCGTTGAGAGTGACGGAACCCCCGCGTGGGCCTTCCCCGAAGAGCGTGACGTTGCTGCCGGCAAAGCGAAGATCCCCTGTATAAGTCCCGACCCGGAAAAACACGATGATATTGCTCCGAGCGAGCTGGGCGTTCACCTCAGTAACGGACATGGATGGCGTGACCGTGACGACCTCCCCGCCGAAGGCGTATTGCACGTTCGCCATGAGGCTCGCGCCCCCGGCTGTCAAAGCCACGGCAAGTTCTCGGAGATCGTGATCGGCGATAGCAGCCTGGAGCTGGCCCGTCGCACCACCACCGCTTAGCGCAAGCGTCCTCGTCCCTGCCATGACCGGATTCAGGACCACCACTCCCGCGGCGTCGGTCGAGCCAGACGGTCCGCTGGTGACGCTCACGGTGACGCCAGATTGAGTGGCGCCCGGCGCCGGCACCGTTGCCTGGTTCAGCGCGTTGAGGATCGGGTTCACCACGACGACGAAGGTCGTTTCGCCGAACGGCACCTCCGTCGGCTCGGTGCTTGAGTCGCCACAGCCGAGAGCGATGCCCACGACAAGCAGACCGTGAAAGGCCCGATGATGCATGGATTTGCGCGACATAGCCCTGCTCCCGCGAAGTGAGGCTTCGTCGGAAGATATACACGGGCCCGCCGCGAACCTAGGAAGGACGACCAATCGCCGCGCCCACGCCCCGGCAGCAGCAAGCGCGGGTTAGGTAGCGCTCCCGACCGATTTCCGTCGACGTCTTATTGGCACCACGCCTCGTCGGATGACGCGCACTCGAGCGGGGCGGTGCGCGGAGGCCTTGCTTCGAACAATGATTTCGACGTCCTGATCCAGCCGATTCAGAAGTCGGATCAGGCGGTCTGTTGAGAAGCCCGCCATCTGCCCCCGCAGCAAGAGCGACACCTTGGGTTGGGGAAGCGCCAGGACCTGCGCGGCGGCTGTTTGGGTCAGACCGCGAGCACGGACCAACTCCACGATCTGCATAATCAGTTGAGCCTTTGCTAGTTCCGCTTCAGGGTGCTCAAAACCCAAGTCCGCGAATACGTTGCCGCTGCTGGGCTCAAAGGCAGGAGCTGTCTTCTTCATGGCGATCCTCCGTGCCGCTCGTGAAGCTTCCGGGCTTGGCGCAGCCGCTCTTCTACTCGGTCCAAGAGATGCTTCGGGGTGGCAATGCCCGACCTCGCCTTCTTCTGAAATGCACACAGTACGTAAACGACGCTTCCGAGCTTCGCGAGATACATCAGCCGATAGGTGCTCCGGTCCAAGTCTTCACGGATCTCGAATACACCAGCCAGGCTGCCCTTCATCGGTGACGCTGCCGGATGAGTCGAGCCCTGCTGGGCGAACCACAAGGCGATACCCATAGTCCGCTGGACCTCGCGGGGCAAGTCCTAACCTCCATATAACCCGGTCACCGAACGCTACCCCGAGCGCCAGGCAAACCCTCGCAGGCGCACCACTGCCCCCGGCAACCGCTCGACGGTGGTCCAGGAATACCGCTGCGAGCGGGGCAGCGTAAGTACTCCCGGGCTCCGGGGTCTACTCCCCACGCTCGTCCTGATGACTGCCGCCTGGCTGGCCAGCCTGATCCGGAGGGACGCAAGCCGGGTCGATCGCGTTTGGGGGATGGGGTTGCCGGTGCTGGCGTGGTTCTACCTGCGGTACACCGGCGGCTGGTCCGCGGCGGCATGGCCCGCCAGGCCATGCGGGCGGCACGCGGGATCGTCGCCGCACCCCTCCTCGCGCCGCCGCACGGGCCAACCCGGCGAGCCGGGGCCGGGTCATGGATCGCGGCTGGTGGGCCGTGGTGGGGCCGCGGGTGATGACCGTGCTGCTGATAAACGTGTCGGGGGTGGCGCTGCTCGAGAAAGCCCTACAGCAGACCAAGCCGGAGTACCGGGAATACGTACGCCGGACCAGCGCGTTCTTTCCACGGGTGCCGCGCTGATCCGGGGATCGTTTCAAGCTGAGCGGTGACAGCCTCAGGCCGTTGCGAGCTGACCCCCTTGCTGCTGGACGGACTCCACCCGGAACTCGAAGTGGGTCGCCTGCACGGTCTCGAAATCGCGCGCCGTCTTGAGCCGGGTGATGCGGCGGCCGAAGATGTCCACTCGGCGCATTGTCACACCGGGAAAAATCGGCGCTACGTCGTACCACACACCAGCACTCAGCCGCGGATAGCGCAAACTGTACTCGGGCTTCAAACGGGCTTGCATGTCGGGCATCGGTCGACCTCGGGCGCAGGGAATCGCAGGAGTTGCTAGTATCAGCAGGCGCGCACGGGACCGCAAGATTCGAATAAGCCGACAGTGTTCAGTTTTTTGGCGATGACACACTCGTCTTTGCACGCCTTGAGGATCGTTGACCGTCCCGCTGCCCGGGGCTACAATCCTGCCCCGATTTCTGGTCTTCTCTTCATCTACGAGCCCCTGCCGATGGCGTCCGTCTACATCAACGAGCTGGGCCGGCACGCCGGCCAGACGGTCACCATCCGCGGCTGGGTCGTCACCAGCCGCTCCAGCGGGAAGATCGCATTTCTCGTGGTGCGCGACGGCACCGGGTACCTCCAGGCCGTGTTCCCCAAGAAGGAAGTCCCGGAAACCGTCTGGAACGGGTTCGGCACGCTCACCCACGAGACCTCCGTCGCGGTGACGGGTATGGTACGCGAAGACGCCCGCTCGCCAGGAGGTTTTGAGCTCACCGCGACCGATCTCGAGATCCTGGGAGCGTCTCCCGACTTTCCCATCACGCCCAAGGAGCACGGCACCCAGTTCCTCTTCGAGCACCGCCACCTCTGGCTCCGGAGCAGGAGGCAGGTTGCCATCGCCAAGGTGCGTCACGCGGTGGTGCAGGGGATCCACGATTTCTTCGACCAGCGGGGCTTTACCCACGTCGACACGCCGATCCTGACCGGCTCGATCGGCGAGCACGCCGGCGAGCTCTTTGCCATCGACTACTTCGACCTCGGCAAGGCCTACCTCGCGCAAACCGGCCAGCTCTATGGGGAGGCGGCCGCCGCGGCGCTCGGCAAGATCTACTGCTTCGGCCCCACCTTCCGAGCCGAGAAGTCGAAGACGCGGCGTCACCTGACCGAGTTCTGGATGGTGGAGCCGGAAGTCGCATTCAACGATTCCGACGCCAATATGCGGCTGCAGGAAGAATTCGTCAGCTTCATCGTGGCCCGCGCGCTGGAGCGCGCCGCCGAGCCGCTCAAAGAGCTGGAGCGCGACACCGCCCGGCTGGCCAGGGTGGTGCCGCCGTTCCCACGGATCAGCTACACCGAGGCGGTCGCCAAGCTCAATGCCCTTGGCAGCGATATCACCTGGGGACGGGACCTGGGGGGCGACGATGAAACGCTGCTCTCCAAGGATTCCGATACGCCGATCTTCGTCTGCAACTACCCGAAGGAAGTGAAGCCATTCTACATGAAGGAGAATCCTGCGGATCCGCGGACGATTCTCGGGAATGACTGTCTCGCGCCGGAGGGATACGGCGAGATCATCGGCGGTTCCCAGCGCGAGGACGATCACGACAAGCTGCTCTCCCGCATCGTGGCGCAGGGCCTCGACCCGGAGTCGTACCGCTGGTATCTCGATCTCCGGAAGTACGGAACCTTCGTGCACTCGGGGTTTGGGCTGGGGGTGGAGAGGACGGTGGCGTGGATATGCGGAATCCCGCATATCCGGGAAGCCATCGCGTTTCCGCGACAGATACATCGGCTGTACCCTTGAGAGCCAACGGCTATCCGCTATCGGCTATCGGTCTCGCTATCGGACTGGTAGCCGTACTGTTTTCGCCGCCACCTGCTGTCGCGCAGGGTCAGCTCCCCACCATCGAGCTGCGTCCCGGGCTGGTCATCACCCGCTCGGTCCGAGTCGTACCGAAGACCTATCGCCTCTTCGCGCCAACCTCTCTCGATTCGGCCGCGATCGTCATCCGGGGCGAGGGGATCACGGTCGACTTCGCCGGCGCCACGCTCTTGGGCGCGGCGCTCGACGCGCTGCCGGATCAGGCAGCGGGAGTGGCGATCCGGATCGACGGCGGCAGGAATATCACGGTCCGGAATGCGAAGATTCGCGGCTACAAGATCGGAATCCTGGCCGAGGGCACTCGGGGCCTCACCCTCACGAACAACGACGCGAGCCACAACTGGAAGCCACGGCTCTACAGCCTGATCGAGCACGAGAGCCTGGTGGACTGGCTCTCCTATCATCAGAATGACAAGAACGAGTGGCATCGTTACGGCGCAGCGTTTTACCTGTCGGGGGTGACCAGGGGCGAGCTCCGTGGCAACACGGTGGAACAGGGGATGAACGGGCTGCTCCTGAGCCGGAGCGACAGCCTCCGGATCCAGGGCAACACCTTTTCCTTCAACTCGGGACTTGGCATCGGGCTCTACCGCTCCAGCGACAATCTGATCGTCAACAACCGGCTCGAGTTCAACGTCCGCGGGTACAGCCACCGCTTCTACCGCCGGGGCCAGGATTCGGCGGCGCTGCTGCTCTACGAGCAGAGCAACCGGAACATCGTGGCATGGAACGCCGCGACGCATGGAGGAGACGGTCTCTTCCTCTGGGCCGGGCAGAGCACGATGGACACCGGGAAGGGCGGGGCCAACGACAACGTCTTCTACGCGAATGATTTCAGCTGGGCGCCCACCAACGCGATGGAGGCCACCTTCAGCCGCAACAGCTTCCTCGCCAACCGCGCGATGGGAAGCGAGTACGGGCTCTGGGGCGGCTACAGCTTCGACTCGAAGGTGATCGGCAATTGCTTCGGCAAGAACCGCTTCGGTGTGGCGATCGAGCACGGGCAGGACAATCTGATCGCAGCCAACCGCTTTGACGGTGACTCGCTCGCTATCCGGCTCTGGGGGGACAGCATCCAGCCTTCCGAATGGGGGTACCCGAAGCATCGGGATACGAGGAGCCGGGACTACCGGATCGAGAAGAACGTCTTTGCTGGCACCCGACTCACCGTGCAGGCCGCCAATACCACGGGGCTCGCGGTAACCGCGAATGACTCGGTGCCGAGTGCTCGGGGAGAATGCGTACCCGGTATTCTCCCGGCGGAATATTCCGCGAACACCCCGCAAATCGAAGGCGTGACCTCGCGGATTCCAGCGTCCGGCTTTGCCGATCGCGACCGCTCGGCGATGATCGTCGATGAGTGGGGGCCGTTCGACTGGAAGTCACCCAAGCTCTGGCCGGTGGACAGCAGCCGCGCGGTCCCGCTCCGGCTCGCGGTGCTCGGGCCGGCGGGGCGCTGGCGGGTGGTGGATCGGCGGGGCGTGTCGCAGCTGTCGCTCGAATCGGGCCGCACCGGCGACACGATCAGCGTCACACCTGCCGAGGCAGTCGACTGGACGCTGACGCTCGAATACACCGGCGGAGCCACCGTCTCACCGCGGGGGGAAATGCGCCCTGCGGGGAGGCCCTACCGCTTCGGCTACTCGCGCTTCGAGCCTGCGACCGAGTGGAACCTCCGGTTCTTTGCCTGGAAAGACACCACCGACCTGACGACGGTCATGCGGTCCACTCCGATCCTCGAGCGGAAGGCGAGCCGGCTGGATTACCAATGGTACCGGCCGCTCCTGCCCGGCCTCCCGCGGGACAAATGGGCGCTCGAGGCCACTAGCACTGTCACACTGGGAGAGGGCGAGTACCTCTTGCGAACCATCAGTGACGACGGGATTTGCGTGTTTGTGGATGGCCGGCTCATCATCGACCGCTGGAGCGTGCACGAGTCGATCGTGGATTCTGTTCCCATTTCGGCGGGCAAGCACGACATTCGCGTCGAGTTTTTCCAGGCAGAAGGCTGGACCGAGCTGAGGGTAGAAATACTGAAGCATGAACGGTGAACGAGCCCGAAACTTGGGGGATCCACAGATTACGCAGATTGCACAGATGACAAAAAAAAGAGAATGGACTCTGTGGGGTGTATTCCAGCAGAATCCTCTGTGTCATCTGTGAAATCTGTGGATGCTGTTGCCGGTGTGGGGCTCACCGCTCACCGCTCACCGCTCATCGCTCACCGCAGTTTTCGCCTCCTCCCACAGCCCGTCGAGCACCTCGAGCCCGGCCGTGTGCATCTCGATTCCACGCTCCGCCGCCAGCAGTTCGACGATCCGGAACCGCTCGGTGAATCGCCCATTGGCCCGATCCAGTGCCGGCGCCGGATGCACGCCGACTTTTCGCGCCAGGTTGACCACCGAAAAGAGCAGATCACCGATCTCGTGATCGAGCCGATCCCCCGCCGTCTCCGACTCGACCTCGACGAGCTCCTCGCGCACCTTGGCCGCCGGGCCCGTGGAATCGGGCCAGTCGAATCCCACCCCCGCCGCGCGCTCCTGCAGCCGGTACGCCATCAGCAGGTCGGGCAGCGACGGCGGCAGGCCATCCAGCACGCCGCCGGTTCGTTCCATCCGCTTGAGCGCCTCCCATTTTTCCCGGGGCCCCAGCTCGAAGAGATGCGGATGCCGGCGCTTCATCTTCGTCTCGAGGTCGCCCGCCACGTCGTCCGGGGTGAACTCGCCGAGCTCTTCGCCGAGCACCAGCTGCCACGCGAGATGCAGCAGCAGATCAGCCACCTCGTGGCGAATCGCGGAAGACTCGCCGGCCCCCAACGCGTGGTCGAGCTCGTGCACCTCTTCGATGAGGTAGGGGCGGAGCGTGTCGCGGGTCTGGACCCGGTCCCAGGAACACCGGATTCGAAGGTCCCGGACCATCGCCATCGCGCGTCCAAGCGCTGAATTGTCTTGCATTTAGCCTCCAGGGCCGGTATTGTATCCGGTGCCGTGATCAAGTCAAATCCGCCCGCCCCCGACCGGGCCTGGCTCGATGTGGACCTCGCGGCCCTCCAGCGCAATGCCCGCCGCTTTCAGAACCTCATCGCCGCCCCACTGCTCCCCATGCTCAAAGCCAACGCCTACGGCCTGGGGGCGGTCCCCGTCGCCAAGGCGCTCGAGGCGGTGAACCCGTGGGGATTCGGCGTCGCCACCACCGATGAGGGTGCGGTGCTCCGCGACGCCGGAATCTCCCGTCCGATCCTGGTCTTCACGCCACTCCGCCCCGCGGCGATCGACGGGATGCAGCGCCACGGACTTACGCCTGTCATCGGCGACTTCGAGGCGCTCGACGCCTGGCTTCAGGGCATCGGCGGGGCCTTCCATGTCGAGATCGATACCGGGATGAGCCGGGCCGGGTTCCGCTGGCATGATGAGGCGGCGATCGCCGCGCTGAGTGAGCGCCTCGCCACCGCGAGCGGATTCGAAGGGATCTTCACCCACTTTCACTCCGCCGATTCCGACGCCGCGGCCACCCAGGAGCAGGCCGACCGCTTCGAGCGGGTGCTCGGGACACTCGACTCCCGGCCCGCGATGGTTCACATGAGCGCCAGCGCCGGGGCGCAGCGTGGGCCGGACTACGGCACCGATCTGGCCCGGCCGGGCATCTATCTCTACGGCGGCAAGGCGGGAACGCTTGAGCCGGAACCGGTGGCCAGGCTCTGTGCCAGGGTGGTTGCCCTCCGGCGTCTCAGGCCGGGCGACACCGTGAGCTACGGCGCCGACGCCCGTGTCGAATCGGACACCACCATCGCGACGCTGGCCATCGGGTATGCCGACGGTCTGCCCCGCTCGCTCGGAAGCCGCGGGCTGATCGAGATCAACGGGGTGATCGTGCCCCTC
>CAYTMW010000054.1:0-13440 GCA_964439025.1 uncultured Gemmatimonas sp. | reverse complement strand
TGCGGCAGTTGGCGACGTTGGGGAGCTTCGGATACCAGCAGAGGGTGGGGATGTCGACTCCCCGGACACGAGCGGCGTCCAGAATGGTCGCGCCCGGCTCGAAGGGAATTTCCTCACCATTCAGGGTAAAGCTCGCCATGACTGGGTCAATCCATCCGCGGCAGAGGGAGATTCGAGGATACGGCCACCGCGCCAGGCGGCGCAAGCTCCTGAGGCGGCTTCTTCGCTCCAGAGGTACGCCCAGAAAGGTACCTTCGCCAGCTTTGGCGCACCCATCTGGATGATGATCCCGCGGGGCTCCCGCGTGTCCAGTTCCGGCGATGTGGTTGACATGGGTCTCCTGAATGTGCCAAGGAGACGCTTGAAATATCAGGAGATGCACCGTGCGGGCGTTGCGGGATAATGAAACGTGAAAATCGACTTATTATTTCACGGTCTCGTCGTTCAGGCAATCGATGCGTGCGAGGTCGCGGGAGGGAGCGGCCGAGACAAAAGGACGCCCGGCGAGCTCTCGCGCTTCCCTCCCCTTCGAGTGGAGTGAATCGGCACCGGGATTCGCTCCCAATCGGGGTACAGCGACACCCAGGCTTCCGCCACACCGCCGCCACTTGGCATGACGGCGTGGATGCCTCCCGGAACGGTGGCGTCCTGGAGCCGGGCCATCAGGGCGACGCGCCGGGGAGACGGAAGCGCCGCGAGCGTCCCCGCATCGATCACGACCAGGTGCACCGGCTCATCGAGAGCAGGGAACCAGCTGCCCAGCATCGCCACGAAGGCCTCGAAATTCCCGGTGAGCGACTCGGCGGCCATCCGCGTTTCGATGCGCGTGCACGTGGCGTTGTCTCCGAAGAGGCAGGTCAGACGGACATTGTGCGCCGCGAGAAGGTAGGCCGCCGCCTCCGCTCCACCGCCGACGACGAGCGCGCGGTCGCCCTCTTCCAGTCTCGGGAGAATGGCGGCCACGACGGAATTTCGCTCCAGTCCCCAATGCGTCGGCGACTGCTGCGCCTGCCGGACCTTCGCGTGATTCTTGCGCCAGCGCGTGAATGGCGGGAGCCGTAATCGCTTCCTGATGATGTGGTCCACCGTCTCCTGCATGACGACTTCGGTCAGGAAGTACTGGCCTTCGGTGGCCTCCTGCAGCTCGATGGCGGCGTCATTGCCGAGCCGGAGCAGCTCGTCCCGGGCGAGGGAGTTCTTGTAGTCCTCAATCCGCTGGAGCACGTATTCGTGATAGTGCTGTTTGGGGGACAGCACGGGCCGGGTGCGCCTGGCTCGAGCGGAATCGGTGCGGGCTTCGAGTTGTGAGTGGGTGAGCATTGGACTCTAAAGTAAAGAAACACGGGGAGTTACGGAAGAGTGACGCGATACAGCTCACTCTGACCCCGGACGACCGGAGGAGCCACCCGGGCTCCTGCGGCCTCCAGTTGGGCAAGAACGCGCTCCAGGAGCCGCCTCGGCGCAAGACCATGGGGGTAAAGGGAATAAAAAACCCAGGCTCTTTCCGCTGAGAGGCCCAGTAGACGAGTAGCCGTCCCGTCCGCCCACGACTGATCGGCGACTTCGTTGGCCTCCACCGGGGGAGCTTCCCCGATCAAGGTCGGCGGCAAGCTGGGGCGATCCCGAATTGCGAGCCGATCGCACCCGGGAGGCACCGGGCTATCGCTTGCGCATTGGAAAGCCGGCCGTGCTCGCGCCACAATTGCGTCCGGGTCGGTCCAGTCGGCACGATAGTAGGCCCATCCGGGATCCCATCCGAAGAGAATGAGGGTCGGGGCATCGCGATCGACCTCGTCGATATGCCGCACCATCGACCGCGTCGTTTCCCGCAGTGGGGGGCTTGCCGCAAAGCGCGCTGTGCGCACCGCCGCAGGAGCCCACAAGACAGCGAAGAGCAGCGCACCGGCGAGAGCCGCCGGCGTGCGGGGGAAGGCTCGCGCGAAACCGGCAATCGCCGAGGCGATGCCCCAGAACAGCAATGGTGCTGCGAACAGGATGAGGCGGGCGGAGATGGGATAGAAGCCAAGCAGTGATGCGACCACCAAGGCAATGAAGGGCACAGCCAGCAGTACGAGCGCCGGTGATCCGCGGTCCCTCCAGACCCTGAAGGCCCCGAACGCCAGAAGGGGCAGCAGAACGAGGGTTCGCATCCCGGGCAGATCGTTGATTCCCGCAAGGGTCCAGGCGGCATCCCGAACTCGATCGTGCCAGCCAAGCCCGGGAGTGAGGAAGGCACCCTCCCAGAAGCGCTGCATGTACCGGCTGTAGAGCGTCTGGCGGTACGACCACGCGAACACCGCGGCGAACGTAGCGCCCCACACCACGGCGGCGGCGAGACAGTGGGTCCGCCAGGCTTTCTCGGTGCGAGCCCGCCTGTCCGCCAGGAGGCTGGCGCCGACACCCGCAAGTACGAACACGGAAGGCTGCGACACGAGGACCGCCAGGGCGCCCCAGGCGATCAACCGCCGCCACGCGACTTCGTCCGGCTTCGGACTAAACAGGCGGAGCGTGACTGCGAGGATGACCGCCGTGACCGTCGCATCGATCCCGTACTGTTTGAGCTCGGAGGAGGAGTAGACCAGCGGTTGCCAGACCGCCACGAAAGCGAGAATGATTAGCGACTCCGTCCTGCCAACCAGGGCCGGATACCAGCGCCAGATAATGAAGGGCAGGACGCATCCCGCCAGAAACATGGGGAGCCGATAGACCATCTCATGGTGGCCGAGGAGCATCGTGAACAGCTTGGTGATCAGAAGCACCGGGATGGGCATCGTCTGCTCGAAGTCGAGCGGAGTCACCAGCCCCAGGAGATCGCGCGACCGGATGTTGAGCGCGATCATCGCCTCATCACCCCAGAATGCCCGGTTGACGGCGTACACTGCAACGCGCACCAAAACGGCCAGCACGACGAGCGCGACGGCGATTCGCCGCTCGTCCTTCGCGCTCATGCAGCGTCCGCCCGGAGCACGATCCCCTTCAGATACCCGGTTTCCGGGACGGTGACGCGCTCGGGGTGATCGATTCCCTGGCCCAGGTGCTCTACGACCGTCAGCACCCGTCCGCTGTCCCGCGCCGCCGCGGCGATCATCTCCAGAAACTGCGGCCGCCTGATGTGAAATGAGCAGGAGGCGGTCAGCAGCACACCGCCCGGTGCGAGGAGCTTCATCGCCCGCAGGTTGATTTCATGGTATCCCCGGAGCGCCTGAGCCACCGCGCTCTTCGATTTGGCGAACGCCGGGGGGTCCACCACGACCGTATCGAACCGCGTCTTGGCGCGAACCATGGCGCGGAGGACTTCGAAGGCGTCGCCCGATTCCCACCGGATGTTGCTGAGCCCGTTGAGCTCCGCGTTTCTCGCGCCTCGCGCCAGCGCGTCGGGGCTGGTGTCGAGCGCGATCACCTCTTTGCTCCGGCGGGCGAGGTGGAGCGCGAACGATCCGTGATAGGTGAAGCAGTCGAGCGCCTGCCCCCCGGGAATCGCGAGCTCGGCTGCGCGAATGCGGTTCGGCCGCTGGTCGAGGAATGCGCCCGTTTTCTGCCCCGTCCACGGGGCGGCGAAGTAACGAATTTCTCCTTCCCGGATCGCGATTTCCTCCGGCACCGCCCCATGGACCAGCTCGACCGATTCGGGCAGCCCCTCATGGCGCCGGACCGGGGTGTCGTTGCGGAGCAGAATTCCCTCCGGCGCGAGCACGGCGCGGATGGCTGCGAGGATGTCCTCCCGCATGGTTTCGAGGCCGGCGGAGAGAAGCTGCACCACCACGTAGCGGTCATAGCGGTCGACAACCAGCGAAGGCAGGCCGTCACCCTCTCCATGCACCACGCGATAGGCGGTCGCATCGACGCCTGCGCGGCGGGCCAGGCTCGCTCTGAGCGCTGCGATCCACCACGCCGTGTCGACCGGGCGGTCGCTCTTTTCCAAAAGACGGAGGCGGATCTCCGAGCAGGGCGAGCAGAGCGCCTGGCCGAGAAATTTGCCGCGCTCATCCTGCACCGAAATCAGGCCCGGCTCTCCGGGCCCGCTGCTGACCTCGCTCGCGTAGATCCAGGGATGCCCTTCGCGCCAGCGGGCGGCGCCCCGGCGGGTCACGACGGCGTAGGGCCGGTCGCCCGGCATCACGCGACCTGCGATATGATTGGGCGCATGACGATGAATGTAGCCGAGGCACTTCGCCTGATGCTGGTGACGGACGATCACCTCGTGACGCGGGAGGATCTGGTCGAGAGATGCCGCGCCGCGGTGCGCGGAGGTGTGACCAGCGTTCAGCTCCGGCTCAAGGCCTGTCCGCCGAGGGAGCTGGCGGCGCTCGCGAGGGATCTCATCGCCGCGGTCCCCGTCCCGGTGCTGGTCAACGACCGGCTCGATGTGGCGCTTGCCGCGGGCGCGGCGGGAGTGCACCTCGGTCCCGATGACCTGCCGGTTCGACTGGCCCGGCGGGCGGCGCCTCCCGGATTTCTGCTTGGTGCGTCGGTCGGCAGCGAATCGGAGTCGGATATGGCGCGGGGCGCAGACTATTGGGGGGTTGGTCCCTGGCGAGCAACCCGAACCAAGAAGGACGCCGGCCTCGCGCTGGGCGACGCGGGGTTCCGGCGCGTCGTGTCGCTTGCGGAGGGAACTCCCTGCGTCGCGATCGGCGGAGTCACGCCGGAAGATGTCGCCGCGGTTCGCGCCGCGGGAGGCGTGGGCGTCGCGGTGGTCTCGGGGATACTTGGAAATCCCGATGTTGAGCGGGCGGCGCGGCGGTATCGGGTATCACCCCCCGGGCTAGGGTGAGACTCGCCCACGGGGCCTGCGGGCCAACGCAACTCACAGTCTCAGGTGAGCCCTCGCGGCCCGACGTCCCCTACGGCGAGTCCCACCCATCGCCCGGGTGACTTGCCAGGGCACGCCCCGTTCACCGTTCACGGCGTCGTCAGCGCAGCTCCGCGCCGGTCGACGCCACTACCTGCTCCCTCGTCCAGCCCGGCAGCACCTCCACCAGCTTGAGTCCCGCCGGCGTCACATCCAGCACGCACCGCTCGGTGATAATGCGATGTACGCAGCGCTCACCGGTCAGGGGGAGCGTGCACTCGCGAAGGATCTTCGGCTTCGCGTCCTTCGAGGTGTGCTCCATGATCACGATCACCCGGCGCGCCCCGGCCACCAGGTCCATCGCGCCGCCCATCCCTTTCACCATCTTGCCCGGGATCATCCAGTTGGCGAGGTCCCCCTTCTCGGACACCTGCATCCCGCCCAGAATGGTCAGGGCGACGTGTCCACCCCGGATCATCGCGAAGGAGGTCGCGCTGTCGAAATAGCTGGTGCCCGGGAGCTCGGTAACGGTTTCCTTGCCGGCGTTGATGAGGTCGGAGTCCTCCTCTCCCTCGAAGGGGTACGGCCCCACCCCCAGCATGCCGTTTTCCGACTGCAGCACCACCGGAATCCCCGCCGGGACGCAGTCGGCGATCATCGTCGGCATGCCGATGCCGAGATTCACGTAGTAGCCCGTCTGTTCGGTGAGGGTGAGCAGCTCGAGCGCCGCCCGCTTGACGATGACGTCACGAACATCCGTGCTCATGCCCGCTTCCTCACGGTGCGCCGCTCGATGAAATGGGACGGGGCTCTTGCCTGGAAGATGCGCTGCACGAAGATCGCGGGGGTATGCACCAGGTCGGGATCGATGTCGCCCGCCTCGACCAGATGCTCGACTTCGGCGATGGTGACGCGCCCAGCCATCGCCATCATCGGGTTGAAGTTCCGGGCGGTTTTGCGATAGACCAAATTGCCGAGCCGGTCGCCCTTCCACGCCTTCACCAGGGCGAAATCTCCGGTGAGGCCACGCTCCATCACGTAGCGCCGGCCCTCGAATTCACGAATTTCCTTTCCGTCGGCGACTTGGGTGCCGACGCCGGTGGCGGTGAAGAAGGCGGGGATTCCCGCGCCGCCGGCCCGGATGCGCTCCGACATCGTCCCCTGCGGGGTGAGCTCCACTTCGATCTCGCCGGCAAGCATCTGCTGTTCGAAAACCTGGTTCTCGCCGACGTAGCTCGAAATCATCTTCCGCACCTGCCGATTCTTGAGCAGATGCACCAGGCCGTGCTCGGTGGTGCCGGCATTGTTGGAGATGATGGTGAGATCGCGGGGACCCAGATCACGGAGGGCGAAGATGCACTCCTCCGGTATGCCGGCGAGCCCGAAGCCGCCGACGAACAGGCGGGCGCCGTCGGGAATGTCGGCGCAAGCGGCGCGGGCATCGGGGAAAACCTTGTTCACGCGGATGTCTCCGATCGGGAGTGCTCCGCAATGAATATAGCGGCCCCTTCAAACTGCTATCCCAACTACACAGATGGCAGAGATGTTCCGCGATGGAAGGTTCGGGTTCGTTCTGTGAAATCTGTGGATTGCTGTTGCGGTGCCGCCCGAGACTCCTGGTCTCAGCGAGCGAGGTACGGGCGCACGATCGCGCTGGCGGCTCGGAGACGCTCGATGTCGATCCCGGTCTCGCCCGGGAACGCGGCGACCAGCGCCTCGGTTGCCACATTGCCCGGGGCGCCCGGGGCATATGGGCAACCGCCGATGCCTCCGGCGCTCGCGTCGAAGACCGTGATGCCCATGGCGTGGGCAGCCCGGGCGTTGTCGACCGCGCGCCCGAAGGTGTCGTGCAGATGGACGGCTAGACGGCTGGACGGCTGGACGGCTGGTAGAAGCACCTCCAGCAGTCGTTTCACTTCATCGGTGGTGGCCTTCCCGATCGTGTCTCCCACCGAGAGCTCATGCACCCCGAGCGCCAGGAGCGACTTCGCGACCGACAGGACCTGCTCGGGAGCGATCGGCCCCTCGAACGGACAATGAAACGCGGTGGAGATGTATCCGCGGACGGGAACACCCGCCTCCGCCACGACGGGACGGAACCGCGCCAGCGTTTCCGCGATCGAGGCGTTGGTGTTTGTTCTGCTGAACGTCTCGCTCGCCGCGGTGAACACCGCAACCTTGTCTGCGCGCGCCGTGTTCGCGCGCTGGAGACCCTGGAGGTTCGGCACCAGGGCCATGTAGGTGACCCCGGGAGCGCGCCGAATCGCGGCGAACACCTTCTCCGCGTCGGCGAGCTGCGGTATCCACTTCGGACTCACGAATGAGGACACCTCGATCTCATCGAATCCGCAGTCCGACAGTGCATCGACGAAGGCCACCTTTACCGCGGTCGGCACCTCGCGCGACTCGTTCTGCAGGCCGTCGCGGGGACCCACCTCGACAATCCGCACCCGATTACCTATCACCTTCTCACCTCTCACCTTCTCACCGCTCACCGCCTGAGGCGTCTGATCGCCCGGAGATGCTCCGCATAGGTGCGCGAGAAGACGTGCCGCCGATCCGGCCCCGCCATGAAATACAGGTAGGGAACCGGCGCGGGGGCCAGCGTCGCGTCAATGCTCTTCCGGCTTGGCGCTCCGACCGGTCCGGGCGGGAGTCCGGGATGCAGGTAGGTGTTGTAGGGCGATTCGAACTCGTAGTCCTTCTGGTAGAGGCGCGGCTTGCGCTTTCCCGTCGCGAGCTGGATGGCGTATTGCACCGTCGGATCGGCCTGCAGCGGCATGCCGATCCGGATGCGGTTGCGATACACCGCAGCCACCAGCGGCCGGTCGCTGTCCACCGCCGCCTCGCCCTCGACGATACTCGCGAGTGTCACGACGGCCAGCCGGTCGAGACCCTGCGCCGCGGCCGATTCGGTCCACTTCGGGTCCCAGTCGGTCTGGAAGGTTTCCGCCATGGTGCGCACCAGCGTCGCCGCGTCGCTGCCCGGCCCGAACAGGTAGGTCTCTGGCCGAAGGAACCCTTCGAAGGTCGGGGCGGGAACGTCGAACTTCCGGAGGAGCGCGGTGTCGCGCGAGGCCTCGAGCACGTCCGCCCGCGGAATGCCGAGGTCGCGCTCGGCGGCTTCGGCGATTTCGAGGACCGTAAACCCTTCCGGCACGGTGAACCGGGTGAGCACGGCTTTGCCGCTCGCGATTTCGCGCAACGAGGCGAGCGCACCGGCGCCGCGCGGCAATTCGTAGGCGCCGATCCGGAGTTTCCGCTCATAGCCGCCGACCCGCGCGACCAGCCGGAACCATCGCGTCGAGGAAATCACCCGGTGGGCGGCGAGGCTTTCGGCCACGACCCGCACGCTCGCCCCCGAGGGAATCGTCACCCGCTCCTTCGGCGCATCCGCGGCCGCGCCGCAGCCCGCCGCGAAGAAGAAGCCGGTTAGGACTCGAAGCCGCATCAGGACCGGCTGTGCCGGCGAGTTTCCAGGAAGTGCTGCAGCAGGATGGTCGCGGCGAGCGCATCCACCTCCTCGCGGCGCCCGCGGGTGTTGCCCCCCTGCTCCCGGATCGCGGCGTGCGCCCGCGCCGTCGTCATCCGCTCGTCCACCAGCTCCACCGGGAGATAGGTCCGGGCGCCGAGCTGCACCGCGAGCGCGCGCGCGGCGACCGTGGACGGACCGTCGGCGCCTTCCGGGGTGAGCGGCAGGCCCACCACCAGTCCCACCGGGTGGTGGGCGGTGAGATGCTCGAGAAATGCCGGCATCGGGAAGCGCTTGCCGGCGCGGCGGGTGAGCGCGCCGAGTGGGGAGGCGATGGTCTGGGTTTCGTCGGACAGGGCGAGTCCGATACGCCGCTCACCCCAATCCACGGCAAGGATACGGCCGGTCCGGGGGATCGCCACGGCCTACTGGTTCATCGTGGCGAAGAACTCCTTGTTCGTCTTGGTGCGCTTCATCCGCTCGATGAGGAACTCCAGCGCCTCCACTGGCGGCATGTCCGCGAGGAAATTCCGGAGCAGATACACCCGGTTGAGCTCGTCCTTGTCCATGAGGAGCTCTTCCTTCCGGGTGCTGCTCCGCTGGATGTCGATCGCGGGATAGATGCGGCGGTCCGCCAGACGGCGGTCGAGGACGAGCTCCATGTTGCCGGTGCCCTTGAACTCCTCGAAAATCACTTCGTCCATGCGGGAGCCGGTGTCGATCAACGCGGTCGCGATGATGGTGAGCGACCCGCCGCCCTCGATATTGCGCGCCGCGCCGAAGAAGCGCTTGGGCTTCTGCAGCGCGTTGGCGTCGACACCACCGGAGAGAATCTTGCCCGAGTGGGGCACCACCACGTTGTGCGCGCGGGCAAGGCGGGTGATTGAGTCCAGCAGAATCACCACGTCCCGGCCATGCTCGACCAGCCGCTTGGATTTCTCGATGACCATGTCCGCCACCTGTACGTGACGGTCGGCCGGCTCGTCGAAGGTCGAGGAGATGACCTCGGCCTTCACGTTTTCCTGCATGTCGGTGACTTCTTCCGGCCGCTCGTCGATGAGCAGCACGATGAGGATCACCTCCGGGTGGTTCTCCGCGATGGCGTTGGCCACCTTCTGCAGCAGGATCGTCTTGCCCGCCTTGGGCGGCGAGACGATGAGCCCGCGCTGGCCTTTCCCGATCGGCGCGAGCAGGTCCACCACCCGCATGGAGAGATCGCCCTTCTTGCCCTCCAGCGTGAGCTTCTGGTCGGGGTAGCGGGGGCGGAGGTTGTCGAAGGCGATCCGCTGCTTGGTCTTTTCCGGTTCCTCGTAGTTGACGCTCTCGACCTTGAGCAGCGCGAGGTACCGCTCGCCCTCTTTCGGCGGCCGGACCTGGCCCATGACGGTGTCGCCGGTGCGAAGATCGAAGCGCTTGATCTGGCTGGGGCTGACGTAGATGTCATCCGGGCCATAGAGGTAATTCCAGTCCTGGCTGCGCAGGAATCCGTAGCCTTCGGGCAGGATTTCGAGGACGCCTTCGCCTCGAATGACCGTGTCGGATTCGAGCAGCGATTGCTCGATCCGGAAGATCAAATCCTGCTTGCGCAGGCCGGAGTAGTTGGTGATGTTGAGCTGCTGAGCGAGTGCATGCAGCTCGGCAACCGATTTCTGCTTGAGTTCGGAGATGTCCACGAGGAAAACCTGGTGCGCGTCGGAGGGGGGTGCTGCCGACGGCGGCTGGGGTCAGTGAGAGGACGGGACTCGGGTCAGCGTCGAGATCTGCAATCTGAAGGCGTCCAGGGCAGCGCACGGGTGCGCTGGATCGGACGGGTCGGCTCGTATCTGGTCGTCTGGGATAGGATGATTTTACCGATTCGCAACGTGGACGTCAAGAGGCGCGATGGATGAGCTCACGAAGCTCCTGTTGGCCTGGCGGATCATGCGCGTGGGGACGCGCGAAGTCGTCGATGGTCTGGTGGCGCCCGAGCATCGCGGTCCCTCGGCCACTCTTCGCGCCGTGCTCGATGGGTGGAACGGCCGCTGGTACTGGGCCGACCGGGAGGCCTCCCGGATCGTCCTGATCCGCGCCTTGCCCGGCGCGCGGAGCCCCCGCTGGTGGCTGCACGCCCTGCTCTTTGTCCTCACGGTGATCTGCGCGCTGGGCGCCGGTGCGGCCCTGGCCGGCGTGTGGTTTCCCTATGTGCCGCCGGGGTTTTCGGGGGCCGTGTTGGCCGCGGGGGATTTCTTCGCCGGCCTCGCCCGCGGCGACTGGCGGATCCTGCTGGACGGCTGGACCTTCGCGGCTCCCCTGGTGGGCATCCTCCTGGTCCACGAGCTCGGCCACTATATCGCCGCCCGCCGGTACGACATCGACACGACTCCGCCGTTCTTCCTCCCGATTCCGCCGACGCTTTCTCCGATCGGGAGCCTGGGCGCGTTCATCAAGCTCAAGAGCGCCGTGCTCGACCGGCGCCAGCTGCTCGACGTTGGCGCCGCGGGACCGATCGCGGGATTCGTCGTCGCGGTCGCGGTGCTTTTCTGGGGCTATCACATCTCGCAACCGGGCCTGAACGGACCGGGGCAGGCGACCACCTGGGTGGCGTTCGCCGGCCAGCCGATCGGGCTGGGAGATTCACTCCTCACCGGCTGGATCCGGGACTGGGCTTTTCCGGATGCTCCGGTCATTCATCTGAGCCTCCCGGCCTTTGCCGGATGGGTCGGCGCGTTCATCACCGGACTCAATCTCCTTCCCCTGAGCCAGCTCGATGGAGGACACGTCCTGTACGGGATCCTGGGACGGCATCAGCGGCTGGTCGCGGGCGCCGGAGTGGTGGCGCTGCTCGTGCTGGCGCAGTATTCCCCTAGCTGGTACCTCTGGGTGGTGATGACGTTTCTGATTGGGGGGGGACGATGGAGCCATCCTTCCGTGATGATTCCGGAGCGGCCGGTCCCTCCCAGCCGGCGCTGGGTCGGGCTGCTGTCGGTGCTCATCTTCGTGGTGACCTTCGTGCCCTTTCCGTTCGTATGACCGGCGGCGACGACGCAACGAAGCCGGCTCCGAGCTCGCTCTCCGGGCTGGTGCACGACCTGGCGAATCCACTGTCCGCCGTGCTGGCGGAGACCCAGTTGCTGCTCCTCGATACCGAGAGCCTGTCGCCGGAGGTGGTCGCGTCGCTCAAGGCGATCGAAGCGGCAGCGCTCAGGATGCGTGTCGTGCTGCGAGAGTCGTCGGGAAGGCGGTGATCTTCGACTTCAGCCGGGGCGGCGTTACCGGGTCACGGCCATCTACCGGAACCCTGGAGAGAAGACCGCGGTGAACGCCGGGATGGGGGTCATGGTGGGAATGTTCGCGCCGGCCAATCCGGCGCAATGGCCGTCGGTGGACCGGGGCGACTCGGCATTCAGGGCGGATTTGGCGATGCTGATGCGGAAAGGGGCGGCGCCGGACACGACGGGGAAGGGCGCCGCGCACCGGCATGAGGCGGGACTCTGTAGCTCAAACGCAACACTAGCGCGGTCGCGAAGCGTCAACTCGCTTGACGTCGAGATATCAGTCATCAAGCGGCCGATGACCAGTCGCCCGCGTTCTTGACATTTTTTGAACGAGAGGTAAACTAAGCCCCGACAACGAAATGGGAGTCCTCAATCATCCCCGTCGCGAAGGCCCGACGTCATCTGCGGGGGCGAGAGAGCGGGGGTCCGCCACCTCGAGGTCCTTTAGTTACTCTTCGTTCCCTGATTTACTCCAATTGCTGCCCAGAGGAGCAACACATGTTCAGATCCGATCCCTTCCGGAAGGGGTTTACTGCCTGTGGGGCGCTCGCGCTCGCGCTGCTGGCGGGGTGCAGCGACGCTCTGCCCCTCGGACCCGCAGAGTCCACGGGCGTTGCCCAGGCCAAGATCACGCCGCTGGTGGTGCCGCCCCCCGCCAACGTGATCGTGGCGGGTGCGGACGCGGGCGCATTCTCGAGGACGGTGATCGCGAACAACAGCGGCCGCGCGGCCAGCGAGTTCTGGGACAATCTGTCGGCCGACAACAATGGGACGAACACCAGCTGCAACGTGGGGTTCTTCGCGACCCACACGCTGGGCACGAACTGCCTGCGCGCGGCGCCGAACTCCAACCACAACGCGGGGCTGACCTCAGGGTACACCAAGTACTGGGGCGACGGCCCGCAGGCCCGCGATCCCTCGTCCTTCATGTTCAGCGGGGGTTTCTCCTACACCGTGACGCTGCTGGGTTCGTACCTGGGTACGCAGAGTCAAGAGGTCGGGTGGTTCACCAAGACCGCGGGGGTTTATACCTTCCATCCGGTGGCCGGCTGGGCTAACCGCACCATCAACACCGCTATCACGATCAACACCGGCGGCGCCAACTGGGGGTTCTACATCAAGAACGATTTCAACCCCACCACCGGCGGATGCGCCAATCCGACGCATGATTGCTCCGACGCCACCGGAGGGTTCTCGGCGATCCCGTTCCAGCAGTTTGCCCTCTTCCTCAACCCGGCCAGCAACACCTATCTCGTCGGGGTCGAGGACAACAAGCTGGAGACGATCGCCCTTCCCGCTGAGTTCGACTCCGACTACAACGATTTCATCCTGCTGGTCGAGCCGACCTCCACCGCGACGCTGCAGGGTCGCATGACCGGCGGCGGCGGGAAGCTGGTGGCAGTCGGCGGGGGCGCGGTGACCTACGGGTTCACGCTCCACTGCGACATTCTGAAGTCGAACAACCTCGAGATCAACTGGCCCGGCAACAAGTGGCATCTGGCCAAGCCGATTACGCTCGCCGACTGCCAGGACGATCCGACGATCGCGCCGAAGCCGCCGGCGGCGCCGTTCGACACCTTTAACGGCGAAGGCCTCGGTAAGCTCAACGGCGTGCCGGGCTCCAAGGTTGTCTTCACCTTCATCGATGACGGCGAAGGCGCCAAATCGGGCGACAAGGCCCGGCTCACGATCTACGCACCGGATGGTGTGACCGTCGTCCTCAACGTCCCGCTGCAGTCCGCTGCCAAGGGGAACATCCAGGCGCACTACGACCAGCCGCACGGACAGAAGCCATAGCGACGGGTGATGCATGGACAGCGCCCCCGGTCACGCGAGTGGCCGGGGGCGCTGGTTGTTCACTCGATGAGCCCGGCGCGATTCGAACGCGCGACCTCTTGCTCCGGAGGCAAGCGCTCTATCCA
>CAYTMW010000053.1:0-14171 GCA_964439025.1 uncultured Gemmatimonas sp. | reverse complement strand
CCCTGTTAGAATGATGCCATCATGTTTAGAAACGAGCACGCTGATCAAACTATCGTCCCTCGTGAGATAGACCTGCGTGTACGCCATCCCGTCGAGTGAATAGATCTTTTTACCTTCCGATTCCTCAATAATGACCTCGGGCGATTCTTCAGAACGCTCGCCGTTCCAACCTGCGCGTTCATGTTGGCGCCGTCCATGTACACCTGTCCGCCATGCTGGTGCACGATGGCGCAGACCTCGGAGATGCCGTCCTCGAACACGCCGTGAGTGGAGGGATACGTGACCATCAGCGCGGCGAGATTCTTCGCGTTGGCCTCGGCCTGGGTCCGGAGATCGGCCAGGTCGATGTTCCCCTGCGGATCGGTCTTCACCACCACGACCTTCATCCCCGCCATCACCGCGCTGGCCGGGTTGGTCCCGTGCGCCGATTGCGGAATGAGGCAGACGATGCGCTGCGCATCTCCGCGGGCACGGTGATACGCGCGGATGACGAGCAGCCCGGCGAATTCCCCCTGCGAGCCGGCGTTCGGCTGCAGCGAAACCCGGGCGAAGCCGGTGATGTCGGCGAGCCAGGTCTCCAGGTCGGCGAAGAGCTGCCGGTACCCCTCGGTCTGGTCCCGCGGCGCGAAGGGGTGCAGCCCGCCGAAACCCGGCCAGGAGACCGGCACCATTTCGGCGGTGGCGTTGAGCTTCATGGTGCAGGAACCCAGTGGGATCATCGCCGCGGTCAGGGAGAGATCGCGCGCTTCGAGGCGCCGGATGTATCGGAGCATCTCGGTTTCCGAGCGGTGACTCTTGAAGACCGGGTGGGTGAGGTATGGGGAGGTGCGCTGCAGGGCGGGGGGGATGCTGGATGCTGGATGCTGGACGCTGGAAACTTCCCCGACGCCAAACACCTCAAAAAGGTCCTTCAAATCCTTTTCCGTCACCGTCTCGTCGAGCGCCACGCCGATCTGCGTGGGCGACACCGCGCGCAGATTGATGCGCCGGGCGCGCGCGGCCTGGTGAATCTTCGACGCGCCGGCAGCGTCGGTTTCCACCACGATCGTATCGAAGAACGCATCGCTCGCGAGGATGAAGCCCCTGGCGCGGAGGGCGGCGGCAAGCCGTGCAGTGCGGTCGTGGACCTGCTCTGCGATGGCGCGAATCCCTTCGGGTCCGTGATATACAGCGTACATGCTGGCCATGACGGCAAGGAGCACTTGCGCGGTGCAGACGTTGCTCGTGGCCTTTTCGCGCCGGATGTGCTGCTCGCGGGTCTGCAGCGCCATCCGCAGCGCGGGATGACCTTCCCGATCCTTCGAGACCCCGATGAGCCGTCCGGGAATCAGGCGCTTGTGGGCATCCCGCGTCGCGAGGAATCCGGCGTGCGGCCCGCCAAATCCGAGCGGCACGCCGAAGCGCTGGGAGTTGCCCACGGCGATGTCGGCGCCCCATTCCGCCGGGGGCGCGAGCAGGGCGAGGGCGAGCGGGTCGGTGGCGACCGTGACGAGGCCCTTCACGGCGTGGACCCGCTCGACCACCTGCCGGTGATCGATGACGGCGCCCAGCGTATCCGGATACTGAATCAGGCAGCCCGCCACGCCGGGACCGAAGCTGAAGTCCGCCACATCGGCGACGACCACCTTCACCCCGCGCGCTTCGGCCCGTGTCGCCACGACCGCAATGGTCTGCGGGTGACAATGTCGGTCCACTACATACACCGGATCATCGTGATGCGGCGCCGCGCCCAGGGACAACGCCATCGCTTCCGCCGCCGCGGTGCCTTCGTCGAGGAGCGAGGCGTTGGCAATCTCAAAGCCGGTGAGATCCGAGACCATCGTCTGGAAGTTGAGCAGCGCTTCGAGCCGACCCTGCGCGATCTCCGGCTGATAGGGTGTGTAGGCGGTGTACCAGCCGGGATTCTCGAGGACGTTGCGCTGGATTACCCCCGGCACGAAGCAGTCGTGATAGCCGAGGCCAAGGTAGGATCGGAACACCTGATTCTTCTCGGCCATCGCCCGGAGCGTCGCGAGGGATTCTTGCTCGGTGCGCGCCGGCGGGAGCGCGAGCGGCTTCCTGAGCCGGATGCCTTCCGGGACGATGGCATCGATGAGGGCGTCGAGGCTCGGGTAGCCCAGCACCTCGAGCATCGCGGCGACGTCGGCCTCGCGGGGGCCGAGGTGACGGGCGACGAAGGGACCGAACCGGGAGTGCGACAGAGTGGCAGTCATAACCGGAGGAGGCTCCGACAAATGAAGAGATCAAAAACGGCGATGCCCCGGCAACCTTCGCCCGGGGCATCGACCACGAAGCGCACGGGGACGGCCGATGTCAGGCGCCGATCTGGGCCCGGTAGGCCGCGGCGGTCAGGAGTCCCTCGAGGACGGCCGGAACGTCGGCCTTGAGGCGGATCATCCAGCCGTCGTCGTAGGGCGCGCGGTTGACCGAGGCCGGATCGGCATCGAGACCCTGGTTCACCGCGACGACCTCGCCCGCTACAGGGCAGTAGAGGTCGGAGACGGCCTTGACGGCTTCAATAGTGCCGAACGGCTGATGCGCGCCGAACCGGTCGCCGACCTTGGGCAGATTCACGAACACCACGTCGCCGAGCTCACCCTGCGCGTAGTCGGTGACACCGATGATGACGACACCCGCGTCAGGGGTCGATCTCACGTATTCGTGATCCGCGGTGTAGCGGAGATCGTCCGGGACGTTGACCACCAGGGAATCCTCAGGGGGAAGACCGCGTTGAGCATACCCCGGCGGCGGGGCAGGGTCAAGCGCGGGCGCGGGCGCGGGAGAGCACTTTTCGAAAGACCTGCCACGCACGTTCGCGCAGCAGCTCCCGGCTCCCGTCGTTGTCGATGATGAAGTCGGCGCGCGCCCGTTTTTCCGCTACCGGGAGCTGCGCCGCGATCAGCGCGGCCGCCTCCGCTGCGGAGAGCCCGCGATGCTGTGCCAGCCGCTCCAGGCGGACCGCCTCCGGCGCATCCACCAGTACGACCGCGCCGAATGCTCCTGGATCCATCGTTTCGTACAGCAGGGGGATGTCGCTGATCACCACGCGGTCGCGCGCCGGCTCGGCGCGCTGGAGGAGTCGCTTTCGCTCGGCCTCGACCGCCGGATGCACGATGGCTTCGAGGGCCCGCTTTTCCTCGGGATCGGCGAGGATGCGGGCGCGGAGCGCGGGACGGTCGAGGGTGCCATTGGCCGCGAGCGAGCCGGGACCGAACCGGTCCACGATCGCTTGAAAGACCGCGGTGCCCGGGCGCTGGAGACGCTTCACGATCGCGTCGGCGTCGATGATGGTCGCGCCCCAGTCGCGGAAGAGGGCCGCGACGGAAGATTTGCCGGCGGCGATATTTCCGGTGAGAGCGACGGACAGCATTCCGAAAGCTAACCGCTAACCGCTAACGGCCGTTGGCAGGTAGCCGTGAGCCACTTTACAATAGCGCCGTCTGAGCTTCATCTTCTCTTGGTACCCGATGGCACCGCCTGCACCGCGCCTCGTACGCCTCGCTGCCACCCACCTGAATCGTCGGGGAGTCGTAGCGCGCCGGCTTGCCGTCCACCAGCCGCTGATTCCGGCAGGCAAGGTCGCCGCAGACGACGCAGATCGCGCTCAGCTTGTCCACCTGCTCGGCAATCGCCATCAGGTGTCCCATCATGCCGAACGGCTCGCCCCGGAAATCGGTATCGGTCCCCGCCACCAGGACCCGCACGCCCCGACTCGCGAGCGTGGTCACGACATCGACGATGTCGGCATCGAGGAACTGCGCCTCGTCGATTGCCACGAGCTCGGTGTCGGGGCGGGTCAGCCGCATGATCTCGCCGGCGCTGTCCACCGGGAGCGCCTCGAACTCGATGCCGCTGTGGCTCGAGACGCGATAGATCCCGCCGTAGCGCTCGTCGAGGTGTGATTTGTAGACCTGCACCCGGCGGCGCGCGATCAGCGCGCGCCGCACCCGGCGGAGGAGCTCTTCGCTCTTTCCGCTGAACATGACACCGGCAATGATTTCGATCGTCCCCGGGCGAGCGAGGTTGTACATCAGGATGGGTCCAGGGTGAGAGGGGAGAAACCCCGATGCTCCGACGATAGCCGAGGCCGCGAGGCGGGTCAAGCGAGAAGGGGCATGCTATATTCCGCCGCTCGCACCACGGGACCCGAGCGCGGCGGGAGGCGGCCGATGACGAAGCAGGAACTGGTGACCGAACTGGCGAAGCGCGTTGGTCTCTCACGCGCCAAGGCCGCGGAGACCATCGACATGCTCTTCGGCGTCAAGGGCATCCTCCCCGCGGAGCTCTGCAAAGGGAGCCGGGTCCAGATCACCGGCTTCGGCCAGTTCGAAACCAAGACCCGCGCCGCCCGCAACGGGCGCGACCCCCGCACCGGCCGCAGCATCTCGATCGCGCGCTCGACTGCGCCCGTATTCCGGGCGGGGCGGCCGCTGCGGGATCTGCTGAACAAGAAGCGCTGAACACAGGCAGCAGGGAGCAGGCAGCAGGCAACAGGGAAAGGCTCTTCACTACTGCCTGTTGCCTGTTGCCTATTGCCTGCCCTTATCCAGCCTTGCGACAAGCCTCCGCTTCCGGATCGACTTGCCGGTCAGACGCTCCGCCACCGCCTCTGGATCCGCTCCGGCAGCGAGCTCCACCAGCGTGAAGCTCTCCCGGATCTCGACCTTTCCCACGGCTTCCCTGGCCACTCCCGCATCCTTCACGAGCGCCGCCACCAGGTCGTGCGGCGTGACGGCATCCCGCTTCCCAATCCCGATCCATAGCTTGACCGTGGAGGCGGATGGCGCGGCGGACTGCGCGGGCAGCGCTCGAGCGGAGGTCGCCGTATCCCAGAGTTCGTAGAGCGCGGCGGCGACAGCGCTCGCTTCGTGCCGCTCGAGAAGCGGCGCCATCGCGAAAAACGCCGCCGGTGACGGTCCGCGGTCGAGGACCCCGCCCACCGTCAGGCGAGCGGTCTCGAGCTCCACCCGGGCACGCTCGAGCTGTCCGCGGAGCTGGATGGGACGCCGCCGCGGTGAGAGCTTCGCCGCGAACGCCTCGGCTCCGGGAGGAACCAGCAGCACGACCTCGCCCTGCGCGGACAGCTCCTTGAGACGGAGCGGCGACGGGAGGTCGTAGGCGATGATGAGAGAGCCCTTGTCCGGCGTCGCGTTGGTGATGGCCGCCGGCGCACCCGTGGACGCGAGTGCGTGGGTGATGGCCTCCCGGTCGCCCAGATCAGCCGCCCAGATCGTCAGCGATTCGGGGTCGAGCTGCTCGATGATGTCGGCGAGCGCTTCGATCCGCCGCCGCCAACCGGCCGAAACGGCGCGAACGGGCGGTGGAGCGGAGTCGTCAGGGCCCAGCACATCGACCAGCGGCGCACGCCAGCAGTAGCGCTCGATCAGGGGCGCGGCGTAGCTCTGGTCCGCGGTCACCACCACCCGCTGCACCTGGTGCCCGGCATCCTGCAGCAGTCCCGGGAGGAAATCCTCGGCGCCCCACGCCTCGGGCCACAGAAAAAGAATTCCGTCCACCGCGTCCATTTTGAGCGCGGATCGGCGCACCAGTTCGTGCGCGGTCTCGGGAGTGAGAAAGAGGAGGTCGACGCTGTCGGAGCGAAGGAGGCGGGTGATGCGCGCCGGGGTGTGCGCGGCGACCAGACGAAGTTCCGTGCCGTGGGCAATCCGGCCCGCGATCCGGGCCCATTCGTCCACGCCTTCTGTGGGAGTGAGCGCCAGCACCGGTCCGCGCCGGGTCCCCGCCAGGCGGGAGATAACACCCGCCAGCACCGGCGCCGCCCACGAGGGCGACGGGGGCGCAACGTAGACCAGGTTGTGCCCCCGGGCGGCGACGGGCGCCGCTTCGCGCAGCGCGGGGTGATCCGCGGACCAGCCGGCCGCGGCAAGTGTTCCCGCCACGGGCGGGGCCAGAGGAAGAAGGTCCAGATCCGACACGGGTGCCTCGGTTGTCAAACAGCGGCGTGATTGCCGGGGACGCAAGCTAGCCAGCGGGCGGCGGCGGGCCAAGTGGTTATCTTTTTCCCCATGACGCGCGTCATCCGACTGCCCGACCCGCTCTCCCAGAATCTCTCCCATCTCAAGGCCTCCGAAACCATCGCCATCAGCGCCGAGGCCAAGCGGCGCCAGGCGAGCGGCGAGGATGTACTGGACCTCGGGGTGGGTGAACCGGACTTTGACACGCCGGCCCCCGTGGCCCAGGCGGGGATTCTCGCCATTCAGCACGGGCACACACGGTATCCACCCAACGCCGGATTGCGCGAGCTGCGGCAGGCGGTGGCGCAGAGTCTTGCCGGACAGTCGCCGGGACGGGCAATCGACCCCGACCAGGTGATCGTGAGCTCGGGCTCGAAGCAGGCGCTGTTCAACGCCTGCTTCACACTCTTCGGGCCGAAGGACAAGGTCCTGATTCCGTCGCCGGCCTGGGTCTCCTTCCCGCAGATCGTGCACCTCGCCCGCGCCGAGCCGGTCATGCTACCCGGGGAAGCCGATTGGGGCCTCAAGGTGAGCGTCCAGGATCTCGAACGGCACACCGACAAGCTGGTGCGCGGCCTGATCCTCTGCTCGCCCTGCAATCCCACCGGCGCCGTGTACACCCTGAGCGAGCTCAAGGCGATCGCGGCATGGGCAAAGCAGCACGATGTCTGGATCATCACGGACGAGATTTACCGCAGGATCTTCTACGGAGACGGATCGGCGCCGTCGTTCCTCGACCTGCCGGCGGAGGATACCGAGCGCCTGGTGGTGATCACCGGGGCGAGCAAGTCCTACGCGATGACCGGGTGGCGGATCGGCGTGGCGCTGGCCCCGGCGCACGTCGTCAAGGCGATGGCAAATCTCCAGGCTCATACCACGACGGGAGCCAACCATCCCGCGCAGTGGGCCGCCGTCACCGCCTACAACGATCCGAAGGTCGAGCAGGAAGTGCAGCGGATGGTGGCTGCCTTCGGGCGGCGGCGCGATCGGGTGATCTCCCGCTTCCGCGACGAGGCGCCCGGTGTCGAGTTCGTCGAGCCGCACGGGGCATTCTACTTCTTCTTCCGGATCGACGGCGTCGCACCCGGCCACGCGATGACGGGGCAGGTCTTCTGCGAGCGACTGATCCAGGAGGAAGGCGTTGCGCTGGTGCCCGGCGGAGCCTTCGGGGACGACCACTGGGTTCGCCTCAGCTACGCCGTCTCCGACAAGGAACTGGATGCCGCGCTGGACCGGATCCTCCGCTTCATCGCGAGACTGGGTGCGTAGCACTGTGGCCAGTGACCTGTGACGGGTGACTTGTGACCAGTCCCCAGCACCCAGTCCCCAGCACCCAGGTCGTCGGCCGGGTCGTCGCGACCGAGCTCAAACCCTCCACCCCGCACCACTTTTCCTTCTGGACCGCGCGGGAGTCCGCCGTCGGCATCGGGACGATCGTGCGGGTGGATGCCGAGGGGCGCGTCGTCTTCGGCGTCGTGACCGAAGGCTTGTCTTATTCGGATTGGCAGACGCCGCTGCAGGCGGTGATCGGTTCCGGCGGCGATCCGTCGGCGGCTCTCGCCGAGGGCCAGGCGCGCGCCGAGATTCGGCTCTACGTCGCCGCGGTGCTCCGCCACCTTCCCGAGGAGCCGGTCCAGCCGGTTCCCTCGGGTGCGGTGCGCCTCGCGAGCGATGCTGACGTGGCGGTCGCGCTCCGGATGGACGGGTATGGCGACGGCACCAGCGGGAACGGAATTCCCGTTGGCGTGTATGCCGCTGGGGGACTCGAGGCGCCGGTCTACGTGGACGCGGATTTCCTTCTGGGGCCCGAGGCGGCCCACCTCAACATCACCGGCGTGTCCGGGCTCGCCACCAAGACCAGCGCCGTGGAATTTCTCCTGAGCAGCATCTTCCAGCGATTCCCGGCTCGGAAGGGGCGAATCGCGGCGGTCTGCTTCAACGTGAAGGGTCCCGATCTCTGCTTCCTCGATCAGAGCGCGACCCTCGGTCCGGACGATGCGCGTCTCTACGCCCGTCTCGGGCTCGTCCCTGTGGCCTTCAGCAAGGTCCGCTATTTCGCGCCCTACAAGCCCGACGGGGTGAATCTCAATACGCTGCGGAGCAACGAGGCGCTGCAAGCCAACACCGAGCCGCTGATTTGGGGGCTCAGGGAAGTGCTCGACTACGCCGAAGTGCTGCTCAACAAGGACGACGTGGACGCCAAGGCGGACGCTCTGATCGATTTCCTGTCCGAGCGCGTCATCGGGCGCGAGTTCGACGACAGCTCGCTCGGCCGCAGGTTTTTCGTCAAGAGCTTTGCCGATCTCGATGAATTCTTCCGGGCGATCTTCGCCAGGCTGGAGGAGGGCAAGGGCGAGATCTGGAAGACCCACCATGTCGCGACGATCCGGAAGATCAGGAACCGGCTCGGGAACATCAGCACCCGCTCGAAGGGCCTCGTCACCGATGATGGAGACGTCAACGATCTTCCCTGGGGCGCCTTCGACGACCGCGGTTTATACGTCGTGGACGTGGCCGGTCTCGACCCGCTGGCGCAGGATCTGGTCTTTGCGCGTGTCGTTTCGATGCTGCGCGAGCACCTGGAGCGGCGCGATCTCGGTGTGGACCAGGTCGTGGTGTTCGTGGATGAGCTCAACAAGTACGCCCCCGCTGACGGTCCCGACACCTACGTCCGGAAGATGCTCGTCGATATTTCCGAGCGGGGCCGCTATCTCGGGCTGGTGCTCTTCTCGGCCCAGCAGTTCCGGTCCCAGGTGCAGCGCCGTGTGGTGGGCAACGCAGGAACGACACTCCTGGGACGGATGGATGGTGACGAGCTCGCGCTTCCGGGGTACGCGACGATCAGCCCCGCGATCCGGGCGCGGCTCGCCGCTCTCCCGAAGGGCGAGCTGCTGGTGCGGCATCCTCATTTCACCCATCCGGTGTTTGTGCGCTTCCCGCGCCCGGCGGTGCTCTCCGGGCGCGAGGGCGTCGAGCGATTTCCTCCCGTCGCGGAGCTCCCGTTCCCGGACGCGGTGGCCCGCCGGCTCAGGATGCTCGAGCCGGGTCTCGGAACCGCGCGAGTGCTGGATACGATTGCCGGCCGGCGGGAGGACGATGTGCGGAAGGCCCTGAACGCCACGCTCCGCGCCCGGCCCGAGCAGGTCTTTCCGTTCTTCGTCAAATGCCTCGGCCGGGAGCCACGGCCGGAGACGGTGATACCGCGACAGGGAATCCGCCCGGTTCGGACCAGCGGGGATCCGTATTGAGGCTCGTGTGAAGATCGCCCATCTCGCCGACCTCCATCTCGGCTTCCGGCAGCACCATCGCCAGACCCCGGCGGGGATCAATCAGCGCGAAGCCGACGTCGCAAGCGCGTTCCGCGCCGCGGTCGACGGCGTCATCGCCGCGCGGCCCGATGCGGTGATCATCGCCGGCGATCTCTTTCATGCCGTGCGTCCGACCAATCATTCCATCGTCTTCGCCTTCCGCCAGCTGCAGCGACTGCGGGAAGCGCTGCCCGGTGCCCCGGTCGTGCTCATCGCGGGGAACCACGACACGCCGAGAAGCAGCGATACCGGCTCGATTCTCAGGCTGTACGAGGAGCTCGGCGTGGAGGTCGCCACGGACGAGGCCCGCAGGCTCAAGTTTCCCGCGCTGGATCTCTCGGTCTATGCGGTGCCCCATGCGGCGATGTTCGGGCCGGAACGGTTGCTGCTCCGGCGCGACGGCCCCGAACGTCACCAGGTGCTCGTCATGCACGGGGAGGTCGAGGGGGTGTTTCCCGGCGACCGCTCCTCGGTCGAGTATGGCGGGGCACTGCTGGATCGCGACGAGCTCAGCCAGGAGGCCTGGAGCTACGTGGCGCTCGGGCATTATCACGTCCAGCACGAGGTTGGTCCGCGGATCTGGTACTCGGGGGCGCTCGAGTACGTGAGCCCGAATCCCTGGGGCGAGCTCGCGGACGAGGCTCGCCTCCGCGTCCCGGGCAAGGGCTGGCTCCTCGCCGACCTCGACGCCGGGACGGTGTCTCGAATGCCCGTGGCGCCGGCCCGGCGGGTCCACGATCTCCCTTGGCTCGATGCGACAGACCTGCCGGCCCCTGCCGTGGATCGGGCCATCGCCGACCGGCTGCAGCGAATTCCCGGCGGACTCGCCGACGCCATCGTCCGGCTGGTGGTGACGAAGATTCCGCGCCACATCGTGCTCGAGCTCGATCACGCGGCCATCCGCGCCGCCAAGGCCAAGGCGCTTCACCTTCATCTCGATTTCCGTCGTCCCGAGCTCGATCGATCGGTCGGGGTTGGCGCGCCGGGACACCGGCAGACGCTTCCCGAGCTGGTGCAGGAGTATCTCCGCCGCAGGCCGCTTCCCGAACGGCTCTCCCGCGAGCGCTTCGTTTCGCTGGGACTGGAGATGCTGACCGAGCCCGACGAGGGCGGTGCGGGGGGCGCGCCCTGATGCAGATCAGGCGGCTTCGCCTCCAGAATTTCCGCCAGCACGCCGACACTCTGCTCGAGTTCGAGGCAGGGCTCACCGGGATCGTCGGGCCGAACGGCACCGGCAAGACCACCTTGCTCGAAGCCATCGCGTGGGCGATCTACGGCACCGATGCCGCGCGCGGCACCAAGGACACGATCCGCCGGCGGGGCGCGCCCGCCCGGTCGCGCGTGGAGGTGGAGCTGGAGTTCGACCTCGGGCCGCATCGCTACCGCATCGTCCGGTCGCTGCAGAACGCCGAGCTGTTCCAGGACGGCGAGGCGACCCCGATCGCCAATAGTCTGGCCACCGTCACCGAACGGGTGGGGCGGCTTCTCGGCATGAATCGCGACGAATTCTTCAGCACCTATTTCACCGGCCAGAAGGAGCTGGCCATCATGGCGCAGATGACCGCGCCGGAGCGAGCCCAGTTCCTCAGCCGGGTCCTTGGCTACGAAAAGCTCAAGGTGGCGCAATCGCGCCTCAAGGAACTGCGTCGAATCGCGCAGGCGACACTCGATGCTCGCAAGCGTGAGGTCGCGGATCCCGGACGGATGCAACAAGAGGAAGACCTGGCCGCCGAGCGCCTCCGCCTCGCCGAGCATGCCTGTGCCCAGTGCGCGGCCGCGCACCAGGGCGCCGAAGCGGCACGCGCGGCACTCAAGCCGGAAGCGGACCGCTGGGAAGGGCTCCAGCAGACGGTGCTGTCCCTCGAGGGCGATCTGAAGGTGGCGGAACACGGTGCGGTCTCGGCCCGGGAGCAGCACGGCCAGCTCGACCGGGAGCTCGCCGAGGCGCTGGGCGCGAAGTCACGCCTCGACAAGCTCACGGTGCGGCTGGAACCGCTCCCGGCGCTGAAAGCCGAGCGGGAGGCGCTCGATGCCGTGCGGGACGCGACGAGCAACGCGCGCAGCCTCGAAGCCCGCCGCACCGAGCTGCAGCGGCAACTGGGTCGGGTGGACAAGCGGCTGATGGAACTCCCACCGACCGAAGAATTGGCCCAGACCCGCGCCGCCGGTGGAAGTGTCCAAGCGGCGTATGCCCTCCTGGTGCAGGATGCGGAGGCTCGGCTGACCGAATGGGTGCGAGAGAAGCAGGATTCCGAAACCCGGCGGAAGCATCTCCTTGCCCAGCACGAAGATCTGCAGGAACAGCGACGGCGGTTGGAAACGGCCGGCCCGGAGGGGGATTGCCCCACATGCGGACGGCCCCTCGGCGCGGGGTATGAAAACGTGCTGGGGATACTGGTCCGCCAGATCGAGGAGGTGGAATTCCAGGGCAAGTTCTACCGGCAGCGGATCGAGCAGTTGCAGACGGAGCCGGCCGATCTCCTCAACCTGATCCGCCAGCGCGATCAACGGGAGCAGGAGGCCCGGGGGCTTGCTGCACGGGCCGCTGGACTGGAGCAGCAGGCGGGCGAACGCGAGCGGCTCGGCCGCGAACGGGTCGCCCTCGCGGCCCAGATCGAGCAGCTCGGCGCCACGCTCAGCGCGATTCCGGAGCGATACGATGAGATCCGGCACGGCGTGGTGAAACGGCAGATCGAAATGCTCGAGCCGGACGCGCTGCTCGCTGAGCGTCTCCGTGTCTCCGCGGAGCGTGCCCAGGACCTGGTGAGCCGTGCCGCGCTCGCCGAGCAGGATCTATCGCGACGGGAGGCCGAGGTGACCTCACTTCGGGAACGGCTGGGCGGGCTCGGCTGGTCCGCCGCGCGGTTCGAGGAGACCCGCGCGCGGCTCCGGGCCGCGGAGGAGGCCCTGAAGCACGCGGAACTGAGCACCGCGCGGGCGGCGGGCGAACTCACGGGAGCGCTGGCGCACCGCGCAGAGGTCGCACGCCGCCGCGAGGACCGCGAACGCCGCGCGGCCGAGGTGGAGCGTATGAGCAACGAGATCCTGCTCCAACAGGAGCTGGACCGGGCGCTGGGCGATCTGCGCACCGATCTCATCAACACGCTTCGCCCCGACCTGTCGTATCTCGCGTCAGGCTTTCTCAGCGAGCTGACCAACGGCCGCTACACCTATCTGGACCTCGACGAGGACTACATCGCGACGATCTTCGATGATGGGGAGCCCAAGCCGGTCATCTCCGGCGGCGAGGAGGACGTCGCCAACCTGGCGCTTCGGCTCGCCATTAGTCAGCGGATCGCGGAGCGTGCCGGACAGCCGCTCTCCCTGCTGATTCTCGACGAGATTTTCGGTTCGCTGGACGAGGAGCGTCGCGGCGCGGTGATGGAATTGCTCCGCAACCTGACCGATCGATTTCCGCAAGTCGTCCTCATCACCCATATCGAATCAGTCCGGGAGAGCTTCGACCGCGTCATCCGTCTGAGCTACGACGTGGAGAAGCGGGTCGCCAGTGCGACCGTGGAGCCCCGTGATGCCGCGGCCTGAGCGCCTCCGCCCCCCGGAGCGTGCGCAGCCGGACGATATCGACCGGATCAACCGCATCTTCTCGGAGGCGTTCACCGACCGCTATCAGCGGGACGGCCTCTCGGGGGTGCGGGTGCCGCCGCTCAACCCGGCCATCTGGCGCTTTGCCATGGCCGGCGCTGCTGAGGGTGCGCTGGTGTGGCGCGATGCGTCGAAGCAGGTGCTTGCGTTCAACATGGTGCACCGCTCCGGGGCGGAGGGGTGGATGGGTCCGCTGGCGGTGCGTCCCGACCGGCAGGGCGAGGGGATCGGCCGCGCCATCGTGGAGGAAGGCGTTCAGCGACTCCTGAGCGCGGGAGCGCGGGTCATCGGCCTCGAGACGATGCCGCGCACCATCGAGAACATCGGGTTCTACTCCGGGCTCGGATTCCGCCCCGGGCACCTCACCGTGAGTATGGGCCGTGATCTCGGCGGGCCGGGCACCAGTCCCGCGACCCGGCTCTCGCATGGAGAGGTCGGCGCGGGGATCCGGTCCTGTCGCATTCTCACCGAGGCGTCGGCTCCCGGCGTGGACTTTTCCCGCGAAATCGAGCTCACCCTCGACCACCGGCTCGGCGACGTGACGCTCCTGTCCGACGGCGGGCGGCTGGCGGGGTTCGCGCTCTGGCATGTCGCCCCCCTCGCCGAGGGACGGGCGGCCGACGAGCTCAGGGTGCTCAAGCTCGTCGCGCACGATCTTGCACTCTTCCGCCGCCTCGTCACCGCCGTCGAATGCGATGCGTGGGCGGAAGGAGCCCGCCGGGTGGCGCTCCGATGTCAGACGGCCTATCAGGCCGCGTACGGCGCCCTGGTGGATGCCGGGTACCGGGTACACTGGACCGATCTGCGGATGACGCTCGCGGGGAAGGGCGACGCGACCGCTGGGGAGAGTATTGTCTTCTCGAATTGGGAGATCTGAACTGCGGTGAGCGACAAGCAGTAGGCGGTGAGCAGTGAGCGGGAACAACCCCTCCGGAAAGGTGGTTCCCGCTCACCGCTCACCGCTCACCGCTTTGTTGTCCTTCAGCGCCCACCACCGGATGAACAGCACGGCGCTCACCACCAGCAGCAGATGCACCACGCCGAGTCCGATCGGACGAACGAAAACGAACACGGCCCAGAGGGCGAAGGACGCGAGCGCGATGAGCAGGTTGGCGGGCATGAGCGGGTGCCTCGACGGTTGACGCGGTTTGGCGGGTTCCCTATTATAGCGATGTCGGTTGACGGCTGGGAGACACGTCACTGAGCCAACAGGTCCGATAGAGGGCCCGCATACTGTTGCCGATGTCATGCCCCTCGGGGGAAGGCAGACGCGATGGCGAGGGCG
>CAYTMW010000052.1:0-15915 GCA_964439025.1 uncultured Gemmatimonas sp. | reverse complement strand
GGGCGCGGAGGGGATCGCGGCGGACGCGGCGGCCAGGGTGGCCCGCGGCGCGACCGCGGCCGCGACGAGGCGCAGTCGGAGTTCATCGAGAAGGTCGTCGACATCAACCGCGTCGCCAAGGTCGTGAAGGGCGGCCGCCGGTTCTCCTTCAACGCCCTGGTGGCGGTGGGCGACGGTAAGGGTCGCGTCGGGCTGGCGACGGGCAAGGCGAACGAAGTCTCGGAAGCGGTTCGCAAGGCGGTCGAAGCCGCCAAGCGGAGCATGGTGGAGATTCCGCGTACCGGGTCCACCATCCCGCACGAGATTCTCGGACGGCACGGCGCCGGCTCGGTGCTGCTC
The DNA here is from genome assembly GCA_964439025.1 of uncultured Gemmatimonas sp. Taxonomy (GTDB): domain Bacteria; phylum Gemmatimonadota; class Gemmatimonadetes; order Gemmatimonadales; family GWC2-71-9; genus JABFSM01. Next base: position 15,576 of record CAYTMW010000052.1, on the reverse strand, counting down.
AAGCCCGCCGCGACCGGTACCGGCGTCATCGCCGGCGGCCCGGTACGCGCCGTGCTCGAGTGCTGCGGCATCACGGACATTCTCACCAAGAGTCTCGGCTCGAACAACCCGCACAACATGGTGCGGGCGACGATGCACGGGCTCACGTCACTGGTCTCGGTGCGCCAGGTGGCGCGGGAGCGTCAGATCGAGGTGGATCTGATCCCCTACCGCGCCCGGCAGGAGGTCTAGCATGGGCAGGAATCCCGTCGTCGGGCGGCAGGGCCCCGCATTTCACGCGGCCGTCGTCCCCGCCGAATCGAAGGCCAAACGGATCAAGGTCAAGCAGATCCGCTCGGGGATCGGTCATGCCGACACGATGCGGCGGACCCTCAGGGCGCTCGGGCTGGCGCGCCACCAGATGACGGTGGAGCTGCCCAACAACGCCTCGGTGCGCGGCATGATCACGAAGGTGCGGCACCTTGTTGAGGTAAGCCCGGCTTAATGGGGAATGGGAGATGGGAGTTGGGGGTTGGGGCACTTCCCCAAACCCCATCCTCCCAACTCCCAACCCCCTTGGAGAGAATGTCATGAGCGAAAAGATCTCATTGTCCAATCTGAGGCCCGCTCCCGGCAGCCACAGGTCGCGAAAGCGAGTAGGTCGGGGGCCAGGTTCCGGCCACGGCAAGACGTCCGGCAAGGGGCACAAGGGCCACAAGGCGCGGACCGGGGGCGGTACGAATCCCGGCTTCGAAGGCGGCCAGATGCCGATGCACCGCCGGCTGCCGAAGCGCGGGTTCACCAACCCGTTCAAGGTCACGGCCCAGACGGTCAACTTGCGGCAGCTCGCCAAGCTCGCCGGCACCGAGCTCACGCCGGAGACACTGTTCGCGGCGGGCCTGGTGAGCCAGCAGGACGGCGCGATCAAGCTCCTCGCCACCGGCGACGCGGACCGCGCGTACTCGGTGCGCGGTTTGGTGCTCTCGGCATCCGCCCGGTCCAAGATCGAAGCGGCGGGCGGGAAGGTCGAGGCGTAGGTGACCGCCCCCAAGGTTCCGGCCATGGGCATGGATGAGGAGCTCAAGCGCAAGCTCCTCTTCACGCTTTTCGCGGTGCTGATCTACCGGATCGGCGCCCACATCGCGGCGCCGGGAGTCAATGTCGACGCCCTGGTCCAGTTCATCTCGAACTCGAGCGCGGCAGGATTCTTCCAGCTCTACGATACGCTGGGCGGCGGGCTCAACCGGGCGACGATCTTCGCGCTCGGCATCATGCCCTACATCTCGGCCTCGATCATCTTCCAGCTCGCCGGGGGACTCGTTCCCACGGTCGGCAAGATGCAGAAGGAGGAAGAAGGCCGGAAGACGCTCACCCAGTGGACCCGGTACATGACGATCTTCATCGCCTTCTCCCAGGCGTACACCTTTACCCTGTTCACCGAGTCGATTCCGGGGGCGATCACCACCCCAGGCTTTGCCTCCCGGCTCACGATGGTGTTCACACTGACCGCCGGCGCCATTTTCGTGATGTGGCTCGGCGAGCAGATCACCGAGCGGGGCATCGGGAATGGGATGAGCATGCTGATCGCGGTGTCGATCATGGAGCGGCTCTGGCCCTCGGCGATCGAGCTCATCGGCTCGGTCCGGAACAACGTCATCTCCGGGGTCGGCGCGCTGCTCCTGGTGGTGATGGCGGTGGCGGCGATCGCCGCGGTGGTGGGCATGACCATCGCGTCGCGCCGGATTCCGATCCAGATCCCGCGCAAGGTGATGGGCCGGGGCCGCATTCGCGAAGGCCAGAAGACGTTTATCCCGATCCGGCTGATCACCGCCGGCGTGATGCCGATCGTCTTCGCCCAGACGATCATCATCGTCCCGGGGACGATCGCGAACTTCACCAAGAACCAGGTGCTGACCGACCTCGCGGCGTACTTCAATCCGGGCGGCTGGCCGTACAACATTGCCTTCGCGCTGATGGTGCTGATGTTCAGCTACTTCTACACCTCGATCATCTTCAATTCAGTGGACCTCTCGGAAAACCTGAAGAAGCAGGGCGGGTTCATTCCGGGGGTGAAGCCGGGCGGGGCGACGGCAGACTACATCGACGCGGTGCTCTCGCGGGTGACGCTCCCGGGCGCGCTCTTCCTGGCCGCGATCGCCATCCTGCCGATCGTCATCGCCCAGAAGATCGGCACCCAGGCGGTCTTCGGCGGCACCTCGGTCCTGATCGTGGTGGGCGTGCTGCTGGACACCATCGCCCAGGTGGAGCAGCACCGGACGCTCCGGAAGTACGACAGCTTCATGAAGACGGGGCGCGTCAAATTCCGCGGCAGACAGCAGCGTTTCATGTAGCGTGAACAGTGAACAGTGAACAGTCGACACTGAACGGGAACTGCCCCGGGGAGGAACTCTCTGCCGCGCGGCGGTTCCCGTTCACTCTTCACCGTTCACCGTTCACGTTGTTGGGGGTATCCTCATGAACATCCTGCTCCTCGGCCCCCCCGGCGCCGGCAAAGGCACTCAGGGCGCTATCCTCGCGAAGCGTCTTGGGTTGCCGAAGTTCGCAACTGGCGACCTGATCCGGGATGCGATCGCGGCCGGCACGCCGCTGGGCAAGCAGGCCAAGGCGATCTACGACAGCGGCGCCCTCGTGGGAGACGATCTCATCATGGGAATCGTCCGCGAGGAATTGTCGAAGCCGGCCGCCGGCAAGGGAGCGATTCTCGACGGCGTCGTGCGGACGATTCCCCAGGCGGAGGGCGTCGCCCGGCTGCTGGCGGAGCGTGGCCGGAAAATCGCCGCGGTCCTGTTCTTCGATGTGGCCGACGAGGAGATTCTTTCCCGGATCGCGAAGCGCCGGACCATTGAGGGCAGGAGCGATGACGATCCGGTTGCGGTCGAGCGGCGGCTGCTGGCCTACCGCACCCAGACGGCGCCGGTGCTGGCCTGGTACGAGGCGCGGGGCGGGGTGACCACGATTCCGGCCACGGGGAGTGTGGAAGAAATCGCGGATCGCGTGAAGGCGGCTATCGGAGCCTAGGGATGATCACGCTGAAGTCTCCGAAAGAAATCGAGACCATGGCTCGCGCCGGACGGATCGTCGCGGCCACGCTTCAGCTGGTGCGCGAGACGGTCCGCCCGGGGGTCTCGACCGAGGAGCTCGATTCCGCAGCCGAGAAGTTCATTCGGAGCCACCCCGGGGCCACGCCTTCGTTCAAGGGGCTCTACGGCTTTCCCAAGAGCCTCTGCATCTCCATCAACGAAGAGGTTGTGCATGGAATCCCATCCACCCGGCGCATTCTCCGCGAGGGGAGCATCGTGAGCGTGGATGTGGGCGTGCACCTGCAGGGGTTCCACGCCGACGCGGCGATCACGGTGCCGGTCGGCGAGATCGCCCCCGAGGCGCGCCGTCTGCTCGATGTGACCCAGGCGGCGCTGGCCGCGGGGATCCAAGAGGCACGGCTCGGGAATCACGTCGGTGATATCGGCCACGCGGTGCAGGCGGTGGCGGAAGCGGCGGGATTCGGCGTGGTCCGGGAGCTGGTGGGCCACGGGGTGGGACAGCGGATGCACGAGGATCCCCAGGTGCCCAATCACGGCCAGCCGCACCGCGGCCCCAGGCTCCAGGTGGGCATGACGCTCGCGATCGAGCCGATGATCACCGCCGGCGACTACAGCACCCGGACCCTCGACGACAAGTGGACCGTGGTCACCGCCGACGGCTCGCTCGCGGCGCATTTCGAGCATACCGTGGCGATCACGAAGGAAGGGCCGAGGATTCTGACGAAGGCGGCGTGAAGTCGTCACCCTGAGGGAGCGAAGGGGGGCCGGTCGCTCCGGCTGCGGGAGAGAGGGTCCCTTCGGGGCTGGCAGTTCCGCTCTCATTTCCGATGGGCGCAACTCGTTCTGAGGCTCACTGACGCCCCTGCGGGACCCTCTCTACCCTGCGCCTGAACATCGTGCCGCGTCGTTGCCGCTAACCTCAGTGTCGCGAAGGGGTCCCTCCCACGTTCGGGTTCGGCCCCTTCTGTCGCGCCGGCGTGTTTAATGAGGTTCGAGGGCGATCTGAGCGATGTCGGGTCCTTGGGGGCGTGCCAGCGTCGAAGACAATCTCGACTGGGATTGAGAAACTCCACCCGCAGTTGTGCCTCTTTGTACGCTGGCGAGCGGTAAGTTTCCCGGTTGTCCTCAAATCGCTTGACGAGCGCCACTACCGTCTCGGGAAAGCTCACGGTGCCGCTCCCGGCCGGTACCTCCGCACCACGTTTGCCTCGATGTCCTTCGCCGTGAAGAACACCGGCTTGAGCTGTCCCTTCGCGAACAGCTCTCCCTGATCGCCGTTGTACGGCGACCCGGGGAGGTTGCTTTCCCCATATGCCAGCACCGAGTACGCCTTGGGCACGTCGCCGAATTCCACCGCGAGCACCCACCCGTCGCCGCCGCGCGCCGCCCGTTTGCCGTCGGGTTCGTCGCTGAACTGGAGCACGCGGAAGCATCCGAGATCGCCGCCGCAGCCGCCGACCGGCACATCGGTGCCGCCGACCCGGACGCGGTGCACTTCACCCCAGGGAATGTCGAGCCGGCCGTACCGCTGGCGTACCTGCGGGATCGCGAGACGGAGCGCGGCGACCGCGCGCGCCGGATCGGCCAGCCCACGCGGCGTGCCCACGGGATCGGCGCTGGTCCATGCCACCGCGTACGGGCTCACCCCGCGGATCCCCGACTGCTGGTAGCGCCGCCACCACGCCTCGAACAGCACTCCGCCACGCGAGTCGTGCGCCGCGGTGTTGTCCCACCGGGCGAGCACGTCCGCCGCTTCCCGGAGCGCGGTATCGCCCGCCGAGCGAATGGCGGCCAGCAGATCCGGCTTGACCCGGTCGGCAAGCAGCATCCGGTAGCTGTGCTTGAGGCGCACCACAGCTTCCAGGGTGAGATTCTTCGGCGCCTTGGTGAGCAGGTCGAGCGCAAGCTGGCTCCGGAGGCTCAGGTTCGGCGGAGGAACCGTGGCCGGCAGCCGCGCGGAATCCATCGGCTCGAGCAGATTGGTGTAGTGCGGCGGATCATTCTCCTGGTGGATGTAGCCGCCCTTGGGATTGAGCAGCTGGGGCAGGGAATCCCACGGCACCAGGCGGGTCCAGGCCTCGCCCGTCGTCCGCACCGGAATCGCGACGCTGTCGCCGGCGTAGGGGTGAGGGTAGGCGGGAAGCGTCGCGTTCCAGACGTAGAAGATGTTTCCCGCCCGGTCGGCATAGGTGAAGTTGGACGTGCTCCGCGCGTTCATCCGCATGGCCGCCTTCCACTCCGCCAGTGACGTCGCCCGCATCATCCGAAGGAACTGCTCGCCGCCCCGGAACTCGCCATCGCTGGCGGAGCGCAGCACGTACACCTTGCCTCCGGTCCGCGCGATGACCGGACCAATGGGACTCCGCCACCCTTCGCGGGTCTCGGCGCTGAAACCGGCGCCATTCTTGTATTCCACCGTCACCATTTCGCGAACCAGCGGCACCGCGGCGCCGTCGAGCCGGACCTGGTCGGTGGCTCCGGGCGCCACCTCCAGCGCGTAGATCGCGTCCTGCTGCGAATTGTTGTTGGTGGTGGCAAACCCGAGGTCGCGATTGAACCCGCCGATCACGATGAACGGCCCGCCGATCCGGAAATCGCCGTAGAAATCGAGCACGCCGGGCACCGTCGCGTGGGCCTCGTAGTAGCCGGCGTCCCACGCGAGGTGGGGATTCCGGAGGAGGATCGCCCGGCGCGACTTTGTGCGGCTGGGAGCGATCGCCCAGGCGTTGGAGCCCTCATTGGGATTCGGCTCCGCCATCTCGCCGTCCGGTCCCGGAACGGCCAATCGCGGCGCGGGTCCGGCCAGGCGGGCCAGGAAGCGGCGCGCGACGGCGAGCGCCGGTCCCGAGACATCGAGCGCGGCGATGTCGTAGCCGGAGAAGTCGGCGGGAAAACCCGGCACGAATGCGTCGCGATGCAGCGTGACGTAGCGGTTCACTCCCGCCGCAAACCCTTCATAGACATCGCGCGTGGCCTGATCCAGCCGGTGATATTTGGCCTGCGCCTCCGCGCGCCTCGGCAGCGCCAGGAAATCGGTCTCGATGCTGTCCCGTCCGAACACCCGGGCCATTCCTCCCCGGGCGCGCAGGATGCCATGCGCCACCCGCGGGCCATAATCCTCGAGCTGCACCCAGGCCAGCCCGTAGCCGAAGCTCTTGAGATCCTGCGCCCTGATATGGGGGACACCATACGTGGTGCGAATGATCTCGACCCGCGCTGAGAGGTCATTGGGGTCGGGCTGGGGAGTCGCGAGGGCCAGGAGCAGGCTGAAGTAAATCATGTGGGTCTCTGGTTTGGATGCTGGATGCTGGACGCTGGATGCTGGGTACTGGGTGCTGGGTACTGGGTAGTTCCTCCAACCCCCAACCCCCAGGCCCGAACCTCTAGGCGCTCAACTCTCTTATCAACCACTCATGGATGCCCGGATTCCCCGCGACGATCGCGGTGTGGCCGAGTCCGGCATCCCGGCCGGTGAAATCGGTCACCACGCCGCCGGCTTCGCGCACGAGAAGCACTCCGGCGGCGATGTCCCACGGCGCCAGCATGAGCTCCCAGAATCCATCGAGCCGCCCCGCCGCGACGTCGGCCAGATCGAGCGCGGCGGATCCGGCGCGCCGGACACCGCTGGTCGCGGGGAGGATGCGCCGGAACTGTTCAAGGTAGCGCTCCAGCACGTCGAGGTGCTTGAAGGGAAATCCGGTGCCGATGAGGGCGCGCGACGGGTCGGTGATCGAAGAGACGCCGAGGCGAGTGTCACCGAGCCACGCTCCCTTGCCCCGCACGGCACCGTAGAGGCACTCGCGAGGCACGTCGAGGATGACAGCGGCCTCCAGGACCCCGTCGACCGCCGCAGCGATCGAGACGGCATACTGGGGGTATCCGTGGAGGAAATTGGTGGTGCCATCGAGCGGGTCCACGATCCAGGTGAGGCCGCCACCGACGGGCTCGGGATTGAGCTCTTCACCGACGACCACTGATCCCGGCGCCCCGCGCTCCAGTACTTCTCGAATCAGTCCCTCCGCCCGACGATCCACCTCGGTGACCCAATCATGATGCCCCTTGCTCTCCCAGACCGCCGTTGCGGCTTTGCGCCTTTCCGCCTCCCTAATATACCCCCCAGCCCTATATGCAGCCTGCGCAGCCAAATGCAGTAAGTCCAAGGAAGAATTGATCTTGCGAGCCGAGGTGGCCATGTGCTACCTTGCCCGGATGGACCGGATCTTTTCGGGGATTCAGCCGACCGGCGACCTTCACATCGGGAACTGGCTCGGCGCGGTCCGCAACTGGGTCGCACTCCAGGATCAATTCGACTGTATCTACTGCGTGGTGGACCTGCACGCCGTGACTACGCCGTATGACGTGGCGCACCTCGCGGCCCGAACCCGGAATATGGCCATCGGGCTCCTTGCCGCCGGGATCGACCCGGTTCGCTCGATCCTGTTCGTGCAGTCGGCAGTGCACCAGCATGCGGAGCTCAACTGGCTGTTGACCACGGTGGCGCCGCTCGGTGAGCTCCAGCGGATGACCCAGTTCAAAGATAAGACCGAAAGGCTCGAGAGCATTCCGGCCGGCCTGCTCTGCTATCCCGTTCTGCAGGCGGCGGACATCCTCCTGTATCGCGCCAACCAGGTGCCGGTGGGCGAAGATCAGGTGCAGCACCTCGAGCTGACGCGCGAAATCGCCCGGCGCTGGAATGCTGCGTATTCGGCCGATGCGCCCTGGTTTCCGGAGCCGCAGGCGCTGCTCACCACCGCGAAGCGGATCAAGGGGCTCGATGGGCAGGCCAAGATGTCGAAAAGCCTGGGCAATACGATCGGGCTGCTGGAGAGTCCCGAAGAAATCTGGCAGAAGCTCCGGCCGGCGGTGACCGATCCCGCGCGGGTCACCCGGAAGGATCCCGGGACGCCCGCGCTCTGCAACATCTTTTCGTTGCACCAGCAGTTCTCCACGACGGACACGATCGCCGAGGTGGACGTCAAGTGCCGCACGGCGGGGTGGGGGTGTCTCGACTGCAAGCGGCGGCTCGCCGATGCGATGATCGAGACCCTGGCTCCGATCCGGACCCGCGCCGAAGCGCTGAAGCAGGATCCCGCGGCGGTGGACGCACTCCTCGCGCGGGGGGCGGACCGGGCGCGGGCGATTGCGGCCGGAACCTTGCAGGAAACCAAGCGCCGTATGGGCTTCTTCGGAGCGACCTGATGGCCAGTGCTCCCATCGAACGCATCATCAAGGCCGCGGTCGAGCGCGGCGCCTCCGACCTGCACATCAAGGCCGGCGACCTCTTCCGCGCGCGCATCGACGGCAGGCTGGTGCCGCTCACCAAGCAGCGGCTCACGCCGGAGCAGACCCGGGCCATCGCGATCAAGCTGATGACCACGGACCAAGACCGCGATCGCATCGACAGCCTCAAGGACTACGACTGCTCCTGGGGCATGCCGGGTGTGGGGCGGTTCCGGGTGAACATCCTGCGGCAGCGTTCCTCGTTCATGATCGTCATGCGCGTCATTCCGTTCGCGGTGCCGACGCTCGAGGGTCTCGGGCTGCCGGCGGTGCTGGCCCGGCTCACCGAGCACACCGCGGGCCTCATCCTGGTCACCGGCGTTACGGGAAGCGGCAAGAGCTCCACCATCGCCGCGCTGCTGCACCACATAAACCAGAACCAGCAGCGCCACATCGTCACCATCGAAAACCCCATCGAATTCCTTCATCGGGATCTGTCCTCTTCGATGACGCAGCGCGAGGTCGGCGTGGACACCGAGTCCGTCGGCGTGGGACTGCGCGCGGCGCTGCGGCAGGATCCCGACGTGATCGTGGTGGGTGACGTGCGCGACCAGGACACGATCGATACGGCGATGAAAGCGGCGGAGACCGGCCACCTGGTGCTGTCGGAGATTCCGACCCCCGATGTGCTGACGACCATCGGGCAGGTGCTCTCGATGCTGCCCCGCGAAGAGCGCGAAATCGGGAGGGTCCGCTTCTCCGAGGCGTTGGTCGGCATCGTGGCGCATCAGCTTCTCCCCCGCGCCGACGGTGCCGGCCGGGTGGTTGCGGTCGAGATCCTGATCGCCAATCCGGCGATTCGCGACTGTCTCAAGGATCCCGCGCGGATCGTCGAGCTGCGGAACCTGATGGCCGAGGGCTACGGCAAGAGCGGGATGCAGACCTTTCAGCAGCACGTCGAGGAGCTCGCGTCGTCGGGCGTCATTTCCCCGGAAACCGCCCGCGCGGTCAGCCTGCCGGGCGAAGAGCGCAAAGGGAAGGGCCGGAAGGGCAACTAGTGTTCGGTCCCGACCTGTCGTGCCTCGTCGTCGTCGGCGCGCAATGGGGTGACGAGGGCAAGGGCAAGCTGGTGGATGTGCTCGCCGAGCAGGCCGACCTGGTGGTCCGATATCAGGGCGGCGCCAATGCCGGCCACACCGTCGTCATCGGTGAGTCCCAGTTCATTCTCCGCCTGATTCCGTCGGGGATCCTGAATCCAGGCGCGCAGTGTCTGCTCGGCAACGGCGTGGTGCTCGACCCGGCGGCGCTCTTTGACGAGCTGGATGCGCTGGCCGCCCGGGGCATCGCGACCGACGGCCGCCTGCTGATTTCGGACCGCGCCCACCTGGTGCTCCCCTATCACAAGCTGCTCGACGCGGCGGCAGAGCGGCGGCAGCAGCTCGGCACGACCGGTCGCGGCATCGGGCCCGCCTACGAAGACAAGGCCGGGCGGCGCGGGATCCGGGTGGCCGACCTGCGGGATCTTCCCGAAGCCCGGCGGATGCTCGAAGACCTGATCCCCCGCGCCAACGCTATGCTGGAGCGCGCGGGGATGACCGAGCGGAGCACGGTGGCGGACCACGCGGCCCTGCTCGAGCGCCTCGCGCCCCGGCTGCTCCCGATGGTGACCGATACCGGTGTCGTGCTGCATGGCGCGCTCCGGGCCGGCAAACGCGTCCTGCTGGAAGGGGCGCAGGGCGCGCTGCTCGACGTCGATCACGGCACCTACCCGTTCGTGACCTCGTCCACCACCACGGCGGGAGGAGCCAGCGTCGGGGCGGGGATAGGGCCCACGATGATCGACGGCGTGCTGGGCGCGGTGAAAGCGTACACCACCCGGGTCGGCAGCGGGCCGCTGCCCACGCTGGCCGACCCGGAGCAGGAAGAGCGGCTCCGCACGACCGGGGGCGAATTCGGCTCGGTGACCGGACGGCCCCGGCGCTGCGGCTGGTTCGATGCGACTGCGGTCCGGTACGCCGCACGGGTCAATGGCCTGACCGCGCTCGCGGTGACCAAACTCGACGTGCTGGATGGATTCGACCGGATCCCCGTCGGCACCGGTTACGAGGTGGATGGCGGCTGCTGCGACGAGATGCCTGCGCAAGTCTCGGTACTCGGCCGGGTCCGCCCCCGCTACGAAATGCTCGACGGCTGGCAGGCTCCGATCGGTGCGGCGCGGAGCCTCGCCGAGCTTCCCGGCAACGCCCGCGCCTACCTCGACCGGATCGAAGCGCTGTGCGGGGTGCCGATCCGGTACGTGAGCGTGGGGACGCGGCGGGATCAGATCATTGATGCAGGGAGCTAGGGAGCTAGGGTTTTCCCTAACTCCCTATCTCCCTAGCTCCCTAGCTCCCTAGCTCCCTGACTATTACTGCTGGTAGGTGGCGAACCAGGCCGCGACGTTGAATCCGACCGGATTGAGCTCGTAAAACCGGTTTCGCGCAAAGTGCCCCGTGGTCGGGAAATAGGGCGGCGGATCGGTCAGGGCGCAGGTGTTGTATGAATACCGCTTGAGGCTTCCGGTCCCGCCGCCCGTGCCGACCGCGCCGCGGGTCCGCTGAATAATCCCGCCGGTGAGCAGCAGGCATCCCCGTCCCCAGACCGTCACGCCGCACGATTCCCTGTCGGTGGGTCCGGCGTTGTAGTTCTGCACCGTGAAGATGTCCAGGGCCAGCAGTACGGCGTGGATGACCTCGTCCTGGTTACCGACCGGGCGCATGGTTTGCCAGGTGCTGTCCTGCTGCTGCACCGGGGCGTTGAGCATGTTGTCGGCCACCATGATGCTGCTGCCGGAGAAGAGGCCGAGAATGTCGGTGCAGATACCGAGTGCCGGGTCGACGACCTGCTTGACGTTATCGAGGATGATGATGTCGTTCGGAGAGGCGATGGTCACCCGGCTCCGCACCGTCCCGCTGATGCCGACCTTACCCTCCACGTAGATCACGCCCTTGAAATTGGGGTTGAGCTCGCGGGTGATGGGATGAAGGTGCGCCGCGGCGGTAGCCCCGACAGCGGTGGTGACTCGCGCATCGATGGCCCCGCCCCACGGGAGCCAGGATCCGAGGGCCCCGGGAGGCGTGACCGTGAAGACCCCGCCCGTCAGCACGGGATCGCCGCCGAGGTAGCAGCGCGCGCTCGCATGGTTGATGGCCTCATCCCGGTCACTCTCGGCCCCGCCGGAATGCGCCGCGACAGACAGGAAATTGGTGCCCGTATGGCCCGAGTGGGTGGGGCTCTCGTTGGCCCGGTTGTCGCCGCAGTTCCTGTTGGTCGACGAATCGATCGGATTGATAAGGCTCGCTACAACATACCCCTCCGACCCGGCGCTCCCCTGAAACACCCGGATGAACCCTTCATCCTCGTCGGTTATATCGCCGTCGCCGTTCAGGTCCAGCGCGACGAATTCGATCCGGGTCCGCGCCTGGCCGGCTGCCCCGGTGGTGAAGCCCGCGAACGAGGTGCTCCCGATGATCGCCTGCGCCTTGAGCTTGGTGAGGTGGGCGGTGGTCGGCATGGGAATCGGGGACACGTTGGTCTGGTACCCTTTGTCGAACGTGCCGAAGCCCGCCCCGGTGATGGCCCCGGCGGTCCCCACCTCGTCCCGGAAGCGGGCGCCGGAGGAGTAGATGCACAGGTCGTCGTTTGAGTGGACCGGTCCGAAGATCTGGTCGCCGGCGCCGAAGCAGATGTCGACACCCTCGTCGTCGGTGAAGTAGGCGTACTTGGCAAAACTCTCCTGATTGACCTCCAGCCGGCGTACCACGCGAATGTTGGTCGGGTCCGAGACAATACTGATGATGCTGCCGAAGACGCCGAACTGACCCGAAGACACGCCGCTCGGGCCGGCCCAGGTCGAGCGAGACAGACCGGGGATCACCGCGCCGGCGGAATTCAGGACGGCGACGGAGTTCTCCAGCTGGACGTAGCCGGTGTCGGGGTAGAGCCCCGCCGTGTTGTTCAGCCGGCTCCGGCCTTCCTCGAGGCCGGCGACGGCCCCGTCATCGGCCACGGCGATGCGCTCTCCGTAGCGCCGAATCAGGCTGGCGTTCATTGCCACCATGCTGGCGCCGAGGGCCAGGGCGCTCAGGGCAACCGACAGGAGCAGCACAGTGATGAGCGCGATCCCGCGCTCGTTGCGAACAGTCATCGTTCCAGCCATGAATCCCTCCGGTCGTGCGGTCACGGGATGGCCACCGTGCCCGAAATCCGTCTCGCCGACAGGAGCGGAGTACAGTCCTGCGCCGAGACGGCGTACTGGTACGAACTCGCGCTGACCACGTCTTTATCGCTGAAGGTGTACGGAGGGTTCCCGGACGGAATGGAGGCGAACGGATCGCCCCACGCGGCTGCCCCGTTCACCCGCCGCCAGATGATGTATCGGATGATGTCCTGCTCACCCGCTGCTTCATCCACCGAGGCGGCCCAGGTCACGTCCACCTCCGGTGATGCTCCCGCCACATCAAGCACTGCGGCCACCACCGACGTGAAGAGCGGTCCGTCGCCGCAGGTCTGAAGCTTCTTGATCCCGACATTCGGAAGCGGAATCATCGTCGCAATGGCACGGATCCGCTCCGCCGCCCCGGCGCGCTGATTGGTGACCTGGAAGTGAACCTCGACGGCGCGCAGGAGGTCGATCCGGGCCACCGCGCCGGTGTCCGGGAGAAGGCCATGCTGCGGCGCGGTGTGCGCCAGGGTGCCCCAGAGGGTCGGGACCGAATCGAGTGAGAGGGCGACACCGAGGGGGGGTTGAGATACCAGTACTTGAAGAAGGTACCGGTGCCCGGTGCGAGGACGCTTCGGACCAGCGTTTCCGGGGGCCGGTCATTCACCCGGCGGACCAGCACGAAGTCGTCGGTCCTCGCCGTCTCGTCGTCCCCGGTGAACCAGTACGTGATCGTCTCCGCCGCGCTGAGACTCATATCGACCAGCGGGTAATTGAACGCGGGGCTCGAGCCCGGAATGACAGTGGCCGACGCAAGGGGCCAGGCGGAGACTTCCCCCGCCGTCGCGCCAGGGTCTATGTAGACGGCGGAAATGTCACCGACGACGTTCGAGACGATGTCGCCATTGAAGCTGAAGGTGCTGGGGCCGGCGTAGACCACCGCTGCCTGACGGTCCGGCGCATTCGCCCCCGCCATCCTGAGGTCCTGCTTGAGCTGTTCGACGCCATAGCGAAGGTTCTGGAGCATCCCCATCTCGTCGGTGCCCCGGCTGAAGGCCCGGGATTGGAAGCTCAGCGCCCGCACGCTGGCGGTGAGCACCACCAGGAATACGGCGATCGCGATCAGCATTTCGATTAGCGTGAACCCTCGCCCATTTCGCACCGGGGTGCTCCTCATGGCGCGGCCACGGCAACGGTGCGCGAAATGACATCCGGGAGGCCCGGCCCGGCCACCACCACGGTAATGCGTTTGAAATCGTTGGTCTGCCCCACGCCGCCGCCGCCGGTCCGGGTGATGGTCGTGGTCCGGGTCCAGCCGGGCAGCGGCACGTTGTTCTCCGAGCCGGCGAAGGTGGCTTCCAGCGTGGCGTAGTTCGGCCAGACGCGGGCCCGCGCAATCCGGTCGTCGGCGGCAGCGGCGGCCTGCGTTCGCGTCCGGTCATCGGACACGCCGCGAATCATCCTGGAGCTGTTCGACATGAGCGCCAGCGTCAGGATGACGAGCATCACCAGCGCCAGCATCACCTCGATCAAGGTGAATCCCGCCTGTGGAGCCCGGGGGCGCATCAGAAACCCCTGACCCAGTCGGAGCCGTTGTAGCGGAACCACTCGATTCGCCCGGTCGCCCGAACGATCTCGAGGGCCCTGGTGTCCTTGATCCGTTTCTCCTCGCCGGTCGCACCGCGGGTCGTCGTCAGATAGATCCCTCCCGACGCGCTGGTGCTCCCATTGCGATGAAAAATCAGCGTCTCGCCGCCGCCGACCAGATTGATCGCCGCCGTTCCAAAGGCGCGGGCCGGCGCCCCCCCACGGCCAAACACGATCATTGGGTCGAGCGCGATACCGCGGACCCGTTCGGCGTCATCCTGGACTCCGTTGTTGTTCGCGTCGAAAATCAACTGGAGCTGATTGCCGGTGCCGGAAAACGTCACGATGACGTCGTGCTGCCGCGCGACCGACTCACGCTGAGCCGCCTGGAGCGTGGTGCCCAGGCTCAGCATGGCGCTCTCGCTCTGACTGCGAAGCGAGTCGATCGCCGGGAAGGCGAGCGCGGTCAGCAGCCCGACGATGACGATCACGATCAGGAGTTCGGCCAGCGTCATCCCGGTCCGGCGGTGGGCGGTGTTTGCGTCCATAGGGTCTCCCGATCCCAGTGAGAATCTGGGACAGATCACTATCTTGGCATGAATCAGACCGAGGCGGAAGGGGGGGGAAGTGCCTTGAGATGCGCGATTTAGCCTCGCACCGTCGAATGACCGCCACACCCGGGATGTCGCGTGCCTGCCACATCCCCCCGCGGGACGTCGCTCGAGGATCAATCGACAATGGTGCTTTGCAAGCACCGCGCCCTTGGTGGTGTCCTCCATGAGCAACAACGTATCTCTCACGACCGTAATGACGTGTTGCATTGCAGGAGCTTGCGATGTGGGCGCCTGCATCGTTCCTCGCCTCGCAGAACGCCCGACCGTCGATTAGCGCGGATGATTCAGCCTCCTTAGGTTTCCTCCCTCCGCACCCCGGGCTCCGCCGGGACAGCGGGGCCCCTTCTCCCCCGACCCCCTACATGGCACTGCTCTCGGTGATGGATAAGCTGGTATCGCTCTGCAAGCGGCGCGGCTTCGTCTTCCAGTCCTCCGAGGTATACGGCGGTCTCGGCTCGGTCTGGGACTACGGGCCGCTGGGGACCGAGCTCAAGCGCAATATCAAGGAGCGCTGGTGGCACGCGATGGTTCGCGCGCGCGACGACATCGAAGGACTCGATGCCGCGATCCTCATGCATCCCAACGTCTGGGAGGCGTCGGGGCATGTCGCTGGCTTTACCGATCCGCTGGTGGACTGCAAGACCTGCAAAGCCCGCTTTCGCGCCGACAAATTGGACGATGCGCAGTGTCCCCAGAAGCCGTCGAAGCATCCCGGGGAGCACACGACCTGCGAGCTCACCGAGCCCAGGATGTTCAACCTGATGTTTCGCACCTTCTTGGGCCCGGTGGAGGAATCGGCGTCGGTCGTGTATCTCCGGCCGGAGACCGCGCAGGGCATCTACGTCAACTACCTGAACGTCCTGCAGAGCTCCCGGCAGAAGATCCCGTTTGGAATCGCCCAGATCGGGAAAGC
>CAYTMW010000051.1:0-16507 GCA_964439025.1 uncultured Gemmatimonas sp. | reverse complement strand
GCCGACTGGAGCGAATGCGGTGGAGGTAGCCGTACAGGTAGAGCCGCAGGAGATCCCCGGGATCGTAGCCCGGGCGCCCGGTGTCGGCCGGCACGGCGCGCTGAAAGCCGAGGGCGCCCAAGTCGAGCTGTGCGACGAAGGCGTTGAGGAATCGGACCGCATTCTCCGCGCGGACGTAGTCGTCCAGGACGTCGGGGAGGAGTACGGCTTGGGTGCGGTCAACGCCGGGGATGTAGGCCATGGGCTGCGCTCACGGTGCGGGGGCGAGGGCCAGCCAACCGGCGTACAATATAGGAAACGGACCTGAGTTTTCACACAGGCTCCGCTTGCTGCCGCCGGGGTCCTGAACGCCTCAGCCGCCGCGAGATATCGTTAGTCGGTTGGGCCGCGGCGGCCTCCGCAGGTCCCCGCAGCTGATTTGCAGTCCGTTAGACCGCTGCTCCAATCTCGGGTGATGTCCGGCCAAGACGTGTAGACCACGGCCCCTCCGGCCGAGGAGGCTCCATGCGCGTACCCTGTGCGACCATTCCCCTGCTGGTCCTCGTCGTCGTTCCGACGCAACGCCCGCATTCTTCGCCGACGGACCAAGAGATTGGTACCGTCCGCTTCGCGACCTCCTGCAGCGCGACCGCTCAACCGATCTTCAGCCACGCGGTGGCGCTGCTCCACTCCTTCGCCTTCTCCGCGGCTACCGAGAGATTCAATGCCGTCCTGCGCGCCGATCCGCGCTGCGCGATGGCCTGGTGGGGCCTCGCGCTGAGCGCCTGGGGCAACCCCTTCGCTGCGGGTATCAAACCCGCCGCCCAGATTCAGCGCGGGCTCGACGCGGTCACACGCGCGAGATCGACGGGAGCACCGAGCACTCGTGAGGCGCGCTACATCGAGGCAGCGGCGCGGCTGTATGAACACGCGGACTCGGTGGCGCAGCGCGGCCGACTTCTTGCCTACCGCGACGCGATGGCCGAGCTGGCCGCAGGGGAACCGGACGATACCGAAGCCGCGATTTTCCATGCACTGGCGCTCGCGATCTCGGCCGATCCAGCCGACAAGACCTACGCGAGTCAGCTCGCGGCGGGAGCCACTCTCGAACGGCTCTCTGCCACGCTGCCGGACCATCCCGGTCTCGCCCACTACCTCATCCACAGTTACGACGTGCCCCCCCTCGCGGGCCGCGCGCTCGGCGCAGCCCGCCGCTATTCGCGTATCGCACCGGCAATATCGCATGCCCTCCACATGCCCTCGCACACCTACACCCGCGTCGGCTATTGGCAGCAGTCCATCAATGCCAACGTTGCATCGGCGGAAGCCGCGCGTCGAGAGGGCGCGAGCGCCGAAGAGCTGCACGCCAGCGACTACCGCATTTACGCGTACCTTCAGATGGGGCAGGACCGCGCCGCCCGACGAATACTCGCGGCGCTCCCTGCCATCGCCCGCCGCCTGGATCCCAATGCGATCGGGACCGGCGGATCCCCCGCCGCCGGCTATTTCGCCATCGCCGCGATTCCCGCACGCTACGCGTTGGAGCGGGGCGCCTGGGCGGACGCGGCCCGGCTCGAGCTGCGTCCGAGTCCGGTCCCCTTCGCCGAGGCCGTGACCTGGTTCGCCCGCGCGCTCGGCGCGTCGCGTATTGGGGATACCACGGTCGCGCAGGCCGCGGTCACCGCGCTGCAGGGCATCCGCGAGCGGCTGGTGCAAGCACGCGAGACCTATTGGAGCGAGCAGGTCGAGATTCAGCGGCGCGCCGCTGCGGCCTGGCTCGCCTTCGCCGCAGGACGCAAAGACGAGGCATTGGCCGAAATGCGGGCAGCAGCGGAGCGTGAAGATGCGACCGAGAAGAACGCCATCACGCCCGGTCCGCTCGCCCCCGCCCGGGAGCTGCTCGGGGAAATGCTCTTGGCGGCGCACCAGCCCGCACCGGCGCTCGCTGCGTTCGAAACAACTCTGCGGCACGAGCCGAACCGCTTCCGCGCTCTCGCCGGAGCGGCCAAGGCGGCGAGCGCGGTCGGAGACCGAGCCACTGCGGCCAAGTACTACGCGGAATTGCTCAAGCTCGGTGCCCACGCGGATCGGCCCAGACGGTCGGAGCTGGTTGAGGCAGCGAGAGCAATGAACCCGTCGAGGTAATGTGGCTGGGCGCGCTGGTGATTGCGCCAACTTGCAGCATGGGTGGGTGAGCGGCCGGGGACATAGGTAACAGATAGACCGAGGACATAGGTAGCACTCTGAGGTAAGTCATAGGGTACCTGAGAAGGTGCCCGATGCCGTGGAGAGTGGAGACACCTATGTCGCAGCGGCAGGGCTTCGGAGAAGCGATCGCCCGCGGGCATTGGCAGATGCAAGAGATCTGCGCGCGGTTTGCGATCAGTCGGAAAACCGGCTACAAGTGGTGGCGGCGGTACGAGCTCGGGGGCCTCGGCGCTCTCGAGGATCAGTCGCGGCGCCCGCATGCGAGTCCGCCGGCGCTCGAGGCAACCCTCGACGCCCTGCGAATCCGCAGGCGGGAGGCCCATCCCACGTGGGGACCCCGCAAACTCCTCGCCTCTCTCACCCACCGACATCCGCGCTACCCCGAGTGGCCGGTGGCGAGCACGGTGGGCGCACTCCTGAAACGTTCGCGCGGCGTCTCGAGAGACGTATTCAGAGCTTCCCTAGGACGAGCAGCTGACCTCGATGTGTCTGTACTCCCGAGACGGGGGCGCCGCGAATCGTTCCATGGCAGAGTGCTCGTCGTACGGTGAGGCGAGCACCCGGCGGACTGACTCGATCAACGCATACTCTCCCCGCTGTGCTGCCTCGATGGCTTCCTGGGCAACCCAGTTTCGCAGCACGTACTTGGGATTCGCGCGCCGCATGCGCTCGGTGCGCTGAACATCGTCGCTGTGCTCTGCCTGCAGCCGGGTTGCGTAGCGGTCCAGCCACGCCTCGAACGGGGGGCCAGCGGCGAACATGGCGCGGAGACTCCCGTCGACCGTTGACCGTTGACCGTTGAGGTTGTTGAGCTCCCGGAAAAATCGCGTGTAGTCGACGTTGTCCGCCTGCAGCAGTGGCAGGAGGTCGTGGAGCAGCGCCGCATCCTCACGCTGTTCGGTCTCGAAGCCGAGCTTGGCGCGCATCAAGCTCGAATACTCCGCGACGAATGCATCCCAATATGACTCCAGCGCCTCCTGCCACGGCTCCGCGGCGGCAGGATCGTTTCCCAGGACCATCAGGGCCTCACCGAGCCGCGCACAGTTCCACACCCCGACCGCGGGCTGCCGGTCGAACGCGTACTGCCCGCCGGTGTCGGTATGGTTGCAGATGAAGCCGGCATCGTAGTCGTCAAGAAATCCGTAGGGACCATAGTCGAGGGTGATTCCGAGGATCGACATGTTGTCGGTGTTCATCACTCCGTGGGCAAATCCGGCCGCCATCCACCGGGCCATCAGCCGCGCGGTGCGGCGACACACCTCGGCGAAGAAACTCGAATAACGAAGGGGCCCATCTCCGTCCGGCGCGAAGTGCTTCTCGATCACATAATCGGCAAGCTCGCGCACCCGATCGGCCGCTCCCCGCGCGGCAAAGTACTGGAAGGTGCCGAATCGGACGTGGCTCGGGGCAAGCCGGATGATCGTGGCGGCGGTTTCCACCGTCTCCCGCTCCACGGGGAGATCGCTGCCGACGATACTGAGCGCCCGGGTGGTTGGAATGCCGAGTCCATGTAGTGCTTCGGAGGCCAGATACTCGCGGATGGCGGAGCGCAGCACCGAGCGGCCGTCGCCGAAGCGGGAGAATCGGGTCTGACCGCCCCCCTTGAGATGAAGGTCCCAGGTTTCACCGCGATCATTCCGCGCCTCCCCGAGCAGAAAGGCGCGGCCGTCACCAAGCTGCGGTACCCAGACACCGAATTGGTGGCCGGCATATGCCTGCGCGATCGGCTCGGCGCCGGGGATTCGCAATCCGCCGGAGAGATAGCGGGCGGCATTGGGATGTTCCGCCTCGGCGGGGTCGAGATCGATCAGTGCCGCCGCGTCGGGATTGAACGCGACCAGCCGGGGATCGGGAAGCGGCGTCGGATCAACCGCCTCGTAGAACGCCGGAAGGAGCCTCGCGTAGCTGTTGTCGAAGACGAGGCGATCAAAGGTTGCCACGCTGAAAGATAGATCGGTGCGAGGAGTCGCTCGAGTTCCCCCTCCCAGATAGCATTGACTTAGTCTATAGACTAGACTAAATATAAGTTTATGAAATACTTCAACATCCATGAAGCCAAAACCCACCTCTCGCGTCTCCTGGCCCGGGTCGCGGCGGGGGAGGAGATCGTCATCGCCAAGTCCGGTGTTCCCGTGGCGCGGCTGGTCCCCGTGGGTGACGCCGGAGCGCGGGTACTCGGGTCGGAGCGGAGCCGGGTGGTGATCGCACCCGACTTCGACGCGCCGCTCCCGCCTGAGGTGCTCAAGGGCTTCGAGGGGTGAGGATCCTGCTCGATACCCAGTGTTGGCTCTGGATGCTTGCCGAACCGGAGCGCCTGCAGCCTTCGGCGCGCGCCCTGATTTCCGAGCGTCGCAACGAGCTGGTGCTCTCAGTCGCAAGCCTCTGGGAAATCGCCATCAAGATCGGGCTTGGGAAATTGACGCTCCCGGGGCGTCCGGGGACGTATCTTCCCCCGCTGTTCGAGCGCTCCGGCGTTTCGGTCCTGCCGATCCAGGCCGAGCACGCGCTCGCGGTGGCCGATCTCCCGCTCCACCATCGCGACCCGTTCGACCGCTTGCTCGTCGCCGTCGCCAAAGTCGAGCGCTTGCCGATTCTCACAGCAGACCGGACATTCGAGGACTACGAGGTCGAGATTCTCCGGACCTGATCCGTCTCCCCCAACGGAACGTCAATGGCCGCCTCCTCTCTCGCGCGAAACGTTCTGCTCCGGATGTCCAAGAGCCGCTGGCTCGCCGAGCGGGTGATGACGCGCCCCTTTGCCAAGCGGGCGGTGAAGCGCTTCATGCCGGGGGAAGAGCTCGACGACGCCCTCGCCGCCTCGCAGGCGCTCATGGGCGACGGACTCGGCACGGTGCTCACCAAGCTGGGCGAGAACCTCACCGCCGAGAGCGACGCGGACGCGGTGCGGGATCACTATCTGGAGGTATTCGACCAGGTGAAGGCGCGCGGACTGCCTTCGCACGTCTCGGTCAAGCCGACCCAGCTGGGTCTCGATTTTTCCCAGAGCCGCTGCGCGGAGCATCTGGAGACGCTGGCCGGCAAGGCCGAGGCGACCGGGATCTATTTCTGGCTCGACATGGAAGATTCGAGCTACGTGGACCGGACGCTCGCGCTGTATCGCACACTTCGAGGAAAACACGACAAAGTCGGGCTCGCCATGCAGTCGTACCTCCGCCGGACTCCTCAGGATCTTGTCGCGCTCCTTCCGATCCGGCCCACCGTGCGTCTGGTGAAGGGGGCGTATGCGGAGCCGGCCCATGTGGCCTATCCGGCCAAGCGGGACACCGACTTTGCGTACTATGAGCTCTCTTCGAAGCTGCTGGACGCCGCGGCGAAGGGGGAGGCCTTCCCGATCTTCGGCACCCACGACATGACGCTGGTCGAGCGGATCGTCGCCAAAGCCAAGTCGGTTGGGGTCAAGAACGACGGCTTCGAGATTCACATGCTCTACGGAATCCGGATGGCCGAACAAAAAGCCCTCGCCGCCAGCGGCCAGGTCGTGAAGACGCTGATCAGTTACGGGAGCTCGTGGTTTCCGTGGTACATGCGGCGGCTGGCGGAGCGGCCGGCGAATGTGTGGTTTGTGGCGAAGAGCCTTCTGAGGTGAGAGGTGAGAGGTGATTCTGCGGAATTGGGACTACCTCCGCGGACGATCGGTTGGGTTCCGCGGAGTCAGGCTGACCACACTGAAGCATGCGGGAGCACCGGTCACTCGAGGCATGGCAGGAGGCAGGGGTCGTGACGACCGCCGCTTTCCTCGCGGCTCGGTCGCACTGGAAGCCTCACGCCTCGGCACTATTCGATCAGCTGCAGCGGGCCGCGCTCTCCGTCCAGTGCAATATCGCCGAAGGCTATGCCCTGGGCTCTCACCTCTCACCGGTCCAGGTAATCCTGGAACGTCGCCTGCAGCATTGCCATCCCAATTCTGAATTCCGCATCGCCGATCCGTCCTACGCGTGAGGTGATCCGGTCGGGGACGTGTTCCCAGACGAGACTCCCGTCTGCCATCACCAGGCCGAAACCATCGTCGAATCCATAGTACGCCCACGGCCGAGGCGTGCCGGAAAAGAGATCCCTGCCGAAGCGATAGCGTTCGCCACCCGGCATTCCGAACTGGCCCAGCAGGGTCGGCGCAAGGTCTGTCTGGCTTGCGAGGAAATCCACCGATCCCCCGCGCAGGAGGGCGCCGCCGGTCCAGAGCATGGGGATGTGATACCAGCTCGCCGCGGACTTGTAGGGAACATCGCGGTCGGTGCGCTCCAGCTTCTTCGAGTGATCGGCAACGATCACGACCAGCGTGGTAGCCCACCAGGGCTCCCGCGACGCCCGCTGGAGGAACTCGCCCAGGACCTGATCGGTGTAGGCCAGCGAATTGAGGAACTGCGACTCGCCATCGCTCCCGAGGACGTGAACCGGTCCCGGCACATCGAACGGCTCGTGACTGCTCTGGGTGAGCCAGGTGTAGAAGAACGGCTGGGTGGAAGAGCGCACATCGTTCCAGACCCGCTCCGCCACGACCTCGTCGTGCGCCCCCCACTTGGAGGTCCAGGTGGAGCGGGGAAAGTCCTCCTTCCCGATGACCCGATCGAAGCGGCCCTCGAGCACGAAGCTCTTGATGTTGGCAAAGCCGAGCTCGCCGCCATAGTAGAACGCCGTGGCGTATCCCGCGGAATCGAGATCGCGGGAGAGCATCGGCAGTGTGCGCGACTTCGAGGGAATCGTGAGGATCGATCCATTCGGAATCGTGGGGGCGCCGGCCAGAATCGCAGCCAGCCCTTTTTCCGTGCGGTCGCCCGCGGCGTACATGCGGCGGAAGAGGAGTCCTTCGGCTGCCAGGCTGTCGAACTCGGGGGTGGCGCCGGCCACTCCTCCCAGCCGCTCCACCGAGCGCGCGGTGAAGCTTTCCCAGATGATCAGCAGCACGCTGGGGCGGTTGCCACGGATGTAGCGCGTTCGGAGATCACCCGCTTCGCTTCGCTCAGCGTGACAACAGAGCGCCCGCGCCGAATCCATCGACATGACGACGTACGGATTGTCCCGCCGGTTGAGCCCGCGATGCCAGGAATCGAAGAAATTCCATCCGACATTGAGCGCGGCCTGATTGGCGAACGGCAGCGGCGAGAAATAGGCGCTGCTCTGATTGATGGGGATCTGCTGAATCCCGCCGCGCCCGGGAATAACGAGTAGCACTGCCGCGAACGCGAGCGGCAACACTGCAGCGGGATGCAGCGGCGGGAGCCGCTGAAGCCTCGTTCCGATGAGTCGCGTGGCGAGCGCCACGAAGAGTCCGGTCAGAAGCGCGAAGACCGCGAGCATGAGCCAGCGAGGGCCTCCCCCGGCCGCGGCCCAGCTCTCCGACGGGTGGGTGAGGTATTGCAGCACCGCGGCATCGATCCGGCGGCCCCACTCGCGGAAGATCCCCAGGTCCGCGGCGGCGAGGAGCGCCAGCACCGCGGTCACGACGGCGGTCCATGCCATGACCAGCCACCCCGCGACGCGGATGAGCCGCCGGATCGCGGTGAGCGCGATCAGAAGAAACGGGATGAGCGAGAGATACGCCGCGGAGGCCAGATCGAGCCGAAGCCCGTAGAGGAAGGTGCCGGCCACCGTCCCGGCCGGGAGCGCGCTGGTTTCGCGGAAGAAGAATGCGAGAAAAACCAGCCGCACCGCGGCAAAGAACGCCAGCCAGTATGCGACGTAGAGGAGGAGGAGGGTGAGCCGGGCGCGCACGTGGGAAGGATAATGCGGGCTTCAGGGATCAGTGGTCAGGGAAAAGCCCCATGACCACTGATCACTGCTCACTGACCACTCTTTACTACGGCCGCGGACCGCGGTGCCGATTCTTCAGGTCGAGATCGAACGTCTTGTCGCCGACGGTGAGCGTTGCCGTCTGGGTGCCGTTGAAGGTGACCACGGCGGTGCGATCGATCGTCTGCCCAGCCCGCGGACCGCCCACGAAGGTGACGGTGCACTCGCGGGTGATCGTTCCGGAGAGCGGCCAAGCGTCGGCGCCGTTCGGCACCGGCACCACGACGTCGTCCACCTCGACAGTGCACTCGAGGTCATAGGAGCGCGCCGGTCCGTTGTCGGTGTGCCTGCTGCGCGTGACGTGACTGGAGCCGTCGCCGTTCCAGATGCGCTGGGTCTCGGTCCCGGCAAGCCCGGTCGCGTCCATGTTGCGCTCGTGCTCGATCGTCGCTTCCCATCTCGGCAGCGTGCGGCTTCCCTCGATCGAGCTCTGGATGTTCGCCGTGGCCGTGGTCAGCGCATCATACGCCGGCTGCACCGCGTTGCCGGCGTCCCGGAACATGTACGAGCGGGTGATCGTCACGTCGCCGTGGGTGATTGTCGGGCAGATCAACCGGCCGGTCGGGTCGTCGAAGGGGCAGTTCGCGGGACGGAAGTCGCCCTGGCCCGGCGCGAAACCCGCCATCGCCGTGAAAAACACCGGCTCCCGCATGACGTCCACATCTTCCGCGGTTGCATCGGCGGCCACTTGGGCGATGTCGGCATTGAGCAGCGGAGTCGCCGCATCGGGGCCGGAAGTATCGCTGTTGCAGGCGCCGAGCATGACGGCACAAGTCAGGGCGCCGCAACGAATTAGAGTGCGCATAACAGTCCTGGTGAGATGGTTTCGGTCCGGTCTGTCAATCCCAGTGGCCACCGGTTATGACGTGCCCCGATCCGTGTCGTTAAGTCTAACGGACACGGTCTCTTAGGACTGTGATCCCCGTCACTTTTTTTGTTTCGGCTCGGCGCTTCCTGACACCCCGCCCGAGATGATGAACGCCATGATCTCGGAGGCCTCCGCTTCGACCGGCTCGACGCGGTTCGCCGGGACGATGATGAGGTTCCCGGCGAAGTTGTACGCCTGCGGGAGATACACCGCCACGAATCCCGGCATGCCGAGCCGGTCCGCGCCTTCTGCGGTGACGAATCCCATCGTCCAGACGCTCCCGGATTCGTCGAGCTGGGCCCGGACCGGGCGATTGAATCGGCGCTGTTCTCCGACGAACGCGTTGAGCAGATCTTTCGTCGAAGTGTAGAGCAGGCGCACGAACGGAAGCTTCTCGAGAATACCCTCGATCTCCGCCACCAGCCCGCGAGTGACCAGGTTCCCTGCGAGCAGGCCGACCAGTGTGATGCCGGCAAGCGTCACCACAATACCCGCGCCGGGAATCCCGACATCGAGGATGCGGTCCACCCGGCTCACGATCCACCAGCAGACGTACACGGTCAGGAAGACAGGCGTCGTGACGACGAGCCCGCGCAGGAAGTACTGGGCGAGACGCTTCATGCGAGCAGGCTCTCCAGCTCCGCCAGGAGCGCCTCGAGGTGCGGCGGCTCCAGATCCCCCATGTGACCGATGCGAATCACCGGTCCATGCCGCCGATCGAGTGCGCCGCCCACGAGGTAGCCGCGCTCGCCGAGCGATTGCATCACCGTGGCGGGCGCCCGGCCATCGGGAAGGACGAGGGCGGAAATGGCGGGAGACCGTTTGCCTGGAGGGGCCATCAACCGCACCTGCCCATGCGCGTCGATCCACCGCTCCATCGTCTCGAGCATGGCACGGTGCCGCGCGTATCGCGCGGGCCATCCCCCTGAGGCGGCAATCCGCGCCAGCTGACACTCGAGCGCGAGGAAAAGAGAGACCGCCGGCGTCCAGGTCGGAAGATTCTCGCGGGCGATCGCGACCATTCGCTTGACCGAGAAGTAATAGCCTGCATCGTCCTGTTCGCCGGCGCGCGCCATGAAGCGCTCGCTCGCGGCGCCGAAGGCGAGTCCCGGTGGGAGCGCCATCGCCTTCTGGGATCCGGTGCAATAGTAGTCCGCTCCCCAGCGATCCATCTCGATCGGCATCGCGCCGACGGACGTCACGCCGTCCACCAGGAGCACAACGTCCTTTCGCGCGCGCACCACCTCGGCCAGCGCCGGGATATCGGCGATCGCGCCGGTGGAAGATTCCGAATGCACCACCGCGACCGCGTCAACCTCGGGGCCCTCCAGAAACTGGTCCAGCTGCTCCGCGGTGATCGCCGCGCCGGGATGCACCTGCACCCGGAAGGCCTGGCGCCCGCACGATTCCGCGATGCGCGCCAGGTACTCGCCAAAGTAGCCGCCCACCGCGACCAGGACGCGGTCACGTACTCCGTTGCGGATGGCGGCCTCGAGAAGTCCGGTCCCCGAAGAGGTCGCCACAAACACCGGCTGCCGGGTTCCGAAGCATTCCTGCAGCGCGGGCTGCGCCGAGGCGAGGAGTGCCTGCATCCTGGGCCCCCGGTGCCCGAACATCGGGTGAACGAGCGCGGCGAGCACCTCAGGCCGCACGTCGGTGGGCCCCGGGAGGAAATTGCGGCCGAACGGGGTCATGCGGCGAGCACCTCGTCGCTGGTGGCGAGATGCACCCCCTGCCGCTGCCATGAGGCGAGCAGCCCGGCGGCAGACTCCTGGCGAATCGCGCGCGTCGCGTCGGTCACGAGAGTGACCGGGATGCCGGGGCGGTGATGGAGGAGTCCCTCGATCGCGTACTTGTCGCAGACGTCGAGGGCCACGCCGTAGAGCACGATCTTCGACGGCGCCAGGGCATCGACCACCGGCAGCACGTTCGGATTGGTGAAGACGTCGAACCAGTGCTTGTGGAAGAGCAGGTCGCCGTCGTGCGCCTGCACTTTGGCCGCCAGCGCCGCGGGGTCCTCCGGCTCCGGCTCGATCACGAGAGGATTGCGCAGCCGGGTTTCGGCGATCTTCCGCTGTCCGGGCGTGCCTCGCATGCAGTGCTCGGGAAAGGTGGTGATGAAGTCGGGGGAATCGGAGAGCTCGCGGTGGCCCTTCACGTGATCGTCGGCGCTTGCCAGGATACGGATGCCCTTCCCGTGGGCGTACTCGGTCAGCCGGGCGAGCACCGGGATGATGGCTTCGCTGTCGCTCACGTACAGACGCCCGTCGGCGCGCATGAAATCGTGCTGGGTGTCGACGTCCCAGAAAATGGGGTTGGGGGTTGGGAGCTGGGGGTTGGTCATACAACCCGTTCCAGCCGCGGGTTAGGCTGATACTCTCTCCCCACCTTCGAGCACGGCTTCCCCTCCCGGCGCACTACGTCCGCGGTGAAGTCGAAACGGCCCTGGAAGAGCGAGCTGCCGACACCGTAGGCATCCACCGGCACTTGCAACCGCTCGAATTCCTGGATCTTCTCGACGGTGAAGCCGCCCGACACGATGATCCGCACGCTGGTGAAGCCGCGGGCGTCGAGCGCCTGGCGCACATTCCGGACGAGCTGCGGACAGACCCCGGTCGGACGGAAGCGCCCCATCTGCGGGATGACTGAACGATCCACCAGCATCTCGCTGGTATCGATGCGCACGCCATAGAGCCGGTCGCCCATCGCCTCGGCCACCTCGAGCGCGGTCCGCGCGCAATCGTTCTCGAAATCCACCAGCGTGACCAGCCGCACGTCGGGATTGATATGATCGGCGAATTTTCTGGTGGCGAGCACGGTGTCGCCTCCATACGCCGCGATGAGGGCGTGCGGCACGGTGCCGACCCCCTGGTTGCCCCACCAGGAGGCCTGTGCATCGGTGGAGACGCCGATGGCGCCGGCGATGTGCGCGGCGTAGCCGTCGCCGGTCTGCACCAGCCAGTGATCGTGGCGTGCGGGGAAGAACATCACTTCCTTGGGCCGGGCGGCGTCGACCACCCGCCGCGTGTTGGTACCCACCCGGGTGCGCCGGGACAGCACGCCGAGGTACAGGGTTTCCAGATGCGCGAAGGCGTCGTAGGGGCCTTCGATCATCAGCACCGTCTCCCAGGGCGCGACGGGGTCGCCGTCGTACAGCGCCCGCACCTCGAGCTCGTCCCACTCGATGGCGCAGAGCTTGAGGATCGCGATCGCTTCGTCGATGCCGCCGAGAAAGGCGTTGGACTTGCCGAAGACCTGCATGGTGACGCGAGGGCGGCTGCCGCCGGCCAGGAGGATCTCGCGGGCGCGGGTGAAATACTTATCGGAGTAATAGCCCGCGCGCATCTTCTCCACGGGAAGATTGAAGATCGCGGGATCGAGACGGGGGCGCCGGGTCATGACGGGGTGCCCGAGAAGTGCCGGGCGCGGAGCGCGGCAAGGAGTCCCCGGAGCACGCGCCCCTGCCGTGCTTCCGGATAACGGTCGATGAGCCGGCGCACTTCCACCATCGCGCGCCCCGGATCAGAAAGCCGCTGCTCGTAGAGCTCCGCGAGCGCCAGGCCGAGTCGCATGTCGTCGGTCGGACGGAGCCGGTCGGCGTCGCGCTGCAGCGCTTCCAGCTCCGCCACGGCGGCGAGCGGTTGCCCGAGCGGGCCGGCGAGCAGATCGGCGCGGCGGAGCAGGGCGGGGAGGCGATCGCGCGGGGTCTCGGCGCGCTGGCGGTACGCTTCGGCCGCGGCGTCCGCGTGTCCGCGCGCCGCCAGCGTTTCTTCCGCGGAGAAGCCGCCGCCGGCCCGGGTCAGTCCCACATTGGTGAGCACGGTATTCAGAAACTCGATGAGGGGATCGAGGACTGCCTCCACCATGCCGGATATGAAGCCGAACAGGGTCCAGAGGAGGCCCGCGAGAAGGAGCGCCCGCGGCTCCACGCCGGTAAGCGCCAGGACCAGCGCCACCACCGCGCCGCCGCCCATAAAAAAGGCGATGACGCCCCGCAGGTACCGGAAGGGATCGGTGTCGACGGTTTTCGCGCGGCCGCGCAGGCGTTCGGGAAGGAGCGACACGCTCCGAAGGTAGAGGCGGGCCAGTGGCGCGGCAAGTTGACAGGAGTGGCCGTGTCCCCCTGATTCTCTGGTCTCCCGGACTGTCCCTTCACCCCCGGAGCGTCCGATGTCCGACTCCGTCAGCCGCCGCGATTTTCTCGGCACCGCCGCCCTCGCCGCGGCGGGGACGGCTTTTCCCGAGTCGCTCCATGCCGCGCCGCCGGCTCCATGGGTCCGCCGGAGCCGCGCCGCCAGATTCGTCGCGGTGGCGTCCACCAACGGCATCCGCGGGGTCAAGCTCGCCGTCGAGCTGATGACCCAGGGCACCGATACGCTCGACGCAGGGGTGGAAGGGGTCAAGATCCAGGAGCTGGATCCCAAGGACACCTCGGTGGGCTACGGCGGCCTCCCCAATGAAGAGGGCGTGGTGCAGCTGGACGCGAGCTGCATGCATGGTCCAAGCAAGCGCGCCGGCGCGGTGGCGTGCCTCGAGGGGATCAAGACACCGAGCGAGGTCGCCCGCCTGGTGCTCAAGTACACCAATCACATTCTCCTGGTGGGCGAGGGCGCCAAGCGTTTCGCGCTCTCCTACGGCTTCAAGGAGGAGGATCTCCTGACCCAGGAGTCGCGCGAGGCGTGGCTCCGGTGGCGCGCCAACCGCGGCGCCCAGGATGACTGGGTCAACGTGGACCAGAAGACTCCGCCGATGGCTCGGCCGACCGGAACGATCAACATGAATCTGGTAAACGAGAAAGGAGAGATCTCCTCGATCACCACCACCAGCGGGCTCGCCTGGAAGATCCCGGGCCGCGCCGGGGATTCACCGATCGTGGGTGCGGGGCAATACACCGACGGCCAGATCGGCGCCGCGGGGTCCACCGGTCTGGGCGAAGCGAACATCATGGTCTGCGGAGGGTTTCTCACAGTGGAGCACATGCGGCAGGGGATGAAGCCCGCGGACGCCTGCCTGGCGACACTCAAGCGGCTCGTGGCGATGACGCCGCCGCGGCTGCTCGATCCGCAGGGAAGGCCCACGTTTCAGGTCCAGTTCTACGCCGTCAACAAGGCCGGAGACTACGGCTGCGGCGCGCTCTATCCCACCCGGTACGCGGCCTGCGACGATGCCAACGACGCCCGGGAGCTGGATGGCGCACACCTCTATGAGCAGCGCTAGTCGCGTGCGTCTCCATGCCGTATCTGTCGCTCTGCTGCTGGGCGCCGCGGTCCCCGCCGCTTCTCTCGCGGCGCAGGATACCACGGCCGCCGCCCCGGTGGAGAAGGCGCCCTGGCGCACGAATTACTTCCCCTATCTGCTTGGCAATCCCACCACCGGACTCATGCTGGTGGCGCACGTCGATCATTTCCGCCAAGCCGACTATTTCGCGCGGGTTCCGCACGACGGCATCATCTCGCTCGACGGCGCGATTAGCGCGCAGGGGAGCCGGTTGCTCATCGGCCGGCTGCGCGCGCCCCAGCTGGTGCCGGGGTGGCGCTTTGCCGTTGACGCCGGTGCGTCCCGGGAGTCGCGGTTCGGATACTTCGGTTACATCCCGACCGACGCGGCGCCCGATGACAATTCGGACCGGGTCCATCGCGGCCGATTTTTCGCCCGCGCCGAGGTCACCCGGCAGATCATCGGACCGCTCTCCGTCGCGGCGATGCTGGGTGTCGAACGAACGAGCTGGTCCCGGCTCCCGGGTGGGACCGCGTTCGAATTCGCCTACGGCGACGGGCTGGCGCAAACCGACGCGGGCGGCCGGTTGAGTCTGGTGTTCGATGGGCGCGACAAGGAGTTTCTCGTCAACAACGGTGTGCTCGCCGAGGCGGGCCTCGTGTTCGGTGGTGGCGGCGAACATCGGGTGGACGATGTCGTCTCCTCCGGGCCGTATGGCGGGTGGTACGCCCACCTGCGGGGTTATGTGAGCCCCCGCCCGGGAACGATGGTCGCGGGGCGCCTCGCTGCGCGATCCCTGAGTAAGGAAGCGACGCTGCAGGCCAGGAATACACTGCCCGGCTGGGAGGGTGGTGTCGACGCGCTGGGAGGCCCCTCTGCGCACCGGAGCTTCACTCCCGGACGGGTGGCGGGGCGCGGGCTGCTGCTGGGCAGTCTCGAGGTGCGCCACAACCTTCTCGATGTCGGCGACTACGGGGCGGTGACGCTGATCGGCTTCGTGGATGGGGGACGAGTCTTCGAGGACGAGGATTTCAGCCTCACCACCAGGGCCTGGCAAATCGGCGGCGGCGGTGGGATCGCCCTGCGAGTGCTGCGGTCGTCGCTCCTGGTCCTCAATTTTGCCGGTGGACCCGCGGGATTCACCTTCTCGATGGGGACCGGGTGGGCGTTCTAACTGCGGTGAGCGGGTAGTTTGTGGGAACCACAGATTTCACAGATTACGCAGATGAAGAAGCGAGTGGGGAAGCTGGGCCCACAAACCTTCGGTACTGAAGTGAGGTGGCTCCGAAGTTCAGAAGTAATCCCCGTCCCAGCTTGGTCGCGACTAGGTAGTTGATGACTTGCGCGTCGTAGACCGCGGTGAGTCGATCGGAGGCCTTCAACTCCACGAGTACGTCACGGAAACAGATGAAATCGGCACGATATCGTACCGCCAGCGGTGAACCCCTGTAATGAATTGGAATTTCGATCTCTCTTGCATACGGAATACTTCGCAACCCTAATTCGAGTGCCAGCGCCTCCTGATACACCAATTCAAGAAACCCTCGGCCTAACGTGCGGTGGACCATCATCGCCGCCCCGATGACGGCGTAGGTCTCGGGATCCCTTCCCTTCTCCGCAACCTCGCCAATCTGGGTCATCTGTGAAATCTGTGGATTCCACAGCCCCCGCTCAGGAACGAATAGCCGCACGCGCGAGGCATTTCCCCGCGAAACTACGGGTTCCGCGGCCACTCACCGAGCCAAGGAACCGTCCGTTAGCGGTTGGCATCCTTTATCGAGCCTCATCCTCCGGAAAAGCTCAGCGCGTCAACCGGCGATGGCGGCGAGCAGCTCCCCCAGGGTCGATTCACCCTTGTCGCGGGCATACCAGCCGCGCGCGTAGGCGTAGCGCTGCGGCGTGGGCATCACCTTCCGGGCCATGACCCACTCCTGCAAGACCGCGGGCCGGGGTCCCCAGTGCCCGAGTTCCCGGAACTCCTCATCCAGCGCGATGGCGACCGGAATCGAGCGGGAACCGCAGGTGAGATAGCGGTTCATCACCGCGGGATACTGATCGCGCTCCAGGATCCGGAGCTCCATTCCGGGGACCAGGTCAGCGAGTCTTGCGAGCACCGGGACGGTATTCGCGGCATCTCCGCACCAGTCCGCCGCCAGCACCAGCAGCCGCCGCGCCGGGCCGCGCATGAACTGCTCGAGCGCCCATCCCGGCACGACCGCGTGATCGTAGACGCCCTTCCACAGGGTGTACTGCTCCATCTCCGGCTGGAGGTAGGCAGGCCAGGGCACCGCCGCCTCCCACAACGCCGGGTAATCGAGATCCACTATGCGCGTTCCTCGATGCGAACACCGAAGCACGCGAGCCCGTCGACATAGGCACGGAACGGCACCGCCTCGTCGGGAGTGTGCACGCCGCGGGCGGCAATGG
>CAYTMW010000050.1:0-16896 GCA_964439025.1 uncultured Gemmatimonas sp. | reverse complement strand
CCCAACTCACGGTCCATCTCTCCGTAAATGGATTGCAGGGCGGGCACCAGGATGACGGCGCGGCCCCCGGGCACCAGCAGGCTCCGCATCGTGCGGACGGTGCCCAGGTCGTCCTCGATGTGCTCCACCACATTGGTGGCGATGACCGTGTCGAGTCGGTACTTCGCGAATCGCGGACCGGCGGACGGATCGGGCATGGAGAGCGGTTCGACCGCCACCTCGGATCGCCCGGCAAACTGCTCCGCCAAGCGGGTCCGGTAGTAGGGATCGGTGTCGGTGGCCACCAAGAGCTCGGGACGCCCCTCCAGGAACTGCTCCGACATGTTGCCGATCCCGGCGCCGACCTCGAGGATCCGCTTCCCGAGATACGGCGCCACCATGTCGAACTGCCACCGGTTGTATTGCGGCGCCTCCGCCAGCAGCTCCAAGGTCTCCGCCCCGGCGTGATCGCCCGGCAGGATCGCCTCGGTTCTCGGTCGGGACCGCCGCTCCACCGGGCTCGCATCGCCCGGCAGTATCTCCTCCGCCATTGCTGAATTCCTTAGAGGACGGTGCGTTCGTAGCAGGAATCGCGCCGTTCCGCCGCCGGGGAGCAGAGCTCTTCGCTCAGACCGGCGCAGGCTGCTCTTCGTAGCGGCTGAGCTTGCGGTACAGCGTCGAGGGGTCGATTCCCAGCACCTCGGCCGCGCGGGTCTTGTTCCCCCCTTCGGCCTGCAGCACCCACATGATGTAGGCACGCTCGATCACCTCGAGCGAGGGATTGGGCGACGACCGCTCCGCCACCAGCGGCTCCCGGCGGCGGCGGGTGATCCGCTCCGGCAGCGCCCCCGGCTCGATCAAGGTCCCCTTACTGAGAACCACCGCGTGCTCCAGCGCGTTCTGCAGCTCGCGCACGTTGCCCGGCCAGTCGTACACCATGACCGCGTCGAGCGCGTCGGATGAGAGCGCCTTGGGAGCCGACTCGCGTTCGGTTGCCATTTCCTGGAAGAAATGGTCGATGAGCAGCACCAGGTCGTCGCGCCGGTCGCGCAGCGAGGGGAGCTCCAGCGCGATGACGTTCAGACGGTAAAAGAGATCGGATCGGAAATGCCCGCGGCGGACCTCTTCCTCGAGATCCCGGTTGGTCGCCGCCACGATGCGCACGTCCACCGGGATCGTCTCCGTCGCGCCCACCGGGATCACCTCGCGCTCCTGCAGCACCCGGAGGAGCTTGATCTGCAGCGAGGGGGGCATCTCGCCGACTTCGTCGAGGAAGAACGTCCCCCCGCGCGCGGCGGCGAAGAGTCCCTGCTTGTCGCGCACCGCGCCGGTAAAGGAGCCCTTCACGTGCCCGAACAGCTCGCTCTCGAGGAGGTTTTCCGGAAGCGCTCCGCAGTTGATCGAGAGGAACGGCCCGTCGGCGCGCCTCGAGAGATTGTGGAGGTAGCGGGCGATCACTTCCTTGCCGGTCCCGCTCTCCCCCTGGATCAGGACGGTGGAATCGGTTGGCGCCACGACTTCGGCCAGTTTGAGCACATCCAGGAACCGGCGCGACTTGCCGATCGGCCGCGCGACGGTGGTCCGGTCCTTCCGGCGGATGTCCTGCTTGAGCTGCCGGTTCTCCACCCGGATCTGGCGGAACTCGCAGGCGCGGCGAAGGATCGCCAGCAGCTCGTCGTTGGAGAACGGCTTCTGGATGTAGTAGAACGCGCCGGCGTTCACCGCGGCGACGGCGGTCTGCAGCGAGGCCTGCGCCGTCATCAGGATGACCGGCGTCATCGAGTCCTGCTCTTTGGCCGCCTGCAGGATGTCGAGCCCCGTCACCTGGGGCATGCGGACGTCGGTCAGGACGATGTCGTGATTGCCCGAGCGAATCTGATCGAGCCCCGCCTTCCCGCCCTGCGCGGTGGCCACTTCGAATCCTTCCTTGCGCAGGAGAATGCGCAGGGTGTCCAGGATACCGGACTCATCGTCCACTACCAGGATCGAGGGCTGCTGGCTCATGCGCCGTCCTCCGTGGGCCATTTGGCGTGCAGCAGAATGGTAAACGTGGTGCCCACGCCCTGGGCAGAGTCGAGCAGCACGATCCCCCGGTGCGCCGCCACCGCCCGCTCCACGATGGCGAGGCCCAGCCCGCTCCCGCCGGGACGCCCGCTCACGAATGGCTGAAAGAGCCGCACCTGCAGCTCGGGATCGATGCCGGGCCCGTCGTCCCGGACCCGGAGCCGCACCGGGTGCTCGAACTCGCTGCCCCGCGGCAGCTCCCCGGTGCCGGGGAGATCGACGATCGCCTCGATCCGGCCGGCCCCGTTCATCGCCTGCGCCGCGTTGAGCAGCAGGTTGGTGACGATCCGGTGCAGCAGGTCCTCATCGGCTTCCACTTCGACCGAGGCGCCCCGCACCACGATCTCCACGCCGGGCCCGGTGTCCGGGTGCTCCCGGATGAGCTGCGCCGCGCCGCGCACCACGGCGGTGAGATCCACGGTGACGAAGTGGCTCGCCCGCACCCGGGAAAAATCGAGGAATTCCCCGAGCAGCCGGCTCAGCCGGTCGCTCTCCCGCACGATCAGCTGGGCCAGGACCCGGTCGTCGGGATCGTCGTGATTGCTGCGGGCGAGCTGTTCCACCGAGCTCCGGATCGAGGCGAGCGGATTGCGGATCTCGTGGGCGAGCGACGCCGAGAGGGCGGCCACCGCCTCGAGCCGCTCGGTGCGCACGTGGAGCGACTGCAGCTGCTGGAGATCCGAGATGTCGGTAAAGATCGCGGTCACGCTCGGCAGCGATTCCGAGGGGCGCTCGAAGGTCGTGGTCGAGAGACCGATCGGCACCTCGCGACCGTCAGCGCGCCGGGCGGTGCCCTCGGCGCGGTTGACCCGGCGGCCCTTCTCGATCCCCGTGACGATCGCCGACCAGAGCTCGGGCGCGCGCGCCTCGAGGGCATCGAGCACCGGAAGCCCCACGTGCTCGACGGCGGAGAGCCCGAGGAGATGCTCGGCGGCGAGGTTCATGAAGGCCAGGTTGCCCTGTCCATCCACCGTCATGACCCCGGAGCGAATGTTCCGAAGGATCTCATCCGCCTCGAGCCGCACCCGGCGGAGCTCGCTCACGAGCTCGGTCTGCTCCACCGACGCCGTGCGCAGACGCTGGCCGAGGATGGCCACCACGACAAAGACGACGGTAAACACCGCGACCTGTCCCCAGAGCCAGGTGCCGGGAGGCGCCGGATGACCAAAGTAGGCGTCGGCAAGAAACATCGCGGCGCCAAGGAGCGCCGTGACGATGCCGGAGCGGAGCGGCATGATCAGGGCGTACACCGCGATCACCAGCACGTAGAGCGCCGCCCACCCGCTCTGCTGCGGTCCCTCGAAGTGCACCAGGGTGGTGACGAGGAGCAGATCCATCGCCGCCTGGGTCTGCAGGAACGCCAGCGGACCCCGGCTCCGCCGGACGTACGTCGCGTACATGCCGTAGCCGGTCACCGCGTAGGCGAGCAGCACCACCAGCATCGCGGTGAAGGCAACCTCGGGGGTCGCCTCGCGCACCAGCGCGGCGCGCACCAGCACGATCGCCGCCAGCACCGCGCGCCCGACATAGAGTACGCGCAGGAAACTCCGCTGCTCCGGCGGCCCGAAACGGCGCTCGCCCGCGTGGGGCGGGATGGAGCCGTCGGGAACGACGGAGGGCGGGTGGGGCGATGGCACGTGTGGCACTGGGGGGTGAATCAAATTAAACTCGACTAACTGCTAACTGCTATCGGGTATCGGCCGTTCCCTCTCACCTCTGACCTCTCACCTCTCACCCTCCAAGATGCCCGAGAATTCTCCGGATCCCGCCGACTCCCGCCTCGACAAGTGGCTCTGGGCCGCGCGCTTCTTCAAGACGCGGTCTCTGGCCGCGGAGGCGATCGAGGGGGGGAAGGTTGAAGTGAACGACGAAAAACCGAAACGCGCCAAGACCATCCGCCCCGGCGACAGCATTCGGATCCGGCTCGGCCCATACGAGCACCGCATCACCGTGCGCGCGATAGCCCGGCATCGGGGCAGCGCGGCGGTGGCGGCGGGACTCTTCGAGGAGGACCCCGCCGGCAAAGCGGCGCGTGCGCGCCTTGCCGAGCAGCACCGCCTGGCGGCCCGGATGGAAGGAGAACCGGTCAAGGGCCGGCCGACCAAGAAGGCACGGCGGGATATGGAGCGGCTCAAAGGAAAATGACCGGGTCTCTCCGCGGGCTCGAGGCGGGCTCGCCATAGGGGACGTCGGGCCGCGAGGGGCCGGCGTGACGATTTGAGTTGCGTTGACCCGCCGGCCCCGTGGGCGAGTCCCACTCGAGCCCGGGGGTGAGACGGCAGTTCGTGTTCACCGTTCACGCAGTCGTGCGTCACTGCCTGTTATACGCGATCCCCGCCCCCTGCGCCTTCTCGATCGCAATCACTATCGCCGGCACCGTCACCACACCCGGAATCAGATTCGCCCGGATGTCGCGCTCGATCTCCGCCGGATTGCCTTTGCTCCCGCTGCCGGAGAGGAACGCCATCCAGGCCTGAAATGAGTTGTTGCACATCAGGAAGAGCGTCCCCATCCGCTGCAGGCTCTCGATCCCCGCCAGCGCGACCGCCCCGCCGAAAAGCACCGGATCGCCGGCGCGCGGGCGGAAAAACATGTTGCGCCTGCTGGGCAGCTTGGTCGCGGGGTCGGTGAGCTTGAGCAGCTCCCCGATCTTGTACTTCTCCCACACCACATTGTTCCAGGCGAGCGGCATGCTGGCCGGCGCGCCCGGTGCACCATAGAACGTGCCGATCGTGTTCACCGTCGAGCTCGGCTCACCGTAGGCCGCGCGGTAGGTGTTGATGTAGTTGTAGATGTGAATCAGCGGAAGACCATCGCCGTGCAGCGGGAAGTCGAACAGCGTCCGGTGCCTCCCGGTAAGGCCGGTGAGCCAGCGGTCGTGCGCCGGTTTCTGGAAGGCAAGGGCCGCAGGCGGGAGCGCGACGCCCGCGGTCAGGGCTGCGGCCGCGCCGGCCAGGCGCGCAAGAAAGCCGCGACGGGGAGTGGAGCTGGGGGAATGCATGGCGGGCACCTCCATTCAGCGGGAAAGTATCAGCGGTTGGTTGGCGGCACCGCCGTGCCGGTCGTGCCCCGCGTCGGATAGGCGACGTCGGGCGGTGGATTGCCGTCGGGCCAGTCGAGCGCCTTGGCGGCGAAGTCGGGTCGCGGCCGGGAAACGACGTACGCGGCCACATCGGCTGCCTGCTGATCGGTGAGCGTCACCGCGCGGTCATTGGGCATGTTGTGCCGGATGAAGGCGGCCGCGGTCCAGAGCCGCGCCATCCCGGCGCCGATGGTGAACGAGCGCGAACCCCAGAGGGGCGGGGCGACGCCGGTGCCCAGACCCGAGGGACCGTGGCAGCGCGCGCAGGTCTGGGTGTAAATCGCGGCACCCCGCACCGTATCCGAAGTTTCAGCATCGACCGAATCGAGCCCTTCTCCCGGAACCTTGCCGGGGGGAGCGATCCCGCGGGAGATAAACCCGAAGTACGCCACGATCTCCCGCATCTCCCGTCCGGTACGGGGCAGCGCGGTGCCGTTGAGGCTCCGCTCGAAGCAGTCGTTGATCCGGTCTTCGAGAAGATTGATCAGCCCGTTCCGGCTGCGGTACTGCGGGAAACGCGAATATACACCGATTAGAGGCAGTGCCCCCGCCTGGGTTCCCTCCCCCAGATGACAGCTGAAGCAGCGAAGATCGCTCCTGACGTGGGACGGAAGACTGTCGGGAGTATGGGCGAGAAGGGCCCGGCCCCGTCGAATCGCCGCACCCATCGCCCCGGCCGGGATTTCGGAGTCGGGAGGAACCCGAAGATTCAGCTCGCCGGCCGTGCCGGCCGGGGTTCGGGGAGGCCGCTCCTGGATATCGCAGGCCGCCGCGAGGGCCGCGAGCACCGCAAGGGACCGGAGACGACTTCCCACCTGTGCTCCAAGTCGAGTGTCCCCGTCAACTTAGGAACCCTGGAGGGGGGGAGCAAGCTATTCCCTAGTTTCCAAGATCAAACTGCCGGGTGAATTTCACGACGACCACTCTATCCAGCGGCCGGGAATTGTCGCCCGTCTCCCTTCCCTCATTGAACACCACGAACAGCCCGGTGCCCGCCGGTCCGAGCCAGCCGAAGCGCACGTTCGCCGAGAGCGCGTGACCCTGATTGTTGTGCTGGAGAAGTGACTGGACATAGATCCTCGGCGTGAAGGCATAGCCCAGCCGGAGCCCGACCAGCACCCGGGTGAAGCTCCCCTCGGTGAGGGTGATGCGCTCCACGGCGAGGCGCGCACTGGCGGAAAACTTCTCGTTCGGCCGGGCGAAGAAGGATCCGGCGAGACTCGTGCGATGGCCAGTATAGAACCCGCCGATCGTTGCCTCGCCCTGCAGCGCGAACGGTGCGCTCAGGTTGGTGTTGAAGCTGGGATTCCACTCCACCCAGTCGTACACCGCCGGCCTCAGGGTGACGCCGTCCGCGATCGCGAAGGGCGCGTCGAGCGCTTCGCGCACGAAGTTGGCCGGAGTCTCGAAGAACGCGCCATTCGCAAACAGGAAATGGCTGTCGATATGCACCAGCCGGCTCTGCGGCCGGCCCTCGGTGTCGTCGTATTGCCGGAAGGTGATGTGGGGCCGGGCTTCACGGAACCAGCTGATCCCGGGCGTGCGCAGGTGGCGGAGCACCCGCACATTGTAGAACCGGAAGGTGGGCCGTTCGAGGTACCCGACCTCCGGATTGAAATCGGGGTCGACCTGCCGAGCCGCGAGGCCGACCTCCCACCTCCGCGTTACATAGCTCCCACTGAGATTCACGGCATTCGACGCGCGGTCCCGCCCCGGCGTTTCGGTGTGGGCGGCCCACGCGTCGATCGAAATCAGATCGCCGATTCCGATGCGGGCATCCGCTCCCAGCGTCACGTTGTAGTCGCCGGTACTGTCGGTGTTGAAGCGGCTGACGGCGATCGCGCCGATCCGCGACCGGTGCGGCAGCTCGCGGAGCACCCGCGCGACGGCAAAATTGTTGGGTGCGACTTCCACCTGTCCGAGCTGTTCGGCCCGCTCCGACTGGATGTCGAGGAGCCCGATGGTGAAGCCGCCCACCTTGCCGGTGAGCCGCCCCCCTCCGAGCAACGGCACCTCGCGGCTATTGGCGCCAATGCCGATGCGCCGGCTGAAAAAGAGCTCGACCGACTGCGGAGTCCCCACCGCGAAGGTCCCGGCATTCTCCAGGAAAAACGGCCGCTTCTCGGGAAAGAAGAGATTGAAGCGGGTCAGGTTGATCTGCTGCTCGTCGACCTCGACCTGCGCAAAGTCGGTGTTGTAGGTGAGGTCGGCGGTGAGACTCGGCGTCACGCCGAACTTGGCGTCTCCCCCCACCTCGGCGCGCGCATCGGTCGTGAGGCCGGCGGCAAAATTCTGTCGCACCGTCCCCAGCACATATGGCGTGACCGTGGCGACCCGCCGGACCGGCGGCTCGACAGCCTCGAGGGTTCCCGCCTGGGAAACCCGGAAGAACGAGTACTGCCGGGCGATCGGGGCCCAGAAATCTTCCTCGTTCCTCCGTCGGATGTAACGCGCCAGGTTGAGCCCCCACTGCTGCGTGGCACCGCCCGGGTACCGGAGCGTCTCGAACGGAATCCGGAATTCCGCCGTCCAGCCGGCCGAATCGACCGAGGTGAGCACCTTCCAGGTGCCATCCCAGTTGAGGTTAGCCGCCCCGGTCGTTCCGCTGGGACCGGCGCCGGTGCCGCTCGGTCCTCCGAAACCTCCCTCGCCTTCCTTGGTGACCTGTCCGTCGTGCTCGATCCCCGCCGGGGTGGTGCCGAACACGAAGCCGTTCTGGCGGTCGAGGTAGGTGTCCAGCAGGATGATGAACGCATCCTGCTCCTTCAGGTTCGCGTCGCGCCGGATCTCGCCGCGCACGATCCCGGCGGGATCGCTGTCATGGAGCCGCGCACCGATGTAGAGCGCGGCGTCGTCAAAGAGAATGCGCACTTCCGTCCGCTCCGACGCGGGACTCCCGTCAAACGGCTCGTGCTGTTGGAAGGCGCTCAGCACCGGCGCCCGGGTCCAGACCGAATCGTCGAGTCGGCCGTCGAGCACCGGCCCCTTGCCGACCCGCATCGCCTGGGCGACGGGACGCGGAGGAGGAGGTGCGGACTGAGCGGCGAGCAGCGCGGGAGAACAGACAGCGAAAAGCGCCAGGCGGATATTCACGCGGCGGTTCCTTCCGAACCGAGGGTGGTTTCGGATTCCTGTCAGGCGTGGGCCAGCGCGGCCACCAGCGCGGCATTGGTCGGATGCCGCTTGAGCTCACCGAGCAGATTGTTCATCGCGTCGAGCGGCGTCATGCGGGCGATCCGCTGCCGGAGAACCCGCGAGGCCTCGAGCCCCTCCGGAGACAGGAGCAGCTCTTCCTTCCGGGTGCCGCTCGCCAGCAGATCGATCGCGGGGAACACCCGCCGCTCGGCGAGCTCCCGCGAGAGCACCAGCTCGCTGTTCCCGGTCCCCTTGAACTCCTCGAAGATCAGCTGATCCATCTTGCTGCCGGTCTCGATGAGCGCGGTGGCGATGACGGTGAGCGACCCGCCCCCCTGCGCCGGACTCACCTGCCGGGCGCTTCCGAAAAAACGCTTGGGCTTCTCCAGCGCCTGCGCATCGAGCCCCCCGGTCAGGGTGCGCCCGGTCCCCTTCTCCACCGCGTTGTAAGCCCGGGCGAGGCGGGTGAGCGAATCCACGATCAATACCACATCCTGCCCCAGCTCCACCATTCTTCGGGCGCGCTCCAGGAGCAGCTCCGCCACGGCCACATGCTGCGCGGGGGGATTGTCGAAGCTCGACGCCACCACTTCGCCGCAGCCCGCCGCCTCCATCTCGAACACCTCTTCCGGCCGCTCGTCCACCAGGAGGATGAAGAGTCCCGCCTCCGGATAGTTGGTGTGCACGCCCTGGGCGATGGCCTGGAGCACCATCGTCTTCCCGCCCTTGGCGGGGGCGACGATGAGTCCCCGCTGACCCTTCCCGATCGGCGCAAGGAGATCGATGAGACGGTTGGTCGCCGTCGCCGGGTTGCCGGGCCCGAGAGCGCTCTCGAGACGAAGCGGAGCGTCGGGGTGAATCGCAGAGAGCGTGGTGAACTCGGGACGATCGTGGAGCTCGGCGGCCGGCCGCCCGTTGATCGTGGTGACGCGCTCGAGCGCAATTCCGCCCTTGCCGTTCCGGGTCTCGCCGGCGATGTCGTCTCCGGTCCGGAGACCATACTGCCGGATCACCCGTTCGTCGACCCGGACGTCGCCGGGCTGGGGAAGGTACGCGGCGGCGCGGCGGCGGAGATGACCACCCGAGCGGCCCGCAATCTGGAGGACTCCGAGCGCGGTCACCGGCAGTAGGTGTACATGAGATCGAGCAGCTCGTCGTAGGTCGTCTCGGCTTCCGGTCCGCCGGCCCGCACCGCCTGAGCGACGCAGTGACGCAGATGGTTCCGCATGACCTCCCTCCCTACCGAGCGCAGCGCCTCATGCGCCGACGCAACCTGAATCAGGATGTCGGGACAGTAGCGATCGTCCGAGACCATCTTCTGGAGCCCGCGAATCTGGCCCTCGATGCGGCGGAGCCGCTTGAGATTGCGGTCCTTGATGTCGGGATCGACGCCGGCCGCCTTCCGCCCGGTGCCACCGGCGGAGACTTCACAGCCGCATCGCGCGGCGGTTTCCGATTCAGTCTGGCTCATGTCATTTCCGTTGTTCGTTAGCGGTCAACCGATAGCGGTTAGGCGAACCGCCTCAGCCGCAGGGAATTCGTCACGACGGACACGCTGCTCAACGCCATCGCCGCGCTCGCCAGCACCGGGCTCAGGAGAATGCCGAAGGCGGGATAGAGCGCGCCGGCGGCGATGGGAATACCGATGACGTTGTAGATGAACGCCCAGAACAGATTCTGCCGCATCGTGGCGCGGGCGCGGCGGGAGAGCCGGATCGCCTGGAGGACGGTGCCGAGGTCCGACCGCATGAGGACCACATCGCCCGCCTCGGTCGCAACATCGGTCCCCGACCCCAAGGCGATTCCGACATCGGCGGCGGCAAGGGCCGGCGCATCGTTGATCCCGTCGCCCACCATCGCCACCACTTCGCCCGCGGCCTGGCGGCGGCGCACCTCGGCGATCTTTCCCTCGGGAAGCACTTCGGCCGCCACCCGAGCCACACCCACGGCCTTCGCGACCGCCTCTGCGGTTCGGCGGTTGTCGCCGGTGAGAATAATCACCTCGAGCCCAAGCCGCTTCATCCCGGCGATGGCGCTCGCGGACGAGGGCCGGATCCGGTCCGCCACGGCAAGTACGCCGGCCAGCGCACCGTTGACGGCGGCGTAGAACGGCGTCTTCCCCTCCTCTGCCAGGCGGGCCAACGCTTTGCGGAGCGGAGCCGGATCGATTCCGACGAGGTGCATCACCGCTTCGTTGCCTACCGCGACAGCAACACCCTGGACGACGCCCGATGCGCCCCGGCCTGGCAGCGATGTGAACTCCGTGACGAGGGAGCGGCGCAGTCCGCGCTCACGGGCGCCCTCCGCCACCGCGGCCGCCAGGGGATGCTCTGAGGCCGCTTCGAGAGATGCAACCGGCCCGAGCCAGTCGACCTGCTCCGCCGCTCCGGCAGACATCACGTCGGTCAGGACCGGTCTCCCCTCGGTCACTGTCCCCGTCTTGTCGAGCAGCACCGTCGTCACCCGCCCCACCCGCTCGAGCGCCTCGCCACCCTTGAGCAGGAAGCCGAGCTCGGCGGCGCGCCCGGTGGCGACCATCACCGCGGTGGGGATCGCCAGCCCCATCGCGCAGGGGCACGCGATGACGAGTACGGACACGGCGGCGGTAAATGCCTGCAGCGAGGCGTTCTCGCCCGCGAGCAGGTACCAGACGACGAAGGTCGCCACTGCGAGGCAGAGGACGACCGGCACGAACACGGCGCT
Organism: uncultured Gemmatimonas sp.; assembly: GCA_964439025.1. GTDB lineage: Bacteria > Gemmatimonadota > Gemmatimonadetes > Gemmatimonadales > GWC2-71-9 > JABFSM01. The sequence goes on along the minus strand of CAYTMW010000050.1, from coordinate 5,933 downwards.
GACCCGGTCGGCGAGCCGCTGCATCGGTGCGCGCGAGGCCTGCGCTTCGCGGAGGAGTCGGACGATGCCCGCCAGCATGCTCGCGTCGCCGAGCGTGGTCGCCCGGTACCGGAGCGCGCCGGTTCCGTTGATGGTCCCGCCGAAGACCTTGTTCCCCGCCTCCTTGTTCACCGGCAGCGATTCGCCGGTCAGCATCGACTCGTCCACTCCGCCCGCGCCCTCGAGGACCACCCCGTCCACCGGGAGGCGCTCGCCCGGCCGCGCGAGCACCGTGTCTCCCGCGCGCACCTCCTCGACCGGTAGATCCACCTCGCTGCCGCCCCGCAGCACCCGCGCCGTCCGCGGCTGCAGGAAGCTGAGTGCGCGGAGCGCGGACGACGTCTGCCGGCGCGCTCGCGCTTCGAGCGCATTGCCCAGGAGAATGAGCGCGATGATCACGATCACCGCCTCGAAATACACCGGGAGGTGCGTTTCGCCGGTCATGAAGCGGTGAGGCCAGAGCGTCGCGGCGGTGGAGAGGAGATAGGCCGCGCCGGTGCCGACCGCGATCAGCGTATTCATCTCCGCGGCGTGATGCCGGAAGGCCTGCCACGCCCTCACGTAGAAATGCCGCCCCGCCCAGAGCATGACGACGGTCGCGAGTCCGAGCTGGACCGGAGCGGGCGGCATGAGGAACATCATGCCCAGACCGATGGCGAGGCTCGCGAGTGACTTCGTGGCGAGGCTCCGGAGCTCCTTCGAGGAGGAGCGATCTCGCTCGGCCTCCTCCGCGCCGCGGTCGGGCGTGCTGGCGGGAAGCTCGGCCTCATAGCCGGTGGCCCGGACCGCTTCGACCAGGCGCGCGGCAGTGGTGACCCCTGGATCAAAGCTGACGGTCGCGGAGTTGAGCAGGAGATTCACCGCGGCATTCGTGACGCCGGGCGTGCGCTCCAGCTCCTGCTGCACCCGTCCCTGACAGGCGGCGCAATGCATCCCACGGACCGGGATCGTGATCGTGTCGCTCACGAGACGATCACCCGGCCGTGAAGCATCCCCATGCCGCAGGTGAAGGCGTGGCTGCCCGGCGTGGTCGGCGTGAATTCTACCGCGGTGCGCTGGTTTGGAGGAAGGAAGCGGCGGATCTGAAAGTCCGGGAGCACCAGCTCCTCCGAGCAGGGATTGGTCTCCCGCCGGTCGAAGACGAGCCGAACCGGCTGTCCCGAGCGAACCCGGATTTCCGCGGGCTCATAGCCGCCGCGCACGATAATCACCGATTCCTGGACTCCTGTCGACCTAACCACGGCAACGTCGGCGCGACGGCGGGCCAGGAAGAAATACCATAGGATCCCGGCGATGGCGGTCAGGCCGGAGAGAAGGACGATGAGTTTATTCGTAGACATGGCTGGGACCCTGTTGGACGCAAGGAGGCAAGGAGGCAAGGTGGTCGTCGGTCATCAGTCTTTGCCTCTTTGCCTCTTTGCCTCAATATACCCCCCTCCCCTATCAAGAATCAAGGCCCGCAAAAGCGACCGCCCGACTCTGAGAGCCGGGCGGTCGCCGATAGCTGGACTGATTGCCGTTAGCCGTTAGCGGTTGGCGGTTAGCAGTTAGCTCCTACCAGGAAATCCCCAGCCCCGCCGTTAAAAACAGATCGTTGCGCAGCCTGCTCCCCAGCCCGTAATCCGCGCTGTAGAGGATGTCCTGGGCATCGAGCCGGAGACCTACCTGCCCGTCGATCGGGAAGCGCAGCATCAGACTCGCGACGCCACCGAGATTCGTGGTGCTTTGAGCGGCGTCCAGAACGCTCTTCTTCCGGTGCAGCGCGCCGAGTCCGCCGCCGAGCATGTACGAGATGCCGGAGAGCCTGGGGGAGCGCCCAAAGACCACCTTCGCGGTCCCGAACATCATGTTGGTGCGGCGCGATCCACCGCTCCCGGCGGTCGTGGTTTGCCGGATGCGCTCGGGGGCGTAACCCGCGGACACCTCGAACCCCAGGCGTCCACCCGGCGCGTAGAAGTTGAGATGGCTGCTCCCCACCCAGGAGGGGCGGCGAGTGAGCGACACCGCCCCGGTCTGTCCCGAGGTGCCGGTGGGCTGGAAGTAGCCACCCGCAAAGGTGAGCTCGATCGCGTGAATCCGCGGGAGGTTCTGGGCGGACAGGGAACTGGTGGCGCCGGCGGCGGCCAGCAGGGCGAAAATAGCCGTGGTGCGCGGACGGGACATGATGGACCTTACTTGAAGTGAGTTCGAAATGTAAGGATGCTGCTCACAGATTGGTCTCGCAAGACCTGCACCGCGGACGCAAACTTCGCAACGGCATGTCAGCAACGGCTTTGGACGCAGCACCCGGGCGGTTATCCTCCACCCACACCTCGCAGAATTCGGCGCGGTGCCGCCCCATGCCTCGGTTGGGACAGGTGCAGCGCCCGGCACCGCTCAGCGCCGCGAAGACCTTTGACGTATGCTAGTGATACGGACCTCCAACACCAATCCCGATCATGAGGTTGCCATGCGTCTCAGCCGCCCCCTCGCCTCGCTGGCGTCGTGCGGAACTCTGTTTTGGATCCTCTGCGCTCCGGCCGTCATCGCTCAGGCGCCGGCCGGCCCCCAGGTCGCTGCCGAGTTGGCCGCAAGCCGGGCCAGGCTCGCCGCCGAGAGCTACGTCACACCGCCCGAGGAGATCCTAAAGCTGGTCACGGCGCCGCGGCACCTCAACGTCTCGCTCACGCGGCAGAGCCCCGACCGGCGCCGCTTTCTCCGCGAGGAGAGCGACGGCCTTCCGAGCGTGAACTCCTTCGGGAGGCAGCACTATTACTTCGGCGGCCTCCAGGTGGATCCCGCGGCCAATCGCGCCCGCGCGCTGACTACCCGTAGCTCAGCGGGTCTTTCGCTGATCGATGCCGCCACCGGCCGGGCGACGCCGATCGAGCTGCCCGCCGGCGCCAGGGTCTCGAGTCCCGCCTGGTCACCCGACGGCCGCCAGATCGCCTACATCGCAAACTTCGACAAAGCGTCCCACGTCTACGTGGCCGACGTGGCCACCGGAAAGTCCCGAGTTCTGACCCGCACGCCGCTCCTCGCCACCCTGATGACCTCGATCGACTGGACCAGGGACGGCAGCAGCATCGTCACCGTGCTGGTGCCGGAGAATCGCGGCGCCGAGCCGGTCCGCCCCGCCATTGCGACGGGCCCGGAGGTTCAGGTCTGGATGGACAGCGTCAAGTCACCGCAGCGGATGTACGCGAGTCTCCTGCAGGATCCCCATGAGCAGGCGCTGATGGAGTACTACGTCACCGGACAGCTCGCAGCGATCGACGTGCGAACCCGTGCCGTCCGGAAGATCGGCGAGCCGGCGATGCTCAACGATGTGGAGCCTTCCCCCGACGGGAAGTATTTGCGGGTGACCACGTTGCGGAAGCCGTTCTCCTACGTCGTTCAGTATACCAGCTTCGGGGAGACCGAGCAGATCTGGGATGCGAGCGGGAAGGTGCTCGCGGAAGTCGCCAAGCGTCCGCTGCGCGAAAGCCCGGACACCTCCGACGCGCCGCGCGCCCGCCGGGACGACAGCGGCAAGCGGGCGCTCGCCTGGATGCCCCGGGGAGAAGGTCTCTACTATCTGGAAGCGATCCCAGCGCCGCGGGGCCGGGGCGCCGATACCGCCGATGCCCCCGATGCCGCTCCGCCCGCTCGTGGCACAGCACCCGGCGCCGGCGGCAGCAATCGTCCCGACCGGCTGGTGCGCTGGATGCCGCCGTTCGGTCCCGGCGACACGACGCTGCTGCACCGCGCGGAGAGCCCGATCTCCCAGCTCGTCTGGAGCGAGGACGCGGAGACGATTTTCCTCGGAGTGACCCGGAACGGAACTGGAGAGATCTACGCGGTGCGGCTGCGCGAGCCGGACAAGAAATTCACGATCGTCCGTCAACGGGGTTACACCCCTTCCCTCGGTGGGGCGGCCGGAGGATTCGGCGGGGGACGCGGAGGAAACGCCGCCGATTCACTCTCCTTCTACAACAACCCCGGCGCGCTCATGACCAGGAGCCTGGGCGGCGGGAACGTGGCGCTCGTCTCCTCCGACGGCGCTGTCTTCCTCTCCGGCACCCAGTATCACCGGAATTACCTGGAGAATCCACCCAGGGCGTTCATCGACAAGGTGACGATCGCCACCGGTGCCAGGAGCCGGGTCTTCGAGAGCGCGGCGGATGTGACCGAGTCGGTGACCGCGCCGCTCGACGATGACTTTGCCCGCGCCATCGTGGTACGCGAATCGGCGGCCCAGGTGCCGAACTCCTTCCTGCGTGACATGAAGTCCGGCGCCCTCGTCCAGCTCACCGACAACACGGACCGGACCCCGGAATTCACCGCCCTCACCCGCAGGCGCGTCATCGTCACCCGCGCCGACGGGATCAAGTTCCTGGTCCGGGTAACCCTGCCGGCGGGCTACCAGGCCGGCACCCGCCTTCCCGGTATGTTCTGGCTCTACCCCTACGAGTACACCGATCAGGCGGGCTACGACCGCACGCTCCGGAACGAAAATGTCAACCGCTTCCCGGTCTCGGCGCCACGGACAATCGAGTACCTCGCGACCCAGGGCTACGCTGTCGCCAACTTCGATCCGCCCATCATCGGTGAGACCGGGCGGATGAACGACAATTACGTCTCCGACCTCCGGATGGATCTGTTGGCGGTGATCGACGAGCTCGACCGCCAGGGGATGATCGACCGGACCCGGCTCGGCGTTGGCGGGCACAGCTACGGCGCCTTCAGCACCGCGAACGCGCTGGTGCACACGCCGTTCTTCAAGGCCGGAATTGCGGGAGACGGGATGTACAACCGGACCCTCACCCCGACCGGCTTCCAGAGCGAGCGGCGGGATCTCTGGAGCGGGCAGAAGACCTATCTCGATATGTCGCCCATGCTCTATGCCGACAAGATGCAGGGCGCCCTGCTTATGTATCATGGGCTGGAAGACCAGAACGTCGGCACCAACCCGATCAGCTCGATCCGGATGATGCAGGCGCTGCGATCCGAAGGCAAAGTTGCTTCGCTGTATCTGTATCCCTACGAGGACCACGGGCCCGCGACGAAGGAGACGCTGCTGGATCTCTGGGGGCGCTGGACCGCGTGGCTGGATATTTACGTGAAGAATGCGGGCGCGAAGGAGAAGAGCAACGTGACGTCGATGAAGCCCTAGCGAGGGAACCGGCAACGGGCAACAGGGGAAAAACCGTTCCCTGTTGCCTGCTGCCTGTTGTCTGCTGCCTATGCTCCCGCCGTGAACTTCCTGAACCCGACGAAGGCCAGAAAAGCGGCAGCGGCAGCCGGCAGCCAGAAACCAAGCACCGACACTGTACCCAAGCCGCCCATACCGTTGGTCTTGACCAAGGCAAACACCATGGTCAACGCCGGAACGAGCAGGGCGAGCCATCCCCTCTTGTCGCGCCAGAAGAATGGTACCCCAATGGAGAGGTAGGACAGAAGCAGGAGAAGTTTGAACCCGCCCGACAGGCCGGAGAGCTGCCAGAGAGTGGGCCCGCCAGCGCCGGCGATAAGCCCACCGAGTTGAAAGCTGATCGCCGCGAAGAAGAGGGTCGCAATGAGGAAAACCCCGTAGGCCACCAGGGTCGGCACCCCGTAGCGCTCCAGGATGGCCCCCCCGGTGACTGGACTGCCCCCGGCGCCGCCTTTGGGGAGGCTACTGCTGAGCCCTCCGATCAGCCCGCCGAGCTTGCCACCTATCTCGCTCGCTTTCTCCCGCATCAGCACATCGTCGCCCACCAGCATCACCGTCTGCACCTGGCCGTCGGCGACGACGACTTCCACCGTTTTTCCCACGGCGGGTGCGGTGTTGCCCTTCCAGTTGACCAGGGCGAACCGATGCTGCTGGCCGTCCACGACAATGATGCCGCTGCCGTCGTTGCCGTTGTATTGCAGGACCTTGCCGCGCATGCTGG
>CAYTMW010000049.1:0-16970 GCA_964439025.1 uncultured Gemmatimonas sp. | reverse complement strand
AACCGTCCATTCCACCCTCACGTCATTGTTCCGGGTGTTGCTCCGGCCCCCGCCGTCCGGCTTGCACTCGTTTTCCTCTCCCCGGCGTGAGGAGGGATAGACGGCGCAGATAGTCACCCCGTCACCGTGCTCGACGACGCGGATCTCCACCTCTCTCGGGTCGCTCTTCCGGCCCTTCTTGATTGCCGAGACTTGGACCTCCGCTCCGCTGCTGCCCGAGGCGTCGATGGAGCCGTTCACCCCCACCAGCTCGATGGTCTTCCCGCCCGCCATCGCACCCTGCCACTCGAAAGCGTCGGTTTTCTGCTGGAGGAGGGTTCCGCCCGCGAGCGCTGCCGCGGCGAACAGGGGAGAGAGGGCATTCATCGGGGCACGCTCCGGGTGGAATACGTAGGTCATACGGCCGCTACCCCGGCCGGGATTCACCCAGCGTTGGATACGGGGGACGGCAGCCGGCGTTGGAACTATCTTTGAGGCTCCCTTCATTCGCGGAGCACTCCGGATGACCGTGCTGTCCCACGAGGCCATTCGCGCGCCAACCGGCACCGCGCTCTCCTGCAAGGGGTGGCATCAGGAGGCCGCGCTCCGGATGCTCATGAACAACCTCGATCCGGCGGTGGCGGAGCGACCCGAGGATTTGGTCGTGTACGGCGGCACCGGCAAGGCAGCGCGCAACTGGGCCTGCTACGAGAAGATCGTCGAAACACTGCGCCGGCTCGGCAACGATGAAACGCTGTTGGTCCAAAGCGGCAAACCGGTCGGCGTCTTCCGCACCCACGACGAGGCGCCGCGGGTGCTCATCGCCAACTCCCACCTGGTACCGCGGTGGGCCACCTGGGAGGAATTCCGCCGGCTGGAGGCGCTCGGGCTCACCATGTACGGCCAGATGACCGCCGGCTCCTGGATCTACATCGGGAGCCAGGGGATCTTGCAGGGAACCTACGAGACGTTCGCCGAGTGCGCCCGCCAGCATTTCGGCGGATCGCTCGCGGGACGGCTCGTCGTCACCGGTGGCCTCGGCGGGATGGGTGGCGCCCAGCCCCTCGCCGCCACGCTGAATGGCGCCGCCTTTCTCGGCATCGACGTCGACGAGTCGCGAATTCGCCGCAGGGTCGATTCGGGGTATTGCGACCGGCTGGTCACCGACCTGGACGAAGCTCTCACACTGGTGCTGAGCGCCCGGCGGGAGCGGCGGGCGCTCTCGGTCGGCCTGGTCGGCAATGTGGCAACCGTACTTCCCGAGCTGGTGCGGCGCGGCGTGCCGGTGGACGTCGCGACCGACCAGACCTCGGCGCACGACCTGCGCGTCGGGTACATCCCCCCGGGCTACAGCCTCGGCGCGGCGGCAGTCTTTCGCGAGGATGACCCCACCGGCTATGAAGCCGCGGTCCTCGATGCGATGGTGACCCACGTCGACGCGATGCTGTCCTTGCAGCGCGCCGGCGCCGTGGTCTTCGACTACGGCAACAATCTGCGCGGCCAGGTGGCCGATCGCCGGGCCATGGCGAGTGCGTTCGAGATTCCCGGGTTCGTGCCGGCGTTCATCCGGCCGCTCTTCTGCCGCGGCGCGGGACCGTTCCGCTGGGCGGCGCTCTCCGGGGACCCCGCGGACATTGCCGCCACCGATCAGGAGGTACTGGAGGCATTTCCCGCGCACGAGGGGCTGGCGCGCTGGATCGGCCACGCCAGGAAGAAGGTGCAATTCCAGGGGCTTCCTGCCCGGATCTGCTGGCTGGAGTACGGCGAGCGCGCCGAGCTGGGACGCCGCTTCAACTGGCTGGTTCAGACCGGACGGGTCAAGGCGCCCCTCGTCATCGGGCGCGACCACCTCGACACCGGATCGGTAGCCTCTCCCAACCGGGAGACCGAAGGGATGAAGGACGGGAGTGATGCGATCGCTGACTGGCCGATCCTCAATGCCATGCTCAACACCGCCTGCGGAGCGAGCTGGGTATCGCTGCATCACGGCGGCGGCGTCGGGATCGGGTATTCCATCCATGCCGGAATGGTCATTGTGGCGGACGGGACCGAGTCCGGCGCCCGACGGCTCGAGCGGGTGCTCACCGCCGATCCCGGCACCGGCGTCATGCGCCACGCTGATGCGGGGTACGACCTCGCGATCGAGACCGCCCGTCAGCGCGGGGTAGACCTTCCGATGGTAAGCGGTGAGCAGTGAGCGGTGCGCGGGAAGGGCGGTTGCTGACGAACATCGGCGCCCTCGCCCGGTGCCTCGCGGAGGGGCCGGGGGACGATGCCAATGTCATCCGGAACGCCGCGCTCGCGTGGGACGACGGGTTCATCCGTTGGGTGGGTTCCGAGAAGGACCTCCCGAAGGAGTACCGCGACTGGCCCGCCGAGGACGCGGGTGGCCGGCTGGTGGTGCCGGGCCTGGTGGACTGCCACACCCACCTCGCCTTTGCGGGATGGCGCGCCGATGAATTCGAGCGCCGGATCCGGGGCGCGACCTATCTCGAGATTGCCGCTGCAGGCGGCGGTATCGCGAGCACGGTGGCGAAGACTCGCGCGGCCGATTCCGCCTCGCTGCGCGACTCCAGCCAGGAGCGCCTCGACGGTATGGCAAGGCTCGGAGTCACCACCGTCGAAGCCAAGAGCGGGTACGGGCTTTCGCTCGAGAGCGAGCTCCGGATTCTCGAGGTCTACCGCGAGCTCGCGGACGCCGGCCACCGCATCGTCCCGACGCTGCTTGCCGCGCACGTCGTTCCCGCCGAATACCGGGATCGCCGCGCCGCATACGTCGTCCTGATCGTCGAGGAGATCATTCCCCAGGCCGCTGCCCGGAAGCTGGCGCGATTCTGCGATGTGTTCGTGGAGGAATCGGCCTTCTCGGTCGGTGAAGGCCGCCGGATCCTGGAAGCGGGAAAGCGCCACGGACTCGTTCCCAAGCTGCACGCCGATCAGCTTACCTCGTCCGGCGGCGCCGAACTCGCCGCGGAGGTGGGGGCGGCGTCGGCGGATCATCTGGAGTGCATCTCCGACCAGGGCATCGAGCGGATGGCTCGCGCGGGAGTCGTCGCGGTGAGTCTTCCGTTCGCATCGCTCTACCTGGGGGTGAAGCCGTTGCCGGCGCGACGGCTCCTGCAGGCGGGCGTGCCGGTGGCGGTGGCCACCGATTTCAATCCCGGCTCCGCGCCGAGTTACCACCTCCCGATAGCGATGACGCTCGCCTGCACCCTTCAGCGCATGACACCGGCGGAAGCGCTGAAGGGCGCGACCATCGTGGCCGCGCGCGCGATCGGGCTGGAGGGGGAGGTCGGATCGCTAATCCCGGGGAAGGTCGCCGATTTCGCGGTGATCGATGCGGATTCGGTGGAGCAGTGGCTCTTTCATCTTAGAGACAACGCCTGCGTGAAGACGGTGAGGGGCGGAGAGACGATCTGGAACGGTCAGCGGTGAGCGGTCAGGGGGTCATTCTCTTCTCGACGATCTCCAGAATCTCCCGCTCCTCGTCCGCAGCCTCCGTCTCCAGCTTCGCTCCCTTCGCCATGATCTCGGCGATGGCCTGCTTGTTCTTGATCCCCACCGCGTTGGTGCGGACGTTGAGCCATGCGCCCCGGATGGCGGCGCGGACCGCCAGCGCGCCGACGCCAGCATCCGATGCCGAGGCGGGGTTTCCGCTTTCCGCCATCGTACGGATCAGATCCCAGGTTTCCGCGGCGATCCGCATGACGTGCCAGGGAACTTCCACGGCGCCGAGGTTCGCGGCTTCGAGGGCCCCGGCGCGCGCGGCCTTCTCTTCGGCCGAGACCTTGGGCATCCCGAGCGCCGCCATGACCTTGGTGAATGCCTGGGTGTCCTCGTCCACCAGCCGAAGCAGCCTGTCCTTGAGCTTCTGACCCTGCTCGGCCCAGGTCGAAAACTCTTCCCAGCGCGCGTCCCAGCCGCGCTTGTGCGCCGAGAGATTGGCCACCATCGTCCCGAGGGAGGCGCCGAATGCGGCCACCGCCGCCGCCACTGAGCCGCCTCCGGGCGCCACCGATTCCGACGCCGTGAGGTCGGCGAATGCCTCGAGCGTGAGGTTGGCGAGACGCCGTTCACCGGGCTCCCGGAGCCGGTACTCGATGATGCGCTCGGCCGGATTGAATGGAGTGAGATCCTCGAGCCCGAGCGACCGGACGGCGATCTTGATCAGCTCGGCTTCCGAGACCCCCACCGAGCGCTTCTGCATGCGGAGGTAGTGGCGGCCGGCGTCGGTCAGCGCCGCGAGCGGAATCAGGCCGACGAGCTCGGAGCCGGTAACCCGGAGACCCCGCGCCGAGGCTGCGCGGCAGGTTTCGTCGAAGGCCGCGTGCAGCGGTGTAACTCGGAGATCGGTGAGATTCATCGAGACCTGGGCGATGCCGTATTCCTCGATGTACCAGCCGATCGCCTTGACCGCCTTGAGCGATCCGGGAATCATCATCGGCCCGCCGGCGGGGTCGGTGACCACTTTCCCGGTGAGGGCATCACCTTCCCGTTTGGGGCGGCCGCTCTCCCGGACGTCGAAGGCGACAGCGTTGGCCCGGCGGGTCGACGTCGTGTTCAGGTTGACGTTGAAGGCGACGAGAAGCTGCCGGGCGCCGATTACCGTCGCGCCGGCCGCCGGATTGAAGGTGGCGGGGCCGAAGTCGGGCTTCCATGCCGGATCGGAGAGCTTTTTCGCGAGCCCTTCGTACTCGCCCGAGCGGATCACCGAGAGGTTTTTCCTCGCGGGATCGGGCTGCGACTCTTCGTACAGGTACACGGGGATGCCGAGCTCCCGGCCGACTCGCTCGCCGAGACGGCGCGCCAGCTCGGCCGTCTCCGCCATGCTGATGCCGGAGATCGGGACCAGCGGGCAGACATCGGTGGCGCCCATCCGGGGATGCTCGCCGGTGTGCCGGCGCATGTCGATGGATTCCGCGGCCGCCGCGATCGCCCGGAAGGCCGCTTCGACCACCGCGTCCGGCGCGCCGGCGAACGTCACCACCGTGCGATTCGTCGTCTTGCCGGGATCGACGTGCAGGAGCGTGGCTCCTGCAACCGATTCGATCCGGGAGGCAATCTTTCGAATGACCTCGAGGTCACGTCCCTCGCTGAAATTCGGCACGCACTCGATCAATGCGGACATGAGCGGGCGGGGGTAAGAGGGGTAGGGCTCCAATCTACCAGAGAGGATTCCAGATGCCGACTCCAGTTGCCGGGCGAGGGGTGGACCGTCGCACCTTCGTGGGGCTCCCCGCTGCCGGTATGGGAGCCGGATGGTCTGGCCGATCGTCCTGGCGGCACTGCGGAGCCTGATTGCGCTGCGCCAAAAGCAGGATCGCAGTTTTTGAGCGGCCACGGTCTAGCCAGACCTGCCGCCCGTACGTCCCTGAGTGCCGAAGGGGTCACGACGACGTAGCGCAGCGGGCCGAGATCGGTCTTGATGTTGGCGTGATAGAAACGCGTGTACCACCGCCGCACGATGGAGAAGTATACGGTGCGGACGACGTACTCGAGCGCGTGATAGCGGAAGTCGGTAAAGAAGCTGATCTCTTTCTGCGAGTGATGGACGGTGTGGAACTGCCAGAACCAGGGGACGATATGGTTGACCCGATGCTGGGCCCACATGCAGAGGTCCACGAGGAGGATCCCGACCCGAAGTACTGCGAATGGAGCCACTTCATCAGCGCCACCCAGGTGGCGACGATGGCCGCGTGAAGCACGACTTCGTAGAAGAACCAGGCGGCATCTTGCAGGGCACTGGGGCTGAATCACTTCTGGGTTGATCGCGCCGGAATCATCCGCTCGAGCAGGAGAGTGAGCCCCAGCACGCCGAAGAACGCGGGGGTGAAGATCATCGCGACGAGTCGGTGTCGGATCGGCGAGTAGAACATGTCGTTGGCGAATTTCGTGATCTTCCCCAGGGAAAGGCCGAAGGGTCCCCCGCCGGCCAGGCTCCACATCACGAAATGGCGTGGCCATTGGAGGCGCTCGGCGTGCCCGCATCGAATACCTTCGCGGCCAGCTCCGCCGTCGCCAGGCACCAGAGCGGCTCGGATGCCGGTTCGTCTTTCAGCAACCGGTTCAGCTCCTCGCGCGCCACGACCTGATCCCAGATCCGGGGCTGCCCGTTCAGCAGGGTGGCCTTCCAGATCCGCTGGTGCCCCGCCATGCGACGGGCATGCTGTATTCGAGGGAGGATCCCGGCAGGCGGCGGCGCCGGCGCCTTGCCGGCGTACTCGACGCCCGCCAGCCGCGGTGCCAGGGCTTGCGCCAAGTCCACCGGGAATCGATTGCTCACCCGATCCTCATCGCTCTGATCCCATGAGACGCGTATGAGATGGCGATCCATGTACGGTGTCCAGTGCCAGTCGATGAGATCCCGGGCCGAGAACATGTCGGTGCCCCAGCGGAGGCACAGGCTCTGCCAGGTGAACAGCGTGAGCCATTGCCCGGGCGTCACGTCGCCGGGCGAGACTTCCGCCGCGAGCTCGCCCAGGGCGGAGGTCAGGGTCGCGTCGATCGAGCGGCGCAGGACCAGGGAGCGAGGGATGCGCTGACGGACGACCCCCTCGAGGCGCTGGAGCGTGGTGGCCTCCAGCGCGCCTTGCCCGCGCAGGAAGGAATTGCACCGCAGGAGCTCTCCGCCGAACCCGTGGAAGAGCTGGTGCTTCCATTGGGGAAACGGCATCTGCCGCTGGAAGAAGGCCCGGTATGGAAGGGCCTGTCGAATGACGTCCACGCCCTCGGTCCATCGCACCCACTGCTCGAGGCGCTCCGGAGATTGGATCAGCGCGTCGAGCGAGCGCACCGGGTCTCCAGGCGAGGTCTGGTGTGGAATGCCGAGACGACGGACGACCTGAGACGCGATCCGGACGTCGGTGGAATCCCGCGGCCCCGAGGTGCAGGCGGGGCCCTGGTACCCCGCCCGGATCGCGGCCGCGGCGATGCAGCGGCTGTCGTGTCCGCCGGTGAGCAGGAGGATCGGGGCCGGACTGTTCTGGAGCTGACGCCGGATCCGGGTGGTCAGTCTGTCCGCGGCGAGGGTCACGCGGTCGGCCCATGGCATCGAGCGGTGGCTCGAAGCGAGGAGATCCGCCAAGGAAACGTAGGTCCGGAAGACGGGACGGCGGTCGCGGTCGATGATCACCTGTTGCCGTGGCCGCAGGCGGTGAACCCCACCGAGGAGGGGAGTGTCGCCGAGGAGATACTCGAACGCGGCATAGACGCTGGCCGCATCGGGGTCCACCTGGGCGCGGCGGCCCGTTATTTCCAGGAGCGGTGCCGCGCGGCTGCCAAACGCAAACCCTAGGGTTCCCTCCGTGTGCCAGAGCGCGGGGCTCTCCACGGCGCCGGGCGTCAGGACCACCCGCTGCGTCTCCGCGTTCCAGGTGCAGAGAGCGAACCTGCCATCCCATTCGGCGATCGACTTCGGATCCTGGTCGGCCCGGTTGACCACATCGCGGATCGCCGCCGGGTCGAGTGCCACGCCGAGGTATTGCTCGCAGATGCCGCTCCACAGCAATCCGACCTCATCGGACCGGGCGCACGGCTGCCATCCCGTCACGCCGGAATCGAAATGAATCTGGCCCACGCACGCCGAATGCAGGCGCTGGAGCTCGAGATGAAAGGGGCGCCCGAAAAGGCTCTCGTAGAAGGCCCGCTCCTTTTCCAGGATCGCCGAGAACCGGTCGAGGGCGCCGGGCTCGCCGGGATCCCGCGGGCTCCACCCGAAGATCAGTGACACCTAGCCGCCCTCCTCACCGCTCCCTGCACGCTGGCGATCGATCGACGCCTTGAGGGCTTTCAGGAGCATGGCCTTCCCACCCTGCCATTGGTACGACTGATTCGAAGCGTGGATCCGGCGCGAGAGGAGGACGTGCGGCAACATGGCCGCCGCGATCTTGGCGTCCTTGGCGCGCACCACCCAGTCCAGATCGGAGCCCGATCGGTGCGCGGGATCGAAGACGCCGATCTTCTCGAAGACCGCGCGACGGGCCACCAGGTTCGGGACCCCGCCCGCCTGCTCCTCGACCAGCTGCTCCTCCTTGATCCAAGCGGGCCGCGAAACGCCCGCCTCCAGGAAGTTGCGGAAGAGCGCGGTGACGTAGCCGATCTCGGGGCGCTCACGCATCCACTCCACCTGCACGGTCAGCTTGGGGGGCGCCCAGAGATCGTCCGCGTCCAGGAACGCGATGAGCTCGCCCCGGGAGCGCGCGATCCCCTGATTCCTGGCGGCGGCGACGCCCTGGTTGGACTGGTGCACGTAATCCACCTCGCCGAACGAGCGCGCGACTTCGGCCGTGTCGTCGGTCGAGCCGTCATCCACCACGATCACTTCGATCGGACGATAGTCCTGCGCGAAGACGCTGCGCAGGGCGTCAGCCAGGTACCGGCCCATGTTGTGGACCGGAATGATCACGCTGACGAGCGGGCCGCTCGGCGTCACGGCGCGGGGCGATTCCGACGGCGAAGGATGGATTCGCGGGCGATCCGAGCCAGTGTGGCTTTCCGCGAATCGAACGATTCCACCGATAGATTGGTGCCGTGGAGGCGCTTGTGCACCAGGACCTCCGCCAAGCGGGTCATGGGGATGCACGCCTCCATGGCCTGGACCAGCCATTCCGTGTCCTCGCCCACCGAGTAGCCGGTGTTGAACAGGCCGACGCGCGAGAAGGTCTCTTTGCGGGCCAGCAGGACCGCGGTGTTCGATGCGTCCTGGGGCTTGGCCAGCCATTCGGGCCTGACCCACGAGGGCACCGCGCAGCCGGGCTCGGCAAAGAGCATCTGCTTGCCCAGCACGTAGCCGATCTCCGGGTGGGCCTCGAAATGGCCCACCGCGATGGTGAGTCGGCCGGATGGCCAGAGATCATCGCTGTCGAGGAACGCGAGGATCTGTCCGCGGGAGGCTGAGATGCCCGCGTTGCGTGCCGTCGAGACGCCGCCATGCGCCTGGTGGAGGCACGTCACCCATGGGTGGGCTCGCAGTAGGTCGGCCGTCTGATCGGTGGACCCGTCGTCGACGGCGATGACTTCCAGCGGCCGATAGTCCTGGGCCGCAACGCTTTCCAGGGCCTGAGGCAGAAAACGGGCACTGTTGAAGGTCGGAATGATGACGCTGACCAGAGGCCGGTCGATCCCGGTCGCGGGCGATTCCTGGAAGTCCCGCGGGTCCTTCTTCCTGCCGTGCAAGCTCATAAAGGGGCGACCGGTGGCTTCGAGTTTTCCGGTTGCGTTCCCCCCGCTCGCCTGCTACACGTCGGCCTCGTCATCGTACTAGCGACCGACGTATAGGATTTTTAAACGCCCTTTTTCCTCAAAAGTGAAGGTAACTGCTACCTGCGGGGTGTCAATCACGCGTGTCCTGGGCCTAGGATTAGGGACTTTCCGGGACCGCGCTAAGTTCTTCATCGGTTTGCCCGTTGCAAAAGTGAGGGATAATTTCGATCCGGGCGGTGATTCTCCGAATGACCTCGAGGTCACGTCCCTCGCTGAAATTCGGCACGCACTCGATCAATGCGGACATGAGCGGGCGGGGGTAAGAGGGGTAGGGCTCCAATCTACCAGAGAGGATTCCAGATGCCGACTCCAGTTGCCGGGCGGGAGGTGGACCGTCGCACCTTCGTGGGGCTCTGTTCCGCTGTCGGCCTTGGGGGCGGACTTTCCGCGGAAGTTCGAAGCCCGCGCCTGCCGATCACGGTCCGGAGAGATCCATGTGGGAGTGGCGTCGGGTCCGCTCAAGAAGGGGTTGTTGGTCCGGACGGATTCTACGCCGCTCGGGGCGGGTCAGGAAGTGCCGGCGGAGGTACAATCGGTATATTCGCCCTCGACGCGAACAGGGTCAGGGCGGTGAATCTCGAGGAGATGGCCGCGGCGTGAAGCAGAAGGTGGAGCCTTACGACGGATGCGGCTCAAGGCCTAACGGCCGCCGAATCGAGCAAGCCCCGAGCCCAAGCCGACGCTCCGGCTATGCCGGCGGCCAAATCGGCGGCGATGGAACCGGCGGGGGCGATGCGGACCTCTTCGAAGACGCAGGTCTCCTCCCTCATCAGCGCCAGGCGCGCGGGAGTGAGCTCGAGCACAAGGCAGCGAGCGCCTTCCTTGCCAAGGGAGTTGGCGTGTTCGGCTCCAGGAGGTTTGCTGATGACGGTCATCGGACCGTAACACTTCGAGGAGCCGGAGGTCGCTTCAGCGTACTCGCCGCCGAGCACGATGTTGAGCGTCGCGTGCTGGTGGGCGTGGCGCGGAAGGCGCAGGCCCGCCGGCAGCGTAGTACGGGTGAAGATGAACCCGTTGATCGCGTGCGACACGGGACGACCACCCAGTGCAGCACCCGGAATCGACCGAATCGTCATGTTCGCATCTCCACCGGTTGGACGCCTTGACAAGCCCAAGGGATGCTCCAGGAGCCCCTTCGGGCTTTCACGTACATGCTGGCGTGGGGGTGCCGGAGGACGATCGCGCCTTCGCCGTGCGGCTGGCCCGCTATGGCGCCTGGACCCCCGTCGCGCTGGAGCGCCTCACGGATGTGGCGGAGAGCGACCGGGTCACCTAATGAGGCAACGTTCTGACGGTTGGTAGGCCAGCCGCACCCGGAGCACGCGACGGTGCCAGGCGCCGGAACCGTCAGGGGCCGAGGCGTCCGGCGTCATCGTCGACCCGGTCGACTGGTCCCTCCGCGCAGCCCGGTCCCACTGGGCGGAGCTGCTCCGCCGGCTCGTCGAGGTCGACCCGCTGACCTGCCCCCAGTGCCGGGGGCGGATACGGATCGCCGCCGGCCTCGATCACCCGGCGGCCGATCGGATCAGGGCCGAGGCGGAGTCCTATCTTCCGGTCGGGCTCGATTAGCTTGATTCGCTGCGCGGAGACGTCAGGTGACGCCCCGGCGTTCCGGATCGCAGCGAGCCGCCAGGGGTGGCGGCGGCTGGGGCGGCTCGGGGTCGAACGGCTGCTCGGGGCCCATCTCGAGGGCAACCGCTTCGGCTGCCGCTGCCGGTGACATCCCTCGGTCGATGAAATCGCCCATCCGCTTGAGCCGCGCCATGGTGGCGGTCCAGGTCAGGTCGTCAAGGATGGTTTCCCGCCAGAGAATGGTTGCGACGCCCTGCAGGTTGGCCCGGCGGGAGGGAGAGAGCGGAAAGGCGAGTCCCCGCAACGGCGCCGGCAACACGGTGGCGAAGAGAACCGCCTCGCTGGGAGTCAACTGTTCGGGCGGACGACCGAAGAGAAGCTCGCTCGCCGCCGCGATGCCCCAGGTGCTGTTTCCCCACTCCACCAGGTTCACATAGAGCTCCAGCTGTCGATGCTTGGACAAGGTATGGGAGAGTTGGTACGCGAGGAGGTACTCCCGCAGCTTTCGCCGCGGCGTCCGATCGGGGGACAGAAAAAGATTACGAGCCAGCTGCTGGGCGATCCCGCTTCCCCCACGGGAGAAATCTCCCCGCACGACCCGGTAGAACAAGGTCCGCTGACTGGACCAGTCGAGCGTTCCTTGGTCGAAGAATCGCACGTTCTCGGAGGCGAGCACCGTGCAGACTAGAGCCGGTGGCAGCGAGTCGAGCGCGACCCAGCGACGATTGCGGGGGGGAGCACCTTCCGCGGCCCGCCGCAGCATGTACGCCGTCACCGCCGGCACCGAGTCCCGGAGCGCGATGACGATCCTCCGATGGCTCCCCCAGGTCCAAGCGAGGTCGATGCCCACCAGGATGCCGAGCAGTACCGCCGCGATGGCTGTCCGCCAAATCCATCGCCAGAAGGTGGCCGCCAATCCTCGTCGGAATTTCATCAAGTTCGGGCCGCTGGTGGTTGCGCTTGTACTGGTTCTGGGGTGCTCCCCCAAGGACGTCCCGATCCCCGCCGCCGACGGTCCCCTGGTGCTCGAGGTGCGCTACCCCACGCCCGAGCCAGTGGCGGTGACCGATTCGATCTCGGTCTGGGGTACCATCGGCACCGGCAAGGGGCAGCTTCGACTGAACGGCCGGTCGGTTCGAGTTGAGCCAAACGGTGGGTTTGCAACGTTCGTGCCGATTCCACCCGACGAAAAACCTACGCTCGAGCTCGAGGCGCGGAAGGGGAGCGCGGTCGTGCGGCGGTCGATCCCGATCACTCGAGCGCGGCCGGAGCCGGCCCCGCCCGTCATCCCGACGGGGGCGACCCGGTGGATCCGGCTCAACCGGCCACCAAGCGACACGGTGGACGCGGCGACGCAGGCGCGGCCGATCTACGCGCGGTGGACCCCGGGAGGCGCCATCGCCTTGCCGATTCAGCAAGGCATTCGCCTTCCTGTGGAAGCCGAGACACCGAGCGCGGTCCGGTTGCGGCTTGCCCGCGGAATCGCAGTCTGGGTCCCGCGGGCCGAGGCAGACGAGGTCACTCCGCGCCGTACGACCCCGATGGTTGCCAACCCGCGACTCACCCAGGCGGCCGATCGATCGGTGGTCGAGATCGCCTTGCCGGAAGCGTTGCCGACCACGGTCGAAGCGGTCCACGGGCAAGTCCGGTGGACGCTCTTTGGCGCTCGAGCGGTCGCGGTCGCGCCCATCGGTGCGAATCGGGGCCTGGTCCGCCGGCTCACGGTGCGAGATGGCAACGACGGCCGGGTGGTCGTCGACCTTTCCCTGGCGAGCCCGCTACTCGGATGGCGAACGAGCTGGCGCGATGGCAAGGCCGTGCTGGAGATGCGGCCTCGGCCGACCCGGGCGACGCTGACCGGGCTCGTGGTGGCCCTCGATCCCGGCCATCCGCCGACAGGATCCATTGGGCCAACCGGTCTGACCGAAGATTCGCTGACCTTGGCGGTCGCCCTCGAGGCAGCCGCGCGGCTTCGAGCGTTAGGTGCGCGACCCTTTCTCACCCGCCGCGACCCGAGGCCGGTCTCGCTCGAGGCGCGAATCGCGCGCGCCGAAGCGGCCGGCGCCGAGCTCTTCGTGTCGATCCACGCCAATGCACCCCGCGACGGGCGGCCGCCCTGGTCGGTTGACGGAACCAGGGTATTCTGGCTCTCTCTCCACGCGCTTTCGCTGGCGAGGCTACTCGGGGATTCGGTCGCGGCGGCGATGCGCCAAGGGGCAGCCGGGGCGATCCAGCTCGATCTCGCGGTTCTCCGGCCGACCTGGTTTCCGGCCGTGCTCGTCGAGGGTACGGCGCTCGTGATGCCGGTACGAGAGGCCTATCTTCGTTCGCCGGCGGGGATCGCGGACTACGCCGCTGGCCTCGTCGCCGGGATCCGGAGCTGGGTTGAGAGTCCCCAGTGACCGGACGATAAGGAGGGTCGCCTCCGTGTTCTCTGGGGAGCGGGTAGCGGCCCATTTGGCCGAGCTGGGAGTCACCCACGTGGTGACCGTGCCCGACAGTACCCTCAGCCGGCTACCCCCATCGTGATGATCCAGTGCACCGGCCTCTTCGAGTCGGGCGACGCCCTCCGCAACGTTCTCCAGGATTGGAAGCTCCCGATCTTCAGTCTCATCGGCTATGGGAGACCGATCCCGCCGTGATCACCCGGATCCGTGCCCACCGGGCCCGGGACGCAGCCCACCAGCCGCGGAGTCCGCCGCCGCGACGACGACGGGCACCCACCCCGACTGCGGCCCGTCACCCCCATCGGTCGTCCCGGGCCACGCCGATCTCGCGCCCCGTGGACGCGGGGTGACGACCCGCGAACCGCCCCCGGAGCGTCGGGGGTAAAGGAAATTCCTATTCCTTAGATCACCGCGGTGCGGTACGGCAGTTCGGAGACCCCGTCAAGGCTTGCGAGGGACCCGGATCCGGAGCGCAACGGCATGGAGTTGTTCAAACCGTACCACGATGACGATCCCCCGCCGCGCGAACTCATCGTAAAAGGCGGGCAGCTCCATTTCGGGCCAGGTGGCGGCGTACACCCAGGCGTACGGTGTCGCGACCGCCACGATTCGGTCCACTTCACGGCGTGCCCAGCCGGAATCAGGGGTCCAGCGGACCATGCCCGACGACTTGCGAATGGCGAGACCCGAACGCCACCCGATCAATTCCACTCCATCGCGCCCCCAGGACATCGGCCCCGGACTGGTCGATTGATCGATCAAACTGGGAACCAGGGAATTGAAGGTTGACGGCGCCGACGCAGCAGCGAGGCGGGCGATTCGATCGAGTCGCGTGGTATCCGGACTCCGCCAATCGATCGAGTAGTACATCCAAGTCGGAATTCCGCCTGCCGTGACATACACCGGTTCGCTTCGGGAGGAGTGTGCCACGAATTCGGCGATTTCCCGGGCCTCCGATTTGACGATCGGCGCGCGCCCATTCGCGATGATGGATGGCGCGGACCATCCGAGCACGAGCAGAAGCCCCGCAATCCCGGCTGCTTCTTCCCCCATTCCGCTGAGCCGGAGCAAGCGCCAGATGAGCACGGACACCGCCACCAGCGAGCCAGGAGCGAGAAAGAGCAACAGGCGATCAGCCATCGGGTAGACCCCCAGCGCCGATCCAGCCACAACGGCGATGTACGGCACCGCCAGCATGAGCGCGACGGGTAGACCGGCTTTGCGGAAGAGAAGCATCAGTCCGACTGCAATGGCCCCCATCAGCCACCGCACTCGCACGAAGGAAGGAAGCGGAGGAAACGGCTGGGCGATCGCCAGGCCGGCGCGGTAGCCCCGCTCGGCGAGGTCGGGGGCGCCGGGATCAAGGAAGGTGCCCGCCCAGAATAGCTGCATGTATGGGTTGGAGGAACCTGGATGGTAGACGGTGGCGTACAGCACGCCGAAACACACAGCGCAGCTGACCGCCAGGATCACCATCCGCTTCAGCGCACCGGCCGCACGGCGCACCGCCGGGTCGGCCAGGAGCGCGACCCCGATGCCGGCCAGCACGAACGGCGCCGGAACCGAAGCCATGAGTCCCACGACGCCCCCAACCGTCAGGTGCCACCAGCTTGCCGGATGGGCCGGCATCGACCGGACACGCAGCGCGAGGAGCACCAGCGCCGCGCTCACGAATGCATCAATGCCATAGGGCTTCAGCTCCGCGCTATAGTAGATCAGCGGCACCGAGACCGCCGTGAACCCCAGTGCGACGAACGCGACACCGGATCCAGCCATCGTGCGGGTCATCCGCCACACCAGCCACGGCAGGAGCAGACCGCACAGCAACGGGATCAAGCGCAACGAGTATTCGCCCATGCCGGCGACCAGCGTGACCGCCTTCACGATCCAGAGGAACAGCACCGGGGCCACCTGGTCGTAATCCAGGCGGGCCACGAGCGCGCCGAATGATCGTCGGCCGACATTCAGCGCCAGCATCGACTCGTCGAGCCAGAGCGGGCGGCGCCCACTGTATTCGAACAGCCGCAGAACCGCCCCGAGCAGGAGGATGCCCGCCACGGCGAAGGTCATCCTCCTGGGGCCGCCGCGGATCACGGCACGCGACCGGATGAAAGCGGGATGAGGTCGAGGATCTCCGCAGCGGAGGAGGCCGACCGACCCGTGTGGAGGCTCCCCCCCAGCACATTGACGCGGTCACCCGCAAGCAGAGGGAAGATCCCGTGACGGGGGGTCGGAAGGGGGGGGCCGGCACGCCAGCGATTCGCCACTGGGTCGTAGATGTCGACCCGGCTGAACACTCCGTCGGGTGTGGCACCGGGTCCATCGAGCATGCACTCCGCCGCCGTCGTGATGGCCCGGAAGGCAGCCTCCACGACCGTGTCGGGAAAACCGGCGAAGGTCACCACCGTCCGGTTCGTCGCCTTGCCGGGATCGAAGTGCAGGAGCGTCGCCCCTGCAACCGATTCGATCCGGGCGGTAATTTTC
This sequence comes from uncultured Gemmatimonas sp., assembly GCA_964439025.1. Lineage (GTDB taxonomy): Bacteria > Gemmatimonadota > Gemmatimonadetes > Gemmatimonadales > GWC2-71-9 > JABFSM01. The sequence goes on along the minus strand of CAYTMW010000049.1, from coordinate 1,227 downwards.
CGGATGACCTCGAGGTCATGTCCCTCGCTGAAATTCGGCACGCACTCGATCAATGCGGACATGAGCGGTCGAGGGTAAGAGGGGTGGGGCTCCAATCTACCAGAGGGGATTCCAGATGCCGACACCAGTCGCCGGGCGAGGGGTCGACCGCCGCACCTTCATGGGTCTCTGTTCCGCGGTCGGCTTCGGGGGCGGACTCTCCGCCGCGCTCTGGGCCGCGTCCCGGCCCGCGCGGGCCGAGGCCCAGACACCCCAGACTCCCCAGACTCCTCCAACGCCCCAGAGGATCACCCGCGAGATCCTGATCGCCGCCGAAACGATGATCGGGCTCGAGCTGACCGATGCCGAGCGGGATCTGATGCTCGACAATCTGAACCAGGCGCTTAACGGGTACGCCGCGCTTCGGCGCGTGTCGGTGCCCAATTCGGTGATGCCCGCCATCCGCTTCGACCCGGTCGTGCCGGGCGGTGCGCCGGCACGCATTGCCCCCCGGGGCCGGGGGGCGCGCCGATCCCCGACACCCACCGTGCGGCCGGCGACCCCGACCGACCTGGCGTTTCTCTCGGTCGCCGAGCTCGGACCACTTCTCCGGGCCCGCAAGGTCTCGTCGGTCGAGCTCACCCAGCTCGCGCTCGACCGGCTGAAGCAATTCAATCCCGAACTCCTCTGCGTCGTCAACCTGACCGAGGAGCGCGCGCTGCAGCAGGCGCGGCAAGCGGACGACGAGATCGGCCGGGGCAGAATCCGGGGTCCGCTGCACGGGATCCCCTGGGGCGCCAAGGATCTCCTCGCGGTTTCCGGGTATCCGACCACCTGGGGCTCTCCGCTTTTCAAGCAGCAGATGCTCCCCGAGACCGCGACCGTGGTCGAGCGGCTGGACGCCGCGGGTGCGGTCCTCGTCGCGAAGCTCTCGCTCGGCGAATTCGCCCAAGGCGATGTGTGGTACGGCGGCATGACCAGGAACCCCTGGAAGACCGACCAGGGCTCCAGCGGATCCTCCGCGGGTCCGGCATCGGCGACGGCGTCGGGGTGCCTCCGCTTCACGATCGGGAGCGAAACGCTGGGGTCGATCGTTTCCCCCGCCACCCGATGCGGCGTGACCGGTCTGCGCCCGACCTTCGGGCGGGTGAGCCGTCACGGTGCGATGGCGCTGTCGTGGAGCATGGACAAGCTGGGCCCGATGTGCCGCAGTGCCACCGATTGCGGGCTGGTGTTCGCGGCGATCCA
>CAYTMW010000048.1:0-17017 GCA_964439025.1 uncultured Gemmatimonas sp. | reverse complement strand
CGGAGGAAATTGCCCAGGCCGACCGCGTTCCCCGCCATGGCGAGGATCAAGCCGATCCGGGAGCCCCACTGCTCACGGGGTGCGTCGCTCATCGGGCCTCACAGAAGGTGAGAGGTCAGAGGTGAGAGGTGAGAGGTGTCTCGGCCCCTCAGGCGCTGTAGTTCGGAGCTTCTCGGGTGATCGTCACATCATGCGGGTGCGACTCGCGCAGCCCCGCGGGGGTGATACGCAGGAACTCGACGTCCCGCTGGAGGGACGGCAGGTCGGCCGCGCCGCAGTAGCCCATGCCGCTGCGGAGGCCGCCGACCATCTGATAGAGTACGTCCGCAACCGGTCCCTTGTAAGGGACCCGGCCCTCGATCCCTTCGGGGACCATCTTGCCGGGAGAGAGCTCCCCGTCCTGGAAGTAGCGGTCGGCCGAGCCGTCCTGCATCGCCGCCAGGCTCCCCATCCCGCGAATCAGCTTGTAGCGCCGGCCCTCGGCGAGGATGCTCTCCCCGGGACTCTCCTCGGTGCCGGCGAGCATCGAGCCCATCATCACCGACGCCGCCCCGGCCGCGATGGCCTTCACCACGTCGCCGGAGTACTTGATGCCGCCGTCGGCGATGACCGGCACCTCTCCTGCCCCACGGACCGAATCGACGATGGCGGTGATCTGCGGCACACCCACTCCCGTGACGACCCGGGTGGTGCAGATGCTCCCCGGACCGATGCCGACCTTCACCGCATCCACACCCCGCCGCACCAGGTCGCGGGCGCCCTCTTCGGTGGCGACGTTACCGCCGACCAGTTGCACATCCGGAAAGCGTTGCCGCAGCTTGTCCAGGGTGTCGAGGACGCCGATGCTGTGGCCGTGGGCCGAGTCCACCACCAGCGCGTCCGCCCCGGCATTCACCAGCACTCGGGCCCGCTCGAGGTCATCCGGGCCCGCGCCGACCGCGGCGCCCACCCGGAGCCGGCCGTGCTGGTCCTTGTTGGCGTTGGGGTGCTCCCGCCGCTTGAAGATGTCCTTGACGGTGATCAGTCCGCGCAGCACGCCGTCGGCGTCCACCACGGGGAGCTTCTCGATCCGGTGCTGCGCCAGCGTGCGCTCGGCTTCCTCCAGCGTCGTGCCCACCGGCGCCGTCACCAGATTCTCCTTCGTCATCGCCTGATGAATCGGCTGCTCGAGGTCCCGCTCGAACTGAAGGTCGCGATTGGTGATGATGCCGATGAGGCGGCCGTTCCCGTCCACGATCGGCACGCCGGAAATATGAAAGCGGCGCATGAGCACGGCGGCTTCGCGGAGCGGCCGGTCGGGGCCTAGCGTGATCGGATTGCGAATCATCCCGCTCTCGCTCCGCTTGACCCGGTCGATCTCGCCCGCCTGCCGGTCCACCGCCATGTTCTTGTGGATGATGCCGAGACCGCCGGCGCGCGCCATCGCGATCGCCATTTCCGACTCGGTGACCGTGTCCATGGCGGCGGAGACGAGCGGAATGTAGAGCGGGATACCCCGGGAGAATCGGCTGGCGGTTGAAACGTCGCGCGGATGGACGGTACTGTGACGGGGGGCGAGCAGGACGTCGTCGAAGGTCAGGGCGACACCCGCCCGGAGAGAGCTCATCCGGCGGGAAGTCGGGCGGGAATCATCTTGAAGATTAGTCGGGAGTCTTCGGGGGGACAACCTTGGGAGCGTCGGGAACCGGGGGCACCGGCTTGGGGCTCTCGGCCGCCTGGATTGCCTCGTCCACCACGCTCTGCGCCGCGGCGGCCACACCCTTCATGACCTTGCCCGCGCTGTCCATCAGCCCGGTGGTCCCGCTGATGGCCTTGATGGGAATCCGGGCGGCGCGCATGGTGTCCTCGATCCCCTCGGAGATCTTGGCGAACAGGTTCGACGGCGCCGCGCGCGCCGCGTACTTGCTCTCCAGGAACTCGACGAAATCGAGGATCTGGTAGCCGCGCTCGTCGGCCAGGGTCTCCAGCCGGCGGATGATCCGCTGCTTCAGCTGCTCATTCATCCGTCCCTCACTTCCCGCTGCCCACCCGGACCAGCTCGACCACCGGAGTGGCGAGATACCGGGTCCGGGCCGTTCGCACCTTCACCGTCGCCGATATTTCATCGAGCGGCTTGAGCCCCTGGAGCTGATCCGCCTGTTGTTTGGAAACCAGGACGTAGACGAAGCCCGTCTCCGGGAGCGGCCCGCGCGCGAGCAGGTAGTCATGCCCCAGCGGCATTTCCGGCCGCAGCTCGTCGGCCTGCTGGTGCGCGAGGAACTGCAGGCGCCACTCGACGGTCTGCCCGACATACCGGTCCGGATTTTCCCGCAGCATCGCGGCGGTCACCGCGGGAAGCGACACGACGTTGCCCTGCACGTCGCGGGCCCGTACCCACCCTTCGAGCGATACTTTCACCCATTCGCGATCCCGCTCGCCCAGGGTGACGAGCGCGGGGGACGTGAGCGTCGCGAGCGCCTCGCCGTCAGGCGTTCGCTGAATCACAACGCCCCGCTTGAGCGCCCCGCGCCGGAGCGAGTCGGTGGGAGGAGTCGCAGGCGCCGAAGCAAGGCCCTGCTCCGGACTGGGGCGCGGCGGTGGCGCCACCTGGGTCGATTCCCTGGGAACCGGAGCGGGCGCCGGCGGAGGGGCCGCGGCCACGCGCACCGGCGGGGTTCGCTCACGGACGGCGCTCCGCGCGATCCAGCCCGCGCGCCGCACCTGGGTCCATCCGCCGCGGGAGCCGATCCGGTTGAAGAGCGCACCTTCCACCGCACGTCCGAGCACGGCGCCGTCAGGCTCCGCGCGAAGGTTTTCACCGCCCGCGACGCGCACCGACAGCGCGAACCCGTCGCGCCGGTCGGGCCTGGTCGAGGCGGTGAAAATCCACCCTGACACGGTGACTTCGAGAAAATTTCCCGACGTGCGCCCGGGCGAGAGGCTGAGCCCCGGCACGAGGGAAATGAGACGCAGGCCGCCGGGCTCGCGAAGCAACGCCGTCTCCTGCGCGAGACGGACGGGCGCTTGCGCGACGAGGGTTCCGGCGAGCGCGACGCCCACGCAGAATGAGGCTGGTAGGCGGCGGAGGAGAGGACTAGATTGCGGCACGACCATCACGATCCGGCATTGTAGACGCCGCGGAGGAGCATGTCAAACGGCCCAACGAGCGGCGCGCCCGTGGCCCTGGTGGTCCTGGACGGTTGGGGATATCGCGAAGAGCGCGAAGGGAACGCGATCGAGATCGGGCACACTCCGGTCTGGCACGGTCTCTGGGCGTCCTCCCCCCGCACGCTGCTCGAGGCCAGCGGCACAGCCGTCGGTCTGCCCGAGGGACAGATGGGCAACAGTGAAGTCGGTCACTTGAATCTCGGCGCCGGCCGTGTCGTTCCCCAGGATCTCGTTCGGATCTCCCAGACCATCGCGAGCGGTGAGTTCTATCGGCTGCAGCCCCTTCTCGACATGGGCGACGCGCTCCGGAAGAGCGGCGGCACCCTGCACCTCCTTGGCCTCGTCGGGAATGGCGGCGTGCACGCGATCGACACCCATCTCCTGGCGTGCGTCGAGCTCGGGGTACGGCTCGGCGTCCCGCGCATCGCGGTGCACGGATTCCTCGACGGGCGGGACACCCCGCCGACGTCGGCGGACGAGTTCGTGGCCCGGCTCGCGAAGGACCTCACGCGGATCGCGGGGCCGCGCGCAGCCATCGCCTCGCTGGTGGGCCGCTACTTCGCCATGGATCGCGACAACCGGTGGGACCGCATCCGACTCGCGTACGAGCTGCTGGTACATGGCACCGGCACACCGGCCACCGATCCGTTTCAGGCGGTGCGCGACGCGTATGCCCGCGGAGAGACCGACGAGTTCGTTCGGCCGATCGCGCTCACCCGGGACGGCGCCCCGGTGGCGACGCTCCGGGACGGCGACGCGGTGCTCTGCGTCAACTACCGCAGCGACCGGATGCGCCAGATCGTCCGCGCCCTCGCCATGCCGGGGTTCGATGCCTTCCCGGCGGGAGAGCCCCCGCGTCTCGATCTGGTCACCATGACGCAGTACGATGCGACCTTTCCTTTCCCTCAGGCATTCCCTCCTTTCAGACTGGCGCGCATCCTCGCCGAGCGGCTCGCCGACGCCGGCCGAACCCAGTTCCGCACCGCCGAAACGGAGAAGTATCCCCACGTGACGTATTTCTTCAACGGCGGCGCCGAGCCCCCATATCGGGGGGAAGAGCGAAAGCTGGTGCCGTCGCCGCGCGTGGCGACCTACGACCTGGCGCCGGCCATGAGCGCCGAGGCGGTCACCGACGTCCTGTGCCGCGCGCTGCGATCTCGTGATCACGATTTTCTGCTCGGCAATCTTGCCAACGCCGACATGGTGGGACACACCGGTGTGGCGCCGGCCATCGTTGCCGCGGTCGAGACCGTGGATCGTTGTCTCGGGCGGATCGTGGCGGCGTGCGAGTCGAGCGGCACCCGCCTCCTGGTGACGGCGGACCACGGCAACTGCGAGGTCATGATCGATCCCACCACCGGTGGACCCCATACCGCCCACACGACCAACCCGGTGCCGCTGGTGGCGCTCAACACCGGGTTCACCCGTCTCCGCCGGGGTGGCGCCTTGTGCGATGTCGCCCCCACGATTCTTCACCTCCTGGCCCTCGAGCAACCGTCCGACATGACCGGGCGCGCGCTCCATGACAGCTGAGCTCCGCATGCGACTCCGCGCGTTCTCCCTGCTCGCCCTCCTGCTGGTTGCCCGCTCCGCCGCCGCACAGGTCGGGCACGACCCCAACGGGTCGCCCTATCGGACCCTCCGGTACGGCCAGTTCATCGGTACGTCGGTCGGCTACTTCAACGGCGTAGGCGGACAGATCGGCGCGGCGCCGCACATGGGGATGACCGTCGGCCTGCGCTACGATTTTCTCGGCGCGGGGACGATCACCCTCGGGCTTCAGGGGAGTTACGGAAGTCTCGACCGGTTCATCATCGATCCGAGCAAGCCGATCGAAACCGCCAGGAGCGGACCGGTGCAGCAAAGCGTGACCGTCGTCGAAGGAATTCTCCAGTTCAATCTGACCGGGGGAAAGACGTGGAACCGGATCGCGCCGTTCGTGAGCGGCGGGTTCGGGCTCGTGCTCGCGGGGAGCACACCGCAGGACACGACCGATTTCAAATTCCGAACCAAGCTCGCCATCACTCCCGGCATCGGGGCGCGCATCTTTCTCGCGGAGCGGCTCTTCCTCAAGGTCGAAGCACGCAGCACTTTCTGGCAAATCAGCTACCCGCCAGCCTTCCGCGTGTCGCCGTCCACCGATCCGAGCAAGCCGGCCGTGGTTTCCGGCGGGAAGGAATGGGTGACGAACGGCTGGTACTCAGTCGGCCTGAGCTACGCCTTCCACCGGCCGTTCTGAGAACCCGGGCCCCATGTCCGTGTCGCTCACCCGCAGCCTCGGCTTCCGCGCGACGCACCGCTACTTCAAGCCCCAGTGGAGCGCGGAGGAAAACAGAAGCCGGTTCGGGTGGACCGCGGACGAGCCGGGACATGCTCACGATTACCGCTGCAGCGTCACGGTCACCGGCCCGCTCGACTGTGAGACTGATATGATTCTCGACCTCCCCGAGCTCGACCGGATCCTTGCGGACGAGGTGACCTCGCGGCTCGATGGGCGGCACCTCAACCTGGACCTGCCGGAGTTCGCCTACGGACGCGCCCTGCCGAGCTGCGAAGCGCTGGCGCGTCTCCTCTTCGGGAGGATTGCCGCACGCCTCCCGGGGGGCGTCACGCTCGCGCGGGTTCGAGTCGCGGAGGATGCCACACTGTATGCCGACTGCACCGGAGAAACCTGAGCCCCAAAGGCCCCCGAAACGCGGGGGCCGGATGGGCGACCAGGCGGCCGTGGAAGAGGTCCCGGTCTGGCTTGAGCTCAACGGGGCGCCGGCCGTCACCTGGATGTGCACGCCCGACCTCCTGGAAGAGCTCGCGGTCGGCTGGCTGGCGGGAGAGGGCTACATCGAGGGAATCGGCGATCTGAAGCTCCGGCCCTGCGCGACCGATTTGGGATTCTGGGCGGAGATTCCTCCGGAGCGGGTGGCCGCCGTGAGGGCGGAGGGACGCAAGCCGGTGCTCGCCTCGGGGTGCGGCGCGGTGAGCATCTTCCTCGCCGACGCCGACTCGTTTGCCCCGGCGGCGCGCCGGGGCGACCCCCCGGTACCCGTGGTCCTGCGCGGTCTTTTCAAGGCACTCTTCGCGCGCGGCGAGCGCTATCGCGATTCCGGAGGGATCCACGCGGCGGCGCTCACCGACGGGACGAGCCTCCTCGCCCACGCCGAGGACATCGGCCGCCATAACGCGGTGGACAAGGTGATCGGCGCCTGCCTCCTGGCGCGCCGCCCCATCGCCGGACAGGGACTCCTGGTGACCGGCAGGATTTCCGCGGAGCTCGCCGCAAAGGCCGCGCGCGCCGGGCTGGCGTGGGTCGCAACGCCGTCGGTGCCGTCGACGCTCGCAGTGGAGATTGCACGGCGCACCGGGATGGTGCTGGTCGGGCGCGCGGTGAGTGGGACGCCGGCACTGCACGGCGCGCCGCTATCAGCTATCGACTATCGGCTATCGGACCAGCTATCGGACCAGTCTGATAGCCCGACCGATAGCCGATAGCCGAGTGCGGGATGCCCGCCATCCGGGGTGCGATCTTGGCAGGTGGCGAAGCTCGCCGAATGGCGGGCATCCCCAAAGGCTTGCTCCAAGTCGGCGGACTCCGCATCCTGGATCGTCTGGTGGCCGTGTTTCTCGAAGGACTGGGCTCGCTCCCTCTGCTGGTCGCCAACGCCCCGGACGCCGGGAGCTGGCGCGAGGATCTCCGCGTGGTCCCCGACCGGATCCCCGGGGGGGGTACCCTGGCCGGCCTTCACACCGCCGTCCTCGAGGCTCCGGCGCCAGTGGTGGTTGTCGCCTGGGACATGCCCTTCGTCACTGCCGGCTTGATCGCCGCGCTGGCCGAGGGTCTTGCCGCCGCGGATGTGGTGATTCCGGCGAGCGGTGGGCGGCGCGGGGTGGAGCCGCTCTGCGCCGGGTACGGACCGGCAACCGGGCCGGCAATGGCGGCCGCCATCAATCGGGGCGATCTTCGTGCGATCGCCTTTCACGAGGCGGTGCGGGTGCGCGTCGTGCCCGAGGCCGAGCTCGGGGCGTTCGGCGACCCTGCCCGGATGTTTTTCAACGTGAACACCCCGGATGACCTGGTCCGGGCGAACGGGATGGCGTCGTGACCAAAATCATTTCCGTGATCGGACACAAGAACGCCGGGAAGACCACGCTGGTCGCCGCGCTGGCGCATGAGTTCAAGCGCCAGAAGCGCCGGGTGGCCACCATCAAGCACGCCTCCCACCCGGTGGACGTTGACCGCGACGGCACCGATTCCTGGCGGCACCTCCACGAGGGAAATGCCGACGCCGTGCTGGTCGCATCGCCCGAGCTCCGGGTGGTCTTCGAGCGGAAGATCGATGAGACCGGGCCCGAGGACCTGGCTCGCCGGTATTTCATGGACATGGACATCGTGCTGGTCGAGGGCTTCAAGCAAGCTCCCATTCCGAAGATCGAGGTGTACCGGAAGGAGGTCGCCAAAGCGCCGCTCTATGATCCCGCCTTGCCGAATGCCGCCCTCTGGATCGCTGTCGTCACCGACGATCACAAATACCACGCGCCCATCCGGGTGCTGCACTTCACCGATACGATGTGGCTCACTGTGCTGACCGCGATGGTCATGGAGCAGGCCAAGCCGCTCGCGCCGTGACGGCGCCCCTGGTTCCCGCCGTGGCGGCGTCCCGGATTCTCGCCGCCGTCCGCCGGCAGCCCCCGCTCCGCATTCCGCTCGACGACGCCCTCGGCAGCGTCCTCGCCGAAGACGCCATCAGTCGCCTCGACATTCCTCCCTGGATCAACTCGGCGATGGACGGCTATGCCGCCCGTGCGTCGGATGTCCGCGGCGCGACCGCGGCGCATCCACGGCGTCTCCGCGTCGTCGAGGTAATTCCCGCCGGCGCATTCCCGACGCTCCCTATCGGCGAGGGAGCGTGCGCGCGCATCTTCACCGGCGCGCCGCTTCCGGAGGGCGCCGACTCGGTGATTCGGCAGGAGGACACGGATCTAGGGGTCAGGAGTCAGGAGTCAGGGGTCAGCGAGGTGGAGATTCGCAGCGACAGGGACTGCGGCGTGAACATCCGGCAGCGCGGGGAGGACATCCGGATCGGGGCCGTGGCACTTCCCGCGGGCACCGAGCTCGGCGCGGCGGCGCTCGGCGTCCTCGCGTCGCTCGCCGAAGCGCACCCGCTGGTGTTCCGTCGCCCGAGAGTAGGCATCCTGGGCAGCGGCGACGAAATCGTGGACGTGGACCAGCCGGAGGCGATCATCTCCGGACGGAAGGTGGCGAGCTCGAACAGTCACACGCTGCAGGCGCTGGTCCGGCTGGCCGGCGGAGTGCCGGTGAATCTGGGAATCGCGCGAGACACCCCCGACAGCCTCCGCGAGCATCTGGCCCGCGCCGGAGATTGCGATCTCCTCGTCACCACCGCCGGAATAAGTGTCGGAGAGCACGATCACCTGCGGGCGGTGATGGATGGCCTCGGAGCCGAGCTGGGATTCTGGAAGCTTCGGATGCGTCCCGGCGCGCCGGTCGGGTTCGGTCTTCTCAAGGGGATGCCCTGGATCGGCCTGCCGGGAAATCCGGTCAGCACGATGGTGACGTTCGAGCTCTTCGTCCGCCCCGCCATCCGGAAGCTGATGGGCCATGCCCTACCCTTCCGCCGCACGGTGACGGTACGGGTGGCGGAGCCGATCCGGCTCGGGCCCAGGCTGCAGCACTTCCTCCGTGCGGTGGTTACGCCTGGTCACGCTGAGCGAAGCGAAGCGGCCCATCTCGACGTGCGCCTCACCGGTCCCCAGGGCTCCGGCATTCTCACCTCGATGGTCCGGGCCAACGCCCTGCTGATCGTTCCGGAGGGCCAGCACGAAACGCCCGAGGGCGCCCGCGCGAGCGCCATCGTGCTGGATGATCCGCACCACGTCGCGGAGCCGCCCTGGTAGCGTCAGCTCGCCGCGGGGACTCCCCGAATCGAGGCGAGAAGCTTCGGAAGATCCATGTGTTGTGATTGCTGGTGGATCTGCTCCTGCGCACCGGGCAGGATCGCTTCGGCTTCCTTGCGGAACTTCCGGTAGAGCGCGGCGAGGTCTTCTTTGGAGAGCTCGCGGCCCTGCGCGTAGTACTGCTTGGCGGCGTGGCCCAGCGCGTAGGTGGTGACGAACGACAACCCGGCCCCCGCGGCGGCGCCCGCGGTCCCCCCCACGATCCCGCCGAGCACCGATCCGAAGAGTCCCCGTCCGAGTCCGCCGATAATCCGGCGCGACATCCCGTCGAGCACCTGCGCCGCCGCCCCGATGCCCATGGCGCCGAGGAGGTCGCGGATCTGCGGCGCGTCGAGGCGGTGCCCGTAGTCGGTACCGATCCGGTAGACGAGGCGCATCTGCAGCGGGATGATCGCGAGCGACGCGATGTTCTGCGGCAGGAGCTCCAGCGCGCCAATGAGGAGCGCCTGCTTCCTGATGAGGTGATCGAGCGCGGCATCGGGAGACACCGTCGGGATCCCACCCTGCGAGGCGTAGAGTCCGCGCGGAATCTTGCGATCGCCGTCGGGCTGCGGGGCTCCCGCGCCAAGGGGCGCTTCGGCGAGCGCGAGCGCCTCCTGGTCCAGCGACTCGACCCCATCGTCCTCGAGCGCGAGAGCGGCGCGGAGCTGGTTCAGGAATTCCCGTTCCGGGTCGTTCGCCTCGCCGTCGGCATACACCACCGACACCGCCATCTCGTAGGCGAGCCGCCGGGCTTCCGGAGAAGAGAGCCGCCCGGCCGCCCCGGCGAGGGACGCGTTGCGGTCGGCCACCGCCGCTCCGCCCAGCCGCGCCACGATGCGCTCGAACTGGGCCTGCTCCTCCGGCGAGCGCACCCCGTCCACCAGCGCCGCCAGCAGGCAAATCGTGACGACCGGTTCCCGATCCTGATCCTGCATGCCTGCTCCCGTGCGGGAAGGGACTGTTGCGGAGGAGAGAACCTAACACAGGACTCGAGAACATGGAGCCTCTTGGAATTGACTCGATGGGGCGAGGGACGGTATTGTTCACGCCGAAAGAAGGGGAGTAGCTCATCCGTCGGGAGGCGGACCGCGGAATCGTCAAGACTGTCGGCCAGCGGCCGGCACGGTTCCCGGGGCTGCGGAAGCCAGCGGCTTTCGCTTCAGAGCGAGACCTTCGTCACCCGCACCGGCGGGAGGACGAGGTCTCGCTTTTTCGTTTTTGGACCGGAGAGAGGATTGGAAGATGACCAACAACGCCAAGACATTCGTGCTTCTCGCGGGGCTGATGGCCATGTTCCTCGGCATCGGCCAGCTCGTGGGGGGCACCCAGGGCATGGCGCTCGCGCTGCTGATCGGCGGCGCCTTCAACTTCATCATGTTCTTCTTTTCCGACCGGATCGTCCTCAAGATGTACGGCGCCCGGGTCGTGACCCGCGAGCAGGCGCCGGACCTCTATGACATGGTGGACCGGCTCCGCCAGCGCGCCGGTCTCCCAATGCCGGTGGTGGCGATCGCGAACCAGGAGCAGCCGAACGCTTTCGCCACGGGGCGGAGCCCCGAGAAGGCGGTCGTGGCGGTCACCGCAGGACTTCTTGCCCGGATGCCGGCGCAGGAAATCGAAGGGGTGATTGCCCACGAGCTGGCGCACATCAAGAACCGCGACATGCTGCTCTCCACCCTCGCGGCGGGGATTGCGGGCGCGGTCGGATTTCTACCCCGCATGCTCTTCTTCGGCGGCGATGACGATGGCGACCGGCATCCCTACATCGGCCTCGCGCTGCTCATCCTCGCGCCGATCGCGGCGATGATCATCCAGATGGCGCTCTCCCGCCGCCGCGAATTCGAGGCGGACCGGGTCGGCGCCCAGATCCTGGGACAGCCGGAGCCGCTGGCGAGCGCGCTCACGCGCCTCGACACGTTGGCCCGCCAGATCCCAATGAACGTGATCCCGGCCGCGGCGCCACTGGCGCAGGTGAACCCGCTCGCCGCGCACGGGGGCGGGATGATGGCGCTCTTCAGCACCCATCCCCCGACCGCGGCTCGGGTGGCCGCCCTGATGGCGATGCGCGGCTGAGACAGTGCCGCACCATGAGCCGGGGATCTGGATAGGCTTTACCGCGCTGGTGGTGGCGCTCCTCGCCGTTGACCTGGGCGTGCTCAACCGGCGCACCCACGTGCTCGGCGTCCGGGAAGCGGGGCTCTGGAGCGCCGGGGTCGCCTCCCTGGCGGTCTGCTTCGGCCTGTTCCTCTGGTGGCGCGAGGGCTCCACGCTGGCGCTGGAGTTCTACTCCGGGTATCTGATCGAGCTGTCGCTCAGCGTCGACAACCTGTTCGTCTTCCTCCTGATCTTTCAGTACTTCGCGGTGCCCCTGGTGCTGCAGCCTCGAGTGCTCAAGTGGGGCATCTTCGGCGCCATCGTGATGCGCGGCATCATGATCGCCCTCGGGGCGTTGCTGCTGCAGCGCTTTCACTGGATCACCTACGTCTTCGGCGGCATCCTCGTAATCACCGGCATCCGGATGTTCCGGGCCGAAGGGCTCGCGCCGATTGATGGGGAAAAGAATCCGATTGTGCGGCTGGCGCGCCGCTTGGTGCGCGTCACGGCAGATTACGAGCAAGACCACTTCTTCGTCCGGATGCACGGAGCGTGGTTCGCGACGCCGCTCTTCCTGGTGGTGCTCGTCGTGGAGTGGAGCGACCTGGTCTTCGCGATCGACAGCATTCCGGCGATTTTCGCGGTGACCCGCGACCCGTTCATCGTCTACAGCTCGAATGTCTTCGCGATCCTAGGCCTCCGGGCGCTCTACTTCGTGCTTGCCGGCGCGATCGACCAGTTCCGCTATCTCAAGCCCGCGGTGGCGACGATCCTCGTGTTCGTCGGCCTCAAGATGGGATTGAGCGCCTGGATTCATGTTTCGACGCCCGTCTCCCTGGGCGTCATCGTTGGATTGCTGGCGGGGGGGGTGATCTTCTCCTTGGTGAGAGCTAGGAGGTAAGAGGGAACTACCTCTCACCCCTCACCTCTTCCCTCTCACCTCTCCCCGACCGTCACCCCCGCAAACGATCTCCCGCTCGCGCCATACCGCGCGTCGTCCACGTCGATTCGATCGCCGACTCGCTGGACAAATGGAAACCGCGCCCACCCGAGCAGATTCTCGAGGGCCACGCTGTACGGCGCGCCGCGGAGTGCTTCGAGCTGTTTCGGAATTTCTCCTCCGCTGAGGCGGAGCGCGGGCCGCGGAAACCAGTCGATCTCGCCGAAGCGATATCCAAGGCCGGTGTCGACGATCACCTCCCGGCGCCACGAGGCGAGAAAGGGAGGCGCTACCATGAGCTGCTTCGGCGACGGATTCGCGAGTCCGAGATCCCGCGCCGCGACGCGCCGTCCCACCGTGGTCACCGCCATCATCAGGACCACATAGATAGCGCTCAGCCCCACCATCACCCGGGCGACCCGCTCGCCGTCCCGGGCGCCGCCCTCGCCCCCGTTCAATCGCGACCGGCGGCCCGCGAGCCAGCCAATCCCGAGCAGCAGCAGCAGCCAGGGGTCGATGATGAACAGGCTGTCTCCGTACGACCACGTCCCGTCGAACGGCATGAGCCAGCGCATCCCGTAGACGTTCATCCAGTCGAGCACCGGATGGGTGAGGATAGCGAGGGAGGAGAGCAGCAGCAGCTGGCGCGGAAGGACGTCCCGTGCCGTCCCTCTCCATCGCGCCCAGAGCAGAATCGCCCCCGTCAGCAGGAACGGCAGTACGACGAGCGCGGGAATCCCGTGGGTGATCCCCCGGCGGAATCCCAGCCCGTACTCGGTGAACGCGGCGGGCATGTCGAGATCGGAAAGATTCGCCCCGAGGATGAGCGCCGCGGTCGCGAACCGGCTCCGGCGCCGGAGACCGGTCTCCGCGAGTGCGACGCCGACGAGCGTGTGACAGAGATTGTCCATGGCGGGGATATTAATGCGGCGCTGTCAGTAGATTCCGGGCATGCACCATACCCACTACCTCTGGTTTGAAACGAAGCGGCGCCAGGAGATCATCGACATCACCGACGAGGTGATCTCGCAACTCTCGCAGAGCGGAATTCGGGAGGGGATGGCACTGGTTTCCGCAATGCACATTTCTGCGTCGGTCTTCGTGAACGACCACGAGCCGGGACTCTGGCACGATATCCTGCACTGGCTGGAGCATACCGTGGCTCCGTGGGACCCGACCCGATACCAGCACAATGAGACCGGCGAGGAGAACGCCGCGGCGCACTTGAGGAGTCTCGCGGTGGGGCACGAAGTCATCGTTCCGGTCACCCGCGGCAAGCTCGATCTGGGGCCTTGGCAGAGGGTCTTTTACGGGGAATGGGACGGCCAACGCAAGAAGCGAGTGATCATCAAGATCCTCGGAGAATAGCCCGGGGGCGTGTCGGTTCGACACGTCCCCTGACCCCCAGGGCGTCACCGGGGCACAAGCCTCCAAACCAGGGTTATACAGGCCAACGACTTGCCGATCTGTGCCTCAGGCACGCCCCCTGCACGTCCCTCGGCATTATGACCCGCCGACCCTTCCTCCCCATCGTCCTGCTGCTCCTCGCCGGGCTGGCCTGCGAAGCGCCCACCGCCCCCGGGGAGCGCGACTCCCTCGAGGAGGCCCGCGCCCGCTGGCGCGCCCTGGGCAGCCAGTCCTACAGCTACGAGGTGAACCGGAGCTGTTTCTGCCTGCTCGGCGGACGCCGGATGACGGTCACGGTGCAGGCTGGACAAGTGACCGCGGCGGAGTTTCAGGATTCCGGCGCCGGCGTCGAAGCGGCGCTCCTGAGCTATGTACCGACGGTGGCCGACCTTTTCGACCTCATCGAAGACGCGCTCGATCGGAAGGCAGCGTACTTCTCCGCGATGTACGACCCCAGTTACGGCTATCCCACCCGGATCGAGATCGACTATTCCTCGAGCACGGCAGATGACGAGCTCGCGATCAGCGCCCGCAACCTTCTGCCACTCACCACGCCCGTTCGGTAAACGACCGATGCTCCGGGCGGCGGTTTCCCTCTCCTTCTGCAGTCTCCTCACCGCCTGCTCTGTCCTTACCGAACCGAGCGACGCCGACCAGCTCGCGGACGCCCGGGAGCGCTGGGATCGCCTCGGCCTCAGCAATTACGACTACGACGTGCGCTGGGATTGCTTTTGTGGGGGGCCGGTCGGCCGCTGGATCGAGGTCAGCGTGCGGGGCAACGTAGTGATCCGAGGACGATACGCCGACACCGGCGAGGACGTGGAGCTCAGGCTCTCCCCCGAGCTCCCGACGATTCCGGATCTCTTCGACCAAGTGGAGAGCATCATCGCGGGCGACCCGGACCGGCTCGACGTACGTTATGATCCCGACGACGGTCATCTGATTCTGCTGATGGTGGACCGTATCCACAATGCCGTGGACGACGAATACTCCCTTCAATCAAGAAATCTCCAGGGTCAGCCCGTTCTCCTGGAGAGAGCGAGATGATGCCATGCCGCGATTTCCTCTGCACCTCCCGGCGGCCGCGCTCCTGATCGCCGCCGCCTGCTCCGGTCCCACCGAACAATCCGGCCCGCCGCCCCTCCTGACCGCTCTTCCCCGCGCCCTCTCGCCGGCCGAAGCGCGCCTCGTCTCCGCGGGCAACCAGTTCGCGTTCGGTATTTTCCGCGAGGTCCAGCGGACCCGGCCGGGCGACAACATCTTCCTCTCCCCGACCAGCGCAGCCATGGCGCTTGGCATGACGCTCAACGGAGCCGCCGGCACGACGCTCGACTCGATGCGCCTGGCCCTCGCGGTGGAGGGAGCGCCGGTCGAGGAGATCAATGCCGGATACCGGAGCCTGATCGACCTGCTCCGGGCACTCGATACGAGCGTCGATTTCGCCATCGCGAATTCGATCTGGGCGCGGGCGGGAATGCCCTTTGCCCCGGCGTTTCTCGACGCGGGGCGCACCAGCTTCGACGCCGAGATCCGTGCGCTCGACTTCGCCGCGCCCTCGACGCTGACGACGATCAATCAGTGGGTGAACGACAAGACCAAGGGAAAGATTCCGACCATTCTCGACCAGATCGCGCCGGACGAGGTGATGTTCCTCATCAACGCGATCTATTTCAAAGGGAGCTGGCGGGCCGCGTTCGATCCGAAGACCACCCAGGATCTCCCCTTTCACGCCGCGGATGGGACGACGCGGAGCGTCCCCACCATGCGGCTCGAGCCCAAGCTGCTGCGCCACGCCGCGACGCCCGGCCACGAAATGGTCGAGCTGCTTTACGGCAACGGCGCGTTCGCGATGACGCTCCTCCTCCCCGCCCCCGGGCGCTCCCTCGCTGATCTGACCGGCGGACTCGACGCGGCGCGCTGGGCGGAGTGGACCGGCGCGCTCGCGGAGCACAAAATCGGGCTCACGCTCCCCCGCTTCCGGCTGGAGTACAAGCGCGAGCTGAAGAGCGACCTCAGCGCACTGGGAATGCGGATCGCCTTCGATCCCGACCGCGCCGATTTTTCCCGCATGCTGAGCGGCAGTGTCGCCGGCAATCTTTTTATCACGAAGGTGATTCAGAAGACGTTCGTGGACGTCAATGAGGAGGGCACGACCGCGGCCGCCGCGACGTCGGTGGGAATCGGGCTGACCTCGGCGCCGGCCACGATTCAGTTCGACCGGCCGTTCCTGTTCGCCATCCGGGAGAGGCTGTCGGGGACGATATTGTTCCTGGGGCAGGTGGCGAAGCTGTAGACTGGATGCTGGGATGTACCCCGGAGCCACCAGCATCCCGCTACACCGACGCCGCCGCCACGCTCGACACAACCACCCGGTTCCTCCCCAGCGCCTTGGCGGGGAAGCGCCGGGCGTCGGCGATGTGGAGCAAGTCGTCGGGATCCTCGCCATCCACCGGCCAGCGACCCCCGCGATCACCGAGACGCGGAGGTCGTAGCGGAGACAGGTGGCGCCGATGGCGAGGAAGTAGGTCTCGAAGGTGATCTTGCTGTTCACCGCCTGGTGCGGATCGCCGATCAGACTGAAGGTGAGGAGGGCGAGACTCACCAGCGACACATCCATGAGACGGGTGGCGAGGGGAAGCCACTGCTCCCGGTGTCCCCGCTGCCCCACCTGATAAGGCGATCATCAGCTCGGCGCTGGTGCCTGCTTCGAGCAGATAGTTGTCGGGCGGCGCCCAGAGATCCTGAAGCTGAGCGCGAAGCAGCTATGTGCGTTGTGCGAGGGTCACATCAGCCGGTACTTCGGTCCGCTCCCCCCCTCCCGGGGGGTCCAGCGGGGGCCGAGGACGTCAGTGGCCTTGCAGTCGATGCAGTTGGGAGCATTCACCCGTAAACCTTCGGCGCTCCGTTCATAGACGCCCGCCGGACAAAGATGCGCGTAAAAGTCGGCGACTTCGGCCGTCACGTCGCGGCCCACGAGCAGATGCGAGGGCACCGTATCGCGGGTCGCGTTGCCCGATTTGAAAACGGCATCGAGCTTCCCGAAGGTGAGCACGTTATCCGGTTTGAACGGCTCCGCCGTTCGGGTAGTTCGGGGCTCGGCGGCGTCCTCCTCGATGGCAATGCGCCAGCCTGGAAACGCACCACCGGTGAGGGTCATCAATCCGTTCTCGACCCCGCCGAGGGTAAAACCGTGCTTGAAGGCCAACCGCATGTTCCGGGTCTTCCGAAGATCCCGGACAAGATAGCTCTCCCGGACCTGCCGGTCGTAGGATGCCAATGTCGTGGCCGAAGGGTCGCGGGCCTTGAGCGCCTGAAACGCCGACCGGGCCGCGAAGATGCCGGACTGCATGGCGTAATGAATTCCCTTGAGCGACGCTACATCCACGAAACCCGCGCAGTCCCCCGCCATGAGTAGGCCGTCGCCCGAGAGGCGGTCGGGAATGCTCCAGTAGCCGCCCTCGGGAATCGTCTTGGCGC
>CAYTMW010000047.1:0-17721 GCA_964439025.1 uncultured Gemmatimonas sp. | reverse complement strand
CAGAACCGGCGCTGGGACCCACAGCACGCTTGACTTTCGAGACAGTTGCTAACGATATGGCGCTGAGCCGCCGCACCACGTTGCAACGCGAGCAGCAAGAATATGCAACGCGGCCGGCTCCAGCGCCTGGTTAGGCGGCCACTTCCACGGTGGCGTAGAAATCGACCTCGCTGCGGCGCCCGCCCTACCGTAGACTCCGCTTGAGAAACGCCAGGAATAGATTTCTCCGCGCCACGGCTCCAGGCGCGGAGAACAGGTGCGGCTCGCCTTCGAAGACGTAGAAGAGAACCCGGTCCCCGCGCAGGGTCGGCCACGACGGGACTCGCGTCTCGAAGCGTCCGACTACCTCGCGGTGCGACGCGACCCCATTCCGCGTGAGCGTGCGTCGTAGATGATCCGCCCCATCCTCGACCGGCCAGATTGGATCGACCGAACCGTGCACGACTAGAACGGGCCCACCGTAGTCCTGCAGCCTGATTTCGCTGCCGGGCCGAACGCCATCCGGGTCCAGGTCCCATTTCCACGCCGGCCGGTCGTAGATATCGCCTTGTCGACTGGGCTCGGCGCCGCAGCGACGCGTGAGCCAGGTGCGACGCCGACCGTCCGGGCCGGTGTGCCTGCCCGCGGGATCGGCCACCCAGCACTCCGACGCGTCGAGCGCGGGTCGATGGGCGCACCCCGGCGCATCCGTATCCCAACGCATCGCGACGGTGCCCCGGTTACCGTCCGTCATCCGATATGGACCCGCCGGATCGGCGTGCATACACGGCGCATTGGCGAGTCGCACCTGCCGCCAACGGTCGTCGTCCGCACACGACCGCCAGTTGAACGTCCCGACCACGCGCCCATACGGCGCACTGGCATAGAGGGCGTCCGGCACGACAATGCTCGAATTGAACTTTGCGGCGCGACCGAGCAGCGACGCGAGAAGCACAGCCTGCTCGGCGCCGCGTGAGGCGCCGCTGAGCACCACCGGTCCGCCTTGGACGTGCGGCGACCGTTTGAGCCACAGCATCGCCTCGTACGTGCGCCGCAAGTCGACGTCGCTGAGCGCCTCGGGCATCGCGTCGGCACCGCAGTCGAAATAGCAGAAGGCGAGAGTCGCGTACCCGCGCGATGCGAGCAGTCGCGCGTTGCACATCATGCCCGGCGTATAACGGCCGCCCCCACTGCCGTGCAGCGCGATGATGCCCGGGTGCGCTCCGGGCGTCGCCGGCACGAAGAGGTATGACCCCGGGAATTGCGTGCGCGCCTCGGGAACTTCGACGACGCGCGCCATGGCGCGATACTCGTCATCCGAGTATTCGGGACCTCGGCATGCTTCCACCGCGAGTGCGGTGAGGGGCGGCGGCGGCGGGTACTCGAGCGCGGCGGTTACAGCTTGGAAGAATGCGGCCAGGAGCAGGGACATCGTCCGGGTCCTCCGATCGGTTCGTGGCCCGCCACCCGTGCGGTGCGATGAATGTTACATCCTGTTCCCATCTCGTCGCCAGGATGTGTCAATCCGCTGCGACAGTCTACGAATCGTGTCGGTGTCAGGGTCAGATGAAGTTGCTGATTGGCCCCGCCGCGCCCGTCCGCGCGGGCCTGCTGGAGTCAGGGCTAGAACACCGCGCAGACGCGAGCCTCTTCGCGGATCACGACGCGGTGACCGTACTGGCTCTTGATCTCATTCACAACGGCCACTGCCCCAGCCCGATGCGCACTCGAGTCGACGACCGGCGCGAGCACCACGAAGGTTCGACCGATTCCACGGAACGTGGTCCCATTGGGTCGACGCCACCAGCCCGTGTTGTCGAACACCGTGCCGCCCGCTGGCAGATGGCGAACCAGCACCTCGTCAATGAATCGCTCCCACTCTGCCTCAGAGAAGGGGTGCAGCGGGTCCCGGGTGTTCGAACGGTCGAGGTAGATGCTCGTGCGCAAGTACGGTGTCATCGGCGGAGTGCACTCTTGCTCGGGCCCGACCGCCGCGACGCCCGGCCGCAGCGGGGCACAACCCGGCAGGCTCAGTACCGCGAGCGACGCTGTGAGTGTTGCGAACCGACCGTGTCTCCTCATCGACTGGCTCCTCGCGGTAGCCGCCTAACGCCATGGCAATCAGCTGCGAGGACGCAACCGAGCAAAGCGAGGGCGCGACCTCGTCGGCCTGCATTGCCTTGTTAGGCCGCTCACGGCTCCCTCAGCGGCGTAGTCGGGGCGAGACCATGGGTGCTACATCAACCCAGTGAGCCAGTGCATCAAGTTGAGCAGAAACTGCACGTTCTGTTTGGCGATCGGTGCGTTCATTCCCATCGGGGCGTGGTTCGGGCCTGTGACTTGAGCCGAGAACATCGCTGCCTCTGCGAACACTGCGACTCTACCGGCACCGAACGGCACCACGGCTCCCTGCAAGTGGCCTTCCAGCGGTACGGGGTTGGGACCGAGCCGATCGGAGCAGACTTGGGGCCCGAACACGAGCAACGGCTGACCGCCGGGGTCGATCTGAAATGAGGAACCGCTGAATGTCACCACGTCGTCGATTCCCCGCGTGACCGGATGATCCTTCAGCGTTCCATCCGATTGTCGAAACGTCAATCGGCCACCGGTTGCTGGATCCGCAGCACCGCCGTTGCGGAACCGGATACCGAACGCCCTCCCCAACTCCATTGCGGGTTCCACAAACGGTGGGTGATCGGTAATGAGCAGCAACGATCCCCCAGCGGCCACCCAGTCATGTACGACGGTCACCTCATCACTCGTGAACGGGTCTTGCGCGTTGGCAATGACCAATACCTTGCCGGCACGCAGGATCTCCGCCGTAAATCGCTCCGCAGAGCTCTTCACGACGTACCCGTCTCGCCGCAGCAATTCCGCAAAGGGCGAGTATCGTCCTGTGGCCGTATGAAAGTTCGCATGGGCCTCGTCGATGAGCACGACAGGCCCCATTCCCATTGCATTCGCGGGCCGCTCGATCACTGGACGAAACGTCGTGTCGGCCACTTGACCGGACGCTGGAGGAGACTGGCCAGCCGCCGGAGCACTCTGCTGCACTGGTTCGGCGACTCGCCGGTAGGAGAGGCGCTGCCTCGTGGGCCGCGACAAGGCTGGGTGGTCGATCGTCTGGTCGAGCCGGAGCAATGCTTGGCCGCCGCTCGGAAGGTAGCTCTCGACAATCGTTCCGCCGAACTGGGGCTTCCACTCGATGACCAGGACACCCTCCGTGGTCCAACGTGCCCGGTAAGCGACTTCGATTGCCCCAAACGAGAGTTTGCTCTCGCGCCCGTCGGGGTAGAAGGTGACAGGCGGGCCGTCCCCGGTAGTCATGATGAGCGTCGGTTTGCTCTGCCTTATGGTCAATCGCTGCGCGGGTGGCCCCCCCCACAAGAGTCCTAGCAGCCCTATCTGCGCCTCGTCAGCATCACATGACCTCGGCACACCGGAGCGAGCGCGAGCGAAGGTCGGTGCATCGGTCGGATCCGTCAGTTCCCAGGTTCCCGAGATATCCGGTCGTTGCGCCACGGCCGGATGCGCCAACGCGAGTGACAGCGCGAACGCCACGACGCAAGTCGTTCGGCTACTCATTCGTACGATCTTCCCGGGAAGTCGGGCCGAGACGCGATCGCGGCTGGTATAGCATTCAGGCATGCGGATACTCCTTTGAAACTGTCGTCGCACATTCTCGGCCAAGCCGGTCGATTTGCCGGCCTAACGGATCGCGCTTAAGCTGCGGCGCGCTAAAGAAAAAGGCGTCATTCAATATCCTAGGCGCGCCCGCAGCTTCAAGCGCTTGTTAGCCCGCCCGTCATTTCGGCTTCGCTAGCTGCGGTACCGTTGAGTCGGCGACGGCGATCAGGCGACTCACCCGCCACGACGAGGTGCTGTCGCGCAGAAGCACGGCAGCGAAGCGCCCAACGACCACCTCGGCCGGTTTGCCGGTCGACTGAAGCACGTCGCGATACGCTCCAAACTGCAGCACGCGATCGCCCGCTATTTCCGTCAGCTCCGGTCGAATGCTGGACTCCAGGAACCGCACTCCACCCAGCACCTCCGTCACCACCGAGCGAAGCGCAGCGTTGCCACGAATGGTTGGGAGTCCTGACTCGACGACGTAGGCGTTCTCCGCATAGAGCTGCGCGATCGCATTGGCATCGCCGCCGACGGCTGCCGCCGAGTACTTCGTCCAGACACTATCGATCTGAGCGCGAACGACGGACAGGTCAGGTGGTGGACCCTCGCGCTCCGGCGACGCGCACGCGAGTCCGAGCAGGGCAATGCCAAGAGTGAGGCCTCGCGACATAGCGTGCGCTCCAGTGAAGGACTCTACTGTCACTCTGGTCGGGCTAACGGACTGCGCTTCTGCTGCGGGGGCCTGCCGAAGCCGCCGCCAACCAACCCCTCAAAAGATAACTGGCGGCGGCTGAGGCGCTTAGGCCCCCGGCAGCAGCAAGCGCGGGTTATGCCGAACCCGAAATAAGGTTTAGTGTTTGCGACCGGTCTGGAGCTTGGTGCTCACTTCACGCGTCACCCGGCCGGCAAGCGTGCTCTGGTGTTCTTTAAGGAAGGCCGACACGGCGGCGCGGTCCCATTCTACGAGTGACCGCAGCGCCCACGAGAGCGCCTTGACGACCATATCATCGCGATCCTCGACCACGTGCCGGCAGACGGCCAGGGTCCGGGCGACGTCCCCGCGGCCGCCCCGGGCTCGGACGTTGAGCGCCACCGTACACACGACCGCCGCCCGACGTTGCCATCGGTCCTGAGACTGTAGCCAAGTATGGACTTGGCGCGTCGGCAGCCGCCCTTCGCGCCACGCGGGACCGGCTAGGTAGCAGGCAAAAGTGTCGACGCTCACCCAGTCGGCGAGCCCTCGACCAAGGCGGCGAATGGAGGCAGGGGTGAGAGCCGCAATCCCGCCCGGATGGTAAGCCACGAGCTCATAGGCAGTCAGGCGACCCCAGGGACTGTCATCGACGAGCTCGGAAGCAATGCGGATCACCTCGTGCGCCGGGCGGGAGTTGAGTTCTCGCGACCACGCGCGCCGGAGTCGTCGCCACGCTGGGACCGTGCGGGGCGTCGCTCGCTGCAGGACGGCTCGGATCGTGGCCGAGGTGGGATCGTCCATTACATCTCTTCAAAGAGTTTCGGCATAACGACATGCAAATCAGCTGCGGGGCCTGCCGCAGCCGCCGCGGCCCACCCGTCCAAAGATATCCCGCGGCGGCTGAGGCGGTCAGGCTCCCGTCAGCTGCATTTGCGGGTTATGCCGCTCCTTTGCGAGATCGCCGCACCCGGGGGTGGCTGCGCTTAGTGGCCTGGGTCATGTACGACCGCAGTACGGCATTCATGCGCGTCTGATATCGCGGCCCGAGGCCCCGGAACCATTCCAAAACATCTTCGTCGACTCGAAGCGAGATGGCCTGTTTGGGGACTGGTAATACCAGCTCGGCGTCCTCCCAGAAGTCGTCAGGAAGTTCCGCGAGCTCCGGCGGTGACGTCCGCTCGATTTCGGCCTCGGTCATCACCCGAAGACGGGCCAGGTCCGCCCTACCCCGGATTGGGCGTTCAGCGGCCTTCGAGGCTTGCCTGGTACGCTTTGCGCTCATGGCGATTACTCCTTCGACCCGAAATAATCCGTCGGACGATGTCTTTGCTCGACATCACACGGTCGGTGTACACGACTGTCAGCTCCAGGCCTTCCGCCAGCCCAATCGCGATGACTCGTGCCTCACCGTAATCTCGGCGGTGGTCCTTCCGCTCAAGGGTGGGACCGCGGAAGATCAGGCTGGCGAACTCAAAATCGAAGCCGCGGTGCCGGAGATTCTCCTCGTTCTTGGCCGGATCCCAGGAGAACTCCATCGCCTAATATGCACGTGTATATACGGTTGTCAAGAGGGGGGTGTGGCGATGGGTCCTAGGAGGGAGGCGGCATAACGGATTGCGCTTCTGCTGCGGGGGCCTGCCGAAGCCGCCGCCAACCACCTCCCCAGAAGATAACCGGCGGCGGCTGAGGCGCTTAGGACCCCGGCAGCAGCAAGCACGGGTTAGGCCGCATGGTGCGAGGCGGCTCTACAATGGGGCCAAGGTATCGGCGGCTACGGTGCGCGTGCAGGCGAAGCGGACCTCCATGGTGTCGCTAGGCACGTAGGTGGGATCGGAATCATCGCCACCATCCCACCGACCCTCCACGAGGCACGTTACACCGCTCCGGCGGACACCGTGCAGCGTCCCATCGGGGCCGTCCGCGCTCAGCGTCGTCCGGTCCAGCCACCCGAGACCCTTGAGCCACTCCAAGAGGGAGTCGATCGGGGCATAGTTTGAGGGCACGTGTCCCGCCGCGGCAAGGCGACACGCCCAGCGATTCGTCGACCCATGCCAAAGCGAATCGAACGCAATCGCGGGCGACCAACGCAGCGCGGTCCCAGGCACCCGCCGGAGCAAGGAGTCGCCTACTCGGCAGGCAGCCTGCGCAGCGACATCAACTGTGGAGTCTGAGACCGTTGCACTTGGCGGCGAGGCACCGCCCGCAGCCGAATCTGTCGCGGCGGGGCGGCTGCCACCAGAGCAGGCTGCTCCGATGAAGAGCCCGTACCCGACGCAGCACCTCACTGCGAACTGTCTCATTGCTCACCCATGCGGTCTAACGACTGGCGTTCTGCGGCGGGGCAATCATTGAGCGCATGACAATGATGCTAGTGCTGGCAGGTGCAGAGCGCGAGTTGTGATGCCGCCGAGCGCCCCGCCCGCAGCAACGCGTGTCAGACCGCAACGCCCGCTGGCGATTGCTCGGACGTTGAGCCTCCCGCCCCCCTTTGACATTCGACAGAAGCGCGATTACGCTCCCTGTACCATTCGACAGGAGAGCGCGGTGGCTCGTGCATCGGCCGACGTCCTTCAGGGTACACTCGACCTTCTCGTCCTGAAGGCGCTATCGCTTGCTCCTATGCACGGCTGGGGAATCAGCCAGCGCATTCAGCAATGGTCCGGCGACGCGCTGCAGGTCGGCCAGGGCTCGCTCTACCCGGCCCTCTACCGTCTCGAAAAGAAGGGATGGGTCCGCAGCGTGTGGCGGACGACCGAGCACAACCGTGAGGCCAAGTACTACGACCTCACCGCCGCCGGCAAGCGTGCGCTCGGCGCGGAAGTCGACTCATGGCGCAGTTTTGTGAGCGCGGTGGAGCAGCTTCTCGAGACAACGGCTTGAGGCACGGCCAGTGTCACTGATTCGAAGACTCATCTCGTGGTCCCGGACGCTCGTCGGGCGAAGGACGCCGGACGACGAGGTCGTTCGCGAGATGCGGATTCACGTCGAGATGGAAATGGAGAAGAACATCCGCGCCGGAATGCGCCCCGACGAGGCGCGACGACGTGCCATGGTGGACTTCGGTGGCGTGCAGCGGTTCCGCGAAGAGGCGATCGATGTGCGCGGAGGACGGTGGCTGAGCGGACTTGCGCTCGACGCGAAGCTCGCGTGGCGAATGCTCGGGAAGACGCCGGCGCTTACCGTGATCGGTGTGCTTGGCATCGCCCTCGGCACCGCGGTCAGCCTGACCGCGTTCGTCATGGTCACGATGCACTTCTTCCCGATCCTTCCGGTACACGAGAGCAAGAACCTCGTGGCTCTCGAGAACTGGAATGTCGAGGAGGGCCGGCCGGCCCCTCGCTCGCTTCACGACTTTGCCACGTGGCGCGCCGAGTTGCGCGCCGTGCAACCGATTTCCGCCGCCGCGCTCGACGAGAGTTCCCTCGACACCGGAGACGGGCTGCCTGAAGTCGTCCACTCCGCAGAGATGACAGCGGAAGGGTTCGGAATCGCGCGCGTCGCGCCGCTCCTCGGGCGCCACCTGGTTTCCGGGGACGAAGCTGAGTCCGCGCCGCGCGTCGCCGTGATCGGCTTCGACCTCTGGCAACGGCGTTTCGCAGGCGACCCGGGAGTGCTCGATCGCAGGATCTTGGTGAATGGTGTCGAGCACGCCGTCGTCGGCGTGATGCCGGAGCAGTTCGCGTTCCCGCACAGCCAGGAGCTGTGGACGGCACTGCGCGCCGCTCCCCTGCGATACTCGCGTGGCGGCGGACCTCCGCTCTTCGTGTTCGGGCGTCTCGCTCCGGGCGCGACGCGGGAGCAGGCGCAGGGCGAGCTCACGGCCATCGGAGGCCGGGCGGCCGCGGCGTTCCCCGCTTCGAACGCGCACCTGCGGCCCCAGGTGCTTTCGTATCACGTTCCGTTCAGCCATCGCAACGCGCTGGCGAACGGTGAGCTGGCGGCGTTCGAGCTCATCGTAAACCTGCTCCTCATCGCCGTCGCCGTGAACGTCGCGATGCTCATCTACGCGCGCACGGCCATCCGTCAGGGCGAACTCGCCGTGCGTACTGCCCTCGGTGCGTCACGCGGCCGGATCGTCGGCCAGCTCTTCGTCGAGGCGCTGCTCCTCGCGCTGCTCGGCAGTGCCCTGGGCCTCGCGGCCGCGCGTCTCGCACTCGGCGAGCTCGCCATCGCCTCTTCGGGTGAGGCGCTCGCCTTCTGGGAGGACTTCGGCCTGGAGCCTCGTACGGTGGCGTTCGCGCTGCTGCTCGCGGTCGTCGCGGCTGTCATCATCGGCATCGTGCCCGCGCTGAAGGCCACGGGTCGCGGACTCAATGCATCGCTGCAGCTCTTGCGGAGTGGAACGGCGCCTGCGCTCGGCCGCACATGGACCGCGCTCATCATCGCGCAGGTGGCCGTCGTGGTCACCGTGCTTCCGACGGCGCTTCACATGGGAATCGGGCAGCTCACGCTGCGCGCCGAGCGCGCGACCTTTCCCGCGCACGAGGTGGTGACCGCGCGGATCGGGATCGCGGTGCCCATTCGCGCGGGCATGGGCGGAGACGCGTACCTGCGTGAGAAGGCGGCGCGACTTGCGATGGCGGTGCCCGAGTTCGAGCGCACGCTGGAAGCCGAGGCCGGCGTCGTCGGCGTGACGTTCGAAGGCGGTGATGACGTGAACGTGGTGGAGGTGGATGGAGAAGCCGCGGCCGACGTCCTGGACACGGGCCTGAGAGCCGTCGCCATCGACTACTTCGGCGTGCTCGGTGTGCGCGTGACCGCCGGGCGCGCATTCGGCGCGGCAGATGCCCTGCCGGGGGGCGGTCTTGTCGTGAGCGAAGCGTTCGTGCGCAGCGTACTTCACGGAGAGCCGCCGCTCGGCCGGCGCGTACGCTTCATGCTTCGCGACTCGGCCGGCGCGCGCACCGCCGGACCATGGCGAGAGATCGTCGGCGTCGTTGAGGACCTGTACGCCAATCGGTTCGATCGCACGCGGACCCGGACGATGGCGTATCACGCCGTGGAGCCAGGTGAGCTCCAAGGGGGATCGCTGCTGGTTCGCGTTCGCGCGGGAGACGCGAACGCCTTCATTCCACGGCTGCACCAGATCGCCGCGAGCCGCGGAAACGATGTCCGCATCACCGCGGTCCGAAATCTCGCGGTGATGCCCAATTCGCGTTACATCGGCGCGCTCGCCACGGGCCTCGCGATCGCGATGGGCACCGTGCTGCTGCTCTCGGCAGTGGGGATCCACGCGCTGATGTCGCTCACCGTTACACGCCGGCGAAAGGAGATCGGAATCCGTGTGGCGCTCGGAGCGAGTAGCGGCCGCCTGCTGGCGAGCATCTTCTCGCGCGCCGCGCTGCAGCTTGGTGTCGGCGGAGTCATTGGCGCCGTACTGGGAGTCGTGCTCCTGCGCGACCCGGACGTGGCATCCGAGTCGACGCTCCCGGTGCTCGTCGTAACGGGAGTGATGCTGATGGCCGGTCTGATTGCGACGGCGCTGCCGGCGCGGCGAGGGATGCGGATCCAGCCGATGGAGGCGCTGAGGGCGGACGACTAGCGAGTCGCAGCCGGGCGACACATTGGTGTCGGTCTAACGAACACGCATGAGCTGCAGCCGCGCGGCCTGGGGCGGCCGCCTCAGCCTACCCAGATAGTAGAGCCCTCCAGCCGGCGCAGCCAGCGCGCGGCTGGCAGCTCCATGCGAGGGTTAGGCCGCGGGTCCTTGGCGGTTACGCTTCGCCAGCGCGCGCCCACTTCCTAGGCGCTAAACTGCCGCAAGTGGTGATCAAGGTGTTTTGCCTGAAGCCGGCTGGTGAACTTCCCGGTCACGGGCCCAAAGACCGGATCGACGGGCCACGGCCTATCGATCGACCGGCTCACGAAACGGTCGATCAACGCCAAGCACCGCGCACGCTCTGCCTCGAAATCGTGCTGGGCCTTTGCCAAAGCGGTTGGATGGGTTGGCGCGCCCTTGGGCCACGGCATGTTGAGGAGGATAAACCGGAAGACGGGACGCGGTATGAGACTCCTGGGCGGCTTGAACGAGCCGCCGTCAAGCGCAAACGTGAGGAACTGGTTCATGTGCCAGAGCATCTGATCGGAGGTCATCTTTCCCCACTTGCGCGGCGCATCCGGGCGCCGCGCCTTGAGGCGCGCTTCGAGCCGGTGGCGAATGACTGGATCGTGAAGCATCGGATTGGAGGCCTCTGGGAGCGTAGAAGTCGTGATACTTCGTTCCGGCGGTCTGCCTGTCAACAGCTTGCCACTTGGGGTTGCACTGCGTTCGTGTAGTGGCCTGCAGCTGTGGCGAGTGCTGCATGCAACATGCTAGCGCCCAGATCAACAGATGTGAACGCGGGCGCCCAGCGGTTCCTATTGGTGCGGCCTAACGTCGTGCGATTGAGCCGCGGCGAGCACTCAGCGTCTCGCCAATGCCACGACGCCGCTCCGCCGCCGGCTCCAATCGCATGTTAGCTGGCAACTGGAATGGGTTCACCGAACCGGATACGATGACCATCCGGCGTGCGGATGCTGAACTCTCGCAGGCCCCAAGGTTCAGTTGTAGGCTGGGAAATCACGTCCGCCCCTCGCGCCGACACTTCCTCGTAAAACTGATCCACTCCTTCGACGAGCAAATACGCCACGTACGAGTGGTTACCGAGCTCGCTCGCTGGCTTCTCGCCAGGGCATTCGCCGAGCATCAGCTTGAACCTGTCTCGCGACAGAAAGCTCCACCCATCCGAACCGTCGCCGAAGTCGCGCTGAAATCCGAGCACGTCGATAAAGAAACGCGTGGATTTGTGCAGGTCGCGGACGGCGAGTACGCAACGGGAATCCACGATGCGGTGCATGGCGCCTTCCTCTCACAACTCGTGTCCAGCTAACGGATTGCGCTTCTGCTGCGGGGGCCTGCCGAAGCCGCCGCCATCCAACCCCACAGAAGATAACCGGCGGCGGCTGAGGCGCTTAGGACCCCGGCAGCAGCAAGCGCGGGTTAGGCAGTGCTGCTGGAATTTACCGAGATACTAGAAGCGTAGCTGTAGGCCGGCTGATGCCACGAGGCGATCGTCAGTGCTCGGGCGGTAGGGGAGGGTGCTCGGCCGACTACTCGTCAGAGCGTGATAGTGGACGCCGAGGAGACCCCCGACCCTCCGCGACTCACCGAATCCGAAACCAAGGCCTACGCTGGGGTTCCAGACCCCGCGATCGCGGCCACGGTACCAGAGGCCACCAACCCGGGCGGTTGCCTCAAGTCGCCAGGAGCGCCCGCGCGGCGTGAGACGGACAACGGGCCCGATGTCGAACGCTTTGGCGCGCTCATCGCAAGGTGCCCCGACGATTGCGTCACACCCGATCCCTACGAGCCACCAGGTGCTCCCAGCTGCGGCGGCCGATAGACGGCCCAGCTCTGGAGTACGGAACTCGAGCCCAACAAGAAGAGCGCCGGACCCAGAGCCGGCCGCAACCCCGCCAAACAACGTCAAGGATGGGTGTGCCGCGAGGGATTGGCCTTCAAGGCTCGCGCCGTGTTCGACCGAAAGGGTGACGACAATCGGCAATGTCTGACGGACCGCACGACGTAACATTTTTGCCCTGACGGTTGGGAAGGATCGAAGAGTTGGCCGCATCGACGCCTTCAGGGTACGCATCGGACAGTACTGCCACGGCACTGCCTAACGCGCCGGAATCACCCGCGGCGCCCGTCAATACTGCGGCAGGCGAACGAAGTGAGCCAGCCGCTTCCGACAGCAGCGCCGTCGGGTGCATTCCCTTGTTAGCCAGCCGGCGCGAGGCCGGCCTCGTAACCCGGTTTTACGTTCAATACAAGCTGGTTGTCTCAGCAAAATGCCTCACCCTCAGCGCGGCACGGCTGGATTGTATTCGGTCTGTTTTCGCGCGGATTGCAGGAGGGCATCGCGGTCCACGATCCGTCCTCTTTGAATCACCATCCGGATTCTGCGGGTGTTGCGAATGTCCTCTAGCGGATCGGCATCGAGCAGGATCAGGTCGGCTCGTTTGCCTGCTGTCACCGTGCCGATTTCCGCATCTGCGCCGAGCACCCTTGCGGCGTCACTTGTCGCCGCGGTGATCGCCGCGAGCGGCGTCAGCCCCGCCGCGACCAGGTCCTCCAGCTCGAGCTGAATCACACCAGGAAGGTGCTGCGCGTCGCTGCCCGTCGCGATGCGCACGCCGCCGGCCCGTAACGCACCGACAGACGTCCTGTGCTTGCGTTGCGCCGTGTACCAGAAGTCTTGTACCGTGACCGGTCCGCTCGTCCGCTCCGAACGGGGAATGAACGGCGCCACATCCGAAGCACCGAGCGAAGCGGTGTCAGCCGCCGCGATTGCGCTGCTGAAGATTGCAAAGGTCGGCACGACGGTGACACCGGCATCTCGGAACAGCGTGGTCAGGTCGGCCTGCGGCGGTCCCTGGCTGCGAGGACCACAGCCCGACAGATGCTCGACCTGCGCGATGCCGGCGGCGATAAGTGGTAACTGCTGGGCGCAGTGGCCCCCGATTCTGAGCCCGAGCGCGTGCGCCTGCCTGACCAGTTCGGCGCCCGCCGACCAGTGGGCCGGGAACTGCATCTTCACAAAGGACGCGCCCAGCGCTCTTGCGAGCAGCAGTGCACGCTCCGACTCCGCGTGGTTGCGCGTACCCTGAAGGTCGGCGCCGGTGAAGGCGAACGGCGCGCCGGGATTGATGTGCACTCCGCCGAACACCACTCGCGGCCCTGCGTAGGCACCAGCCTCGATAGCGTCGGCGATACCAACCAGCGAAGCCAAAGGTCCGCCCATGTCGCGCACGGTGGTGACGCCGTGGTATAGTTGCGCCAGCGGAACGAGTGTCGAGAGGCCGTTGTGTACGTGCAGATCGATCAGGCCCGGCAGGAGGACCCGTCCCTCGGCGTTTACGACTTCCGTGCCCCGCCTGGCGCGGATCGATCCAGCCGGGGCAATTCGTGCGATCCGTCCCTTCTCGATCAGTACGTCGGCTGCGGCATGCGGCGGCTCACCTGTGCCAGCGATGATGGTTGTGTTGCGAACAAGAATCGGTGATGGCTCGGGCACGTGATACGTGAGCGGCCAACCGAGCGTTTGCACGCGGCCGTTGGGGCGGCGGATGCGATACCCATCGACCCCGACGTAGAGAATGCTGCCGTCGCGCGCTACGCTGGGATACAGCGCGGCATCATCCGTAAGCAATGCCGGTTCTCCGGCCGCGCCGCCGCGAAGCTGCGCCCGCCAGAGCTGATTGCCGCGGACAAAGATGAGACTCGAATCGGGTGCCCAGTGCACGAATGTCGCGGCGTCGCTCAGCGGAGGAAGCCGGATGGCTTCGCCGTTGAGTGGAACAATGCGCAGCTCATCGCTCGGCGGACCACCGTAGATGCACGAGCTCTTCGCGCAGCCGGGCTGGTGAAAGAGTAGGGCATCTGAGGCGGGACTCCAGGCTGGTCGCTCCTGCACGAGCGCTGGTGCCATCCATGGAATCGGCGTGTTCGGCAGGACGTGCAGCACGGCAACGTCACTGACGTTTTCAGCGTCGGCCGGCACGACCGCGAGATGGGATGGCGGACCGGCTGGCCCTGTGGCGGTTCCTCTCGCCGGCCGGTAATAGAATGCGATGTGCCGTCCGTCTGGCGACCACGCTGGACGCGACGCCGTTCCCCCCAATCGCGTCACCTGTCGCGTTCGACCCGTGGCGACGTCGGTCACATACAACTCGACAATTGAAGCGCCGGCACGGTGCTCAGCTCCAGCGCTCCACGCGATTGACCTTCCATCGGGCGACCAGCTTGGCCAGCCGGCTGTGATTGGCACGGCCGTGACCCCGCGGGGTCGCGCGCCAATCGGCCACACCCAGAGC
The DNA here is from genome assembly GCA_964439025.1 of uncultured Gemmatimonas sp. Lineage (GTDB taxonomy): Bacteria > Gemmatimonadota > Gemmatimonadetes > Gemmatimonadales > GWC2-71-9 > JABFSM01. The sequence continues at coordinate 3,563 of CAYTMW010000047.1, read as the reverse complement.
CGGGCGAGCGCCATTAGAGCGATACGACTGCCATCGGGGGAGAGCGCGAGCCCCATGTGACCACGGGCTGGCAGCAATGCCCCGGAATCGGGAAATCGCACCGGCGGAAGCGCACGTTCCTCCCGCTCGAATGCGACCGTCGCCGTAAGCGGAACCGCGCGGCGTTCGCCGCCCGAAGGCGACACGCGGTAGATGCGTCCGCCCGCAACGTAGAGCAGTTCCTTGCCGTCCGCCGTCCAGCGCACGCGGGAGGGGAACACGTCGGTATCTTCCGTCACGCGCAGCGGATCGCCCGCGGCGAGCGGCAGCACGTGGAGCTGGAACACGCCGGCAGGGTCCTCGACGAACACTGCCACCCTGCTTCCGTCCGGGGAGCTGGCGGGGCACGCGGAGATCAGTCCGGATCCGGTGGATATCGGCGCCAGTCCGCCGGCGGGCACCTCGCGCGCCTGGCCACTACCGGGATCGATGAACCGAAGCGCCCCGCCTGGCGCACCCCGCGGCCGCACGAGCGCCAGCAGTTGCCCATCCGCCAGCCAGTCGATGCACACCGGAGTACCCGGAGACGGCTGCTGCAAGGTCAATTGGGCTGTGCTGTCGCGATCGATGCTGTGCAGAAACAAGAGGTTTTCGCGGATGAAGGCGAGCTGTCTGCTGTCGCGCGACCAGGCAGGCCGGAAGTAGGTCTTCCAACGAACCCTTGTGCTGGCTTCCGTCCCACGCAGCAGCCGCGGGGCGCCGCCGCCGGTCGGCATCAGCCAGAGACCTTCGACACCATTGCGATCGCCTTGGAAGGCGATCCAGCGGCCGTCCGGCGAGACTGTCGGGTCAACGTCTTCGGCCGCATCTGTCACTGCGTCGGTGAGTCGCACGGCCTCGCCGCCCTCCGCCGGAATGCGCCACAACTGGCCCAGCAGATCGAACACGATCCAGCGTCCGTCCGGGGATATGTCGAAGTTGAGGCTCGTTCCTTCGCTGGTGGTGAAGGAGATCCGACGTTGGGTTGCCGCCACCGCCGTACCGGGCGTCGCCGACTGCCCTTGGAGTTCTGCAACCCCGGCGTGCGTACCTGCGAGCAGCACAATCATGCCTGCGCGTAAGGCAGTCAGCTGAGCATCGAGCATGGATTCCTCCGGCTGTTGAGCGATCTAGCTTGCCCGCCCGTGCCCGTCTTCCATGGGGAGAGCGCAGCTATCCGACACGGGCAATAGTGCAATGCGATTTGTCTGGCTAACGCCCTGCGCTTCAGCTGCAGCCGCCCTCCCACCGCGGGGCGCGGCGCGGCCATCACCAACCTACGGAGCGCCGCGCCCCGCGTCCATTTAGTGGGGCGGCTGGCAGCTGCAGGCGCTGGTTATGCCGCCCCTGCACGACGAGCGCGCCATTTGAGATCGAGGCGGCGTTTGGTGGCAGCACAGTCTCGAAGGTAGAGATTGATCAGGGTCTGATACGGAATCTCCGCGTCCTTGGCCAGATCCTTGAAATACTCGACGGTCCCGGCATCCAGACGGATGGTCACGGGCTTCTTCAGGAGCTTCGCGTACGGATTGGGCCGCGCGGTGGAGAAGTCGTAGTGCTTTCTCATGAGAGGTCTCGCTCCCGGTATAGACGCCGCTCCAGACGATCCGCCTTGCGGGCGGAGATGATTCGAATCACACCGGCCGCTGCCCGGTAGGCATGAACCACCACCAACAGGCGTCCGCCGGCGCTACGGCCCAACAGGATGAACCGGTCCTCGACGTCCGAATGCGTCGGGTCATCGAGCAAGAGACCGTGCTCATCGGCAAAGACGGATTCGGCTTCGGTGAAGGACACCCCATGCTTGCGGAGGTTCGCCGCGGCCTTGCGAGGGTCCCACTGGAACCGAATCTCGCCCATGGGTGTAAGGTACGTATATTGTATGTACGCCGTCAACCGGCTTGGCTAGGCGGGTGGGGACTCTGCGGGGAGCCGGTCGGTGAGGCGGCATAACGCACTGCGCTTCAGCTGCGGGGGCCTGCCGAAGCCGCCGCCGTCCAACTCAACCAAAGATATCCGGCGGCGGCTGAGGCGCCTAGGCCCCCGGCAGCTGCAAACGCAGGTTAGGCGTCAAACCGAGCTCGAGCCAGTTCGGGCAGATGTCATGGCATCAGGCGGGTGACGGTCACCTCATTCAGCGGTGCATTCGAGACAGGAAAGGAGCTGAAATTGATCGGCCATGACTGCCCCAGAACCCACGAACCCTGGAGATCGGGACAGGGATACACGCCCGGATTTGAATCGCCAGGCAAGTCTTCAAAGTTCAGCCACATGGTGTAGCTATAGCCTGCTGGCAGCTGGGACACGCGCACGGCGTAGGGCTTTCCGCAGCCGGTGTCAGTGGAGAAGGAAACACTGGCGCCAGCCCCGAGTTCTGGCGGCCCTCCAATGGACACCGTCACCTTCGCGGCTCCTCCGTCAGCGACCCAATGAAATTCAAAGGGCTCGTTCGGGGTGAGGGTGGGTACACTCCCCGGCGAGACCATGAATTGGGAGACGCCGTTTTGCACAAAGGTTCGAGAAGAGATCTGGACCCGAACTCGTGGTTGTGGCGTGCTTGTGCCTGGAAGCTCCCCCAGACTGCATGCCGCAGCCACGCATGCAGGCAGCGTCGCCGCCAGGATCCTCGGCCGCAGAAAGTCGGTAGTCCATCGCACAGAACACCTCCAAGAGTTGTAAACCTGAGAAGAGATATGGCGATGGCACGTCAAGGAACGGTCAAGTGACAAAACGGCTGAAGTAGAGCGCATTTGACGCCTAACGGACGGCGCTTCTGCTGCGGGGGCCTGCCGAAGCCGCCGCCAACCAGCCCTAATAGAAGCTAGCCGGCGGCGGCTGAGGCGTTTAGGCCCCCAGCAGCAGCAAGCGCGGGTTAGGCACCAACGTGCTGCACGGCGCCGGGGGCGACCTGGATTAGTGCTTGGAGAATTGCTGCGACCAGCGGTCTGAGCGCCTCAATACGATTGCTGGGGGCGCGGACCAGAATGAGCCCGATGTGGTGTTTGCTAATGTCGATGTCGAGTGGGATTCGCTTGTCCATCGTGATGAGAACATCGAAGCGTTGCGCCGCCTCGGCCAGGAGCTCGCCATTCTCGAGGCCTTTCCAGCCCAATTGGCCGACCGTCCGAACCTCGTGGCCGATCAGCTCCGGCACGAGGTCCCTTGGCATTTGCTCATCAAGCAGAACGCGCACCGGCCATTAGAGCTTGTTTGGCAAGCTCAAGCGCAGCAATCGCTTGTTCCCTTGTGACGGTCGGAAACTGATCGAGAAAGCGGTCCAGCGAGTCACCGGCTTCCAGGTAGTCGAAAAGCGACTGCACCGGTACTCGGGAGCCTACGAATACGGGTGTGCCTCCGAGAATCTTGGGATCGCTATGTACGACAGTAATCTGGGTTGTCACGGCACTCGCTCCGATTGGGAACCTGAACGAAAGATACATGCTCGGTCCCAAAACTGCCGCTGCCTTCCAGCGAATCTTGTGGGTTGTGTGCCTTGTATCTCTGAATCTGCGTTCTGCTGTAGCTTCTGGATAGGGTGGTAACCC
>CAYTMW010000046.1:0-18127 GCA_964439025.1 uncultured Gemmatimonas sp. | reverse complement strand
CGTCGGCCACGATGCCCGGGTCCATGACCTCGCCTTCGACGATGGCGTCATCGACCAGGGGCGCGAAAGCGACTTTCGTCAGGACCGGCTCACCGGACCCGTACGAAATGACGGCGAGCTTGATCAGCCCGCTGCCGATGTCGAGACCCACCGAGGTCCGCGTCCGGCTGAACAGTCCCATAGGGGCCCGATTGTCCAAGAGGAATGTCGGTTACGCTACTAGCCGTGCAAACTTTTGTCAAGTTACTAACATGCTTGAGGTGATCTCAAGCAAGTCTATCCAGAAACTTGACTTAGGATGCTGAAACCCAACCGCCGAGCGTTCACGGAAAAGCCTCAGCCTGTCCAGCATTGCACGCAGATGCTATGGTGGCGGGCAACGCCTATGCCACGTCACTTCCGCCACTCGCAATACGTTGGAGCAAAATACGTTAGGTGGCGCCCGGGGAAGGGGGAATCGGGCAAGGGGGAAGGGGCGAAGGGCGGTTTCGCAATAATCCTCTCGCTCTGCATCACACGGAAGCCATCATGGCTCGGTCACTTAGGGAATCGGACGCCACCCGCGAGTGATCGAACGCGGGTACACAAGTGAATCAGGGCCTGCAGAATCCAGCCGAATCAGCAGCTCGACCCGGGAACGGGCCAGCACGACTCCGCCCGGCCCCAGAGCCTCTCCGGTGCCCCTCAGTGCGAAGATGGGGCCGCCGAGTGCGTGAAGCACGAGGCGGCCTTTGAGCGCTCCCGGCAACGACGCCAATGGGAGGACGACCGAATCACCCGGCGCGAACGGAATGATTCCCGGGCTCCACCCCTGGAATCCTTCCGCGAGGCTAGCGTCCGCGGCGCCTCGCGCCTTCGCCTCCGCCATCGCCCCCCTTCCAAGAGCCGCTTCCAGCATTGCGAGGGTGACGCCGGTCGTCGCGACGATCCCGAGCACGAGGAGCGCGGCGATGGCGATGAGGAGAGCAAACCCGCGTTGATTCACTGTCTGCCCCGGAGTCCGAGGGCGAGCCTGGCGCTGTCGGAACGAATCCAGCGGAGCCGGGCGATCCCCACCCCGCCGGCACGTTCGGTCCGCCCCTCGAGGCCGATCGTCACCATCGCCACATCACCTCCCGTCAGCGCTGGATTGCCCTGAAGATCCCGGTAGTCGAGGCTCGGCGAGGCGGGAGCGAACGGGCCTGCGAGGGGTTGAATCGCTTCCCCGGTTGCGGCGAGCCGGAGACCGACCCAGCTCGCGGCCGACGACGCGTAAAGCCGGAGCTCGACCGGCTCGAATACCTGAAGCGGACTCCCCGCCCCTACCGCCGCAAAGGCCAAGGCAGGGATTACCGTGGGGAGGACGAGCGCGGGGGACCCGTCGGGGCAGATCCCGGCCGACGGATTCTCCACAAGCGGAGCCACGATCCAGTGATCGGGGCCCGCGACCGACGCGATGAGGAGGCTGTCACGGTTCCGCACCGGGGTGCGGTGTGCGTTCCACCACAGAGGACCGGCCCGGGTCAGCAGTCGATCGGGGGCGGCGGCACAGAGGACGCCGGAGCCACGGATTACCCGTGCGACGAGACTCGAAGGACCGGGTGCAGAAAGGTCCGCGCCGGAGACCGAGTCGAATCCCAGCGGCTCGAGCATGGCTCGCGCGGCGCCCAGCGAAACCCGGAGGGAATGCTCGAGGCCCATCCGCTCCGAGCGGTCCCTGAGAGTGGCGGCCGATCCGACCACGAGGCTCCCCACGAGAATTGCGAGCACGGCGCTGAGCAGCGTGGCCACCAGCAGCTCGATCAAGGCGAACCCGCGGCGGGTCAGGGACATGGAATGCGAGTGAGCAGGGTATCGGCGGTGGGGCCGCGGGACCGGCGCGTGGATAAGGTGACCCGGATTTCGACAACTCGGCCATCGAGCGATGTCGTCCAGGACTCATCATTCCCGGCGCCGTGCTGCTTCGACCCCGCGACCGGAACAGCACACGCCGGTACCGAGGCGAGTAGCTCGGCGCGGAGGCGGGCGACCCGGGAAGTCAGCAGCAGCGCGGCGCGGCCGCGCGCCTTGCCTTCTCCCGCGAGGGAGGCGACCGGGCGCAGCGTCCCGGCAAAGCCGAGGAGCCCCACCGTGACGATGAGCAGTGCCACAAGGACTTCCAGCAGGGTGAATCCGGAGGGGGTGCGACGCATGGGGCAACGATGCACCCAAGGGCGGTAACGCCATCATCAATTATGCGCGGAACGGAGCCGAATGGCTCAAGCGGTCAGGCCAGTCCGTAGCGGCGCAGCTTGTAGAACAGGGTGCGGAGACTCACTTGGAGCAGCCGTGCGGCTTCCCGCCGCGTGCCTTTGGTGGCGGTGAGCGCGCGGAGGATCGCGTCGCGCTCGACGGCCTCGACCTGGGGCTTGAGCGCATACGCACCGCCGACCCCGGAAGCCGCCTGCTGATCGGCCACCAGAATGGGGAAGTCTCCGCGATCGAGCTTGCCCGACGGCGAGAGAGTGGCGGCGCGCTCCACGATCTGCCGGAGCTCGCGGACATTGCCCGGCCAGCTATAGGCCAAGAGTCCCGCCAGGGCCTGCGGGGTGATGCTGACCGGGCGGCCGGTGCGCGAGGCAACCTGCTGGGCAAAATGCGTCACCAGCGCGGGAATGTCCTCGGCGCGCTCTCGGAGCGGGGGCAGGGTGAGCAGCACCCCGCGAAGCCGCTGGAAGAGATCGGCCTGGAAACGGCCTTCGCCGACGGCGTTGTCGACCGGCGCGCGCGACGTTGCCATGATCCTGACGTCATGCTCCGGGCTCTTCGAGTTGGCGCCATTGCCGTTGCGCCCGCCGAGTCGGGAAAGCAGATGCGCCTGGCTGTCGAGCGAAAGGGAGACGACTTCCTCGAGGAGGAGCGTCCCCCGGTTGGCCGATCGCCAGAGCGACTGCGGGTCGCCGGCGAGGAGCGGCGACGCGTCGGCTGCGCCGCCCGTGCTGGCGGCGGGGGTGAAGAGATCGGGGGCGGCGTCGCAATCGACCGCGACGAACGCCCCGTCGCCCCGGCGGCTGAACCGGTGCATCGCTTGCGCCAGGAGTGCCTTCCCCGTGCCCCGTTCCCCGGTGATGAGGACCGGCCCGTCGGCGGCAGCAGCGCGCGCGGCGAGCTCCAACAGGCTGCGCGTCTTGGGGTCTTCTGCGACGACCAGGGGCTCGAGGCCCCTGGCGCCGAGGGTGGCGCGAAGCCGGGCGACCTCCTGCCTCAGGCGTTCACGTTCCTCGGCTTGTCTGAGGGCGAGCAGGAGCTCGTCCGGCTCGGTCGGTTTGCGGATGAAACCGTCGGCGCCTTCGTGGAGAGCGATGCCCGCCAGCGCAGTGGCACCCGGGCCGCCGGTAACGATCACGATCCCGGCGCCGCCGCTCGCGCGATACCTGCGCAGGAACCCGAGAATCCCCGACTCGAAGGCGTCGAGATCGAGCAGCAGCGCCTCCACGGCGCTCGCTTGAGCTTCGACCAGGGCGGCCTCGGCCTCGCGGCGGAGCCGGACCTCGTACCCCGCCTCTTCCAGCGCCGGACAGACGCGGGCGCGGAAAGACTCATCGGGACCGAGAACCAGAATGCGCATGGAGGCCTGAGTAGGAGCCGGCTGAGCGGCTAGGAGCAGATGATGGTGCCGTCGACGCCCGAGGTCGCGCCGGCACCCGACTGCACGGTGCACTGGGTGATACCCGAGGTGATCGTGCCGTTGTTGATGGTGGCGGTGTACCCGTTGAGCGCCGGGGTAACCGCGCCCGCGTTCCCCTGCGAGAGCGAATAGTTGCTGTTCGTCTGGAGCTGAGGAAGCGTGCCGAAGGTGGAATAATCGGCGAAGTACGCTTCCTCCGCGGTCATGGTATTGCGGAGATCGGACTTGACCGACGCCATCCGGGACTTGTCCTTGGTCGCGGAGAACTTCGGGATCGCGATGGCGGCCAGGATGCCGATAATCACGACCACGATCAGCAGCTCGATCAGAGTAAAGCCCCTCCGGTTGCCAAACATCGCCCGCCTCCGCCTTTCAGTCTGTGGGCCGCGGACAAGCCGCGGCCCCCAGGGTGATCCTGCCTACCGCTCACCGCTTACCGCGGTTACGGGCAGATGATGAGGCCGTCGATGGTGGAGCCCGAGCCCGCGCCAACCGTCACGGTGCACTGCGTCTTGCCGGCGCTGATCGTGGGGTTGTTGAACGTCATGGTGTACCCGTTGCTCACGCCGGCAGAACCCTGGTCGGCGTTGCCGGACGAGAGCGTGAAGTTGCTCGCCGTCTGGAGCTGCGCGAACGAGCCGTACGTCGCGAAATCCGAGAAGTACGCTTCCTGCGCCGTCATCGAGTTGCGAAGATCGGTCTTGACCGAGGCCAGCTTGGCCTTGTCCTTGGTGGCCGCGAACTTCGGAATCGCGATGGCGGCCAGAATGCCGATGATCACAACCACGATCAACAGCTCGATGAGTGTGAAGCCCTTACGATTCGACATTGCTACAGCCCTCCCTGAATGATGAGTGTCCCGCGCCCTTGGATCGCTGCACTCGATGGAGTCGGCGAGTCCGACCGGTAACAGGGCAACGATGGTGCCACACGGTGAAGCGTTTTGTAACACGTTATGAAACATGATCTTAGATCAACCGCGGCACTATCGTAGAAGGTTCCGGGCTGATCCTCGGCCATTGGACTTTGCAAGTGAGACGATCCCAACGTTGGCACACCCCCTGCTGCTATTGGCATCCCGATGCCCACCGGACCCAAAGCGCACACCGCTGGACCGGGACGTTGGAGGTGGCTGGGACCGATCGCCCTCGCGGCACTGGCCCTGGCTGTCACCGCTCCTGGGTTCGGCAACCACTTCACCCAGGACGACCTCCCCCTCATTTACCGGAACGAGACCGTTCACACCCTCTCCGAGCCGGGAACGTTCTTCGTCCAGCCGTACTGGCACGATCCCTTCCCCCCGGCGCTCTACCGTCCACTCGCGGTCGCTAGCCTGGCCCTGCAATGGAATTCCGGCGGGGGCGAACCGGAGGTCTTCCGCTGGGTGAGCGCCGGCCTGCTCGCCGGATCGGCCATCGCACTTTTTGCGCTCGCGCTGCAATGCCTTCCACTCGTTGCGGCGTGGGCGGTTGCGGCGCTTTTCGTCGTGCACCCGGTCCACGTGGAAGCCACCGCGCTAGGAGTCAACCAGGGGGAGCTGGTCGTTGGACTCCTCCTCTGTTGGGGCACCGCGGTGTACCTCCGCCAGCGCAAACGAGGGGATCTGTCGTGGTCGGCCGCGTCCGCGATCGTACTCCTCTATGTGGTGGCCGGGCTCTTCAAGGAAAATGGCCTGGTGCTTCCCCTGCTCCTGCTGGCCGCGGAGCTCACCGTCATCGAGGATGCCCGCGCGTTGGCGATCCGGGTGAGCCGCCTTCGGCCCTTCTATCTTGCCCTCGGGTTGGCGGCCACCCTCGTGATTGCGGCGCGCGCCGCCGTGCTCGGAGGCGATGTCGTCGGGACGTTTGGGGCGGAGGCCTTGACCGGGGCGGGACCCGGCGGACGCGCCCTCACCATGCTCGGTGTGGTGTCCGAATGGGCCAGATTGCTCCTTTGGCCACAACATCTGCAGGCGGACTACGGACCCAATGAGATCGTGGCCGCGACGGGCTTTCGGCTCGCCCAGTGGGCCGGGGCCGTCTTGCTCGCGGCGTGGGCCGCCGGCGTCCTGATCGTACGCCGGAAAAACCCGCCGCTCGCCTTCGGTCTGCTGTGGATGGCGATCGCGCTGCTACCCATCAGCAACGTGCTCCTGCCCACCGGCATCATTCTGGCCGAGCGAACGCTCTTTCTGGCCACGGCGGGCGTCGCGATAGCGGCCGGCGCCACGCTCTCGTTGGTGTGGAGCGGAGGCCGCGAACCCGGCAGGCGCGCCGCGCGCCGGGCGAGCGCGCTGGTCCTCCTGACGTTGCTCGGGTTGGGAGTGGCGCGGAGCCGCACCCGCGCTTCGATCTGGCGCGACCCGGAGACACTGCTCCGCCGGACCGTAGTGGACGCCCCGAAGAGTTACACCGCGCATCTCGCGCTGGTCCGGTTTCTCGAAGACTCCGGCAGCGCCGCGGCCGCGCCGGCAGAGTACCGCACGGCCGTGATGCTCAAGCCATCGCTCGTGGCGCAGGATCATGCGTTGGCCGACCAGTACCGGCTGGCCGGACTCTGCCGGCCAGCGGTGCGTCTCTACCGCCGAGTGCTGGTGATCGCGCCCAGCGACTCCGGACTGGTTGCTTCGCTCGACGCCTGTCTCCGGACGCTGAAGACGGATTCCGCGGTGCAGCACCCACCGCGCTGAAGGAGCGACGTGCCCAGGTTCCCCGGTATGCGAAAGATCTTCCAGCGGACATGGATCTGGCCCGCGCTGGCCGGCCTGACCGGCGTGGCGGCGTCCATCGCCGGGCTGCGCAACCAGTATGCCCAGGACGATATCGCGATCATCTGGAAGAACGGCGCGGTGCATTCCTGGCGGGGTATCGGGGCACTTTTCACCACACCCTACTGGCCCCCGCCGTTCCTGGGGGCTCTGTACCGTCCCTTCGCGTCGGTGTCGTTCGTGCTGCAATGGATCGTCGGCGACGGATCGCCCCTCGTCTTCCGGATCGTGAGCTATCTCCTCTACGCCGCGGCCTGCGCGGCGGTCTTTCATCTGGCCCGGATCACGCTCCCCGCGGCGGTGGCCTTCTGCGTCGCCGCGCTCTTCGCCGCGCATCCGGTGCACGTCGAGGCGGTGGCGATGGCGGTGAACCAGAGCGAGCTGTGGGTCGGACTCCTTTGCTGCATTGCGGTGATCCGGTACGTCCGGGCGCGTGCGAAGGGGGCGCCCCTCTCCCCGGGCAACCAGGCGATCCTCGTCGGCCTGTATCTCGCAGGCTGTCTGTTCAAGGAAACCGCGCTGGTCCTCCCAGGGCTGCTCGTTGCGGCGGAAGTGCTGCTGGTGCGAACCGGCGGGTCGATCCGCGCGAGAATCGCGCAGGGACGGCCGCTGCTGCTTTGGATGATGCTGGTGGCGGTCGCCTTTTTCTGGGTTCGCATCGAAGTGCTCTCGGGAAACCTGCTGGGCACTCCGGTCGCGGAGGGCATGCTCGGGCTGACGCGGGGCGAGCGCGCCCTCACCATGCTGGCGGTGGTCCCCGAGTGGGTCCGGCTACTGTACTGGCCCGCGCATCTTCGCGCCGACTACAGCCCGGGGGAGATTGTGGGCCAGACCGCCTGGGGTCCGATGCAAACGCTCGGCCTGGTGATTCTGCTGGGGGCCGCCGGCGCCGCGGTCGCGGCCTGGCGCCGGGCGCCGGCGATCACCTTCGGCCTCGCCTGGTGCGCCATCGGACTCTTTCCGGTGCACAATGTCTTCGTGCCCACCGGAATCGTTCTGGCGGAACGGACGCTCTTCCTGCCGAGTATCGGCGCGATGATCGCGCTGGGCGGGGTCGTGACGCCGGTCCTCTCGAGCGTCCGGGTGCCGATTCGCCGGCTGATTGCGCTGACGGCCGCCGTTCTGGTCGCCGTGGGAGTCTATCACAGCAATCTCCGGCAGCGGGTCTGGATGGACCAGTTTACCCTCTGGTATCACACCGCGAACGTTGACGCCCCGAAGAGTTTCCGCGCGCACGAAGCGCTGGCCGAGAGCTACTTCCAGATCGGGGTCGAACGCATGTCGGAACAGGAGCAGCGGCTCGCCATCCGGTATGCCCCCGACGAGCTCACCCGTCCACGGTTCGATTACGCCGAACGCCTCCGGGCCCGCAGCTTCTGCTATCCCGCGATCGACCTCTACAAAACGGTCCTGCGGGTGCGCCCCGATCACATGCTGGCACGCGCCTCCCTCATCGCCTGCCTGCTGGATCAGGGCGCGTACCGGCAAGCGGGCTTCCACGCCCGGCTCGGCATCTCGTACGACTGGGAGCCGGCGGTGTTCCAGCTGGCGCTCGCGGCGGCCGACAGCGCGGAACGCGTGGTGGCGCCCCAGGGCACGGTCCGGGTGACGGTCCCGTCGACGTTCATTCTCCGGAAAGCCATGATCATCGGCGAGAAGAAGTGATTCTGCTCCCGCTGCTTTGCCTGTTCTCCTTCTGCCTCGCCTTTCGCCGCGGCGGGATGGGCCTGCTCGAAGCCGGCACGGCGGCGCTGCTGAGCTTTGGCCTCGCGGTTTCGATAATCACCGAGCTCCAATCGCTCACCGGGACTCTGACGCCGGTGGGGAGCGCGGCGGCCTGGATCATCGTCGCGGGTGCGGGACTCTGGCGAGCCCGGCGGTCGGCGGGGGAGCCGCCTGATCCGCCGGAGCCTCAGTGCGCCGGACACTTGCCTGAGTTGATGGTGATCGTCCTTTTCCTCGTCCTCACCGGCATAGTCGCGGTCCTGTCTGCCCCGAATTCCTACGACGGCCTGAGCTACCATCTCCCCCGGGTCGAACGATGGATCCAGCAGGGTTCTCTCCGGCCCTTTGCGACCCACGATCCCCGGCAGTTGTTCATGCCCTCCTGGCCCGAGTACGCCATGCTCCAGTTCCGGCTGCTGAGCGGGGGTGACCACTTTGCCAACCTGGCGCAATGGATCGGCCTTGCCGGAGCATGCGCGGGGGCGGCAGTCCTGGCCGGTGCGCTGGGAGGAACCCGGACGGCGATGGCCACCGCAGCAGCGCTGGTCGCGACGTTGCCGATGGCCGTGGCCCAGGCAAGCGGAACCCAAACCGACGTCATCGCCGCCTGCTGGACAGTACTGGCCGCTGGGTACGGTTACCGTCTCGTGGCCGGCGCGCCACGGACCCGGGACGCCGTGCTCGCCGCCATCGCGCTGGGACTGGCGATGGCCACCAAGCAGACGGCGATCCTGTTTGCCGGTCTGGCGCTCCTGCCGGCGGCGGTGCTCGTCGCGCGGCGCGTCCGCCCGCGGCTCTGGCTTTCCTGGGTGGGTGTCGTCGTCCTTTCCGCGCTGGTCCTCGCCGGCCCGCAGCTCGCCCGCAACCGGGAGGTCTTCGGCAACGTGCGCGGGCCAAGCGGATTGGTGGCGACGGTGGTCATGGGTACCCACGAACCGCGGCAGGTGGCGGGCAACGTGCTGCGTAATCTTTCGCTCCACTTCGGCACCCCATGGCCCCAGGTCAATGAGGGGATCGCGGCGGGCGTGGCTGGGTTTTCCCGGGCAATCGGGGTGGATCCCGACGACCGCCGTACGACATGGGACTCCCACTTCGTCGCCACGACGTGGCACACCCATGAGGAGTCCGCCCCGAATCCCCTGCACCTTCTCCTCCTCTTCGGCTGCCTGGCCGCGCTGCCCTGGCGGAAGCCGAACCGGCTGCAGCTCGCATTCATCGCAATGGTGGTGCTCGGATTCGTCGTCTTCTCCGCCCAGTTGAAATGGCAGAGCTACAACAGCCGGCTGCACACCCCATGGTTCGTGCTGGCGCTGGCGTGGGCGGCGGTGATGCTCCAGCGGCTGCCGACCCCCGCGCGTCGGGGCCTGCTCGCGCTCATCGCGCTGGCGGCACTTCCTAACGCCCTCCTCAACTACACCCGGCCGCTGCTGACGCTGCCGGAGGCCGGCATCACGCCACGGCCAGGCATTCTCTCCATCCCGCGGAACCTCCAGTATTTCCTCTACTGGCCACACGTCGCGGAAGCCTATCGCGACGCGGCGCTCCGGATCGCCGACCGGGAGTGCACCGACGTCGGGGTGCGGGCCTGGCCGGACGCCTGGGTGTACCCCATTCTCGCGCTGGCGCAGCAGGCGGGAAGTACAGCGCAATTCCGGGATGTCGATGTGACCAACGCTTCCGCGCGCTTCGCCGACCGGTCGCATCCTCCCTGTCTGCTGCTCCAGCTTGGTCCCGATGCGGCGACCCCGCCGGCGTGGGCGGCGAAATGGAGCCGCATCTCCGACTGGCACGAAGGACTCGAGCTCGCCAGCGTGGCGGTCTTCGCTCCCCCGCCCTGATGGGAATCCTCCGACACTTGCGGCGGCCCGAGGTGATCGTCGCCCTGCTCGCCCTGGCGGCCTCGGCATCGAGCCTCGGCAACGGCTTCGTGTACGACGATGTGCCGGTCATCCTCCAGAACAGAATCATCCAGAATCTGGGGGCCTCGGAGCGGATCTGGCACACCGCCTACTGGCCGGCCGGATTGCTCTACCGCCCTCTCACCACCCAGCTGTTCGCGCTGCAATGGGCGGCCGGAGGAGGCTCCCCAATCGTCTTCCACGCCATCTCCGTCATGCTGATGTTGCTGGTCGCGCTGCTCTTCTGGCGGCTGGCGCGCCGGATCCTCCCGCCGGTCCCCGCCCTCGCGGCATCGGCGCTCTTCGCGGTGCACCCGGTACACGTCGAGTCGGTAGGCAACGTGGTGGGCCAAGCGGAGCTGCTCGCGGCGGCGTTCGCGCTCCTGGCGGTCGAGCGGTATCTCGCCTGGCGGAAGGAGGGAGCGCTCGGCCTCGAGCGCCGGGTCGGGCTCGCCGCGGTGACCCTCGCCGCGATCCTCTCGAAGGAAACGGGGTACGCGGTCCCGCTGCTTCTCGTCGCGGCCGAGATCCTTCTGGCTGGCCGGGGAACTGGCGGGCGGGAAAAATTCCGCGCGCTGGCGCCCACAATGTTCCTCCAGGTCGGCATCGCCTCCGCGGCGATCTTGATCCGCATCATCGTGCTGGGGCCGACCACGGGAGCCGGACCCTCGCTGGCGTTTCAGGGCCTGAGTAATGGCGAACGGATCGCGGGAATGCTCTCGGTGGTGCCCGAGTGGGTTCGGCTCATGATTTGGCCGGCCCACCTGCAGGCGGAGTATGGACCGCCCGGCATCCCGATCCGGGACGTCTTCGGTCCTGCGCATATCCTCGGGGTCGTCCTGCTGACCCTGATGGTGATTCTCTACTTCGGCACCCGGCGTCGTGCCCCGGTGGTCGCGCTCGGGCTCGGGTGGCTCGCCATTACGCTCCTGCCGGTCAGCAACCTCCTGACCCCGACCGGCGTAGTTCTGGCGGAAAGGACACTCTTCCTCCCGAGCGCGGGAGCGATGCTGGCCGTGGGCGGCGGATTGGCGCTGCTCCTCCCCCGGCTCGAGGCGGGGGGTGCTCGCGCGGCGCACACCGCCTGGATACTGCTCGCGGGGGTCGTGTTGGCGGGGGCGATCCGGAGCAGCGAGCGCCAGCTCGCGTGGAAGGAGCCCGCAGGGTTTGTCCGGCATCTGGAAGCCGATGCGCCGAAAACCTACCGCGCACATCTGGTGGCTTCGAACTACTACGCGGAAACCGGCCAGTATCCCGCGGGGGAGCGTGCCGCCCGCCGGGCACTCGAGCTGTACCGGGGCGATCCGCAGGTGTACGAGCAACTGGGGCAGATGCTGCGCCGGCGGGGGCGCTGCGGAGAGGCGCTGCCGGTGCTGGCGGACGGGGTGCAGAGATTCCCCGACCGGACCGTCGTACGGAGCCGGCTGATCGAGTGCGCGCTGGCCACGGGAGATACCGCGCGGGCGCGGAGCGTGGCGGAGGAGGCGGTGCGGCTCGGGCAAACCGAGTTTCGCGCCAGTCTCAACCGCCTGCTCCCGAAGAAACAGACGGCTGACTCCCAAGCCGGCTCAACTCGATAGCGAGCGGCTCAGCGCGAATCGTCCTCCTGCTTCCCCGGGGCAACCGAGACGGGGGTGACTTGGCGTGGCCTTCTGACGACATAAACCGGCCGGCGCTTGACCTCCTGGAAGATGTACCCCACGTACGACCCGATAAGGCCCAGCAGGATCATCACGATCCCGCCAACCAGCAGTACCGCGAACATCAGGGAACTCCACCCCGGCACCAGAAGATGCCGATCTCCCCGGATCCAGACCCGCAGGACGTATCCGATTTCAAGAAGCGCGATCACCAGGAATCCCAATCCAAGGGCGATCCCGATGCGCAACGGGACGAGCGAGAAGGACGACACCGCGTTGGCGGCGACGGTCATCATTTTCCGGAAGGAGTATTTCGATTTTCCCGCCCTTCGGCCCTTCTCCGCGTAGGGCAGGATCACCGTGCGAAAGCCGAGCCACGCCACCATCCCCCTGAGGAACCGGTGGTACTCCGGCATCTGCTTCAGGGCATCGACCACGGCGCGGGAGATCAGCCGGTAATCCGCTACCCCGGGGTGCATCCGCGTGTTGCCGATCCGGCTTAGCAGCCAGTAGAAGGCGCCGGAGCCGAAGCGCTTGGCGGGCGTGGTCTGGCGCGCGTCGTTGCGCTGCCCCAGCACGACGTCGTACCCGGCATGGAAGAGCCTGAGCATCTCCGGAATCAGCTCCGGGGGGTGCTGGCCGTCGCCGTCCATCGTGACGAGAACTTCGCCCGGGGCCTGCTCGAGTCCCGCGCTCAGCGCCGCCTGATGCCCGAAGTTCCGGGTCAGGTTGATCACCGTGACCCGCAGGTCCCGCTCTGCGATGCGGCCCAGGATGGCTTCGGTCTGGTCGGTGGACCCGTCGTTGACGTAGCAGATGCGCGCCGTCACGGCGAGCGGGAAGACTGCCGCCGAAAGCTCCCGGTGAAAGCCCTCGATACCCTGCTCCTCGTTGTAGACCGGGACGATGATGTCGAGGGTCAGTTTCGGGCTGGTGGGCATGGGATTCCCTTTCGTCCCTCCGGAGGATCCGGGGCGGTCATCCCCCGGCCGGCGCGGCGGATCCGATGACCGGAGGCTTCCGCGCGACCAGCATCATGATATCCCCGAGATTCAGATACACCGGCAGGTCCAGCCTCCCACCGAGGGTGGCGAGGCCATAGAGGCGGGGATGCTGCGTCCTCCCTTGCATCAGCAGCGCGTACAGCATGGAGCGATAGCTTCGGACGTAGCCCACCGACCCAACGCGGCTTACCTGCAATCCGGCCTGCGTTGCGGCACGTCCGAGGGTCTCTGGCGAAAAGTAGTAGAGATGGGTGGGCGGGTGGATCAGCCGCCATCGCCGCTTCCGCAGCCGCGCCATCGGGCTGGCAATGTTGCCCGTCGTAAGCACCAGGTAGCCGCCGGGTCTCAGCCAGCGGCCGGCCTTCTCGACGACCCGGACCGGATGGATGAGGTGCTCGACGGTATCCCACATGCAAATCAGATCGTAAGCTTCCGGCTCATCCGGTTGCTCGAGGAAATCGGCTCGCTCCACATCGACGCCGGTCACATCCCGCGCATAGGCGGCTGCGTCACGAGCAATCTCGAGACCGCGTACCCGCCAGTGGCTCTGTGCCAGCTCGAGAAAGAATCCGTGGGCCGCCCCGATCTCGAGCAGCCTCCCGCGCGGCACCAGCCGGCGCAGCTCCGTGATACGCTGCCGGAAATTGCGCTGGAGGATCGGCTTGTCCGCCACGTAGTCATGGTACTCCCCACCGGAAAAGTACTCGCGGGTGTAGAGCTCCTCGACTGCCGCGGCGCCGTCGAAGCCGACCAGTCCGCAGACCGGGCAGCGCACAATGTCCTGTTCGGCGTACAGCGGCTCCATGGCCCCAGTCTGACCGCAGAGTTCGCATCCTCCGGGGCGGGAGGGCCTTGCCGTGGTCATTGCCGGGTCAGGGAAGCGGTCGGGTCGAGTAGGTCGGCGCGGATCGAGTCGACCACGAGCCGGAAGTGCCCCAAATCAAAGTACCGGAACGATCGCCGCATGGAGCTCGTCGCGATCGGCAATTGCCCGCACTGATCGCCATAGGAGATGATCACGGTGCGCCCCAGGCCACGGCGGAACCGGGCGGCGACATCGGCGCACTGGGCGTCGAGCGCAGGGGGCAGCTTGGCGCCGGGATGGAGCACGAGGGCGTAATTCCGTAGCGCCGTTCCGATCCCCTGCAGTCCGACACGCGGCGGGATGACCAGGGCCACGACGATCGAGTCGGCCGCCTCATGGGCGAGGAGCTCTTGTGCGAGTGCTACGTTCACCTCCTGCCGCGCCGCGAGGAGGCGGGCCAAATGAACGGGGGGGGCGATGACCGTCAGGAGGCACGCGGTCGCCAGGGCCCGGGCGGTCCAACCCCATCGACGGGAGCGCCGCTCAGCGCTGGTGACGGCAATGGCGATCAGCAGGGCTGGCCCCACAAGAAACGGGAGGCCGTAGGGCGCCCAGTAGGTCGGCCAGGGCGTGTACAGTATCGTGCCCATCGCGGGGAGCGCGAGCCCGACGGCCCCGGCCCGGGCGGTATGGTCACGCCAATCCTCGTCGGCGGATGCTGCGTTGAGTCCGCATAACAGCGTGAGGACGAAGAAGAGAGCGGGCAGGGCAAACGGTGGCCCCTCCGCCCCCTGCGCGACCGGCCAGGGCACCAGCATTCGTTGAGCGATTCCTGCGATCCGGAGCGGACTCAAGCCGCCCTGGCCGAACATTGTCGCGTAGCCGTGCTGTTGCAGGCCGGTGGCGGCGAGGACTATCGGAACAGAAGCCGCCGCCGTCGCGGTACCGACCGAAGCGAGCACCCACCCGCCCCGAAGATCAGGCGTGCGGATGTGCCGCAGGCGGCCGTCGGGACCGAGGTAACAGCCGAGGTAGGCCACAACTGGGGCCCACGCGACCAGCATCTCCTTCGCGAGAATGGCCAGAGCGACGAACACACCGCTAGCGATCGCCGTCGCGCGCCAGAACCGCGCAGTCCGCACCCGAACTGCAAGGAGGGCCGCGGCCAGCGCGCAGAGCAATCCGAGTGGCTCCGGAACGGGGAGCCGGACCCACGCGTGGCTGCTCGAGAACGAAAAGAAGATGAGCGAGGAGCCAATCGCCGCCCCCCACGGGCCAGCGGAGAGCCGCCGGAGCAGGAGGTACGCGGCTCCCACGGCCAGGGTCATCTGTCCGGCCCGCAATAGTTGCCAGGGGAGCGGGGCAGAGCCGAGAATCTCCCACTTCGCCGCCAGGCCGGCATAGCTCAATGCATTGAATCGTCCGTGTTCGGGTCCATAGTAGGCGACCAGGGCCCCGAGACGATCGCTGAACGAATCGCCCCGGGCGAGCAGAGGGAGAATGTCAGAAAAGTCGATGACGTCGAACGGCCGGCTGTGCCACGGCTGATAGAGCCAGAAGGCAAGTGCCCCCATCAACGCCAACGCAAGCGCGGGACCCCAACTGCGGAGCCGGGTCGGCGTCATCAGCGCCCGTCGCGCCAGCTGGAGAGCAGCGAGTCACGCTGCAGCGGCTCGAATCTTGGCGCGGAGCCCAGCTCGCTCGAGGGTGGCCGAAGGAGGTAGACCGGCCGACGCGGATACTCCTCGAGCAGGAGGCTGTCTCGACCATGCAGGTCCCGTGCGTACACCACCCCTCCGCGGCCGGCCAGCACGAGCGGCAAGAAGAGCGTGAAGCCGCGCCGGTCTTCCGCGAGCCGGCGCACGCATTCCTCCGTGTAGGCCGACCCCGGCAGCAACCGGTTGCTCGGGTCCACCGTGTAAGGAGAGATCACGAGCTTGGCGGAATCGGCGACCAACGACTGCAGCATCGCTTCCGCGGCCCTGCCCCGATGCCTCCCCCGCTCGATAGCGTCGAGTGTCCGCTCAAGAGCGCAGGCATCGCTCTTCCGATAGACATGTTCCGCGACGTTCGGCCCCACCCCGGCAGCCCACATCCGCGCGATGAGCTGCGCGCCCCAGCTCTCTCGCACCAGCACCACCGCGTCTCGAACTCCCGCGCGCCGGGCCGCCGCGTCGGCATCCCACCGCATCGTCGTGAGCCGGCTCTGGTACTCTCGCACGCGGAGCGGCACCTCCGTCGCGAGGCCAAGCGCCAGGGCGACCACGATCGCGATCCCGAGCGATCGGCCTGCCAACCCCGGTCCCAGCCGATCCCGCAGCAGCGGCACCGAACGGCTGGTCCAAAGCGCGAGCATCGGAAGAGTCGCATAGAGAAATCGAGGGCCGAGATAGAATCCGTCGGACCAGTAGGTGAAGTAGAGCCCGCACAGGAGGGCCGCGGCGGCGATCAGGTACCGGTCGAACGCCGAAAGCCGCCGGGTGATTGCCAGGACCGCCATCGCGGGCAGGAGTGAGGGAATCGGCAGCTCGAGAAAGTAGGATTGCAACCGCACGAAATAAAGATTCAGCAGCTCGAGCCCCCGGGCGGGGGTATGAACGTCGCCCCACGGCGTTCGGTGAAACCCCAGTCCCTGCTCCGGACCATAGTAGGCGTTGTACCCAAACAGCAGCGGCGAGCCGGTCGTCCGGGCGTTGACGCAGAGAAGCACCGCCACCGGCGCGGCGATCGCGACCCCGGAAGCGATCAGCGGCGCCCATGCGCCACGACGCACAGCCCAGACGAGAAACCAAAGCCCGGCCGGTGCAGCGAAGGCGGCGGCATCCAACGGCCGGATAGTCGCGGCCACCCCGAATCCGAGGCCCAGAAGGAGCCCGTCGCGAATTCGCGGCGACGGGCGCTCCGTCAACCTGGCCAGCCCGAGCATTCCGAGGAGAAGCCAGGTGAGTCCAGTCACATGATTCATGTGCGTACCGGACATGAACGCGACGAATGGCGCGAACGCAAACAGCATGATGGCCGCGAGAGCGACGCCGGGGCGTGGCTCGATCCGGCGGGCCAGCGCAGCGAAAAGGAGCACCGAGGTCGCCCCGAACAGCGGACCCACGATCCACTCGGCGCCAAGCAGTGTGCCGAACGCCAGCATGGCCGGACCGCCGGCCGGATACTGGCTGAAGACCTTGCCTCCCAGATTCACGACCTGTAGGCTGCTGAAGAATTCAGGGTACCGCGGAGCGGGAAGCGCAAGCGCTCCTCCGGCGTAGATCCGCGCCTGATACACCTGCGCGATTTCGTCGATCAGCAGCGGCTTGGCGGAGAAGATCACCGGCGCGACGGAGAGGTAGATCCCGAGGGCGACCAGCGCGATC
Organism: uncultured Gemmatimonas sp.; assembly: GCA_964439025.1. Classification (GTDB taxonomy): domain Bacteria; phylum Gemmatimonadota; class Gemmatimonadetes; order Gemmatimonadales; family GWC2-71-9; genus JABFSM01. Next base: position 1,295 of record CAYTMW010000046.1, on the reverse strand, counting down.
GCGGCCGTCCAGAGGCGCGGCGCCGCGGCGAAGCTCGCCGCCAGCCGGGCCGGCACGCCCTCTCCGGGAAGCGCGGCGACCCTCCGGGTGAGGACCGCGATTACCACCGCGACCCCGGCCACGAGCGCCGTGCCGCTGCACCACCCGGCGACCAGATCGACCCAGGTCGGAATGGACGGTCCGCCCGGGATCCAGTTCGCGATCGGCAGGAATCCTAGGACCGCCATGATCACAACGGCCACGGCGGTGACGATGCGGTCCAGGCGCCCCATCAATATCCGGTGCGCCGTCGCGGCGGCAGCAGATTGAACCGGATGATGTGCCAGAACGCCGCCACGCCATCCCGCCACCCGATCTTCTTTCCCTCCTCGTAGGTGCGCCCGCTGTAGCTGATCGGAATCTCCCAGATCCGCGCCCGGGCCTGCGCCAGCCTCGCCGTCACCTCGGGCTCGAACCCGAATCGGTCGCTGGTCAGCACCAGCGATTTCATCAGCGGAGCCCGCACCATCTTGTAGCAGGTCTCCATGTCGGTCAGGTTCAGATTGGTGAACATGTTGGAGACCAGCGTCAGGAGCCGGTTGCCAACCGAGTGCCAGAAATAGAGAACCCGGCGCTCGCTCCCCAGAAACCGGGAGCCGAACACCGCATCGGCCCTCCCGGAAATGATCGGCCCGAGCAGCCGGGCAAAGTCGTCGGGGTCGTACTCGAGATCGGCGTCCTGCACCACGATGACATCGCCGGTGGCGTGCACGATCCCGGCACGAATGGCCGCGCCCTTGCCCCGGTTCTTCGGCTGGTGTACCACCAGGTCGATCAGCTCGCGTGCCTTGAGCTGGTCGAGGATCTCCCCGCTGCCATCGGTGGAGCCGTCGTTGATGGTGATGATTTCCATGGGGAGCGGCACCGCGCGGAGCCGGTCCACGATTGCCTGCAGAGTGGCGCGCTCGTTGTACACCGGAATCACCACCGAGAGGCGGGGCAGCTCCATCATGGCGCGCGGCCCACCGCGATCAGGGATTGACCGAATGGCAGAGGAAGGAATCGCTCGAGCCGGAGCATGGGCACCAGGCGGTCGAAGGTTCTGAGCTGGTCGAGGGGAATCCTGCTCACGCGCCGGATCCGGCCATTGAACCACCAGCCGAAAACGCCGACCCGGTTGAACCACCGCATCGCTTCCACCTGCAGTCCGGCGTGCTCGAGCAGCTGCCGCAGCCGGACGGGACTGTAGCGCCGATAATGGCCCAACTCACGGTCCATCTCTCCGTAAATGGATTGCAGGGCGGGCACCAGGATGA
>CAYTMW010000045.1:0-18189 GCA_964439025.1 uncultured Gemmatimonas sp. | reverse complement strand
GTGAATGCCATTCACGCGCTCTCCCAACTGAGCTACGCCCCCGCTATATTCTGCTCTCGCCGGGAGGGCGGCCGCAACACGGCAAGGTAGCCGGACCCTCCAGGTGTGTCAAGCAAAAAACACTCCATTTCATCAGCGATGAACAAACCGAGGAACCGCGTGGCGAGCTTGGCCGCATGAGCCGGTTCCGGGAGTTCTTCGTCCTGAGCGGGCGGTGGGCCCTCGAGGGACGCCGTGCGCTCGCCGACGGGCGGGTGTGGCGTCCGCTGCTCTTTGCGCAGATGCGCAAGCTCGGCGTGGATTCGATTCCGGTGGCGGTGTTCGTGGCGGTCTTCACCGGCATCGTGCTGGCGCTGCTTTCCTCTTACATGTTTACCCGCGCCATCCCGCTCTACTTCGTCGGCACCCTGGTCACCAAAGCGGTGATGCTCGAGCTGGGTCCGGTGCTCACCGGTATGGCGCTGGCGGGACGGGTGGGGGCCAACGTCGCCGCCGAGCTGGGCACCATGCGGGTCACCGAACAGGTGGACGCGCTCGAAACGCTGGCCATCAGCCCGCATGCGTACCTGGTCACCCCGCGCGTCATCGCCGCGATCCTCATGTTTCCCGTCGTCACCGCCGTGGCGATGGCGGTCGGCGTGCTGTCTGGATGGTTCACCGCGGTCAATCTTCTCGATCTTTCCTCGGTCGAGTTTCTCCGCGGTGCCCGGCAGTTCTACAATTTCAAGGACATCTGGTTCGGGCTGGTGAAGAGCGCGAGCTTCGGCGGCGTCGTGGCGACGATGGGGTGCTTCGAAGGCCTCAATGCGCGGGGCGGGGCGGAGGGCGTCGGCCGCGCCACGACACGCGCCGTCGTGCTCGGCTGCCAGGCGATTCTGGTGCTGGATGCGTTTTGGGCGCTCGTGCTGCTGTGAGAGGCGAGGCAAGGAGGCACGGAGGCAAGGAGGCAACGGGTGTTCCCTTTGCCTCTTTGCCTCTTGGCCTCTGTGCCTCCATCGCATGATCGAATTCCAGGACGTCCACAAGTCCTTTGGCGCCCGTACCGTCCTCGACGGCTTCTCGCTCACGATCCCCGAGGGGCAGACGACGGTGCTGATGGGCGCTTCGGGCAGCGGGAAGAGCGTCGCGCTGAAGCACATCGTCGGCCTGCTGGAGCCGGATGCGGGACGGGTGCTGGTGGACGGCGAATCGGTGGGCGACCTGGACCACGAGGAGCTCATGCGGCTGCGGACCCGGATCGGATTCGTCTTCCAGTTCGCCGCGCTATTCGATTCGCTCACGGTGCACGACAACCTCGCGCTGGGACTCACCCAGCAGGGGCTGCCGCCCGGCGAGATCGCAGCCCGGGTGACGGAAAGCCTCCGTCTGGTCGAGCTGAGCGACGCGGAGCACCGCTTTCCCGCCGAATTGTCCGGCGGCATGCGGAAGCGGGTGGGCATCGCGCGGGCGATCGCGCTCAGGCCGCGCTACATTTTGTACGACGAGCCCACGACCGGGCTCGATCCGGTCACCAGCGCCGCGATGGACGATCTGATGGTGCGGGCCAAGCGTGAGCTGGGCGCCACCAGCTTGGTCGTCACCCACGATGTCCGGAGCGCGTTTGCTGTGGCGGACCGGATTGCGTTTCTGCACGAGGGAAAGATCCGCCAGGCCGGCAGCGTGGACGAAATCCGCGGCACCGGCGATCCCCTGGTGCGCGGCTTCATCCACGGACGTCCCGCCACGGGAGAACGCGCGTGAAGCGATCCAACGAATTTGCGGTGGGTCTCGCGGTCCTCGGCGCGGCCGCCCTGATCGTCGTGGGCGCGGTCGCTCTCGGGCAGCTCCGCGTCGGCCGCGGCGATGACGTGCGCACCGCGCGCTTTCGCTCGATCGGCGGACTCGGCGCCGGCGCGAACGTCACCCTCCGCGGCGTCAAGGTCGGCAGGGTCGCGGCGGTCCGCGTGGCGCCGGGCGACTGGGTCGAGGTCGATTTCCGTCTCAAACCCGATCAGCTCCTGCCGGACCGCCCCGCCGCCATCGCCGCGCCGGCGACGCTGTTTGGCGAATGGCGGGTCAACATCATCGCCTACGAAGAAGCCTCCTCCGACCGCGGCATCCAGGCGCAGCTCGCGGAAGCCGCCGCGGTGGGGGGCGACATCTGGCCGGGAACCACCCTGCCGGACATCGGCGAAATCACCTTGCAGGCGAGCCGCATCGCCGGCGACATCGGCGTCATCACCAACCGGATCGAAGGGGCGCTCGACTCGAACGCGGTGGCGGACGTGCGCGCCAGTCTCAAGGATCTCCGCGCCACCGTGGTGCGCCTCACCCAGATGGCCAGCTCCCAGAGTGACAACCTCGGCAAGCTGACGACCAATCTCACCCGCACCTCGGGCGAGGTGGACGTCGCCGCCAACCGCTTCAACACCGTGATGGGACGGGTCGACTCGGCCACCATGAACGGGCAGCTCCAGGACCTGGTGAGCTCGACCCGGCAGACCAGCACCGCACTGCGGGAAATGACCGCCGACATGCAGGCGATCGTGAACGATGTCAAGCAGCGTCGGGGGAGCCTGGTCCGGGTGCTCGAGGCGAGCGATTCGCTGCTGACCCGGGTGCAGAGCGGGCGGGGGACACTGTCGCTCCTCGCGAGCGATTCGGCGCTGTACCACGAAGCGACCCGGACGGTGCAACAGATGCGGCAGTTGTTAGCGGATATTCAGGCGAATCCGAGAAAGTATTTTCGATTCTCGGTGTTTTAGGTGAGAGCTATCGGCTACCGGCTATTGGCTGTCGGTCCGGCTATCGGTCCGGTTATCGGCTGCTCACCGCTCAACGCTCACCGCTCACCGCTGACCGGTTCCTGTGGGTAAGCGGAGACCCGAGCGCGAAGTCTCCGCCGGCGGCATCGTATTCCGCCGCGATGCCGAGGGCGTCCTTCGGTTCCTCCTGATTCGTGACTCCTATGACAACTGGGGATTTCCCAAGGGTCATCTGGAGGAGGATGAATCGCCGGCGGACGCGGCGCTGCGGGAAACCGCCGAGGAAACCGGGCTGGCCGACCTCCGTCTGCACGGCCCGATCCGGATCATCGACTGGCACTTCCGGTTCCGGGGCCGGTTCATCCACAAATTCTGTCACTTCTTTCTCTTTGAATCCGTCGCGGGCGACGCTGTCCCGCAACGGGATGAGGGAATTACCGATACCCGGTGGTGTTCTCTCGACGAGGCGCTCAAGGACCTGAGCTACGAGAACGCGCGCGGAGTGCTGCGACGCGGCGGCGATATGGCCCGCACCCTCGTGGCGGCCGGAGCCGGGCGGCCTCGGGCCGCGCCCCGACCCATCGCCCCCGCCTGACCGATGCCCGCCGTCGCCGCCCTGCTGGACAGCCGGGCCGCGCTGAGCGCGCTCCGGCGCTCGCTGCCGAAGGGATCCGCTCCGGTCGTGGCGTGTCGCTCCGCGAGCGGACTGGAGCGCGTGCTGAGGGGTCGCCTGCTCGAAGTCCTCGTGCTTGGTCCCCGCGCCGCGCGCCAGCTCGATCTGCACTCACTTCGCACGCGGTTTCCCGGCATACCCGTCGTGGTCTACGGTATCCTCCGGTCGGAGGATGCCGAGCTGCTGCTTGGCTGGCACCGCCTCCCGGTAGCCGCGGTGCTGGTCGAAGGGGTGGATGATCCGGTCGTCGGCGATTTGGTGATGCGCCATTCGGTGAGCGCCCGCCGTCGTGCCGCGCTGGGCGAGGCACCCCGGCTGCTCCGGCTGACCGAGCCGCTGCAGCGCGCCACGTGGGAACGTCTGGTCCAGGGCAGTGGCCGCCCCCCCCGCACCGCGCGCCTCGCGAAGGAAATGGGCCTTTCCCGGGAGCATCTGTCCCGGCAATTCGGGGCCGGCGGCGCTCCGAATCTCAAACGGGTGGCGGATCTGCTGAGTGTTCTAGCGGCGCTCTCTCTCCTCGCCAACCCCGCCTATGACGTGAATCAGGTTACCCGGCTCCTCCGATTCTCGACTCCTCGCCATCTCCGCGCCATGGTCCGCCGGATCACCGACCTCGGCCTGAAAGAGGCCCGGGCATTGGGGGAACCGGAGGTGCTCTCCCGCTTCCTTCGCACCGGTGGCCGAAGGAGGAGATAAACCCGGTTGCTCTTGCCCGGTCCGGAGTCTTGTGATATTTTTCACAAGCCACTGGAACACATCGAACCACCGCATTTTCACACCAGGACCCATGGCGACCGATTCGATTCTTCGTCCCGGCGAGATCAAGGGCATCCTCCTCAAGGAAATCGAGGCGGCGAACCTCGCCCAAGCCGACACGGCCGATGTGGGGACCACGCTTGAAGTCCGCGACGGCGTCGCGCGCATCTACGGTCTCAAATCCGCGATGTCGGGGGAGATGCTGGAGTTCACCTCCTCCGAGACCGGCGAAATTATCAACGGCCTCGTTCTGAATCTCGAGCAGGACAATGTCGGCGCCGCGATCATGGGCGACTACCTCAAGCTCAAGGAAGGCGACGAGGTGCGCTGCACCGGCCGCCTTCTCGAGGTGCCGACCGGACCCGCCATGCTCGGGCGGGTGGTGAACGCGCTGGGACAGCCGGTGGACGGCCGCGGCCCGATTCAGACTTCGGCCCGCCGGCCGGTGGAAATGATCGCGCCGGGCATCATCGTCCGGCAGCCGGTGAAGGAGCCGCTGCAGACCGGCATCAAGGCCATCGATGCCATGATCCCGATCGGCCGGGGCCAGCGCGAGCTCATCATCGGCGACCGGGGCACCGGCAAGACCGCCATCGCGGTCGACACGATCATCAATCAGAAGGGCGCCGGCGTCATCTGCGTGTACGTGGCGATCGGGCAGAAGCGCTCGACCGTCGCCACGGTAGTGGAAAAGCTGAAGGAAGCCGGGGCGATGGATTACAGTATCGTCGTGATCGCTTCCGCGTCCGAGCCCGCCCCGCTGCAATTCATCGCGCCGTACACCGGCTGCGCCATCGCCGAGCACTTCATGTATGAAGAGGGGAAGGCGACCCTCTGCGTGTACGACGATCTCACCAAGCAGGCCGCGGCGTACCGGCAGATGTCGCTCATTCTTCGGCGGCCGCCGGGGCGCGAGGCCTATCCGGGCGACGTGTTCTACCTCCACAGCCGTCTGCTCGAGCGCGCCGCCAAGATTTCCGAGGACTCGGCCGCGATCCGGTACGACCCCCGCATCAAGAAGCCGGGCGGTTCGCTCACCGCGCTGCCGATCATCGAGACCCAGGCGGGCGACGTCTCGGCGTACATCCCGACCAACGTCATCTCAATCACCGACGGCCAGATCTTCCTCACCACCGATCTGTTCTTTTCGAATGTCCGTCCCGCGGTGGATGCCGGCATCAGCGTGAGCCGGGTGGGCGGCAACGCGCAAATCAAGGCGATGAAGCAGGTGGCCGGTCCGCTCCGGCTCTCGCTGGCGCAGTATCGCGAGCTTGAGGCCTTTGCCCAGTTTGGCTCCGACCTCGACACCGCCACGCAACGCCAGCTGGCGCGGGGCGCCCGGCTGGTCGAAGTGCTCAAGCAGCCGCAGTACCAGCCGGTGCCGGTCGAGCGCCAGGTCGCGATCATCTACGCGGTGACCAACGGCTTTCTCGACGACGTGGATCTCAAGCAGATTCGCCAGTGGGAGCGCGATTTTCTCGAGTACGTGGCCAATGCCCCGGGGAGCATCCTCGAGGGAATCCGGACGAAGAAGACGCTCGACGCGGACCTGACGGCCAGCCTGAAGGCCGCCATCGAGGCGTTCAAGCCGTTGTTCCGGGCCGAGTAGGATGGCGGGCAAGGGCGGAAAGCTCCGGGGACGGATCAAGTCCGTCCAGAACACCCGGAAGATCACCCGGACAATGGAGCTGGTCGCGACCAGCAAGCTGAAGCGCGCCCAGGACCGCGTGGTGGCGGCCCGTCCCTATGCCGAGGCGTTGCGCGCGGTGCTCGCCGACCTGGTGACACCGGAGCTGTCGGCGCAGTTCCCGCTGCTGCGCCGGCCCGCGCTTCCGGGGAAGGGCGGGCCCACCCGCGCGGCAGTCATCCTCGTCACGTCGAACCGCGGCCTCGCGGGCGCGTTCAATTCGAATCTGATCAAGGAAGCCCGCCGCCGGATCGAGCAGCTCGAGTCCGAGGGATACACGGTGGACATCCATGCTATCGGGAAGAAGGGCGCGGGCTTCTTCAAGTATCTGAAGCGCCCCCTCGCGGCCGACCGGCAGGACATCGGTGACAAGCCGACCGCCGACCACGCCGCGAGCGTGGTGGCGTCGCTGATCGAGGCCTACGAAGCCGGAGACCTTGCCAGCGTCGATCTGGTCTACGCGAAGTTCATGAGCGCGCTGACGACGCCGCCGACCGTCGCGCGGATTCTTCCGGTGGAACCCCCCGCCGACCGCACCCGCCGTCCCGACTACATCCTGCGTCCCGATCCCGCCGCAATCCTGGAGCAACTGCTCCCGCTCTACGTGCGGAACATGGTGTACCGGGGGCTGGTCGAGACGGCCGCCGGCGAGCAGGGCGCGCGGCGCACAGCGATGAAGAACGCGACCGACAACGCGGGCGACATCATCGAGTATCTGACGCGGACCTACAACCGCCAGCGCCAGGCGGCGATAACACAAGAGATTTCGGAAATCGTAGGTGGCGCAGCCACCCTTGGCTAGGCAGCAGGCAGTAGGCAGTGGGCAGTAGGCAGTGGGCAGTAGGGTAAGGGCGTTCACTACTGCCTATTGCCAACTGCCTACTCCCCGGCAAGGAACTTTCAGGACCCAAGGAATTGCGATCATGACTACGGCCATCGCTGCTGAGAAGAACGTGGGTTCCATCGTCCAGGTCATCGGACCGGTCCTCGACGTCGAGTTCGCGCCCGATCACCTCCCCGAGATCTATTCGGCGCTGCTGGTCGAGGACTCGAGCGGTTCGCTCCCGGTGCGCCTCGTCGCCGAGGTGCAGCAGCACATCGGCCAGAACCAGGTACGCGCGGTGGCCATGAGCTCGACCGACGGCGTGGTCCGCGGTATGAAAGCGTTGGACACCGGCGGGCCGATCACCGTGCCGGTGGGCGCGCCCGCGCTGGGCCGGATTCTCAACGTCCTTGGCGAGCCGGTGGACGGCGGCGAAGCGATCCCCGCGGCGACCGAGCGCTGGGCGATCCATCGCGAAACGCCGAAGTTCGTCGACCTGGAGCCGAAAACGACGATCTTCGAAACCGGCATCAAGGTCATCGACCTGATCGCTCCGTTCGTGAAGGGCGGGAAGATCGGGCTCTTCGGCGGCGCCGGCGTTGGCAAGACGGTCGTCATTCAGGAGCTCATCAACAACGTGCAGAAGGGCCACGGCGGGCGCTCGGTTTTCTGCGGCGTCGGTGAGCGGACCCGCGAGGGCAACGACCTCTATCTCGAGTTTAAGGAAGCGGGCATTCTTGGCTCGGTGGCGCTGGTGTACGGACAGATGAACGAGCCGCCCGGCGCGCGGCTCCGGGTCGGACTGTCGGGCCTCACCATCGCGGAGTACTTCCGTGACGTCGAAGGCCAGGACGTGCTCCTCTTCATCGACAACATCTTCCGCTTCACCCAGGCGGGGTCCGAGGTGTCGGCGCTGCTCGGCCGGATGCCGAGCGCGGTGGGCTATCAGCCGACGCTGGGGACCGAGATGGGCGATCTGCAGGAGCGCATCACCTCGACCAAGAAGGGCTCGATCACGTCGGTGCAGGCGATCTACGTGCCCGCCGACGACCTGACCGACCCGGCGCCCGCCACGGCGTTCGCGCACCTCGACGCGACCGTGGTGCTGAGCCGGGCGATCTCCGAGCTCGGCATCTATCCGGCGGTCGATCCGCTCGACAGCGCGAGCCGAATTCTCGATCCGCAGTTCGTCGGACAGCGGCACTACAACGTCGCCGTCGGCTTGCAGCGGACCCTGCAGCGCTACAAGGCGCTCCAGGACATCATCGCGATCCTCGGAATGGACGAGCTCTCCGAGGACGACAAGCTCATTGTCGGGCGGGCGCGCCGGGTGCAGCGGTTCCTGTCGCAGCCGTTCTTCGTGGCCGAGCAGTTCACCGGGTTCCCCGGCAAGTACGTGAAGCTCGAGGACACCATCGCGAGCTTCGAGCGGGTCCTGTCGGGCGAGTTCGATCAGCTGCCGGAGCAGGCGTTCTACATGCAGGGCGGCATCGACGACGTGATCGCACGGGCCAAGGAGCTCGCGGCGTCGTGATGCGGGTCCTGGTGATCAGTCCCGAGCGCGCAGTCTTCGACGGGGAGGCGGACAGCGTCGTCGCCCCCGCCTACGACGGGCAAGTGGGTATTCTTCCCCGGCACGCGCCGTTCATGACGCTGCTGGGCACGGGCACGCTGGCCATTCGCCATGGGCGCGCGACCAGCCGGTTTCGTGTGCAGGGGGGATTCCTGCAGGTCGTCTCCAACACCGTCCGCGTCGTCGCCGAATCCGTCCAAGGAGAATCTGATGCCGTGTAAGCTGCTCGCCGCGCTCCTTCTGACCCTCGCTACTCCGCTCGCCGCCCAGTCCACCGGCACTCCCGTGTTCCACGCGCCCTACCGCCCTTTTGAGCGGTACGAGATCGGGGCAAACGTTTCAGACGCGGGAAACATCGCTGTCGAGGGCTTCTATGGATTCAGCCACGCTGGCGCCAAGTGGGATTTCGCGATCCGTGGCGGCGTGCTCGACAGCCAGGGTCCCGGTAATGCCGCGCTGCTGATCGGCCTCGACGTGCGCTATCGGGTCCTCGATCAGAGCGATGACTTTCCGCTCGACGGCGCGCTGATCACCGGCGCCGGCGCGGCGCTCGTCTCGGGGGGGTCGAGACTTTTCATCCCGATCGGCCTTTCGCTCGGCCGCCGGGTGAACTTCGAAGGCTCCTCCTCGAGCCTGGTGCCTTACGCCGAGCCGGTGATCGTTCCCACCTTCGGCAACGGGGACAGCGATGTCCTGGTCGCGCTCGGTCTGGGGGCCGATCTCCGGATCAACCGGCGCTTCGAGATCCGGCTGGGGATCGGGATCGGCGACATCGAAAACTTCTCGATCGGCTTCTCGCTCACGCGCTGATTCCTCCTTCGGGCCCTCGCCCCGGAGCTCCGCATGACCCGACGCACGCGCCTCCTGGCGCTCCTTCTGTTTGCGGCCGCCGGCAATGCCGGCGGCCTTGTCGCGCAGGTCGTCGGGTTGCCGGTGCGAAACGCGGGCGTCGGCACCGGCTTCGGGATCGCCGCGGATGTCGGCTTTCCCAGCGCGTCAGCGGGGAAGGGCATCGCGATCGGCGCGACCGGCTCGATCGGTCTCGGGCCGCTGGGCATTACGGCCAGCGCGGCCACGTTCGATCCCAGGGGGGCGGCCGAACGCATCAACTCGGTCGGTGGCACCGGCAATCTCAAGATCATCGGCGGACCGCTGATTCCGCTGTCGGTCACATTGCAAGCGGGCGCGGGATATCACAAAATCACGGTGCCCGGGCTCTTCGGGAGCACCACCAAGACCCTCCACCTGCCGGTCGGTGTGGGACTCGCCCTCACCATCCCCAACCCGGTCTTCGCGATCAAGCCCTGGGTGGCGCCGCGCCTCGACGTCGTCCGCACCACGCTCGAGTCGGATACACCGGCGGAAACCAGCACCGACACCAACTTCGGCATCAGCGGCGGAGTGGACCTCGGGTTTCTGAACGGTTTGACCATCCGCGCGATGTACGACCGCGTGTCGCGCGGCAACGGTGTCAACGTATCCACCGTGAGCGTCGGTCTCGGATTCAAGGTGGGGACATGAGGCAGCCGGCTCGCGCGCTCCTGGTGGCTGCGCTCATCGGAACCGCCGCCTGTACCCAGACATTTGATGCGACGAGCCTCGGCGTGCCGGCCACGATGGCGGCGCTCCCCGGCGACACGACGCAGGGAACCCCGTTTCGAACCACCGCGCACACGGTGCATGGTCTCTTCGGGTTGCTGCCGATCGGCCAGGCCAACCTGCGCAAGGCGCTCTCCCGGCAGCTGGTCGGCGGTCAGGGGATTTCCAATCTGAAGATCAAAACGAAGAGCGGCTGGCTCGACGTGCTGGTGACGGGCCTTACTCTTGGACTCGTGGTGCCGAGGACGGTGATCTACGAGGGCACCATCACGGGCCGCTGACGCGCTCCCGAAGCATCAGGCGCTCCACGAGGCCGGCGCTCCGGGCAGCAGCCCCGAGCCCGGCCTCGACGCTTTCGAGACCCCTCCGGCCGGCCGCCGCTGCATGCTCGGGATTCCGGAGCAGCGCGAGCCAGATGGCCGCCAGCGGATTCGCTCCGCTGTAGGTCGACCCGGCATCGAGGTCCAGCCAGTCGGGAAACTCCGGGGAAACGACGATCGCGGCGCGCCGCGCGAGCAGGAGGGCGGCGTCGCGGTTGCCGCCCCATCGCGGGCCGAACACCACCGGAACGGCAGACGCCGCCGGCTCGACCACTGAGTGCAGCCCCGCCGATCCGTACCCGCCCCCGACATACGCAATGGCCGCTCCCGCATACAGTCCCGCGAGTACTCCCACTCGATCCACGATCAGGAATGCGGCGGGGCTATTGGCTGCACTGAGGAGGACCGGGGCAGGCAGACCAAGTGCCCGCGCCCGGGTCTCGAGTCGCGCCAGGTGTTCGGGCGTCGGCTCGTGCGGCACGACAATGAGCCGCGCCTCGGGGCGCGCGGCGCGCACCGCACGGAACGCGGGGAGGAGCACGTCTTCATCGGCTTCCCATGTGGACCCCGCGACCATTGTGGGCGCCCCGTTCACGAGAGAACGAAGCGCGTCAGCGGCAGGAGTGCCCAGGACCTTCTGTACGGCGCTATCATATCGCGGATCGCCGGTTACCTCGATCCGGCTCGGAGACACGCCGAGGAGCACCAGCCGCTCGGCGTCCTCGATGGAGACGGCTCCGGCCAAGTCCACCGCGGCATAACCCGGCCGAAGCGCCACCCGCGCCGGCCAGCGTAGCCGGCTGGAGTCGGGGCTCACCGTCGCGGCGATGATTCCGATCGCAGTACCCCGTGCGGCCGCCCGCGTGGCGAGCTCCGGCCAGAGATCGAGCTTGCTGAACACGATGGCCGTGGGCCGGAGGGCGTCGAGCGCGGCATCGACATCCGCGGCCCGATCCCAGGGGAGATAGTCGATGACGTCGGCGGGCTGTCGCCGCGCCAGACTCTCCGCCGACGGGCTGAAATAGGTGTAGGCGATCTGCCAGTCGGGGTGGGCGGCGCGAAGCTTCCCGAGCACGACTTCCGCCTGCAATCCCTCGCCCACGGACGGCGCGTGCATCCAGAGGAGCGGCCGTGCAAGATCCCTGGAGGCGGCGCTCCAGGCCGCCAGACGCCGCAGCACGCCCTCGCGGCCGCGGAGTCCCGCTTCGGTCTTCTGGTCGAACCGGGCATAGAGGGGAAGGAGCCCGCGGGCCAGTGCGATGGCGCACCGGTAGGAGAGCGGGGTGGCGGGCATTGCGAAATGTGGAAGGCCGGAGTGTCCGCGTCAAAGGGAGCGGGGTCCCATTAGTTTTTCCGGATGCCACCGGCGCCCTCCTCGTACTGGTCTGCCTCCCGCGCTCCCCGCCACAGCCTGCTGTTCGCCCTTCCGCTGCTTCTGTTGTACGAGGTGCTGGCTTTCGTCCTGAGCGGCAGCGAGCTGGGAGAAGTCCGCAACGGGGCGGATGTCCTGCTCAAGAGCGTCTTCATCGCACTCGGCGGACGCTACGGGGTGACCGCATTCAGCCTGGTACTCGCCGGGGTCGGGGGATTGCTGGTCTGGCGGGACCGCCGGGCCGGCGGGCCCATCCGCCCAGGTCTCTTCCCGGTGATGTTCGCCGAGTCGGTCGGGTACGCGCTGCTGCTGGGCGGAGTCGTCAGCGCGCTGACGTCGCTCCTTCTCCGCGGCCGCCTTGCGCTGGTTTCCGGCGACGCGATTTCCTTCGCGCTTCCCACCCAGCTCATGATTTCCCTTGGGGCGGGGATCTACGAGGAGCTGCTCTTCCGGGTGATGCTGGTTTCCGCATTGGCGGCCGTCGCCCGGGTGCTCCTGGGACTGCGGCCCCTCTCGGCGGGAGTCTTTGCCGCCGTGCTCGGCGCGCTGATTTTTTCTCTGTTCCACTACATCGGCCCGTACGGGGATACATTTACTCTAGCGTCCTTCACGTTTCGGGCGATCGCGGGACTGGTCTTCAGCGCACTGTACCTGGTCCGGGGACTCGGCATCACCGCCTGGACTCACGCTTTGTACGATGTCTTTCTGTCACTCGCACGCTAGGCGATTTCCGGCCCGTGTCCTGGAACATTCCCCTGCCGGCATCCGTCGTGATAAGCTGCATGTTTGCACTCCTTCAACTCCGGATCTCCCTCCACTGATGACTCATCCACTCTTCCGGCCTCTTGTCGCGCTCGCCGGCCTCTACCTGCTTCCCATCGCGCTCACGGGACAGGGCCCCGATCCGTGGGCGCCTCTCTCGTGGCCACGCACTCGTGCGCCGCTCCGTACCGAGGCGGCCATCACGCCCGCTGATCTCACCACGCGGGTGTTTCTCTTTGCCGACGACTCGATGGGGGGGAGAATCCTCGACTCCCGAGGCAATGCACTCGGCGCGGAGTACATCGCGCGGGAGCTGGCCCGCCTTGGTCTCGAGCCGGCGGGTGATTCGGAGGGGTTCTTTCAGACGGTGCCGCTGGCCTACCGGACGCTCGATTCGAGCAAATCACTCTCGGTCGACGGCATAGCGCTCGCGCCGTGGGCGGAGTACATCCCGCGCGACCAGGGAGCCGGCGCGCGCTCCATCGACGGCGTGCCGTCGGTGTATGGCGGTACCTGGGGCGTTCCAACCTCGTTGATCGGCCCGGAGGCCGCCGCCGGCAAGCTGGTGGTGCTCTCGGTGTCGCCGGCGGGGTATGCGCAGGGAATTCCGGGCACGGCCGCCAGGGCGAGCGTCGTGGCCCGATTCCCCGAGGCCGCGGGCATCGCGGTCGCAGGCTTCGATCTTATCCCGAAGCAGATGCTCGTCTTCTATCGGGAATCGGGCGCGGCACCGCCCTCGGACGCAGGGGATCCGCTGCCGAGCTTCCTGTACATCTCACGGAAGACGGCAGGACAGATGCTCGGCGCGAACCCCGACAGCGTTCTGGCCGGTACGATCGGCCGTTCCCTGGCTGGTACACCGGTCTTCATCAACCGTCCGCTCACGTATCCGGGCCGCAACGTGGTCGGTATACTCCATGGAAGCGATCCGGCGCTCCGTGGGCAGTACATCGTCCTCGGGGCACACAACGACCACGTCGGGTTTGCCTCGGTGCCGGCGGCCCACGACTCCATCTATGTTCTCAATCACCTGTACCGCCAGGGGGGCGCGGACGACCCGACGCCGCGTCCCACGACGGTACAATTCGACACGGTCAATGCGTTGCTCGCGGAAATCCGCAAGAAGACCGGCGGCGCATCCGCCCGTCCCGATTCGGTGTACAACGGTGCGGATGATGACGCCTCCGGCAGCATGGGGCTGCTCGAAATCGCGGAGCTCTTTGCCGGCCCGAGGGCGAGACCGAAGCGCTCGTTGATTTTCATCTGGCATGTGGGAGAGGAACAGGGACTGTTCGGCTCCGAGTACTTCAGCGATCACCCGTCGGTGCCGCGCGACTCGATCGTGGCGCAGCTCAACATCGACATGATCGGCCGGGGTGGGCCGAGCGACGTCACCGGCAACCGGATGGATAGAAGCCGGATCCGAGGAGGACCCGACTACCTGCAGCTGATCGGGTCGCGCCGGCTCTCGACCGAGCTGGGAAATCTCGCCGAGGAGGTCAACCTCGCGACCGGCCTTCCGCTGCAGCTCGATTATTCCATGGACGCCAACGGGCATCCGCAGAACATTTACTGCCGGAGCGACCATTGGAGCTACGCGCGTTACGGCATTCCGATCGTGTTCCTGACCACCGGTGGACACGCGGACTATCACCAGGTGACCGATGAGCCCCAGTACATCGACTATGACCGGCTGGCCCGGGTCACCAGCTTCGTGGCCGCGCTGGGCGCGCGGGTGGGCAATCTGAATCACCGGGTAGCCGTCGATCAGCCGGTGCTGGGGCCGAAGGCGGTGTGTAGACAATAGCACGGCGGAATGGCGCACGGGCGCAATCGCGGAAGTCTCTTTGCGCCTTACCGCCCTAGCGCCTCGTCCACTTCCTCCCCCGCTGCCAGCAGGCGATCCACTGTTGCCCCTATCTCGCCCGCGGCGGCGAGATCGGCGGTGATGCGATCGACGCTCCCGGCTCCCGCCCGCAGCCGCAGCAGATCGAGCCGGATGGTCTCCAGGGCCGCCACCGATTCGCTGAGGCGGGCGCGAGCGAGCTCTCGCGTCGCGGTCAGGTCGGCAACGAGCGCGGCACGGTGGGCGGCGACCGGCTCCGGCGCGGCCCGCTGTCCGACCTCCGCCAGCGATTGTTCCAGCTCTTCGATGCGGGCACGAACCGCGCGGGCCTGCTGTTCCAGGCGCTTCAGCACGTCGGGCAATGCCGGCAGCGCGGCCTGCATCGCCTTGGGCAGCTCGGCGTAGAGGTCCTCCGCAGCAAAGGCGAGCGCCAGCTCGGTCGGCCGATGGGTGGCGCCGGCACCCACGGCGCGCGGGGACAATCCGGCGCCCGCCACCTTGAAGAGCCAGCGGCCGAAACGGCTGTTCCAGTATTTGATGCGCCGCTCCCCCAGGACATCGCGCCGGCGCTGGGCGACGAGCGATCCGCCGGCCCAGACACCGAGACCGCCGACGAACAGCAACGGAACCACCGGACTCGTGACTCCCGGAAGCAGATTCGTGGCGGCCATTATCACGCTGCCGAGACCTACCGCGAGCCCCGCCCACCGGATCTTCAAGAGCACTCGCTCCAGCCGGGTAGGATCGCGTCCCACCGTGTACGCCAGCTCCTCCTTTTTCTGATCCATGTCGGCGCGGGCTCCCGCCAGCACGTCTTCCACTCCGTAGCCCGCGCGTGACAGGCGGCGGATGCGGCGGAAGTGCGCGAGCAGCGGCACGCCGATGAGTGCGGTGGCAAGAAACGCGACGTAGAGAAGCACCCCCCCTCCCGCGGAGAAAAGCCGGAGCCCCCCCCGCGTGAGCGGAATGAGCAGCATCGGTGCCAGCCAGCTCACCACCATTACGTAGAGGCAGCCGCTGGGCCGCAGTTCGAGGCTTTCCTTGACGAACGCCCGAACCGGCGCGGGAATCTCCCGCCTTGCCTCGAGGGCCACCGAGAGCGCATCGGCGAATCCCTTGGCGTCGGCGAAGCGGGTCTCGGGCTCCTTCTCGAGGCAGCGCATCACCGCCTGGGTCAGCGCCCGTGGTGCGCCCGGGGCGAGGGGCGCGAGCAGGGGCGGCGGCGCCGTCGCCTGCTGGACCAGCAGTGCGGGGATGGTGGCGCCCTCGAAGGGCAGCCGGCCGGAGAGCGCGTAGAATCCGACGATCCCCAGTGAATACAGATCGGTGCGGCCATCGAGCGCTCCGCCGCACGCCTGCTCCGGACTCATGTATTCCGGGGTGCCGATCAGCTCGCCGCCGGCGGTGAGCCCGGTTGTCTCGAGGCGCCGCGCGATGCCGAAATCGGTCAGCACCGCGCGGCCGCTGGCCCGCTCCAGGATGATGTTGTCGGGCTTGAGATCCCGGTGGATCACACCCTGCCCATGCGCGTAGGCGAGGGCCCAGGCGATCTCCCGGAGAATCCGCGCCGCGTCCGGCGCAGGGAGCGGGCCCTGGGTGCGCACCCGCTCCCCCAGCGTCTCCCCGTCGATGAACGCCATGACGAAGAAGACGAATCCCCCGACGTCGTCGACGGTGTGGATCGGCACGATGTTGGGTTGGGAGAGCTGTGCGGCGGTTCGCGCTTCCCTGAGGAAGCGCTCCCGCAGCTCGGGCTGGGCGGTGAGCACAGGGGGGAGGAGCTTGATCGCCACGGAGCGATCGAGCGAAACCTCGCGGGCGAGATACACAATTCCCATCCCGCCACGGCCCAGCTCGCGCTCGAGGGAATACCTGCCGGCGAGCGCGGTCTGAAAATCGAGGAAGAGCGGATCGACGGCTATGGCTTCCTCGTCCTGACGCGAATCACCGAGTCGAGGATCGGGCGCCAGACTTCCGGCGGATAGGAGCCCGCCATGATGCCGCCTTCGATGTAGAACGTCGGCGTGCTGCTGGCGCCCGCCTTTACCGATCCCTCGGAGTCGCTGCGGACCAGCTCGCGCGTCTCTCCCTTCTCGAGACATGGCGTGATGCGCGATCGGGGGATCTTGAGCGAATCCGCCAGCGAGAGCAGGAAGGCCGCGGGATTCTTGAGGGGCGCCCAGACCTCCTGCCGGCGATAGAGGATGTCATGGGCGGGCCAGAACTTACCCTCCCGCGCGGCGCACATCGCGAACTCGGCCGCGGGGACGGCGTTGGGGTGGAGCGAGACCAGCGGAAGATTGATGAAGATCCAGCGCACCTTCCCGGTGGCGATGTACTCCTTTTCGATGGTCGGGAAATACTGCTCGGTAAACCGCTTGCAGAAGGGGCACTGGAAATCCGACATCTCGTACACGGTGACCGGTGCCGAGACGGATCCCTTGCTCCGCGACGCGAGCGGGTCCGGCTGCGCCGTTCCCGTGCCGGCGACGGTGAGCAGGAGCGCGGGGAGGAGGAAGAGCGTGCGTCGCATCGGTCAGTACCTCGGAAGATGGCGGCCGGTGGCCGGACTCAAACGGACAGTGTCCGCATCCGCCCGGACATTCCAGTACCACTCGTAGTTCGGATCCTGCGGGTCGGGAGAGCGGGCGGTGATCCACCACGGTCCCGGTGCCAACAGCATGGTGGCCCAGCCCGCGGCGTCGGTCGTGTCCGCGCTCAGCGTGCGCATTCTGCTCCGTGCGAGGCTGCGCGCGGCGGTATCGTATCCGTCGAAGGTGCTATGTTGCCATCGCCGCGCTTCCCCGCGAAGACGCTCGATGCGCGGCCAGAGCGTGTCGCGGGCGGCGCTGAGTTCGGCGCGCGCGCGCTCGAGCGCGGGCGTGAGACGGCGGAGCGAATCATCCAGCCGGGCGAGCCGGGCGTCGAGCTCCGCCAGCGCCGAGCCGGATGCGGCGCGGTTGCGGTCCGCTGCCACCGAGTCGCGCGCGCGGGTCACGCGCTCGACGTTCCAGGCGGCTCGGCTGAACGACAGGAAAGGACCGTGGAAGGCCTGAAACAGGCTGTCGAGGGTCTGCGTATGGGGGCGCCCGGCGGATACGCGTCCTTCCATCGCCGCGATGAGGCTGTCGCGGTCGTAGGGAATCGCCGCCACCACGACGCCCGCGATGGGTGTGGCGGCGCCGGCAAGATCGGGCACCAGGACTTGCACCGTAACCGTGCGGCCGTTTCGACAGGCCGCGGCGATCACCAGGAGCGCGAATGGAACGACGCGTGACATTCACCAAAACTATCCTGCTCGCTTTGGCGCTCCAAGGCGCGGGGCCCCCGCTTGCCGCGCAGCGCACCGGGAACGAGCCGCTCTTTCCCGCGCGTCCCACGGGGCACGTCACCGACCCGTCCGGCGCGGTGGATCCCGCGGCGGTCCCGCGGCTGGAAGCGCTTGGCGAGCGATTGAAGAATGCGACCGGCGCGGAGCTCGCGATCGTCGTCCTTCCGACCATCGGCGACCGGGCCGCGGTGGACGTTGCGGTCGCCATCGGACGGGCCTGGGGGGTCGGCGCGAATGCGGCGGTCGGAGACCAGCGGCGCAACGCGGGGCTGATCATCCTACTGGTCCCGCGGCGTGACGACGACCCGAATTCGGGGCAGATCTTCATCGCCGCCGGCCAGGGCCTCGAAGGCATCGTCACCGATCTGCAGGCTGGTCGCGCGCGCGATCTCATGCGCCCGTATTTTTCCCGTGGCGATTACGCCGGCGCGCTGGAGGTGGGGGTCGGGGCGCTCGCCGCCCTCATCGCGAAGGGAATGGGCGTCAGCGACTCGGCGCTCGTCGCCGGCGACCGTCTGAGTGGCGACGCGAACGACTCCGTGCGCGACGGTCCGGTCAACGCTCTGAACACCATTCTCTTTTTCATTCTGCTCGTGGTTGTTTTTTCGGTACAGATCGCGGCTGCCACCAGGCGCCGGCGCAGACGCCGGGGCCGCGGGGGCTGGTGGGGCGGCGGATTCGGGGGCGGCGGCTTCGGCGGCTT
>CAYTMW010000044.1:0-19710 GCA_964439025.1 uncultured Gemmatimonas sp. | reverse complement strand
TGGGCCCGATGTGCCGCAGTGCCACCGATTGCGGGCTGGTGTTCGCGGCGATCCATGGCCCGGACGGGAAGGACCCGACGGTGTACGACCGTCCGTTCGACTGGGAGCCGCGCCGTGGGATCGCTGGTCTCCGGATCGGATACCTCAAGGCAGCCTTCGAAGCCGAGCACGCCACCAAGACGTTCGACATGGCCGGACTCGAGGTGCTGCGACGTCTCGGCGTGTCCCTGGTGCCGATCGAGCTTCCGACGGATCTCCCCACCGCTGCGCTCCGGATCATTCTCACTGCCGAGGCGGCGGCGGCGTTCGACGAGATCACCCGCTCGGGCCGCGACGACCAGATGGTGCAGCAGACCCGCAATGCCTGGCCGAACACCTTCCGCAGCGCGCGGTTCATTCCCGCAGTGGAGTATATCCAGGCCAACCGAATCCGCAGCATGCTGATGCAGAGGGTGGACGAGGTCCTTCGGGACGTGGACGTGGTCGTCGCGCCGACGTCCGGGGGAAATTCCCTGCTCACAACCAACCTGACCGGGCATCCCGCGGTCGTGCTCCCCAACGGATTCAACCCCGACGGCACCCCGGTGGGTCTCGTCTTCCTGGGGCGGCTCTTCGGCGAGGCGGAACTGCTGGCGGTGGCGGAGGCGTACCAGGGCGCCAGCGATTTCCATACCCGGCGCCCTCCGAAGTTCAGCTGATGCAGGTTTTTCCGTTCGGCCGGATGATCGGCGAGAACATCACGATCATCACGGTGCCGGGACGCGATCTGGGCTGGGTGCGCGCGGACCCGAGCCAGCTGGAGCAGGTGCTGCTGAATCTCGCGGTGAACTCCCGCGAGCTGCGTCGGGTGGAGCGGAGCCTCAACGAGCGGCCCAGACAAACCCTCGCCTGGAATACGCTGGCCGAGGAATTCACCAAACTGATGCGTTAGATCTTGGAATCCACCCTGTGAAATCTGTGGTTGTCAGGTTCACAGCGAGACGACCTACGCCGGCCACTGCTGGGTGACGCAGTGGATCGCGCCCAGTCCCCAGACGAGGTCGGTGCAGTCGATGATCTCGACGCGGCGCCCGGGAAAGAGGGGGATGAGCGCGGCCTGCGCGGCGGCGTCCCGCTCCGCGAAATATCCCGGCAGCAGCACCACGCCGTTGGCGATGTAGAAGTTCGCGTAGCTCACCGGCAGCCGCTCGCCGTCCTGGTACATCGCCGGAGGCATCGGGAGCTCGACGATTCGCAACGGCCGGCCGTCCTGGTCGGTCATGCCGCGCAGCCGCTCGAGGTTGTCGCGGAGCGGCCGATAATTCGTGTCGCGCGGATCGTCCTCCACCACGGTCACCACGGTGCGTGGATCGACGAAGCGGGTGAGGTCGTCGATGTGTCCGTCGGTGTCGTCGCCTTCGATGCCGTCTCCCAGCCAGAGAATCTTCGTCACCCCGAGAAAGTCGTGCAGGTGCTTCTCGATCCCGGCCTTCGAAATGGCCGGATTCCGGTTCGGATTGAGGAGACACTGCTCGGTCGTGAGGAGGCAGCCGGCGCCGTTCACGTCGATGCTGCCGCCTTCGAGGATGATCCCCGGCGACACGACCGGGAGCGCCAGCTCGGTCGCGATGCGGGTCGGCACCACGTCGTCCTGCTCGAAGGGAGGGTACTTCCCCCCCCACGCGTTATAGCCCCAGTCGAGGATGAGCTGTTCCCGGCGGCCGTCGCGCTCGCGCGTGACGAAGATGGGCCCGTGATCCCGGCACCAGGCGTCGTCGGTCGGGTGGTGATGAAAGAAGACGCTGGTCAGGGGAACAGCGGCGAGCCGCAGGACCTCGCGTACGCCCGCTTCGCGATCCGCACCGGCCACGTTGATGTGCACCTCTTCGTGCGGTACCAGGTGCCGGACGATGTCGGCGAACACCTGGGGCACCGGCTCGAATTTGCCGGGCCACGAGGCTTTCTTGTGCGGCCAGCTCAGCCAGGTCCCTCGGTGCGGCGACCATTCGGCCGGCATGCGGAAGCCCTGCGCCGCCGGTGAGCGGTGAGTCGACAGGGAGCCAGGGAGCCGGGGAGCCGGGGAACCAGTGGCTCCCTGACTCCCTGGCTCCCTGACTCCCTCACTGCTCACTGTCGAGATACCGCTGCGTCATCCCGGCGTATGCGTCGATCCGCCGGTCACGCAGGAACGGCCAATGGGTCCGCACAATGTCCACCTGGCCGAGGTCGCAGGGCACCACCAGCGTCTCCTCATCCTGCCCGCCGTGCGCCAGGATGCGGCCGCTGGGATCGGCGACGAAGCTGCCGCCCCAGAATTCGAGCCCGCCGGTCGGCCCCGGCTCGAAGCCCACCCGATTGACCGCGGCGACGAAGCAACCGTTGGCGATGGCGTGTGAGCGCTGGATGGTTTCCCACGCCGACTGCTGGCGCTCCCCGTACTCCGCCTTCTCGGGAGGGAGCCAGCCGATGGCCGTTGGATAAAAGAGAATCTCGGCGCCGCTCATAGCGGTGAGACGGGCGGCCTCCGGGTACCACTGGTCCCAGCACACCAGCACCCCGATGCGTGCGTACCGGGTGTCCCAGGAGCGGAAGCCGAGGTCGCCGGGCGTGAAGTAGAATTTCTCGTGGTACTGCGGGTCGTCCGGAATGTGCATCTTCCGGTACTTGCCCAGGTAGCGGCCGTCGGCGTCGATGATCGCGGCGGTGTTGTGGTAGAGACCCTCGGCCCGCTTTTCGAAGAGCGAGGCGATGATGACCACTTGGAGCTCCTTCGCGAGGCTCGACAGCCGGGCGGTCGTGGGGCCGGGGATCGCCTCGGCTAGACGAAAGAACTGGTGATCCTCGCACTGACAGAAATACGGGCCCAGGAACAGCTCCTGGGTACAAATGATCTGGGCGCCCCGCGCGGCCGCGTCACGGATCGCGACGATCGTCCGCTCCAGGGTCGCGTTCGGGTCCGTGCTCGCCCGCATCTGCGGCAGTCCGACCGTCACGATGCGCGAGGCCCGCGGAGTGGTCATAGGGCGGAAAGCTAATGATATTGCTCCGCATGTCACGGCTCGCGCGCGCGCTCGGCGTCACACTTCTCCTGCTGGCGTGCGCCGTCCCGGCCGTGGGCCAGTCGCTCACCTGGTCTACCGTCGCCACGCTGTACGGCGACAACACCGAATTCTTCACTCCCTATCGCGTCGGAGAGACAATCCTGGGCGGGCAGTTCCACTCCATGCTCCGCTTCCGCACCGGCGAGCGCACGGCGTTTCATCTCGGCGTGTTCGGCGATCACCGGTCCGGCTCCGATGAGTTCGTCGAGACGGTCAGGCCGGTCATCAGCTTCCAGTATCGTACAGGCACCTCCACCGGCACCCTCGGCACCCTCCTGCCCGAACGGCGGCGCGGGTTCCTCGACGCGCTCTCGGTGAGCACGCTCGAAATCACCCGCCCGATCGAATACGGACTCGAGTGGCGCGAGCGGCGCAGGCTGTGGGATGGCGACATCTACGTCAACTGGCAGAATCTCAATCTTTCCGGGCAGCGGGAAGTGTTTGACTATGGATGGATCCTGCGGGTGCGGCCGCTGCCGGTGCTGACGCTCGAGAGCCAACTGCATGGCGTGCACCATGGGGGGCAGCTCTTCGATGCCGGCGTGCCGGTCAGCAACAATGTCG
This sequence comes from uncultured Gemmatimonas sp., assembly GCA_964439025.1. GTDB lineage: Bacteria > Gemmatimonadota > Gemmatimonadetes > Gemmatimonadales > GWC2-71-9 > JABFSM01. Next base: position 16,066 of record CAYTMW010000044.1, on the reverse strand, counting down.
CCTCGGGTCTCGGCGCGGTGCTGGCCGATTCGCTGCGATGGCTGGGAAAGAGCTCTCTCGCGGTCTACCGGCTGCGCAGCTCCGGCAATGTCGATCCCGATGCTCCCGCGGGTCGGCCGGGGAAGGGGCATGGCTGGCTGATGCGGGCGGCAGTCACCCCGCGCGGGTGGTTCGAGCTGTTCTCGATTTCCTGGTGGGGCCGTGACTTTCTCTCGCAGGAGGGGGACAACAACTACAACTCGGTGGGCGCCGACCCGTCGTTCTACCGCGCGCGGAGGAAATACTGGGAGGTGGGGCTGCTCCGGCGCACGACCATCGACGGCGAGGTCACCTTTGACGGCGAGCTCCGGTTGCACCGCATTGACCATCTGAAGAGCATCGCGCTGGGCAAGTCGCGCTGGGAGTACAGCTACCGCCTGGTGGTGCGGGCGCCGTTCGATCTGGTGTTGAGGCGGGAGTACCGCTAAGAGCTTGTAGCCGCGCCCGCGTGACGGATTTGGAGTACATTGGGCGCAATGGTGAGGGGGACCCGCAAATGCGGGGTTCCCCCGGTCGTGTCACCCCGAGCGTGGAGCCCGCCATGCCGATCCGCCGTCCCTGCCGCGTCCTCGCCGTTTCGCTGATCCTCACTGGATTCGCCGCCGCCTGCTCGTCCGGCGGCATCGAAGGGAAGTACTACAACACGAGCTCCGGCGCCTTTGCCTTCGAGCTCAAGGGCGGAAGAGTCTTGAATGCCCAGGGGGCAGTCGACGAGCTGCTGATGAACTATACGGTCCGGGGCGACAGCCTATTCATCGCCCCTGCGGGGGTCGAGGTCGGCCAAGCGTTAGCGCTCGCCATCAAAGGCGACGGGGTGCTCGACAGCGGAATTGGGTCACTCAAGAAGAGGTAGGACGGTCCGTGGCTCTGGTCGGAGGGAGAAGCGGGCCTCGCCGAGCGCGATGGGCCACCCCAGCGTGACCGACTCCCCCTGGACCGTCCGGTCGAAACCCTTTTCCGATTTGGCCACCGTTTCGATCGGATAGCGCCAGACGCGCGCACCGGGCGCGTCGATCTCGAGGGGTCGGAAGAGCGAGAGCTCGGTCGTGAGCCATGCATTTTCCGGCCATTGTTGGTGCGGCTCCCAGCGAAGCCGCACGTCGAGCGTGCCGTTACGGAATACCGTCACATCCTTCCGCAAACCGTCGAGCTGGAGCCGCACGATGACCCCGTGCGGCGCCGGCTCCGCGGTCCAGGTCGCCGCCCCCACCGCCCATGAAACGAGCGGCTCAGCACCGGCCGCGATGTCATCGACTGTGACCGCCGCAGACCAGACGCGCTCCTGCAGGATGGCGCGGGGCTCGCGATCCACTGGCGGGAGGTCGGAAAGCGCGAGCGAATGCTCGATGTCGTGGATGGTCACGGCCGCGCCGGCGTCGGCGCCCCCCTCCGCCTCATCGAGCGCCGCCCCGCGCTCCAGCGCTTCGAGGTGATAGACCTCGCGGCGTCGGGTGAGCGTTGCGGCGTGATTGACCTGCGACTCAAATAGGGTGAGCTCTTCGATGGAGCCCCCCCGGGCCGGGCTCAACAGGACGGAGCACTCCGCCGAGTGAATCCAGAGCTCCGGCACCCCATCCAGATCGACATCGCGCGACTCCCAGGCGAGTGTCTCGCCGCGCCGCAGCGCACCCTCGGCCCGGGCCAGCTCGCGCCAGATCGCCTCGCGGAGATGGGGCAAGTACAGCCCGCCGAAGACGCCGTGCCAGTACGCGTCGTTGCACTGCGCCCGTCCGAGTGCGCGCCGGGGTTCCGCCGGGTCGCCCTGTTGCCGGCAGAGCGCGGAGAGCGCCAGCATCTTTTTGTGCATCCAGTTCGATTCGGAGTACTTCACCAAGAAGTGGCGCCAGTGCGATCCGCGCACCAGCGCTCCCTCCGCGCCCTTGAGCCGGCTCGCTCCGACATCGCGCTCCATCGCGGCCAGCCGCTTCGCGGCCTCGACCGGCAGCGCCCACCCTTCCATTTCCCGGTACGAAGCGCTGGGGAGATAGGCGAGACCACCGGGGGCGACTTCCGCGAGCGCCTGCGAGCAGGTCACCAGGCGCACCTCGCCGGAATTCCGCAGCTCGTCGAGTACGGCCAGGAAGTCGCCCAGCCAGCCCTTCTCATACACCCATTCGCGGGTTCCCGGCCACCCGCCGAATTTTTCTCCGTCGTCCGCCAGCACGGCCAGCGGGTGCCCGAGCGCGCGGAGTCCACGGAGATGCTCCGCCAGATCCCGGGCCGGCTGAAAGGGAACCAGGTAGCGAAGCGACTCGTCGATCGGAAAGAGCGAGATACTCCGCCCGCCGTGCTCGGTGCGCCAGGGGCGGTGCAGCTGGCTTCGCTCGAAGCCGGCGACCAGGAAGTGCCGGTCGTCGACGAGCGCGTAGCGTACGCCGGCGTCGTGCAGGTCGCCGGCAAGGTCGGGCTCCCATACCCGCTCGGTCAGCCAGAGACCGGCGGCCGTCACCCCGAAACGCGCCTGCAGCGCCTCCCGCATGCGAGCGATCTGCTCGAGGCGATCCTCGCGCGGGAGCGCAGCCAGGATCGGCTCGTCGTAGCCCGACAGCAGGAGCTCCACCCGCCCGTCCGCCACATGGCGTCCCAGCGCATCGAGGAATGCCGTGTCGTGGGAGGCGAGCCAGTCGAGGAGCGGGCCCGAGACGTGGAGGGTCACCGGTGCGCATCCCCCTCCGATCACCTCGTCGAGCAGCGGGGAGTAGACCTCGCGCAGATGCTGCTCGAAGACCGAATCGAAATTGCCGACTGGCTGGTGCAGGTGCAGACCGAATGCGAACCGGATCGGCTCGCTCATCGCATCCCGGCCTCGGGGAGCGAGAATCCGAACCGGGCGGCAAAGGGGACCAGGAGCCGGCGTGTCTCCCGCGGCCCGTGCATCATGATCCGGTGGAACCGGGTCTGGGCGTCGAACGGGACGGTCTGCCGCTCCAGCGCCAGCAGGTCCAGCGTGCGGCTCAGCCGGTCGAGATCGAGGCCGTGCGCTTCCCTCGGGTCGGCGGGAAGCTGCCGCACGAGGGAGAAAGCGACCGCGCGGTCGAATCGCAGGATGCCGTCGGCGATCCGGCGATTCTCATCCGTTGTGAGGACGCCCTGACGGAGCTGCCGCCGGAGTGCGAAACGGATCTGATCCTCCTCGTGCTCCGGCAGCTCCTCGAGCCGAAAGGCCACGCCTGCCGTTTGGTCCGCCGCCGCGGAAACCTCGAGCGAAACCGGATCAGGCCGGTGCACCACGGCGGTCACGGTCCATGCGGCGCCCGTTCGGCGGTGCTTGACCTCGAGGGCGCCCCGGCCGTTGGGGCCCACGAGATACGCGCCAAGCGTGGAGCGGACCGCTTCCGGCGCCACCGCGAGGAGTCCTGCGTAGCCGGCGGCGGCACGAAGGTGGCCGGGACGCCGCGCGTGCACCGCTGCCAGGTACACGTCGCGTCCGGTTCCGGCCCGGATGTCGTTGCTCCTCGCCTCGTCGAGCCGATCGAGGAAGCCCGCTTCGAGGAGCCCGGCATCGGGTCCCGACAGCTCGATGGCTCGCGCCGCATACCGGAGGCAGACGATGGTCTCCAGCCCCGCGAGGTCGTCGAAGAACCATCCGCAGGACGTGAACATCCGGAGCGTGTTCCGCTGCATCTCGAGCAGCTCGCGCGCCCGCACGGGAAGATGCGAGGGGAGCCCGACCATCGCGTACGCGTCCCGCGCCTCCCAGGGATCGGGGAAGAATTCGGAAGCCTCTTCGTCAAACCGCGCGTGGAGCTCGATCGCCAGCGCATCGAGCGCCTCGCGCAGCGGCTTCCGCCACGCCTGGCTGGTTCCGTCCTTCATGCGGCAGCCGCAGTCGGCGCGCCACCGCTCCACGCCATGGCTGCAGCTCCAGGAGCTGGGCGCGACCAGCTCGACGTCATGGGTCGGGGGATTCCGCGTGAGGAAAGAGGCGAAGTTTTCGATGCAGGTCCCCGGATCGCGGCCCAGGCGGTCGAGCGCCGCGGCAAGCGCCATCTCTCCGAACCGGTGATGGTGGCCGTAGGTCTCCCCATCGGTTGCGATGGAGACGAGCCCCGGACCGTCCGAAGACATCCGGCTCCGGATCGCGGCCGGCCAGCGGCTGCCATCGCGCACCAGCGGTCCGAACGCGACATCGTGCGAGAGGGGGCCGTCGTACAGGAAGAGGGCAATCTCCCGGCCGTTCGCCGTCGTGTAGCGGCCGGGGAGTCCCCCAGGAGGAGGGGCGGCCACCTGGTGCGGCGCGAGGATTGTGAACCGAATCCCTTCCTCGGCGAGCACGTCGAGCGTCTCGTCATCCACTGCGGTTTCCGGCAACCACATTCCCTCGGGGTCTCTCCCGAAGCGCCGCCGGAAATCGGCGATGCCCCAGCGCACTTCGGTCGTCTTGTCGCGGCGGCAGGCGAGCGGAAGGATCACGTGATGGTAGGGCATCGCGAGGGCATTGCCGTGGCCTCCGAGCTTGAGGCGGCTGGAGCGATCGGCCTCCAGCATCGCTGCCCACGTCTCCGGCGCTTCCCGCTCGAGCCACTCGACGAGGGTCGGGCCCACATTGAAGCTGATCTGCTCCAGGGTGTTCACCACGCGCGCGATCCGCCCGTCGGCGTCGGGAATTCGCGCGGCAACCACCGCACGATAGCATTCCCGTTCGATTCGCCGGTTCCAGTCGTGAAACGGCGCGGCGGTCGGCTCCGCCTCCACCATCTCGAGCCACGGCTCCTCGCGTGGCGGCTGGTAGAAGTGCGCATGGATCACGACCGAGTGATGAGCTGTCATCGCCCCCGGAGCACGGCAGCCAGCACCGGGAAGATGCCGGGAAAGACATCGTCCCGGCGGCGAATCACTTCGGCATCCTGCTCCGCCGCGGGCCAACCTGCGCGGTCCTCCCTCTCCAGCGCGCGAAGGAGCCGATCGAGGTCCTCGGCGTGTCCATTGAATCGCCGGGTGGCATAGTCGGCGGCGGCGCCGGTCGTGATGATGAATTGCCAGTCGCTCGCCTGAAGCAACAGCAGCTCCCGCGCCGCCTGCCCGAGTATCCGCTCGCAGGTGGGATCGGAAATTCTCCGGCGGGCAACCGACCAGAATCGCGCTTCCAGCGGCCACAGCCGCTCCCAGGTCCAGCGGGTCTCCGGATTGAGCCACATGCTGAAATCGCCGTTGGCTCCCCACGAGCCCTGCGCCAGCGCGATCGCGCGGTCCGGTGGGCGGGACGCGAGATGGCCCGACGCCGTGCGGGTGACGACGCCCCCTCGTGACGCGAGATGCCGGTACAGGTCGGCGATGAATTCGATCCCCTCATGCCACCAGTGCCCGAAGAGCTCGGTGTCGAACGGGGCGACGATGACCGACTCTTCCGCGGCGCGCGGTCCCGACGCGTGGCTCCTGAGCATCCAGTGCATGTGGCCGGCATGGCTCCACGCCCGCGCGCGCGCGACGTTGGGCTCGTACGGCGCTTTCAATCCGAGATCCGCGTGCGGGTGGGTGACCCGCCAGAACTTGAGTCCGCCGGGGAATCGGATTTTGTGAAACTCCAGATAGCCACCGTCGCCCGGGAATCCCCCCTGCCGGCTCCAGACCTGGCGGGTCGAGAGAGGATCGCGAACGAACGCAGCCACAGCCTTCCGGTTCGCTCCCGGCGACACCTCGTAGGTGCGGTACGGAGACCGCCGCCCGGCCGCGCCGCCCGGCCCCTCGTCCCTTCCCCCTTCGCGGTACAATCCGAGCGGCCGCCCCGCTTCCGCGAGATGGGCGTCCACGAAGAAGAAACGGTAGTCGCTCGCCTCGAGGTGCTCCTCGATACCGGCGCGGTCCGGTATGAAGGTCGCCGCCGGATCGGGCTGCCAGTCTCCCCGGGGACGATACGCGCACTCGGGCAGCCAGCATCCCGCGGGCAGTTGCCCGAAGAGGCGCTGGTGCTCCGCCCGCCCCACCGCGAGTTGAAGCGCGATGCTCTCGTCGCGGCCGAGGAGCGGCAGGAATCCGTGCGTCGCGGCGGAGCTGAGCAGCTCGATCCGTCCCGCGGACGCATGGTTCCGAAGCGCGCTCACCAGGTCGCCGCCGCATCGCTCGAAGAGCCGGCGCAGACGGCGGTACCGCTCGCGCCAGTAGCCCGCGAGGGGAATCAGGTCCTCTTCACCGCTTTGGGCGAACGCCGTTTCCGCCTCGTCACATGCTTCAAGGCGCTGGGTGAAGAAGGCCGAGAGCTCGGTGGCGAATACCGGATGGGCGAGCTGATTCGCCAGGATTGGCGTCACCCCGAGGGTGATCGGGGCCGGAACGCCTTCCGTTTTCAGCATCTCGAGCGCTTCGAGCAGCGGGAGGTAGGTGTCCACCGCGGCTTCAGAGAGCCAGTCGCTTCCGTGCGGCCACCGCCCGTGATTGAGCACGTACGGCAGATGGCTGTGGAGTGCGAGAATGAAGTCCATGCGCCGTTACGCCGCCGCCGCGCCGGCGAGCGCCCGCTGGTAGACCTCGAGGTATCGTGCGACCGAGCGCTCCCAGCCCCAGTCCTGCCGCATGGCGTTGCGCCGCATGCGGGCCCACTCCAGCGGATTCGCGTGACAATCGAGCCCCCGGAGCGCGGCGCCGAGCAGCGGCTCGGCGTGATACGGCTCGAACACGAAGCCGGTCTCGCCATCCGATACCGTATCGGCCAGCCCGCCGACCCGCCGAACCACCGGGATGGCCCCGTAACGCTGGGCGCGCATCTGGGTAAGGCCGCACGGCTCATACTGGCAGGGCATGAGCAGGAAATCCGCCCCGGAAATCAGCAAATGCTCGAGGCGGTCGGTAAAGTTGGTGTTGACGGCGATGCGATCGGGTTGCCGCGACGCAAGACTCGTCAACGCCTCCTCGAACCGCGCTTCCCCCGCGCCGATGAACACGAACTGTGCCCCGAGAGAAAAGAGCGCCGGGCTCTCCAGGATGAGATCGAGCCCCTTCTGGGTCACCAGACGCGCGGCCATCGAGAAGAGCGGCACTCCGGGATTTTCCGCCAAGCCGAAGATCCGCTGGACGGTCGCCTTGCATGCCGCCTTCCCCGATGAATCGTCGATGGTGAACGTCTCGGGAATCTGGGGATCGGTCGCCGGGTCCCAGAGCTGCTGGTCGATTCCGTTCAGGATGCCGGAGAACCTCGGACCGAGCCATTCGAACACTTCCTGCAGGCCGAATCCACCGGCCGGTGTGCGGAGCTCCCGCACGTGGTTCGGGCTCACCGTCACCACCTGATCGGCAAAGACAAGGCCCCCCTTGAGCATGTTCACCTTGCCGTACCACTCGAGATGCCGCCAGGTGAACAAGTCCCCCGGAAGTCCGAGCTCCTCCATCGCCGACGCGGGGCAGTGTCCCTGGTATCCCGCGTTGTGCACCGACAGGACGGCGCGGATCGCGCGGTAACGGGGGTCTTCGGCGTACCGGGTGCGGAGGTAGACCGGGGCGAGCGCGGCGTGCCAGTCATGGGCGTGGACCAGGACGGGGCCCTCGACCACCCATGGCAGCGCCTCCAGCGCCGCGAGCGCGAAGCAGGCGTAACGCAGATGGTTGTCGGGATAGTCTCCGCGGGCGTCGCCGTACAGGCGCTCGCGATCGAAATAGCCGTCCTGCTCGATGAAGTAGAGCTGGGTGCCGTCGCGTCCCTCCACCTGGCGAAGAACCCTGACTTCCACCTCGGCCGGGCCGGCGCGGACGCGGAACGGATCGCCCACCGGCGCCAGCGGTCCCGCCGCGGCGCGCGCCGAACGGTAAAGGGGAAGAAAGGCGATGCTCCGCATGCCGCCCGCCGACTGAAAGCGGGCGAGGTTCGCCACCGCTTCGGCGAGGCCGCCGCTCCGCGCGTAGGGGTAATACTCCGCCGCGAGATGAACGATGGTGACCGGGTGACCGCCGGCCGTGTACAGGGCCGATTGCGGATACAGCCCGCGATGGGGCGAGCGACGCTCGGGCATCGTGCTAGCCCCGGGGCGGGTCGTCGGAGAAGGGGTCCCCGCGCATGGCAGGAACGTAGCACTTCTCGGTGTACTCGATCAGCATCCGCCGCGCGGTGAACCGGCTTCCCGCCACCCGGATCGCGTTTCGCATCTTGTCGGACCAGCCCGCGGAGACGCCGGCAGCATCCTGCGCATAGTACAGCGGGACGATTTCCTCCTCGAGCAGCCGGTAGAGCTCCTCGGCGTCGTGCGCGTCCTGCAGGTCGAGGTCTTCCGAATCGGGGGCGACGGGAATTGCCCACCCGTTGGTGCCCTCGTAGCCCTCTTCCCACCAGCCGTCGATCGTCCCCACCTGAGGCACCCCGTTGAGCGCCGCCTTCATTCCGCTGGTACCGCAGGCCTCGAAGGGGACCCGGGGGAGATTCATCCAGAGATCGACGCCCTGCACGAGGATAGGTGCGAGGTACATGCCGTAATCCTCGAGGAAGGCGATGCGGCCCTGGAAGAATGGGTTGTGGGTCCACCGATACACTTCCTGCAGGATCTCCTTCCCGGGATTGTCGGCAGGATGCGCCTTCCCGGCAAAGATGATCTGCACCGGCCGCCGCTTGTCGCAGAGCAGCCGCTTGAGCCGCTCCTCATCGCGGAAGAGCAGCGAGGCGCGCTTGTACGTCGCAAACCGCCGCGCAAAGCCGATGGTCAGCGCGTAGGGATGCAGCAGCGCTCCCGCCGCCACCACCTGGCTCGCCTCGGTCCACTCATCGGCGAATCGCCGGCGGGCTTCCTCGCGGATGAACCCCATCAGCGTGCCCTTCACCTCCTGGTGCACCGCCCACATCGCGCCGGGATCGAGGTGCTGCAGCTGATCCCAAAGCCCCGGATCGTCGAGACGCGATCCCCAGTCCGGTCCGAAGTGGCGGTCGAGCAGTTTCATCACCGGATTGGCCATCCAGGTGGCGAGATGCACCCCGTTGGTGATCGCACTGATCGGCACCGCATCCTGAGACCGGCCGGGCCAGAGGTGGTGCCAGATCTCCCGGGACACCTGCCCGTGTCGCTGCGACACTCCGTTGACCCGCGCCGCGAGATTCAGGGCCAGCACCGTCATCTGGAACCGGGGATCGGGGCGCGCCGGATGGCGGCCGAGCGCGAGCACCTGCTCCGGAGTCGTTCCCATCTCCTCCCAGATTGGACCGGTGCACTGCAGGAACTGGTCGGGGTCGAAGGCATCATGGCCCGCCGGCACCGGGGTGTGCGTCGTGAAGACGGTGGTCCGGCGCACTTCCGTGACCGCTTCGGCCCACGGCGTCCCCGCCGCGACACGTTCCCGCACCCGCTCCAGCATCATGAACGCCGCGTGGCCCTCGTTGGCGTGCCAGACGCCCGGGTCAATTCCCACGGCTCGCAGCACCCGGACGCCGGCCACCCCGAGCAGCCATTCCTGCCGCAGGCGCAGGTCCGGCCCGCCGCCATACAGTTTGTTGAGCAGTGTCCGGTCTTCTGAATCGTTCGCTTCGAGATCGGTGTCGAGCAAATACAGCGGCACCCGCCCCGCCCGCATCGTCCACACCCGGACGTGCACCGGCCGGCCGAACGTCTGCACCACCGCGAGCCAGGATTCGTCGTTCGGGCCGCGCAGCTCGACCAGCGGGGTCAGCGACGGATCGACGTGATCGTCGCTGTCCTCTTGCCATCCGTCGCCGCGGAGCCGCTGGTCGAAATACCCCTTCATGTAACTCAGACCCACGCCGACCAGCGGGACCCCCAGATCGGACGCCGACTTGCAGTGATCGCCGGCGAGAATGCCGAGACCGCCGCTGTAGATCGGCACCGAATTGTGCAGTCCGAATTCGGCGCAGAAGTAGGCCACCGGATGTCCGAGCAGGCCCGGGTATCGGCGCGCGAACCAGGTCCGCTCGTGCTGCTGCTCGGTGGCGAACCACTCCATGACCTTGTCGTACTGCTGGACGAAGGCGGGGTCCTGCGCGAGCTGCAGCAGGCGCGACGGGGGTGTTTCGCGCAGCAGCTCGATCGCGTTGTGGCGCACCCGGCGCCAGGTGGCAGGATCGATCGCCCGAAACAGGTCCCGCGCCTCGCGGTTCCAGCTCCAGGACAGGTTGGTCGAAAGGGCGGTGAGCCCTTCCAGGCGCGGCGGAAGGCCGACGGCCGGGGCGCGGCGAAGCGGCATGGTGTGGTGTCCTAGTGCACGAGCTTTTTGTAGCGGATCCGGTGCGGCTGATCCACCGCCACCCCTTTCCGGCGCTTGTAATCCGCGGCGTACTCCTGATAGTTGCCTTCGAACCAGAACGCTTCGCTGTCGCCCTCGAAGGCGAGCATGTGAGTCGCGATCCGGTCGAGAAACCAGCGATCGTGGCTGATGACGACGGCGCAGCCGGCAAAGGCCAGTAGCGCATCTTCCAGCGCGCGAAGCGTGTCCACGTCGAGGTCGTTGGTCGGCTCGTCCAGCAGCAGGAGATTGCCGCCGCTCTTGAGCAGCTTGGCGAGGTGGACCCGGTTGCGTTCGCCCCCCGACAGCGTGCCCACTTTCTTCTGCTGGTCCGCGCCGCGGAAATTGAAGCCGGCGCAGTAGGCCCGCGAGTTCACCGCGCGCTTGCCGAACATCAGCTGGTCCTGTCCGTCGGAAATCTCCTGGTACACCGTCTTCTCGGCGTCGAGGACATCGCGGCTCTGATCGACGTAGGCGATCTGGACGGTGGAGCCGACCACCAGCTCACCGGCATCGGGGCGCTCGGTGCCGGCGATCATGCGGAAGAGCGTCGTCTTGCCGGCGCCGTTGGGCCCGATGATGCCGACGATTCCCCCCCGGGGCATTGCAAAGCTCAGATTCTCGAAGAGCAGACGGTCACCGAAACCCTTGGAAAGGTCCTTCGCCAGGACCACCTCGTCGCCCAGCCGGGCGGGCACCGGAATCAGAATTTCGGCGCTGCCTTCCTGCCGCCGCTCCCCCTCGTCGCGGAGTTCCTCGTACGCGCTGATACGCGCCTTCTGCTTGGCGCGGCGCGCACGCGGCGCCATCCGTACCCATTCGAGTTCCCGCTCCAGTGTTCTCTGACGGGCCGAGGCCTGTTTTTCTTCCACCGCGAGACGCTTCGACTTCTGCTCGAGCCAGGAGGAGTAATTCCCTTCCCAGGGTATTCCCGCCCCGCGATCCAGCTCGAGAATCCATCCGGCCACGTTGTCCAGGAAGTAGCGGTCGTGCGTCACGGCCACGATGGTGCCGGGGAAGTCGCGCAGGTGGCGCTCGAGCCAGGCCACCGATTCGGCATCGAGGTGGTTGGTGGGCTCGTCGAGAAGGAGCAGGTCGGGCTGCTCCAGCAGCACCCGGCAGAGTGCGACGCGGCGTTTTTCGCCGCCGGAGAGCCGGGAGACGTCGGCATCGCCCGGAGGGAGGCGCAGCGCGTCCATCGCGATGTCGATCTTGCGATCGAGCTCCCAGAGGCCGAGCGCATCGATCTTTTCCTGCAGCGCGCCCTGCTTTTCCAGCAGCGTGTTCATTGCGGCGTCGTCCATCGGCTCGGCAAAGCGCGCACTGATGGTCTCGAATTCGGTGAGCATGGCGCGCTGCTCCCGAATCGCCTCCTCGACATTGCCGCGGACATCCTTCGCGGGATCGAGGGACGGTTCCTGGGGGAGAAATCCCACCCGGATGCCGTCGGCGGGACGCGCATCACCCTGAAAGTCCTTGTCCACGCCCGCCATGATGCGGAGCAGCGAGCTTTTGCCGGCGCCGTTGGCACCGAGGACGCCGATCTTGGCGCCAGGAAAGAAGGCGAGATAGATCCCCTTCAGGATCTCCCGGCTGGGCGGGACGACCTTGCGGAGATTCGCCATCGTGTAGATGTACTGTGGATTGGCCATAAGTCGGGAAAGCTACTACGGTTCCTTCATACCGCGAAACCGGGCGGTGGGCTCCGTCATGACAGAGCAAGCCGGCTTCCACGATTGCGAGGAGTTACCCGATGCGCCAGGTGTTGGGGGTGTTGGCCGCGATCACGACGTCCGCCGGTGTGGCTGCGGCCCAGCAGGCAGATATCCTCATCCGCGGAGGCACGGTCCATGACGGCGGAGGGGGCGCCGCACGGGTCACCGACGTCGCGCTGCGCGGCGACCGAATCGTCCTGGTCGGCCCCGCGACCGGCTGGTCCGCGCCCGTCATCATCGACGCGCGCGGCATGATCGTCGCACCCGGATTCATCGACCCTCACATGCACGCGACGGGCGATCTGATGAGCCGCAATCGCGGAGACCGTCAGGCGGGGTACGCCCTGATGCAGGGGGTCACCACGACGATCACCGGCAACGATGGCGGTGGTCCATTCGAGATCGGCCGGGTGCTGGCCGGCTTCGGGCGCGACTCGATTGGCCCCAACGCCGCGCTCCTGGTGGGCCACGGCACGATCCGGGGCACGGTGATGGGGCAGGCTGCGCGGGATCCCGTGGCGGTCGAGCTCGACTCGATGAAAGCCCTGGTCGAGAAAGCAATGCGCGAAGGCGCATTCGGTCTCAGCACCGGACTCTACTACGCGCCCGGGAGCTTCGCGAAAACTGGCGAGGTCATAGCACTCGCCCGGGTCGCCGCGGCCCACGGTGGCATCTATGACTCGCACACCCGCGACGAAAGCTCCTATACCATCGGGCTCCTCGCCTCGATCCGGGAGGCGGTCGACGTCGGTCGTGGGGCGAATATTCCGGTCAACATCTCGCACCTCAAGGCCCTCGGCGTGGATGTATGGGGCCAGGCGCCGGAGGTCATCGCCATCATCAGGAAGGCGCAAGCCGACGGCATCCGCGTCACCGCGGATCAGTATCCCTGGACCGCTTCGGGGACCAGCATGGGCGCCGCACTCCTGCCCAGGTGGGCGGAGGCCGGGGGGCGGGATTCGCTGATCGCGCGACTCGCCGATCCCCCCACGCGCGCTCGAATCGTGGCCGAGATGAGGGACAATATGCGCCGGCGTGGCGGGGCGGCCTCACTCCGGATGATTTCGGTCTCCCCCGGGGTGGACCCTGCAGCGTTGGGCAAGACGCTCGATGAATATGCCCGGGGGAAAAGCCTGGACCCCATCGAGGCCGCGCTCGGCATCATCCAGGCCGGATCGGCCGGCCTCGCCTCCTTCAACATGAACGAGCAGGACATCGAGGCGTTCATGAAGGAGCCCTTCGTCATGACGGGTTCCGACGGCTCGGGCGGGCATCCGCGAAAGTACGCCACGTATCCGCGCAAGATCCGTCGTTATGTGCTCGACAAGCCGGTCATCACGATGGAACGAATGATCCAGGCCTCGAGCGCGCAAGTCGCCGAGACGTTTGGAATCCCCCAGCGCGGCCGTCTCCGTGAGGGCTACCTCGCCGACCTCATCGTATTCGACCCCTCGACCATTCGTGAGGTTGCGACCTACGACCAGCCGGAGAAGCTCTCGGAGGGAATGCGGTGGGTCTACGTGAACGGAATTGCCGCTGTGGCCAACGGCCACCTCACCGGGGCGCTCCCCGGGCGTGCCCTGAGCAAGGTTGCACCGTGACCAGGGCATCCGCCGGGGGCCCGGCCGACCGGCTACTATTGTTTCTGACAACTTCAGGAGGTTTTCCCTTGCGTTGCTTCACGAAGATCTCTGTCGGTGTTCTCGTCCTCGCGGCCGGCCCCGTGTCCGCCCAGGGCCCCGCGTGTGCTGCCGATAACGGGGGGTTCACCCTCCCCAAGGGATTTTGCGCCGTCGTCGTGGCCGAAAGCCTCCACGCCGTGCGCCATATCGCGGTGGCGCCGAACGGCGATATCTGGGCGGCGCGCACCGGCAGTGACGGTGGCGTCGTGCTCATTCGCGATACCAACGGCGACGGCAAGGCCGATGTCGTGCGGCGATTCTACACACCCCGCACCGCGGGCGGCGGCAGCGGGATCGCGCTGGCCGCGGATGGGCTCTATTTCGCGGCCAATGATCAGGTGCTCCACTTTCCCTGGCCGGCCGGTCGCGCCGAACCCGACTCGGTTCCGGAGATCATCGTGCGGGGTCTGCCGGTCGGGGGACATGCGTCGAAGGGAATTGCCATCGGGAAGGACGGTCGGCTCTACGTCTCCATTGGCTCCCTGACCAATAGCTGCCAGATGAGGGACCGGAGCAATAAGTCCATGGGCAACCAGCCCTGCGCCGAGCTGGAGCAGCGAGGCGGTGTCTGGCGCTTCGACCCGAAGAAGGAGGGCCAGGCGGCCCATCTCGGCGCCCGCGTCGCGACCGGGCTCCGGAACCCGATGGCCGTCTCCATCGAGCCCAGCACCGGGACGCTGTACGCCGGCGTCCACGGCCGCGATCAGCTCACCGAGAATTGGGCCTGGCCCGCTGAGCAGGGCAGGGAAAACCCCGCCGAAACGGTGTTCGCGCTCCCCGATGGGACCGACGGCGGCTGGCCCTACTGTTACGTCGACTCGAAGACGAAGAAGCGGCTCCAGAATCCCGAATACGGTGGCGACGGCATCGCGGCCGGAAACTGTGAGACCAAGGCGATGCCCGCGCTGGTCTTCCCAGGGCACTGGGCCCCCAACGGCACCATGTTCTACACCGGCACCCAGTTTCCGGCGAGTTACCGCGGAGGTCTCTTCATCGCCTTCCGCGGCTCCTGGAACCGGGCTCCCGCGCCGCAGGAAGGCTACCGGGTGGTCTTCGCGCCCTTCCAGGGCGGCAAGGCGGTCGGCACCTACGAGACCTTTGCCGCGCCTTCGGGCGGCCCGACCTCGATTCGTCCCACCGGACTCGCCGTCGGCCCCGACGGATCGCTTTATATTGGAAGCGACACGCAGGGCAAGATCTGGCGGGTGATTTATCGAGGGGAGTAGCGAGGAGCGAAGAGCGAGTAGGGTGTCACTCGATCCGGAGGTCAAATGAGTTTTGTCGGTAGAGTTTTCTCAGGGGCGCTGGCAGCGGGCCTGATCGCGGCGCCGGTCGTCGCGCAGCAGCCCGCGACTCCGCCCCCGGCGCCGGCCCCGCTCGTGGTGGGCACCATGGCGCCGGACTTCACCCTTCCTGCCGCGACCATGGCCGGGGTGAGCGCCGGTCCGGTGCGTCTCAGCGACTACCGCGGGAAGACCGTCGTCCTCGCCTTTTTCTTCAGGGCGCGGACCAAGGGCTGAACCGTCCAAATGGACGCGTACCGTGATCAGTACGCGCAGCTCTTCGGTGACAGCAGCACGGTCAAGGTGTTCGCCATCAGTGTCGATCCGGACACGATGCTGGCGGCTTGGGCAAAGGAAAAGAGTTACCCCGTCACCTTCCTGAGTGACATGGGGGCCGTCGTCGGCACCAGGTACGGCTCGATCAGGGTCCTCCCCAGCGGAGTGGTGCTCGACAACCGGACGCTCTTTGTGATTGATCCCACGGGGAAAATTTCCCACGTGATGGCGCCGTTCCGCGAAGTCGATCCGACCGCGTATACCGAGCTGGGCGAGGCGGTCACGCGGGCCTCCACGAAGCCCTGAGGGCGACCGGAACCCGGAGCGAGGCATCGAGGCGGGGGAAATCCCCCGCCTTTGTGTTTCTCCCAACTCTATGCCGACCGAAGTCTCCCGCCAGCGGCTTTCCGTCGTCATCGCCGATTCGTCGATGCGGCCGTTGACCAGACCGGTGTGGTCTTCGACCATCCCGGTGGTGTAGTAGGTCCCGAGGGCCTGCTCGAGCTCGCCTGCTTTATCCCAGGGCGCGCTGATGGGAAAGGGGGGAGCGTCGGGCGTGAAATTCACCGGAGACGCATAGATGGAAAAACCGGTTCCTCCATCGGAAAGAAAAAAGCGGACCGCGCCGGCAACCAACTGGAACAGGCCCAGCCTGAACTTCACCTTGAGGCAGACCTCACCGCGCCCGCCAGCGCCTCGAGCGTCGGCTCGATGACGGTAGGATCTACCCTGTCCGAGTCGGCATCGTGAAGCAGGATCTCCGGATCCTTGAGCATATGTCCGGTGAGCACGGCGACGACCCGTGCGTTGGGCGCGATCTTCCCCGATGCGACATGACGCCGGATCCCCGCGAGGCTTGCGGCGCTCGCCGGCTCGCACCCGATGCCCGCCCGGTCGATCACGCGCTTGGCCTCGAGGATCT
>CAYTMW010000043.1:0-20304 GCA_964439025.1 uncultured Gemmatimonas sp. | reverse complement strand
CCCGCTACACCGGCCAGCCCTCGCGCCTGCCGGCGGATCTCCGCCGGCGGATCGAGTCCGCATGGGACGGTCCGGTGGTGCTCTACGCCTTCGCCGATCTCGGTCCCTCCCTCCAGCTCGCCGAGTCGTGGGTCGCCCTGGGCAGAACCCAGGTCGCCGTGGCGCGGCCGGCAGCTGCAATCGGAGAGTGGGAGATCGACGTCTTTCCCCGCCGCCGTGTCACCGCGGTGCGGGAGAGCCCCGGCCTCTCGGCCACGACGCTCACGCTCGCGGCCGAGCCGGGTGACCCGCCGTTCGCGGTGCTCCGCTACACCAACCGGCAGCGGCGCGCGTTCGAGAATCTCCGCTTCGTCCTCGAAGAGGGCTTCGCGGAGCGGACGGTGGACACCCCCGACGCCGACCGGGAGTATGCCGAATCGGTGGCGCGCCCGGTGCGCGATGTGCAGGCCCTGGTAGGAGGCCGGCCCAAGGCGGTGATCTGGCGACTGCTCGGCTACCTGCGTCCCTATCGCCGGGAGCTCACCCTCGGCCTGGGTGCCGCGACGCTGATCACTCTCGTGAGCCTGGTGCCGCCGTGGATTGCGGGTTATGTGCTCGACCGTCTCGTGACCCCGGCGCGGAACGGAAGCCTGCCGGTCGAGCGGGCGGCGACGCTCGCCTGGATCGCGGTGTCGGCGATGGCGGCGGTCTTCCTGGTGCGGCAGGGAGCGGCGGTGATTCGTCTGCGCCTGATGGCGGTCATGGGCGAGTGGGTGGCGCGGGATCTCCGGACCGAGCTCTACGAGCACCTGCAGAGCCTGAGCTTGTCGTTTTTCTCGCGCAAGAAGACCGGAAGCATCATCACCCGCGTCTCCGCCGACACCGACCGGCTCTGGGAGTTTCTTGCCTTCGGGGTGGTGGACGTGTCGCTCTCGGTGGTGATGCTGGCGGGTCTCGGCGTGGTGCTGGTCGGACTCGACTGGCGGCTCGGCCTGGCGATGGTGACTCCGGTGCCACTGTTCTGCTGGCTCATCTGGCGGCACGGGGAGTCGATCAACCGGCTGTTTCTCCGCGCCTGGCGGAAGTGGTCGCGGGTGAGCGACGTGCTGTCGGACACCATTCCGGGAATCCGGGTGGTCAAGGCGTTCCACCAGGAGGAGCGGGAGGTGCGCCGGTTCGGCGAGCGCAACGAAGACGTGACGGCGGAGTTCAACCGCATCCACCAGATGTGGACCGGATTCTGGCCGCTGCTGATGCTCGGAGTGCATGCGACCACCGTGCTGGTCTGGGTGCTCGCGGTGCCCCGGCTCCTCGGCGCCGCGCAGCCGCCGCTCTCGACCGGAACGTTCGTCGCATTTCTGCTGTACGCGACGATGTTCATCGCCCCGATCGAGGTGATCGGACAGATCGCGCGCACCATGAATCGCGCCACGACCTCGGCGCACCGGGTGTTCGAGGTGCTGGACACCGAGGCGGAGATCACCGATCCGGCGGACGCGATCCGCCTCACGCCGGTGCACGGCCGGGTGAGCTTCGAGCACGTGACGTTCGCGTACGACGGCGTCCGGCAGGTGCTCCGCGACGTGAGCTTCGACGTGGCACCCGGAGAGATGATCGGACTGGTGGGACCGTCGGGCGGCGGCAAGACCACAGTGGTGAATCTCATCGCCCGGTTCTATGACGTGACCGGGGGGTGCGTGCGGGTGGACGGAATCGACATCCGGCGGCTGGACAGCGGCCATTACCGACGGCAGATCGGGATGGTGATGCAGGATCCCTATCTGTTTCACGGTACCGTGCTGGAGAACATCCGGTACGGAATGCCGGACGCCTCGCTCGACCAGGTGATCGCGGCGGCGCGCGCGGCGAACGCGCACGATTTCATCAACAAGCTCACCCACGGGTACGACACCGTGGTGGGCGAGCGCGGGCTCACGCTCTCGGGCGGCGAGCGGCAGCGGGTGTCGATCGCACGGGCGATCCTGCACGACCCGCGGATTCTGATTCTGGACGAGGCGACCAGCAGCGTGGATACGGAAACCGAGCGGCACATCCAGGAAGCGCTCGAACGGCTGGTCGCGGGGCGGACGGTGTTCGCGATCGCGCACCGGCTTTCCACCCTGCGAAAGGCATCGCGGCTGCTCGTCTTCGACGACGGCCGGTTGATCGAGCAGGGCACCCAGACCGCGCTGCTGGGCATGGACAACGGAACGTACCGGCGGCTGCATGAACTGCAGCTTGCGTTGAGCTGATGCCTGACGGCTACTGACGGCTGACGGCTGAGGACATCAAGGGAGGCACCATGACCACGAAGCCAGCACGCGTGAACGCCACCCGTTACGTCCCGCCCCGGACCGACCCCGTGGCCCTCACGCGCGGGGTAGATGGACGGCTCTGGGCTGGCGAGGGCGAGGCGGCGCGCGCGGTGGTGGTGCGGCGCTGTTTTCCCTGGTCGGAGCCGGCCCGCTACATCTCTCTCCGGGACGAGGATCACCAGGAGATCGCGCTGGTCAGGGACCCGCTCGAGCTCACCGAGCCGTCACGCGGAGCGCTGCTCGACGCGATGGCGGAGGCGGGTTTTCTCTTCGAGGTGACGCGGGTTATCGAAATCGAGGAGGAAGTGGAGATCCGGCAGTGGCGGGTGGAGACCAGGCAGGGGCCGCGGGTATTTCAGACCCGGCTCGACGACTGGCCCCGCGCCCTTCCGGGAAGCGGCTTCCTCATCCGCGACGTGGCCGGCGATCTCTACCGGCTGCCGAGTCCGGAGACGATGGACAAGCGGAGCCGGGAGCTGCTGTGGGCGTTTGTGGACTGAAGCAGCATCAGCCGTCAGCCGTCAGCTGTCAGCCCTTCGCTCAGCCGACGGCTGAAGGCTGATAGCTTTCAGTCGTGCTCATTTATTACGACGGCCTCTGCGGCCTTTGCGACCGCTTCGTGTCCTTCGTGTTGAGGAGGGATCTGGGCGGTCGCTATTGCTTTGCGCCTCTGCAGGGAGAGACGGCGCGTGTGCGGCTTCCCGTGGCGGAGAGCCCCGCCGATTTGCAGACCGTCGTCCTCGAAGTGAATGGAACGTTCAAAGTCCGCTCCGATGCCGCGCTCGCGATTCTCGCCGGGCTGGGTGGGGTGTGGCGAGCGGCGGGGCTGCTCCGGATCGTGCCCCGGCCGCTCCGCGATGCGGTCTACGACTTCGTCGCCCGGCGCCGGTTCCGCTGGTTCGGCCGCCGGGCTGAGTGCCGGGTGCCGAGCCCGGAGGAGCGGGAGCGGTTCCTCCCGTGACGATCACAGCGCTGCTCGGGCGGCCCTGGGTCGATCGCACGATCGCCGGCATCGCCGCCCTTCCGTTCGTCTACGTGTTTTTTCACAACATTCAGGCCGCCGAGCTCACCATTCCCCGCGTGGCGCTTCTGCTGCAGCTCTGCCTCCTCGTCGTCACGATGCTGATTCGCAGGGCACCGGTCCGGGTCACCGCCAATCCGCTGTATTGGCTCGTCGCCTTCGTCGCCAGCTACTTCGGATTCCTGACGGTGAGCGTCAGCGCCGCCGGGCATCCACTGGTACCGGCCCTTCTCACCGATGCGCTCTCCATGACGAGCGTGGTCGTAGACGGCTACGCCCGCGTGAGCCTGGGTCGCAACATCGGCTTCGTGCCGGCACAACGCCGCCTGGTGACTGGCGGGCCGTATCGCCTTGTCCGGCATCCGATCTACAGCGCGCTCTTTCTGGCGGAAATCTGCGTGGTGCTGGAGAACTTCTCGTGGGTGAATCTCCTTCTCAGCCTCGTCTTCTTCGGCCTCTTCGTCATCAAGACCCTCATGGAGGAGAACTTCCTGCGGGAAGATCCGGTGTATGCGAAGTACATGGACGAGGTGCGATATCGCTGGATCCCCAGAATTATCTGAATGCTGGGTAGCCTTGCGCCTTTGCGCCTTTGCGCCTTTCCCGCCATTCTTCAGTATGTTTGAGCTCGCCACGTTCGCAGGCGGTTGCTTCTGGTGTCTGGAGGCCGTATTCCAGCCCCTCAAGGGCGTCGAGCGCGTGGTCTCGGGGTATCTCGGAGGCAGGACCAAAGAGCCTTCCTATGAGGAGGTCTGCTCCGGCACCACCGGCCACGCCGAGGCGATCCAGCTGACATTCGATCCCGCGGTGATCTCCTACCGCGACCTGCTCTCGCTCTTCTTCGCCTTCCACGATCCCACGACGAGGAACCGCCAGGGCCCTGACACCGGGACCCAATACCGGTCCGCCATCTTCGTGCATTCGCCCGCACAGCGCGAGGAAGCGGATCGACTGGTTCGGGAGCTCGAACAGGAGCGGGTGTTTCCTTCCCGCATCCTGACCGAGATTGAGCCCGCCGGTACGTTCTATCCCGCCGAGGAATATCATCAGAACTACTATCGCCGGAATCCCGAGAAGGGGTATTGCCAGGCGATGATTTCGCCGAAGCTGGCCAAGCTGCGGGCGCGTTACGGCAACCTTCTCGCGACGGCTTCTCGAGTCCCACGCTGAGGAGCACCCCCGTGCGCCGCGTCGTCCCGTCCGTGCTTCTCTTCGTCGCTCTCGCGGCCGCGTCGCACCTGACGGCGCAGATCGATCCTCGCACCTATCACGCGCTCACCTGGCGAAACATCGGGCCGTTCCGGGGTGGCCGGACCAAGGCGGCGGCGGGAATTTCGAATCAGCCCAATATCTTCTTCATCGGCGCCAGCAATGGCGGCGTCTGGAAGACCACCGACTTCGGTACCACCTGGAAGCCTGTCTTCGACGAGCAGCCCACCGGATCCATTGGCGCGATCGCGATCGCCCCGTCGAATCCCGACATCATCTATGTCGGAAGCGGCGAAGGACTGCAGCGCCCCGACCTCTCCACCGGCGACGGGATCTACAAATCGACTGACGGCGGAAGGACCTGGACGCACCAGGGCCTCCGCGACGGCCAGCAGATCCCCCAGATCGTCGTCGATCCGCGCGACCCCAACCGGCTCTTCGTGGCAGTGCTCGGCCATCCCTACGGCCCCAATCCCGAGCGGGGACTCTTCCGCTCCACCGATGGCGGGCAAACGTTCGAGAAGATCCTCTACAAGGACGAAAACACCGGCGCGATCGACGTCGTCCTCGATCCCGTGAACCCTGACATCATCTATGCGGCGCTCTGGGAAGCCCGGCAGGCACCCTGGGAGAACGGTGCGTTCAGCGGCCCCGGCAGCGGCCTGTTCAAGTCCACCGACGGCGGTACCACCTGGAAGCAGCTGACCGGCGGACTCCCAGGTTTCGCCGACGGCCTGGGGCGAATCGGCCTCGCCATAGCACCGAGCGATCCGAATCGTGTGTATGCGACAGCGGCGACGCGGGCAGGCGGATTTCTCTATCGCTCCGACGACGCCGGCGGCACTTGGCGCCGCATCAGCGACGATCCTCGCGTCGCTGGACGTCCCGATGATTTTGCCGAAGTGAAGGTGGATCCCTCCAAGCCCGATATCGTCTACACCGGAAGCGTCGTCGCCTGGAAATCGACGGATGGCGGCCGGACCTTCAGCGCCTTTCGCGGCGCCCCCGGTGGCGACGACTACCACCGCGTCTGGATCAACCCACTCAATCCCGCGATCATCCTCCTCGCCGCGGACCAGGGTGCGATCATCACGGTGAACGGCGGCGCCACCTGGAGCACCTGGTACAACCAGCCGACGGCGCAGTTCTACCATGTGAGCGCCGACAACGCGTATCCGTATCGTGTCTGCGGGGGTCAGCAGGAAAGCGGCTCCGCCTGCGTTGCGAGCCGCGGGAACGACGGACAGATCACCTTCCGCGACTGGCATCCGGTGGGTGTCGAGGAATACGGTTATGTCGCTCCGGATCCCCTGGATCCGGACATCGTGTACGGCGGCAAGGTGTCGCGCTACGACCGGCGCACCGGACAGGTCGAGAACGTCGCCCCGAAGCTCTTTCGCGATCCCGACTATCGCGTGCTCCGCACCGCCCCGGTGCTCTTCTCGCCGGTGGATCCCCGTCTGCTCTTCTTCGCCACCAACGCCGTCTGGACCACGCGGACCGGCGGGAAGAGCTGGACGAGGATTTCGCCCGACCTCACCCGGACCGATTCGGTCGTTCCCGCGAGCGTGGGCAAGTACGCCACCGAGCGCACGGCCATGGCCAGGCATCCCGGCGTGGTCTATACGGTTGCGCCGAGCTACAAGAGCGTGAACGTGATCTGGGCTGGCACCGACGACGGGCTCATCCACGTCTCCATGAACGGGGGACGCCGCTGGACCAATGTGACGCCCAGAGAAATCACGCCCTGGGCCAAGGTCTCGCTGATCGACGCGTCGCGCTTCGATACGCTGGCGGCGTACGCCGCGGTCAACACCCTCAGGCTCGATGATCTCAGGCCGCACATCTTCCGCACCCGCGACGGGGGAAAGACCTGGACCCGGATCACCGACGGCATCCCCGACGGCGCCACAGTGAATGCCGTGCGCGAGGATCCGATCCGGCGGGGCCTCCTCTTTGCCGCCGGCGAAACCCAGGTTTGGGTGTCCTTTGATGACGGCGACCACTGGCAGTCGCTGCGCCAGAACATGCCGGTGACGTCGATCCGCGACATCGTCATCAAGGACGACGACCTTCTCGCCGGGACGCATGGAAGGGGATTCTGGATCCTCGACGACATCACGCCACTGCGCCAGATCGATCAGAGAACCGCCGCGGAGTCGGTCGTGCTCTTCAAGCCGGCGACGGCCACCCGGGTGCGCTGGAACACGAACACCGATACGCCGCTGCCGCCCGATGAACCGGTCGCGCCCAATCCTCCCGATGGCGCGGTCATCAACTACTGGCTGGGCCAGCCGTCCGCCGGACCGGTCACGCTCGAGATCCTCGACGGCGCCGGCGCGCTGGTGCGCCGATTCTCCAGCGCCGACCGCCCCGACGAGCCGATTCCGGGGCGGAACATTCCTGATTACTGGATTCGGCCGCCACAGGTGCTTTCCGCGAATGCGGGGATGCACCGCTTCGTCTGGGATCTCCACGAGCCCGATCCGGATGGCGTCAACTTCGGCTATCCCATCGCCGCCGTGTACATGAACACGGCCAGGGAGCCGACCGGTCCGTGGGTGGTACCCGGCCGATACACGGTCCGGCTCTCCGCGAACGGAAAGAGCGTCACCCAGCCGATCACCGTCCGGATGGATCCGCGGGTGAAAACGCCGGCGGCGGACCTGACCCGGCAGCACACCCTCTCGCGGCAACTGGTCGGCACGCTGCGGGAGGGGACCGGCGCGCTCCGGGATCTTCGAGCACTTCGCATGAAGGTGCGTGACGCCCGCACCAGCGCGGGTCACGGCGCTATCGCGGACGCGCTCGGAGATTTCGACCGGAAGGCCGCGGCGGTCGAGGGCGCTGGCGGCGGATTTGGCGCCCCGGCGGCCGGCGTGCCTTCGCTCGCACGGGTCAACGGGGAGCTGGGGTCGCTCTATGGAACCATTCAGCGCGTCGACGTCGCTCCCACCGCCCAACTGCTGGCCGCGATCGCCGACCGCCTCGCGGCGGCGCGAGAGACGCTGGCCAGGTGGAAGGCGCTCCAGACCACCGAGCTTCTTGCCCTCAACACCAGGCTCCGTGCCGCGGGAGCAGCCGAAATCCGGTGATGCACCTCGCGTTGGTGCGCGACGTGAGCCCGGCGATCGGCCGCTGCGAGCTGAGCCATCTCGCACGAGCGCCGATCGATGTCGCGCGCGCAACACGGCAGCACGCGGGTTATGTCAAGGCGCTGACGGCCGCGGGATGCTCGATCGAGCACCTGCCCCCGGCCCCCGAGCTTCCCGATGGGGTGTTCGTCGAGGACACCGCGGTGGTGCTGAGAGAACTTGCGGTGATCACCCGACCCGGCGCGGCCTCGCGACGCGCCGAGACCGCGTCGGTCGCCGAAGCGCTCCGCCGGCACCGTCCCCTCGAATGCATCACGGAACCCGCCACGCTCGATGGGGGCGACGTGCTGGTGAGCGGTCGCACCCTGTTCGTCGGCCTCACGGCGCGCACCAGCACCCTCGGGGCGGCTGAGCTGGCACGGATCACCGTCTCCGCCGGGTACACCGTGCGCACGGTGCCGGTCACCGGCTGTCTTCACCTCAAGTCGGCCGTCACCGAAGTCGGCGACCGGACGCTGCTCATCAACCCCGCCTGGGTCGATGCCTCCCTCTTCGAGGACTACCGTCTCATTTGCAGCGATCCCGTCGAACTGTTCGGGGCGAATGCCCTCTGCATCGGTGACGCGGTCATCTATCCCGCCGAGTTTCCCCGCACCGGCAAACGACTCCGCAACGAAGGCTTCGAGGTGAGGGAGGTCGAAGCGAGCGAGCTGGCGAAAGCGGAGGGGGGAGTGACGTGTTGTTCGTTGGTGCTGAGGGCTAACCGCTAACGGCTCTACCAGTTGCACCCCCACCACACTGTGGCTTGAATCCAGCCCCATCTCGCGCCGTCGCTCGCCGAAGTCGTTCAAATCCAACGCCTTCAGCCGAAGAAATCCCGAAAGGACCGGGGCATATCCGTTGCTCTTAAAGCCCTTGGAATCTCCTCCAGTCAGGGCGTCCCAATGGTGGTGCGACAAAAGATCCGGCGAGTGGCAATGGCGTGCGCTTTGATGATGGGCGCCGCCGCGCCGCTCTGGGGACTGCCTTCGAGTCCGAGCTGCGTCCAGCGCGATGCCCCGAACAAGATTCTTCCCGGCAATCCGTCATGGGTCGCAGATCTCAACGTCTATCCGGACGCGGTCAATTCGGGCACCGTCGTCATCACCGGCGCCAATCCGCGCAGCGGCAACGGCTCACTCGAAGCCACAACCTCGGGGAGTCTCTTCGACTGGGCGTTCTTCAAGCGCACCGCCGCGCCGGGAAGCGCGTGGAGCCTCCTTTCGGACATCAATTGCCTCACCTTCGACTGGTATCGCCACAACTATCTCCTTCCGGAGGATGCGCCGGCCTCTCTGACGGCCGAGACCTGGCAGGAACAGACCCCGGTGCTCCGGCTATTGGTGCGCGATTTCGTGAACGACCAGGAGATCAACAGCCATCTCGTGTGGGAGCGGTGGTACAACACCAGGGGAGTCCTCGCGCCGACCGAGAACGACGTCTGGCACTTTGAGGATCTGACGTCGCAGCAGTTCTGGCGGCACTTCGACGGCGGCGACACCTACACCAACCTCGGCTGCGCCAACGGGAGTTTCTTGAGCTCGGACGACCTGCAGACCTATGATTTCGGCGGGTGGATGACCAACTGCTACTCCTCGAGCGCGATGATCTACGGCGTCATGATCGGACTCGGCAGTAGTTGGCCGGGCGAGTATCGCGGAAATTTCGACAACGTTCAGCTCGGCTTCGCCGGGCAGGATGGCTTCACCGTCGAAGACACCTTCGAACTGGGCGTGGATCTCCCGACGTCGGTGCCGGAGCCGGCCACCATGGCGCTCTTCGCGACGGGACTTGTCGGAATGGGGATCATGACGCTGGTGAGGCGCAAGAAGTGAGGGGTCAGGGGTCAGGGGTCAGGGGTCAGGGGTCAGGGGTCAGGGGTCAGGGGTCAGGGAACCAGCCGATAGCTGTTAGCTGCTACTTCACCAACAACACTCCCACCCTCCCACCGAAATCATCCATGAATTGACGGCGGGTCCAGAGGGAGTATGAAGTCATGTATACCCGACGAGCGCGTTTCGAGCGTGGTTTCGTGGGGCGCCCACGCGGCGAGAGTTAACCCACAGATTACACAGATCGCACAGATTGAAAGAACCAAAAACAGGTTCGAATATGAACGCACTCGTCCGGAAAATCTGTGGCATCTGTGAAATCTGTGGATTCCAACCTCCGCCCGACGCGACCGATCGAGCTACACCCGATTCCGGCGGAGCTCCGAGAGCGGATAAAACGTCCCTCGCCAGGTGATTCCGCCCTGCCAGAGATTGAGCACCATCGCCCTGAGAACGATCCAGCAGAAAATCACCGAGATCACTGGATACAGCAGCGCGGCCTGCCAGGGCGCGCCGGCTTGCCGCGCGCCGCGAAGATGCACGAGCAGCTGGAAAGCCACCGCCACCGCTCCCGTGGCGCGGACCACGCCGTCTGCGAGCAGCAGCGCCGCCAGCGGTCCCAGTCCGATGATCAGGTAGGCGGCGGCTCCCAGCACCATGAGGAGTCGATTGTATTCGACGACGGCAAAGGAGTTCTTCGTGAGCCCGTCGATCGCTTCGGAGAGCGAGTGGTACCACTCCACCGAGACCAGGTCCCGTCCCAGCACCACATCCTGCCGTGCCCCACTCCGCTTGAGAATCTTTCCGAGCTTGAGGTCGTCATCGGGGCGCATCCGGATCGGTGCATGACCGCCCGCGGCCGCATAGGCGCCGGCCCGCACCAGGTTGAAGGCCCCGACCCCCACGAAGAACCGGCTCTTCGGATCCCGCGCCTTCCACGGGCGGAGATATCCCGAGAACCAGATCACGAACGCGGAGACGAACGCCTTGAGCAGGAGGCCCGGCATCACCAGGTCGGGAAGCAGTGTCAGGTGATCGACGCCGCGGCGCTCGACGTAGGTCATCGCACGGGCGACGGTGGTCGGATGCATCACGATGTCGGCATCCGCGAAGAGAATCCATTCCCCCCGCGCCGCGTTTGCGCCCTGCTGCAGGGCGTTGTTTTTCCCGAGCCATCCAGGGGGCAGCTCGAGGATGTGCACCACCCGGAGACGCGGCTCGCGAGCGGCGAGCGCGTCGAGGACCGCACCGGTGCGGTCGGTGGAGCGGTCGTCCACCATGATGAACTCGAGCGCGGGATACTCCTGCGCGAGGAGCGAGCGGGCCGCCGCCTCGATACCGCGCTCCTCGTTCCGCGCCGCCGTCACCACGGTCACCCGCGGCCCGGTGCCGGCCTTGGGAGGAATGCCGGCAAGGCGCTCGATCCGGCCGAGCCCGATCAGCACGTCGAGCCCGCTCGCCACGATGACGAGCAAGAGCAGCAGCGTCGCCCAGGCGAGGAGAGTCACTCCGTCACGGCCGCCGTCTGCCCCGCGCGCCGCGCGCCCAGTCGCCCCACATCCCCATCGACTCCATCTGCTGGGGCAGATCGGTGGTCGCCATCAGCCGCTCGATCTCCGCCCTGCTCTGCCGCTTCCAGGTCACCGGCATTTCCGCGAAGCGCAGCGTCATCGCCGCGATGATCGCGGCGTTGAGCCGCAGCTGCTGCTGGTCGACCTGACCGAACTCGTCGCTGCGGGCATGATAGTTCGGTCCGTAGTTCGCCGATTCCTGGTTCGCGACGAGATGCGCCACCCCTTCAAGCATGAAGTCGTAGTTGTCGGTTCCGACGATCGGCGCGTCCACTTGCAGGAACGGTCCGAGGCCAGCGACCGGCGCCAGCGCCTGCTCCACCGCCGGGAGAATCTCCGGCCTTCCGCCGGTGAAGAAACCGGTGATGCGGCCGGTGCCGATATCGATGCTCGTCGTCATCACATGACGGTCCAGCTCCGCCGCATGGGTGCGGGTGTACCCCAGCGAGCCCTGAATGCCCTGCTCTTCGCCGTTCCAGAGCGCGAACCGGATGGTGCGGCTCGGGCGGATACCAAGGCGTTTGATCTGCCGGGCGATGTCGAGCACCATCATCGCGTTGGCGCCGTTGTCGAGCGCTCCGCCGCCCAGGTCCCAGCTGTCGAAGTGCGCTCCGATCAGCACGATCTCGTCGGGACGGGTGCTGCCGCGGATCTCCCCGATGACGTTGGCGCTCTGATATGCGGGACCGGTCTCGAGATCGATCACCGTCGTGAGCGTGAGCGGAGTTCCCGCCCGCAGAAGTCGAAGCGCCCGGAGCGCGCCATCGCGCTCCATCACCAGCCCGAGGTGATCGCGGTTGCTGAATCCGAGATTGAGATTGTGGCGATAGAGGAGATTGTTGGGCCGGGAGCCCATGTACACGATCCCCGCGGCGCCCGCCTCCCAGGCCCGCGCCTCGATCTGTCCCGACAAGGCGTACTCGCGGAACAGCCCTTCGATGTCGCGGAGCTCATCCTGCTCGATCAGCACCCACGCGCCCCGCGCCCGTCCGCCGACGGCGGCAAATGCGGCGGAGTCGCCTCGGCCGCCATCGAGCAGCGGTCCCGTCACTCCGGCCGTGGCCGTCGCCACCGAGAACGGAAGTGCGACCACTCTCGGCAAGAACGGAAGCTCGGCTCCCCGAATCGTCGCGGTGGACGAGCGCTCGAGCCAGAGTCCCGGCATCGTGAATGCTTCAGTGCGGGCGTCCACCATCGCCTTGCGGAAGCGCGCCAGCGCCCATTCCACCGCCCTGGTGTTGGCGGCGGAGCCGGTCGCCCGCCCGCCGAATCCGTCCGTAAGGCGCTCGAGGTCGGAGAGCAACGGCGTGTCGCCGAGCATCGCCGCTACCAGCCGGGCGACGTCGGCGTCTGTGGCCTGGGCGACGGCGGCGGAAGGTGCGGAGGCCAGGAGGAGCAGGGCGGATAACGCCCGGAAGGAGAGTGTGGCCATGCGCGTGATCCTGTGGGGAGGCGCGCGGAATTTCCCCACGATCCTGCCTGCGCGCAACGCGCGGTTCGCCAATGTTGCCCTTTGTCGAAACCTATCGTAAGATATATCGTATGCTATGTCGTAAGACCTATCTGGAAGGGGATTGGCAAAATGGATAAGTCTCGTGATGACTGGGGGTTAGGCGATTTCGCCGATTTCATCTCATCCGGGTTCGGACCCGGTGTTTTCGGGTTTCGGATGGGAGGGGGACGGAATCGTCACCGCCAGCGTAGCCGGATGTTCGAATCGGGCGAAGTGAAGTTCGTGATCCTTCGCCTGCTCAAGGAAAAGCCCCGCCACGGGTACGAGGTCATCAAGGCACTCGAGGAGAAGCTCGCCGGGTGTTATACGGCCTCACCGGGGACGGTCTATCCCACGCTGCAGCTCCTCGAAGATCAGGGCTACGTGCGGGTGGTCGAAGCAAGCGGCAAGAAGGTCTATCACATCACCCCCGAGGGTGAGGCGTTTCTGGAAACCAATCGTGACGCCATCGAGGACATCTTCGACCGGGTGCGCGATACCGTGCGCGACTTCGCCGGCGGGCCGATGGGTGATCTGCACCAGGCTTTCGCGCGGGTGGCGAGTGTGACCTACAAGCGCGCCTGGCGCTGGGGCGCCGGACATCCCGCGGTGCCGCGCATCAGCGAAATCCTCAAGCGCACCGCGGACGAGATCGAGAAGGAGTGGGCCAAGGAGTAACCCGAGGGATCCTGGGAGACACGGCGATGCCGATGCACGCGCAGTTTCCGAGTTGGATGATGTTTGTGCTGATCATGATGTTCATGGGGCCCATGATGCGGATGATGTTTGGCGGCCGGGGACCTTGGGGCAAGCACGGCCGCGTCGAGGGCGCGGGCCGGGACGAGATCAAGCGGCTCGAGGGTGCGCTCGCCGAGCGGGACGCGATGCTCGACGACCTGCAGCAGCGGATGTCGGAGCTGGAATCGCGGCTCGATTTCACCGAGCGGCTGCTGAC
The DNA here is from genome assembly GCA_964439025.1 of uncultured Gemmatimonas sp. Taxonomy (GTDB): domain Bacteria; phylum Gemmatimonadota; class Gemmatimonadetes; order Gemmatimonadales; family GWC2-71-9; genus JABFSM01. The sequence goes on along the minus strand of CAYTMW010000043.1, from coordinate 6,796 downwards.
CGAGCGCCGGGAGACCGCGGAACTTCCTGCAAGGTGAGAGGTCAGAGGTGAAAGGTCAGAGGGAAGGACCTCGCACCTCTCACCTCTTACCTTTCCGGCATGCCCGCTCCAGCGGTCTCCCTCCGCGGCCTCCGCAAGGTCTACGGTGACGTGATCGCCGTGGATGGCCTCGATCTCGAGGTTCTGCCCGGTGAGTGCTTCGGGCTCCTCGGCCCCAACGGAGCAGGCAAGACCACCACCATCGAGATCTGCGAAGGCCTCACCACCCCCGACGCCGGCGAGGTGCTGGTGCTCGGCCAGCACTGGGATCATGGTCGCACGGCGCTTCGCGAGCGGCTCGGGGTGTCGCTGCAGGAAACCCAATTCAGTGAAAAGCTCACGGTACGCGAGACCCTGGAGCTCTTCCGGAGCTTCTACCGGCGCCCCCGTCCCCTCGAGGAAGTCCTCAAAGCGGTGCAGCTCGGCGAGAAACGGAACGGCCGGGTCGGCCACCTTTCCGGCGGGCAGAAGCAGCGGCTCGCGCTCGCCTGCGCGCTGGTCGCCGATCCGGAGCTCTTCTTCCTCGACGAGCCCACCACAGGACTCGATCCCCAGTCGCGCCGGCAGCTCTGGGACCTGATCGAGGAAATCAAGCGGGCGGGACGGACCGTCGTGATCACCACACATTACATGGAAGAAGCCGAGCGCCTCTGCGATCGGGTGGCGATCGTGGATCACGGCAAGGTGATCGCGCTCGGCACGCCGCGGCACCTGATTGCCTCGCTGGGGGCCCAGCACATCATCGAGTTCAGCATTGGCGACGACCAGCCGTCCAGCCGTCCAGCCGACCAGCCATCCCTCATCGATGCCGACCTGCTCCAGCTCGCCGGCGCGCTGAGCATCCAGCGGCAAGAAGACACCTACCTTCTCGAATCCGCCCAGGCGCACCGCACCATCCCGGCGCTGCTCGCGCTGCTCGGAGCGCGCGGTCTCCCGCTCGCGCGGCTCCGCACCCATTCGGCCACGCTCGAAGACGTGTTCATGCATCTCACCGGCCGAACCCTGCGCGATGCCTGAGCGCGCGCGCCGCTGGTCGGAGCGGCCGCTGGCCAGGCTGATTCACGTCCGGATTCTCGAGTTCATCCGCGAGCCCGAGGCGATTTTCTGGACATTTCTTTTTCCAGTGCTCATGACGGCGGGCCTCGGCATCGCGTTCCGGAGCCGCCCCGAGTCGCCGTCAAAGATCGCGGTGCTGGCCGTGGCCCCGGCTGCCGCGGAGACGGTGAAGCGCCTCGAGGGAATTCCTCTCGTCGAGGTCGAGCTGATGGACGATTCCGCGGCCGCGAGGGCGCTGCGCACCGGGAGGATCGCCCTCGTCCTCGTTCCGCGAAGCGCCGACAACGTCGAGTATCGCTTCGACGATACCCGCCCCGAAGGCGCCGCCGCCCGCCGGGTGGTGGATGACGCACTGCAGCGGGGGGCGGGACGCGCCGATCCGATCCTGGTGACCGAAACGCGGATCCATGAGCGCGGCTCGCGCTACATCGATTTCGTGGTGCCGGGTCTCCTCGGCATGAATCTCCTGGGCAGCGGAATCTGGGGGATCGGCTTCTCGGTCGTCGATGCGCGGCGGAAGCGGCTGCTCAAGCGCCTGGTCGCGACGCCGATGCCCAAGGCCGCGTACCTGGCCTCATTCATCATCTCCCGACTGGCACTGCTGATTGTCGAGGCGGGTCTCCTCATCGCCTTCGGGATGCTCGCCTTCGGTGTGCCCATGCGGGGATCCGTCGGAACCCTCCTGCTGATCTGCTTGCTGGGATCGCTGGCCTTCGGCGGGCTTGGACTGCTGGTCGCCGCTCGGCCGCGGACGATCGAAGGCGCGTCCGGACTGATGAACCTGGCGATGGTGCCGATGTGGGTTTTCTCCGGGGTCTTCTTCAGCTCCTCGCGATTTCCGCAGGTGATTCAGCCTTTCGTGCAGGCGCTGCCGCTCACCGCGGTCAACGACGCCCTCCGCGCGACCATGCTCGAAGGGGCGACGCTCGCGCAGATCGCCCCCGAGCTCGCGATCGTGATGGCGTGGATGGTCGGGTGCTTCGCGATCGCGCTGCGCATATTCCGGTGGCAGTGATCGGCCATAACCTTGAGTCTGAGGAGCGGGCTCGGGGCGGGTTGGCCTCGGCGGGCGCTCGAGTTCCGCTGCGCCCACTGGCGCCCTCCTCGTCAGCCCGCTCCCTTCGCCCGCTCCTCAGCCCCAGGGTGAAAGTGGCGAAACGCCGTCCGCCGATTTGCCGGATCAACGGGCGGATCTTCGACGCGGAATCGATGGCAGAGCGGGGGAATCACCCAGCCCGCGCGCCCAGGCGTACTAGAACGACAGCCAGATTACGACAAGCATGTCGACGGGGATTGATCATTGACGATCGAGGAGGCAGAAGGCAGGAAGCAAGAGGAAAAGGCTCTTCCTTCTGCCTCCTCACTCCTCAATCACTCCTCACTCCTCGCGCAGCGCCTCCACCGGATCCACCCGCGCCGCCCGGCGCGCCGGCAGGAAGGCGGCCACCGTGGCGCTCATCGCTACGAGCCCGATCCCGATCCCGATCGTGAGCGGGTCCCGCGGCGTGACGCCGTAGAGAATGGACGAGAGCAGGCGAGCCAGCATCAGGAATCCGGCCAGCCCCACGGCGAGTCCCCCCACGGTGAGTGCGAGCCCGCTCCCCAGGACCATTCGAAGGACTTCGCTCCGGCCTGCCCCGAGCGCCATCCGGATCCCCAGCTCGTGGGTGCGCATGCTGGTGGTGTAGCTCAGCACACCGTACACACCGAGGAGCGCAAGAAGCAAGGCGAGGACAGCAAATCCCGTGAGCACCACCATCGCCAGCCGCCGGGTGCCGAGCGAGCGATCCACCCGCTCCTGCATCGATCCGATATCGTACACCGGGAGCGCGCGATCGACCTCTGCCACTTCGGCCCTGGCGACACTCGCAAGGACCGCCGGGTCTTGCGGCGTCCGCACCGTCAAATAGAGCCCCGAGTACCACGGAGCCTGGCTGTAGGCGTAGTAGATGGAAGGCTTGTCGGCCTCGGTGAGATCGCCGTGCTTGACGGCGCCGACCACGCCGATGATAGTGGCGTCGGGCCCCTGGTTGATCGTTCTTCCGATGGGGTTCTCCGAGCCGAAATACTGCTTGGCGAGCGACTCGTCGATCACCACCACCCAGGGACTGCCCTTGCGGTCCTCCGGTCCGAACGAGCGCCCGCGGGTAATCGGGATACCCAGCGCCTTGAAGTAGTCTCCCGCCACGAATCGCATATCGGCGTGCCGCTCCGGCTCGCCAGGCGCAACCGGCTTGTCCTTGATCTTGAACGGGCTGCTATTCCGGCCTTCGCCGAAAGGCAGATCGCTGATGGCGCCCGCGGCCTCAACGCCCGGAAGGGCGGCCAGCCGTGCCGTGAGCTGGTCGAAGAATGCCACTCGCTTGGTTTCCTGCTGATATGAGGCCCCTGGCAGCGACACCCGGAACGTCAGGACATGCGAGGGTGTGAAGCCCGGATCGGTGGCGAGCAGGAGCGACAAGCTCCGAATCAGCAGGCCCGCCCCGAGCAGCAGCATCAGCGAGAGGGCCACCTGGGCGGCGGCGCTCAGCCGCAGCAGGCGATTTCGCCCCGGCCCGCCCGAGGACCCACGGGATGCATCACGAAGCACGCCGTGCACGTCCGTTTTCGCCGCCCGGAGCGTAGACGCGATTCCAAAGATCAGCACCGCGAACATGGTGACGGCCGCGGTAAACGCGAGCACCGGCGGATCGAGATCCAAATCTTTGAGCGCCGGAAATTGGATCGCGTCAATACCGCGGAGCGACCGAATCGCCAGGAAACCAAGTCCGAGTCCGAGGGCGCCTCCCGTCAGGGCGAGCAGCGCGTTCTCGACGATGAGCTGCCGCATGATGGGCCATCGTCCCGAACCCATCGCGGCGCGGACGGCGAGCTCCCGCGCGCGCCCGGCGGCCCGGACCATTTGCAGGTTCGCCACGTTGGCGCAGGCAATCAGCAGCACCAGGGACACGGCCACCGTCAGCAACAGAAGCACGGGCTTGAGCTCTCCGGCCTGCATATCCACCAGCGATTTTCCGGAGAGTGAGAAATGCATCTCCGGCGGAGCGGCTCTGACCGGGTCAGCTTGCCATTCGGCGGTGATGCCGGTAAGCCGGGCGCCGAATTGGTCGGGCGAGATGCCGGCCTTGAGCCGCCCGATGGCGGTGATCATCCACGGGCCCTGCGTACGCATCCGGGCGGTGATCTCGAGCGGGACAAAGACCTGGGCGCTCTGCCGGTAGCGGAAGCCGGCCGGAAGGACACCGATCACCTGATAGGATTCGCCGTTCAGCTCGATCGATCGTCCCACCACCGCAGGGTCTCCACCTGCCCAGCTGCGCCAGAATCCGTTGCTGAGCACAGCCACCTTGGTATTGCCGTTCTGGGAATCCTCCGCCCGATAGAACCGGCCGACAGCGGGAGAGAGAGAGAAGAGATCGAAGAATCTCCCCATTGTCCGGACTGCGTTGACCCGCTCTGGCTCGCCGGAGCCGGTGAGGTTGAAGCTGGAGCCGGAAATCCCCGCAAACACGTCGAGCAGCTCGGTCTTCGCGATCTCCTCCGCCTGCCCTGGCGTGAGCTGGCCGCCCATGAGCTTGAGGCCGGGCATGTTCTGCTGAATGACGACGAGCCGGTCAAGATACGGTACGGCGAGCGGTCTGAGCAGTACGCCGTTCACCGCGCTGAAGATGGCCGTATTGGCCCCGATGCCGAGTGCCAGCGTGAGTACCGCCACCAGGGTGAACCCGGGACTCTTGCGGAGCGCGCGCAGGCCGAACCGCACATCGCGCGCGAGCGCCTCGAGCGAGTCCCCCATAGTTCGTTTCCGCACCATCCGCCGGTCGATCTGCTCCACCATGGCGCCGATGGCCGGCAGATCGCCGAAGCGTGCCCGCGCGTTGCGCTCCGCCTCCTCCCGGGAGAGCCCGGCGGCCATCATCTCGTCGATGCGCTCCTCCAGATGAAAGCGTAGCTCGTCGGACACCTCCCGTTTCACACTCCGGCGTCCCAGCGGCAGCCGGAATATCCGGCGCAAGCCTGCCCATCGGTCGGTCATCGCGTCCCCTCCGCCGTGATTACCAGTCGCACCGCCTCGCTGTACCGGGTCCATTTGCTCAGCTCGGCGCCGAGCTGCCGGCGTCCCAGGACGGTGAGCTGGTAGTACTTGGCCCGCCGTCCCTTGTCCGTATATCCCCACTCCGCCTCAAGCCATCCGCGCTCCTCCAGCCGGTGCAGCGCGGGATAGAGCGCGCCCTCCTCGATCTGCAGTCGCTGTTGGGTGGTATGCTCGATCCAGCGGACCACACCAAGTCCGTGCATCGGCCCCCAGCCCAGCGCTTTGAGGAGCAGGAGATTGAGGGTGCCGCGAAGCAGGTTGAGATCGGGCGACGCCATGGGCGCTCCGGTCGAAGGAGACCACATAACCTAAGGTTCTTAGGTTAAGACGCAAGATCTCCAAAAAGCGTTGTATGGCGCGGGTCAATGATGAGGCCTAAACAAGTAACTTTGAGTTCACTTCCAACCCCTGAGGCCCGCCCGCGATGCGAGCGTCCCGGCTTTTTGTCCTTTCCGTCCTCCTCGCCCTTTCGGGGGGAACCGCCCTCGAGGCACAGGACGGCTTCCAACCCAACGAAAAGCCCGCGCTCGCGGTGGCCCGGGCGCCCGGCCGGATCGTGATCGACGGCGCTCTCGACGATGCCGGCTGGGCCGGCGCCGCCCGGGCGCACAATTTCACCGAGATCAGCCCGCGGGAGCGCGCCCAGCCCGTGGTGGACACCGAGGCGTGGGTGACCTACGACACCGACTACCTCTACGTCGCGATCATTGCGAGGGACGATCCCCGCACGATCCGTTCGTCGCTCACCGACCGCGACGTGATCGACCAGGACGATTATGCCGGGATCCTGCTCGACACCTATGGCGACGCATCGTGGGCCTACTTCCTCTTCGCAAATCCGAAAGGCATCCAGGGCGATCTCCGCTTCACCACGAACCGGGGTGAGGACTCCCGCTTCGACATCATCTACAAGTCGGACGGCAAGCTGACGGCGGACGGCTACGTCGTCGAGATGGCGATCCCGTTCGCGAGCCTGCGCTTTCCCGACCGGCCGGTGCAGACGTGGCGAGCGACCTTCTGGAGGAACCGGCCGAGGAGCAGCGAGCAGGAGATCACCTGGGCGGCCACCCGGCGGGGCGATCCCTGTGATTTGTGCCAGTACGGAACTCTGACCGGGATCGAGGGCATCAAGCCCGGCGGTGCGCTCGAGCTGATTCCGGCGGCGGTGGCCACTCAGTCGAGTGCCCTCGACGGCTCCGATGATCCGGCCTCGGGCTTCCGGAACGGCAAGGTGGACGGCAATCTCTCGCTCACCGCGAAGTACTCGTTCAAGTCTGGTCTGACCGCCGAAGCCACGGTCAATCCCGATTTCAGCCAGGTGGAGTCCGATGCGTCCCAGGTGGATGTGAACACCACCTTCGCGCTCTCCCTTCCCGAGCGGCGGCCGTTCTTCCAGGAGGGCGGCGATCTCTTCGGCACCAACCTCAGCATTGTCTACACCCGCAACATCAACGACCCGCTCGCCGCGGTGAAGCTGGTGCAGCGCACCGGCCGCAGCTCGATCGCCTATCTGGGTGCGCGGGACGACCACTCTCCGATTCTCCTGCCGTTCGAGGAGCGGAGCTTCACCGCGCGCGGCGGGAGAAGCGTCTCCAATATCGTGCG